>JAPOPW010000033.1 GCA_026712715.1 Immundisolibacterales bacterium | reverse complement strand
TGGTGCGGATGCGCTGGCGGAGCTTGCGCGCGAGCTGCGGGCGGGTGCTCCACAGCGGCTTGAGGATGCGCAGGACGTTGTCCTGACCAATCGTGTGGACGCGCAGGGCGCCGATCTCGGGGAAGGCGTGCTTCTCCAGCGACTGCATCCAGGCGCGGGCGGTCCGGGCGGAGCGCCACCGCGGCCGGTTCGCCTCGAAGGTGGCGGCCGCCGCGGCGCGGAACGTTGGCGTGTTCGCCCGTCGCTTCTCGGCCAGCGGGTCGACGCCGTCGGCGATGGCGACGCGGTTGGCCATGGCGCGCTGGCGGGCCTTGGCGAGGGAGACGGCGGGATAGCCGCCGAGGCCGATGTCGCGGCGCCGGCCGTGGACGGTGACGCGCTGGATCCAGGATTTGGAGCCGCCCGGCGCGACGGCGAGATAGAGGGTGGCGCCGTCGCCGTGGAGGCCGGGACGGGAGGCGTTGCGGACGCTGACGGCGGTGAGCTTGCCCATGTGTTGCAACCCAACGTATTTCCCCACGTACTGGGCTGCGGTTTTGCGGTACCACGAAACACCTGTCAAGACGCAGTTATTCGTTACCTATCTGATAAATAACGGTCAGAAATGGAAATAGGAGCTTCGGGAGAGACCCTGGAACTATTCTAATGGATTCTCAACCGGAACCCGTGCGTGACCGCAAGGACAGCAAGTAGGGAGTCCAGTAGACGCACCGCGGCGACTGCACGACCACGACTCGTCAAGAGCACCGGTCGGCGGGCCTTTGTCGTGTGCTTGATAACCCGTCCCGGATTGACCTTGAGGTCCGTGAGCGGCACAACGTCCTCGGAGAATCTTACCGTCATGGTTTACGTCGTCATGTTGATCAAGTGGTCCCAGTACAGTACCGGTTCACGGTGTCCTACACGGCTGCGGTTTACACGACGAGCGGCATGGCCGTCGAGGGCAGCAGCGCCGTAGTGGCGGGGGTGCGGGAAAGCGACGGCGCGAAGTCGTCGCGGGGCTCCGTCCTGCCGCGTTCCGGGAGCTCGAGCTCAACACCGCCGAGCGCGGCGAAGCGCGCATGGATGGCTCGGCCGAGACCCCTTGGGGGCGGCGCCCCCGCCAACTGACCAGCTCCTGCCGAGTGGTCCGTTTGGAACGTGAGCTCGGCATCGGCCGGACATGCCCCCGATCCCGCGGGCGGGCATCACGATTCGAGCCGGCGCCGGGCCGCGTTCGGGGACAGGGCGAGGGCCGTGTCCGCCCCTTCGCACTCGATCACCATGGAGGCGGCGACGGTAGCCCGCCGCGCCGCCTCCGTCGGCGGATGACCCTGGAGCCGGCACGCGGCGTAGGCGCCGCAGAAGGCGTCCCCCGCCCCCGTGGGATCGCGCACTGCGACCGGGAGCGGCGCCACCCGTTCCGGATGGCGCCCGCGCTCGCAGAGGATTGCCCCCGCCGCGCCGCGCTTGATGACGACCTCCGGGAAGCCGGCCGCGGCGAGGCGCTGGCCAAGTCCGGTCCACCCGTCCTCGCCGACGAGGTGCGCTACCTCCCGTTCGCTCGGGAGAAGAGCGGTCGCGGGGGCGAGCGCGAACGCGAGCGCCTCGACGGAACGGCCGGTGCTGTAGTGTGGCGAGGGGTCAAGGGACACGAAGCCGGACTGGGGGGCGAGGGTTCGAAGGCTCTCCTCGTGGCGGGCGAGCACCTGCGGGGCGATGTGGACCGCCCGCACCGGAAGCCACTGCGCGGGGACGTCGGCGGCGGACGGGCTCTGCGCCTCGAGGTGGGCGAGGTATTCCGGCCCGGCCCCCGCCCCCTCGCCGCCCGCGTCCCGCAAGGCCCGGTTCCGGGGGAGGGACCGGCGCGACCCGTCCTCCTCGTAGAGGAACCACTCGACGAGCTGCTCGCGCCGCGTCGCGGCGATCGCGACCCGCTCGATTCCGGCCCGCGCGAGGTGCGCCCGTGGATCGAAGGGACATCCCGCACCCACCCGGGTCACCACCCCGATTCGCTCGGGCTCGATCCAGAGCCGGGCGCCGGCGGCAGCGTAGAGGGCGTTCCCCCCGAGCCGCTCGCGCCACGCGCCCGGCCGGGCCGGGACCACGTGGTCGACGGTCGTCTGGCCGAGCAGGATCAGGTCGGGGCGCATCGGAAATCGGGGTCAGAGTCGGTTTTCGGGATTGGGTCGGGTGGAAGCTCCAGGTGGAGGCTGCGTGGCGTCAGGAAGAATGGAAATCGGTTCCGACTCCGGTTTCCGTCAGATCTTCTCGAGTCCGATCGTGCGCCCGATGACGAACACCATGAGCAGCGCGAGGAGGATCTCGAGACTCGAGATGGCGGCGACGATCGGGCTCGAGTCGAACTGCACGAGGGTGTAGAGCTCGACCGAGAGGGGGCGGCCCCGCGGCGAGGCGGTGAAGAGCGCGACCGTGAGATTGTCGAAGGCCTCGATGAACGCGAACGCGGCCGCCGCGAGGGCGGCGGGGAGGATCATGGGCAGCGTCACGCGGAAGAAGGTCTGGGTGCGGGCGGCCCCTAGATTGGCGGATGCCTCCTCGATGGACGGGTCCAGCACCTCGAGGCGGGCCATGACGATGCGCACCACGAAGGGGAGGCAGAACACCGTCATCGCGATGATCACCATCGGGTTCGACTGGTAGAACCCGAACGCCGATCCGAAGAAGAGGACCGCGATCCCGATCACCATCCCCGGCAGCATCTGCGGCGAGACCATGAACGCCGAGAGCGCGGTGCGTCCGCGATACCTTCCCCGGACGAGCGAGAACGCGCTCGTGATCCCCAGCGCGAGGGTCAGAACGGTCACCCACCCCGCGATGCGAAGGGAGACGAAGGCGGAGTCGATGAGCTGGTCGTGGTCGAGGAACGCCTCGTACCAGCGGAGGGTGAAGCCCTCCGGCGGAAAGCTGATGTAGAGCTTCTCGGTGAACGAGATGCCGATGACGATGAGGCTCGGCCCGATGAGGAGCACGAGGGAGAGGCCCGCAAGCGCGTAGAGGATCGCCCCCGCCACCCACTCCGCGGGGGAGCGCGGATAGCGCCGGGCCCCAGCCGTTCGGCGCTCGCTCACGAGAGCCGCGCCTCGGTCCAGCGGGTCGCGACCCGGCCCGCCCAGACGATGAGCAGAACGAACACGAAGCAGCTTCCGAGGAGCAGGCTCGCCCGGACCGCGCCCTTGGTCCAGTCGAGGATGACGACCACGAACTCGTAGACCTGCACCGCCAGGGTCGTGTAGTTCCCGCCCCCGAGGAGCTGGGGGATGATGAAGTTCGTGTACGAGAGGGCGAAGACGAGCGCCGTTCCCGCGACGATGCCCGGTACGCTCAACGGGAGAGTCACCCGGAAGAACGTTTCGACCCGGCCCGCGCCGAGGTTGAGCGAAGCGTTCTCGATCTCGACGTCGCGGGCGACCAGCACCGCGATGAGGGGAAGGATCATGAACGGGAGGTGGATCTGGGTCATGCCGATGAGCACCGACCAGTCGGTGTTGAGGATGCGAACGGGACGCTCGACGAGGCCGAGCTCGAGGAGCACCGTGTTCATGAGGCCCCGCCTCCCGCCGAGGATCACGATCCAGGCGTAGACCCGGACCAGGGCGCTCGTGAGGAGCGGGGCGATGACCGCGACGAGAAGGAGCTTCCGGGCGACCGAGCCGAGGGTCGTGTAGAGATACGCGACCGGGTAGGCGAGGAGGAGGCAGACGAAGGTCGAGAGCGCGCCGACCCAGAACGAACGCCACGCGATCCGCCAGAAGAGATAGTCGCCGAGAGCGCTTCCGAAGTGCTCGAGCGAGAAGCTCCAGGGGACGACCTCGCCGCGGTCGACGGTGAGGAACGCGAACGAGAAGAGCAGGCTGAACGGGATCACCATGAAGACGACGAGATAGGCGAGGGCGGGGATCGCGGGTCCGACCCCGCGGCTCGAGAGCATCGCGAGAACGAGGGGGTGCTCGGCGAGCCCTCGACGGGCGGACGGCCGTGCGGCGCGGCGCGCGGTTGCGTTCATCGGGCGGGGGCCGGAAGGACGGGACAGGCGTCGGGGTCGCGGAGCGAGACCCGGACCACCTGACCGAGCTCGAGGACGTCGTCGCTTGCGAGACGCAGGGCGAGGACCTTGACCGCGTCTCGTCCCGGCACTTCGACCTCGTACTCGACAGTGGCCCCGAGGGCGCGGACGAACCCGACACGCCCGCACCATGCGTCGTCCGTCTCGCTTTCAATCGGCTCCACCCGGAGGTTCTCGGGCCGGACGATCGCGACCGCCCCACCCTCCACCCGGGACGCGAGCCCCACCCCGGGAGCGATCTCGAGGCGTCCGGCGCGCGCCTCGCCCGCGATGGCGTTGGCGCTGCCGATGAAGTCGGCCACGTAGTCGCTCGCCGGGGTGTCGTAGACCCCGAGCGGCGCCGCCACCTGCTCGATCTCCCCGCCCCGCATGACGGCCACCCGGTCGCTCAGGGTGAGCGCCTCGGACTGGTCGTGGGTGACGAAGATGGTGGTGATGCCGAGGTTCTTGACGAGCTTGCGGAGCTCGACCTGCATCGCGTACCGGAGCTTGGCGTCGAGCGCGTTGAACGGTTCGTCGAGGAGGAGCACGGTCGGCTCGAGCACGAGGACCCGGGCGATCGCGACCCGTTGCTGCTGGCCCCCCGAGAGCTGGCTCGGGTAGCGGTCGGCGAGCCCGCCGAGCGAGACGATCTCGATCGCCTTGGCGACCCGTCGGTCCCGTTCCGCCCGCGCGACCCTGCGCACCGAGAGGCCGTACTCCACGTTGCGCCGCACGTCGAGGTGGGGGAAGAGGGCGTAGCTCTGAAAGATCATCCCGACGTCGCGCCGCCAGGGCGGCACCAGGGTCATGTCGCGGCCACCGATGACCACCCGGCCCTCTTCCGGAACATGGAAGCCCGCGATGCAGCGAAGGAGGGTGGTCTTGCCGCATCCGGAGGGACCGAGGAGGGTCACCACCTCGCCGCGATCGATGCCGAGCGAGCACCCCTTGAGCACCCGGGTCGGTCCGAAGGACTTGTCGAGCGAGTCGACCTCGACGTGCATGGTGGTGCTCCCTTGTCAGGCGACCCGGAACTGCCGCGGGCCCCGCATGCGTGGGAGAATCAGCGATTCTCCGCGCCGGGTTGCGGTTCCAATCCCCTTCGGCCACTCGCGGTCAACTCGCTGATTTTTCCGCTTTGCCGCGTCATCTCGACGCCCTCGTGGCGGGTTTCGCTGATCCCTGCGCGCGAGGACCCGGCTCCGGTCCCCTGCTGCGTTCGAGGTCGAGCCCCAGACCGAGGGGGCCGACCATGCCGGCCGCGCACGCGGCGATCGCGGACGCCTCGCGCAAGAGATCGGTAACCGGAAGGTCTCGAGCGAGCCCGGCCGCGAGGGCGCCGACGGCGGCGTCCCCCGCCCCCGTCGAGTCCGCGATCTCCCGCGCATGGCTCGGTTCGTGGTACACCGGGAGGCCGGCCGTGGACCACCACATTCCGTCGGGACCCCGCTTGTGAACGATCTGGGGACAGCGCGCGTCGAGCGCGTGTCGCGCCGCCTCGTCGTCGAGACCGGGAAGGAGGAGGTGCACCTCCTCGCGGCTCGGTGCGAAGAGGTCGAGCCGTGGCAGGGCGGCAAGAAGGGCTTCGGCCTCCAGTCGTGCGTAAGCCTCGCTCGTGTCCGCGACGACCCGGGCCCCGAGCGAGTGCGCCGCCTCCGCATGGCGCACCAGGCAATCGGCGGGCATTGCCGTGATGACCACCACGTCGGCGGGGGCCCGGCACGGCGCCGGGGCGAGGGCCCGGGTCCGCGCCCACCACTCGGGATCCTCGTGGTGGGGCGATGCGCGCCGGGTCGCCTGTGCGTGGGTTGCCTCGCGGTCTTCGAGGCGGGCGCGCCGTGTGGCGCCGGGGGCGGACTCGAGTCCCTCGAGATCGATGCCGACCGTGGCGAGGGCATCGAGCCAGAGGGCCGGGAAGTCCTCGCAAACCGATGCACGCAGGCGCACCCGTGCGCCCGCCGCTCGTGCGCCGAGGGCGGCGTAGAGCGCCCCCCCCGGAACGTCTTCGAACGTCCCGTACGGGCAGACGATCGTGTCGAGCGAGAGGTATCCCGCCACCGTCACCCGCGGCCGTGCGTCGCTCATCCCGTCAGGCACCCGTACCGAGGAGACTCCGGCGGGTGAGCCGGCGGCTCGTCTCGAAGCGCTTGCCGTCGTCCTTGAGGTGGGCGCGGGTGTCGGGGTCGAGGCCCGTCGCCCGCGCGAGGTGAAGGGCGAGAAGCTGAAGGGGAAGGGTGAGCGGCAGCGGTGAGAGGGCTTCCTCGACGCGGGGGAGGGCCACCCGGTGCGCGGTCGACGGCAACTCGTTCCCTTCGGTCTCGACGCCGAGGGTCGCGAAGCCCATCCCGGCGAGCGCCCGCGCGCTCTCGTCGGCGAAGCGGGCGATCCCGGGGTTCGCCGCGAGGTACACGACGAGCTCGCCCGGGTCCGCGTTCCAGAACTGGCGGTGTGCGAACTCCTCGATGTCGTCGCTCCAGGCGGGTAGGCGGGTCAGCTCGACGAGCTTCGCCGCTCCGTAGTCCGCGGTCGCGAGGGTGGCTCCGCTCGAGAGGAAGCGCACGCCGGTGTACGCACGGGCAAGGTCGCGCACCACCGGCTCGGCCGCGTCCAGGCACGCCTCGAGCCCGGAGGCGAGCCGCTTCGCCGCGTCGACGGTCCCCTCCGGACCCAGGGCCAGGGCGAGGGCGAGGACGGACGCGGTATAGCTCGTCGTCCCGCAGAGGAAGGGTGCGATCGCTTCGATCTCCAGCGAAACCCGGGGGATGCCGAGCGCCCCCGCCCGCCCGCCGTCGCCGTTGGTGAGGAGCGCTGCCTGAGCGCCGCGCGCGAGAGCCGCCTCCGCCGCCTCGACGGAACGGTCAACGTTCCCCGACATCGAGATGACGAGCACCCGGTCGGCCGGTCCCACCGCGGGCACATCGTAGACGAGGAAGGGGAGGGCGGCCCGCGGCCGGTAGGGGTGCGGACCGCCTCCGGCGAGCGCCGCCGCCGCGCGGGCCGCGAACCAGCCGTCCCCGCACCCGGTCGCCCAGAGCGCCCCGCCCGGGTCCGGGACGAGGTGCTCGCGCGCGAACCCCCGGAGCTCCGGGGCGCGTGCGAGCAACCGCGCGTGCACCGCCGGCTGGCGGCGCACGTCGCGGAGCATGGCCCCGTCCCGGCCGGCCGTCACGGCCGAACGCTCGGGGTCCGGGTCCGTGGTCCTAGACCGAGAACTCGCGGTCGAAACGCTCGACGAGCTGCGGGCGCACCTTCACGATGTTCGGCCAGTCCACGGTCTGGAGGGCGAGCACCTCCTCCGGCGTCGACGGCGTGTAGGGCTTCGCCGCCTCCGGGACGTCCACTCCCTTGACGGTCACCCCGAAGTAGTAGGGCGCGTCGGCTGCGAACGCCTGGTACTCCTGGCTGATGATTCCGTCCATCCATTCGTAGACGAGGTCCGGATGGCGGGTGCCGGTGATTTCGGACATGACCGACACGATCGCGACCGGGCCCGGGTCCGGCTTCACGAAGCGGATCGGCATGCCCTTGTTCTCGGCGACCGCCGCGTCGTTGTTCCACAGCGGCGCGATCGCGATCTCCCCCCGTTCCATCATCTGGGCGAGGATGCGCGGGCTCCGGCCTGCGATCGGGTCGAGCTCCTTGAGCTTTGCCCAGGCGGGTTCGAGATCGGACTCCGAGCCGCCGAAGATCTTGGACGTGATGGCGAGGGTCCCGAGCCCGAGGTTCGAGGACGTGCGGCAGATCCCCCGGATTCCGGCGTACTCCTCGTTCCAGAGGTCCTTCCACGCCGTGGGCGGGGTGCTCACCATCTCCTCGTTGTAGGCGATGCCGATGAGGGAGAAGGTGGCGGGCACTCCAAAGCCGCTCGTCTTCTCGAGGAACTCGGGGTAGACGTTGCCGAGGTTCGAGAGCTTCGAATCGTCCCGCTTCTGGATGTAGCCGTCGTTCATCGCGATGAGGTGGGGCGGCTCCCCGTTCGGCATCGCGTCGTAGGGGCTGTGCCCGCGGGCCGCCTTGATCTGGGCGACGATGTCCTGCGACTCGCTCGCGACGAGGCGGACCTTGAGCCCCGGGTGGCGTGCTTCCATCTGGTCGCCCAGCCAACGGTGCGGCTCCTGGAGCTCCCCTCCGTAGCTGATGACGACGAGCTCCCGGTCTTCGGCGCGGATGATGCTGGGGAATCCGACGGTGGCCGCCGTGCCGATGGCGAGGGCGCCCTTGCCGAATCCACGCCGGGTGATGCCCCGGCTTCCCGTGCTGGTCTCAATTTTCCTGATCATGGCGATGGTTTCCTCCTTCGGGGCCTTCCCTGGCGAGTGGGGGCCACTGCTCCGGAGCGACCCGCAATGGGCTGAGGCCTCGTGGCGAGCGTGAGCCTTGGTCCGCAATGGCGCCCGGGAGCGGCCGGACGTCCATTCAGATGAGCCCCACGACCCGGTCGCGCACGATGCCGCCGCGGATGAGCTCGTAGTCGTCGACCCGCCGGATCGGTGTCGGGTCGACGCCCGCGAGCCGCGCGAGGTGCAGCACGAGGAGCTGCACCGGCACGTGATAGAGGAGAGGGGTCAGCAGTTCGGGCAGGTGTTCCGGCACCTCGAGACGGGCGGCCTCGCCCGTCGCCTCTCCCGGCCCGACGGTCACCGCGAACCCACCCGCCCGTGCGATGCCGGCGACGACCTCCTCGGCGCGGTCGCGGGCGTTTCCGGAGGGCGCGAGTACCAGGACCGGCCCGCGCGCTCCCCACGACAGGGTGAGGAAGTACTGGAGGTGCGCCCACTCCTCGAGGTCCTGCGGCACCCCGTTCAGGGGGACCTGCTCGTGGAACTTGGCGGCGCAGTACTCGGCGGTGCCCCGGTTCGGGCCCGCGCCAAGGACCCAGACGGTGTCGGTGCCTTGCGCATGGAGGCGTTCGGCGAGAGCGCGTGCGTGCGCCTCGGTCGCCGCCGCGACCTCCGGCACGGCGGCGACCGCGCGATCGATGTCGGCGCGGGTCTCGTCCGCGGCCTCCGGGGCAAGGCGCCCGTGGGCGAGACCGAGCCGCAGGGCGAGGCCATAGAGCGCCCGCAGGGTGGCGAAGTACTCGGCCATGTGCACGATGGCCCGCCGGTGTCCGCTGACATCGAACCCCGCCGAGCGAACCGGACGGTGCACGGTGCGGTCGACCATGGCGGCGAGCGGGCCGTCGAGGCTCCCGGTCACCCCCAGGACCGGGGTCCCGCGGTCGCGGGCGAGGGCGACGGCCTCGCGCGTGCGCGAAGAGCTGCCCGAATTCGAGATTGCGACGAGCACGTCCCCCGAATCGAGCAACGGAGTCTCGTAGCGGGCAAACTCGATTGCGCTCATCACCTCCGCGGTCACTCCCGACCAGCGCCGGAACGCGGGCAGCACGCTCCGCGCCGCGAAGAGGCCGTCTCCGGAGCTCGTGAAGACGACGCGGCGTGCCTTCACCAGCCACGGCTCGGTGACCGCTCCGTCGAGCGCTTCGTCGATCGCCGAGGCAAGCGAGGAATAGTCGAGGACGGCGGCGAGCGGGGCGCGGCAATCGCCGGTGAAGCTGCCGTTCGTTCTCGGGTCGCTTGAATCGTTGCTCATCCCGGTCGAGCTTCCTCTTGGGTCCGGACCTCGGAAGGTCGCGGGGAGGGCGCGGGTGGGAATCGGGGGCCCGCAGCGCGATTGTCCGCGCGTGCGCGCGGAGCTTCGGGAGGAATCAGGCTCGATCTCGGGCGGCGAGCATCACCACGAACGAGCGGCACGAGCGCGTTGCCCGTTCGTGGTACTTGCCGGGGTGCCGCACCGCCGCGCGGGCTCCGGCGCTCTTGATCCGTTGTCGCGACGGATTCATGGCGCGACCAGGCCGTGGGTAACCACCGGTGATTATAGAGGAAAGGCCGTGCGGGAGCGCAACCGGCCATCGACCCCCTTCGTCGAAGTTGGCCTCAAGAAGTACGACCGATCGCCGCGACCGGACTTCAGCCCGCATCGGGAAGCCGGTGACGGCTCCCGGTCAGATGGGGGCTCCGCCCAGCTCGTAGAGGAGGCCGGCGAGCATCGCGCCGCCGAGGCCGAGGCCGATATAGAGGACGAAGACGCTCCGGCGGACCAGGGCCCAGACCGCGATCGCGGCGGGGATGCAGGAGACCGCCCCGGCCGTCGCGAAGGCGAGGGCGGCGCCGCCCGTCATGCCCATCTCGAGGAGTCCGGCGATGAGGGGGATGGCCGCGTAGCCGTTGAGATACGTCGGAACCCCTACGACCGCGGCGAGCGGGATGGCGAACGCGTTCCCGTCTCCGACCGCGGTCGCTACCCACGAGGCCGGGACGTACGCCGTCATCACGCTCTCGGCGAGGAACGCGATCGCGAGCCATTTCAAGAGGAAGAGGCCGGTCGCGGTCGCGACGCGCCGGAACTCGGCCCGCCGCACCGGTTCGAGCCAGAATCGCCACGCGACCGGCTTCGACTCGTCGGGCTCGAAGTGGGAACCGCAGCCGCCCTCCGACGAGCCGGCGAGGGGGTGCCGGAGTGCGCCTCCGCGCTGGAGAGCGAGTACCGCGAACCCGCCGAGGAGGCCCATCCCCGCCGCGGCTACCGTCTTTGCGACCGCGAACCCGGTCCCGACACCGGCCGCGGTGAGGATGAACAGCTCCGGGTCCATGACCGGCGAAGAGAGCCAGAACGCCATCACCGGCGCGAGCGGGACCCCGGCGTGGAGCATCGCGGCGATGATCGGGATGACCCCGCACGAGCAGAAGGGCGAGAGAGCGCCGAAGAGGGCGGCCAGGGTGATGGTCCGGACCGGGCTTCCGGAGAAGACCCGCGCCACCAGGCGGTCGGACCCGCTCGCGGCCGCGAACGCGGCGACCCCCACCGCGAGGGCGAGGAACGGGGCGATGGAGACGAGGCCGCCGAGGACGAAGCGCACGCTCGGGAAGAGCTGTCCCGGGTCCGCCGCGCCGAGGACGAGGAGCGCGGCGAGAAAGGCGAGCACCACCCGATCGCCGGCCGCGGAGCGGAGGCGGGAGAGGGGTTGCCGAAGGACGAGGGCGAGGGCGGTCATGGTCGCCTCCCCGGATTCTCAGGTCGCGGTGGCGGGCCGGGCGTTCACGCGGCGTTCGCTTCCCGCCGCCGGCCCTCCCCCGCGCAGCACTCCTCGATCAGGAAATGGGCGAGGGAATGGACGAGGTCCGTGTCCGCCCGGCACCAAAGGGCGCTGCCGCGCCGCGTCTGGCTGACGAGACCCACCTGGCAGAGCCGCTGGATGTGGTGCGTGAGGGTCGACCCCGGGACGCCGGTCTCGCGCTGGATCTCGCCCACCGTGAGACCGTCCCCGCCCGCCCGCACGAGGTTCCGCACGATGGCGAGGCGGGTCTCGTTGCCGAGCTCGGCGAGGACCGCGGCGGCGGATGGAGTCTCGAAGGCCATGGGTGCAATGTAGGGGTCTGAATCCGACCTGTCAACGACATTACTAGAAATATAGAAATAACGTTACACCGATACTTCCGGACGGCCGTGAATCTCGACCGCACAACGGGAGCCTTCTCCACATGACGAATGAATCGTCGCCGCCGCTTCGACACCGTCTCGACATCGAGCCCATGACCGCCGAGTCGTTCGCGCCGTTCGGCCGGATCCTCGAGTCCTCCAGCGAACCGGCCGACGAACGGGTGATGACCCGGCTCGCGTTCGAGTGCGACGGTCGCACCACCGTGCACGCGATCTGGCAGCCGTGCGCGGGGCGCTCGTTCTCGCGTCTCGAGCGGCACTTCGGGGTCACCCAGACCTTCGTCCAGGTCTCGGGAAGCGCATCCGTGGTCTGTGTCGCGGCGCCGACGGACCTCGCCGACGAGGAGGCGATTCCGCGGCCCCGGGACGTGCGGGCGTTCCTCATCAATCCGGGCCGGCCGTTCGCGTTCGCCCGGGGCACCTGGCACTCCCTCGACCGCTTCGTCCTCGCCCCCCCCGGGGCGACGTTCGTCATCCTCAACGTCGATCCGAACCCCACCCAGATCGTCGACTTCGCGGACGGCACGTCGCGGCGCTACGCGGACCTCGACGCCGAACCTTCGCCGGCCGCGACCGTCGTCGACACCGGCCCGCCGCTCGTCTTCGAGCTCTGAGGGTCCGCTTTCCCTCCTGCGGCGCCCCGCCTATGATCGAATGCCCCACCGTTCGCAACGTGAGTTCCGTTCATGCTCCGTGACGCCTTCGGGCTCGATGTCAGCACCGATTCGACCGAGGCGCTCGCCGCCTGGGACGCCGCCATACGGAGCTTTCTCGAGTTCCGCCTCGACGCGATCGACCACGGCAAGGCGATGCTCGAGGCCGATCCCGAGTGCGCGATGTCGCACTGCCTGCGCGGGATCCTGCTGACCGGCCTCCAGTCCGATTTCCTCGCCGGCAAGATTGGCGAGGCGGTGGCGGAGGCCGAGGCCCGGACGGCAAGCGCGACGCCCCGCGAACGGCTGATGATCGAGGCGCTGCGCGCAATCCACGCCGGCGACCAGCCGCGCGCGATCCTCGTCTGGGACCGGATCCTCGTCGACCACCCCCACGACCTCTTCGCCCTCCGGCTCCAGCACAACGCCATCTTCTGGCTCGGCCGCGCGCATGGCATGCGCGACGCCATCGCACGGGTGTTCCCGGCCTGGGACGAGGGCCGCCCCGGCTACGGGTTCCTCCTCGGGATGTACTGCTTCGCGCTCGAGGAAAGCGGCGACTACGCGCGCGCCGAGCCGTACGGACGCCGGGCCGTGGAGATGAACGAGGACGACGTGTGGTCCATCCACGCCGTCTCTCACGTCCTCGAGATGCAGGGGCGCCTTCGCGAAGGCGCCGAGTGGCTCTCCCGTCCGCCCGACATCTGGGACGACCGCAACCCGATGCGCGAGCACCTGTGGTGGCACCTCGCGATGTTCGAGATCGAGCGGGGCCGAGTCGACGAGGTGCTCGCCCTCTACGACGGGCGGTTCCGGGCGAAGCCCACGGACTTCTATCTCGACATCCAGAACTGCGCCTCGATGCTGTGGCGGCTCGAGTGCCGCGACGTCGACGTGGGCGACCGCTGGGAGGAGCTCGCCGAGGCGTGCGCGGGCAAGATCGAGGACCACGCGCTCGCGTTCACCGAGCCGCACCACGTGATGGCCCTCGGCCGGGCGGGGCGCTTCGAGGAGGTCGAGCGGGTGTTCGAGTCGCTCGAGCGGTGCGCCGCCGAGCGCACGACCTGGGCGGCGGGCATTGCCCGGCGCCTGACGCTACCCCTTTGCCGGGCGGTCGCCGCCTATTGCCGCGGAGAATACGAGGCGGCGACCGAGATCCTCCTCCCGATCCGCGCCGACTACCCGTTGATGGGGGCGAGCCACGCCCAGCGCGACGTGTTCGCGCAGCTCCTCAACGAGGCGGCGCTCCGGGGCCGCCGGTACCGCCTCGCCCGGGGCCTGCTCGCCGAGCGGGTCGAGCTCAGGCCGTCGAGCGCCGACTCGTGGTCAAAGTACGCGGACGCGCTCTCCGGCTGCGGGGAGGAGGCGGCGAGCGCCGCGGCCCGCACGCGGGCCGATGAGTGCCGGGCCGCGGCGGCGTAGTCGCCGCCGCCCGCTCCCCTGCCCCCACCGCCCGAATCGAACGCGAAGAGCCGAGGAACCGAGATGGCCGCGACAGCGATGGAAGTGATCGACCCGGCGGCCGGCCGGCCGCTCGAGGACTCCGACGACATCCGGCAGATCCGCGAATCGGTGCGGGCGCTCTGCGCCGGCTACCCCGGCGAGTACTGGCGCGAGAAGGACCGCGAGCGCCAGTACCCGACGGAGTTCGTGCGGGCCCTGACCGAGGCCGGCTTCCTCGCCGTGCTCGTCCCGGAGGAGTACGGAGGAAGCGGGCTCGGCACGGGAGCGGCGGCCGCGATCCTCGAAGAAATCCACGCGAGCGGCGGCAACGGGGCGGCCTGCCACGCCCAGATGTACATCATGGGCACGATCCTGCGGCACGGCAGCGACGAGCAGAAGCGCCAGTGGCTCCCCGGCATCGCCCGCGGAGACCTCCGCCTCCAGGCGTTCGGGGTCACCGAGCCGACGAGCGGCACGAACACCCTGGGCCTCAAGACCGTGGCCGTGCGCGACGGCGACCACTACGTCGTCAACGGCCAGAAGGTGTGGACCTCGCGGGCCGAGCACTCGGATCTGATGCTTCTCCTCGCCCGCACCACCGCCGCCGACCAGGTGGCGAAACGCACGGACGGGCTCTCCGTCTTCGTGGTGGACATGCGCGAGGCGCTCGGCAACGGCCTCACCATCCGCCCCATCCGCACGATGATCAACCACTCGACGACCGAGGTCTTCTTCGACGACATGCGGGTTCCGGCCGAGAACCTCATCGGCGCCGAGGGGAAGGGCTTCCGCTACATCCTCGACGGGATGAACGCGGAGCGCATCGTGGTCGCGGCGGAGTGCATCGGGGACGCCCGCTGGTTCGTCGAGCGGGCGAGCGGCTACGCGAAGGAGCGGGTGGTGTTCGGCCGCCCCATCGGCCAGAACCAGGGGGTCCAGTTCCCGATCGCGCGGGCCTACGCCGAGATGCGGGCGGCGGAGCTGATGGTGCGCCAGGCGGCCGCCCTCTTCGACAACGCCCGCCCCTGCGGGGCGGAGGCGAACATGGCCAAGCACCTCGCGGCCGAGGCGGCCTGGCACGCCGCCGACACCTGCATCCAGACCTTCGGCGGGTTCGGGATGGCCGAGGAGTACGACGTCGAGCGCAAGTTCCGCGAGACCCGCCTGTACCAGATCGCCCCCATCTCGACCAACCTCATCCTCTCCTACCTCGGCGAGCACGTCCTCGGCATGCCCCGCTCGTACTGAGCGTGGAACGGTCCGTCCGGCCAAGTGGGGGTGCGGCGATGAACGTGAGCGCGCGTTACGTCAAGATCGTCGAGGAAACCATCGATCTCCATCACGCGGACGGAAAGCCGCTTCCGCCGGCCACGGCAGGTTGCGACTGGGCGAACCGGCTCCAGAACGCCGCATGATCCGCGTTCCGACGAGGCATCACGTCCATGACCGAAGTGACTCCTGACATGCCAGACGCAACCATTACGGAGCTCGAAGCCGAGATCGCGGAGCTGACGGCCAGGCTCAACAAGGCCCGGCGGGCCGCCGCGGGACGCGAAGTTCCGGACTACGCGTTCCGGACCCTCGCCGGCGAGGCGCACCTGAGCGAGCTCTTCGCGGGCCACGACCGGCTCCTCGCGATCCACAACATGGGGCAGGGCTGCCGCTACTGCACCCTCTGGGCGGACGGCATCAACGGATTCCTCCCGCACCTCGAATCCGCGATGGCGGTGGTGCTGCTTTCCAAGGACGACCCCGAAACCCAGCGCCGCTTCGCGAACGCGCGCGGCTGGCGCTTCCGCCTCGCCTCCCACACGGGTGGAGCCTATATCCGCGAGCAGACCGTGATGTCCGGCGAAGACAACGTGCCGGGCGCGGTCGTCTACGAGAAAAAGGACGGTGCGCTTGTGCGAAAGAACGCCGTCGTATTCGGGCCGGGCGACCTCTTCTGCTCGGCCTGGAACCTCCTCGCCCTCGCCGGACACGGCGTGGACGACTGGACCCCCCAGTTCTCCTACTGGCGCCGGCCCGACACGCTCGACGACGGGGGCGACAACCTCCTCGAATAGGATCCCGGAGTCAGGCGCGGGCGGCGAGGAGGTCGTCGACGGCGCGCTCGAGGTGGCGCAAGGTGTTGCACACCCGCGCGACGTGGCACCAGGGGAGGTAGCGCAGCATCTCGGAGTCGCCGGTTCCCCAGAACGTCCGCGGCTCGGGGTTCAGCCAGATGACCCGTTTCGCCCGCTGGAAGATCCGCTCCAGCGAAGCGGTGCGCGGATCGCCCCGGTTGTTGCGGCCGTCGCCGAGCACGATGACGGTGGTGCGCCGGTCGATGACGTCGAGATACCCCTCCTCGAGGTCGACGAGGGTGCGGCCGTAGTCGGTCGGGCGGAAGCCGATCCGTTCCATGATCCCCGCTGCCGCCTCCTCGAACGGGCGCCCGCCCAGCAGGTCGTCCACCTCTTCGAGGTGGCTCGAGAAGGCGAAGGCCCGGAAGTCGGACATCACCTCGCGCATCGAGTGGAGCAGCAGGAGCAGGAACTGGGCGGTGGCGGCGACGGAGCCGCTCACGTCGCAGACCGCGACCACCTTCGGGCGCTCCACCCGGGTGTAGCGCCACGCGAGACGGAACGGCACTCCGTCGTGGGCGATGTTCGAACGGATCGTGCGGCGCGGATCGAGCCGCCCGTCCTTGCGGTTGAAGCGCCGCCGCGCGTGCCGGCTCGCGAGGCGTTTCGCCATCCGCCGGACGATGCGCCGCACCCGCTCGAAGTCGCGCGGCGGGATGTTCGCAAGGCGCATCCGTTCCAGGAACTCTTCGCGGAGGCGCGCCGACGCGGGGTCCGCGAAGAGAGCGATGTTGCGCTCGACGAGGTCGCGCGATTCTTCGATCAGCCGCTCCCGGGCGTCCTCGAGGCGGTCCGCCCGTTCGGTGGCGGCCGGATCGTCGGGGGCCGCGCGGAGACTGCGAATCTCGGTCTCGAGATCGCCGATCCCCATCGCGTCCAGGATCCGGCGCATGAAGACCCCGCGCTGGGTGAAGAGCCGCAGCCGCGAGAGATCGACCTCTCCGGCCGCCGCGGCCATCGCGGCGGAGACCCCGGCCCGGTCGCCGTCGAGGAGCATCCGGACGAGGTCGCCCGCGGGGCGATCCGGGTCGGCATCGGCGGCGCGCAACGTTTCGCCCGCGGTCTCCGCCGCGGTTGCGCGGTCCGGGTCCCTTGACGCTCCCGCCGCCGCGAAGAAGGCGTCGAAGCACTCGAAGTAGCGCGCCTTCTCGTCTTCGCTCTTGGCCACCGCGACGGCGAGCGCGTCGCGGAGCAGGGTGCGGTCGCTCCATCCGACGAGGGCCGCGGTGCGGTGGGCGTCGATGGCCTCCGCGACGGAGACCGGGACGTCCATCCCGCGCAGGGCCTTGAGAAAGCGCTCGAGGTTTTGCCGCATCCCTCGTCGTCTACGCCACCCGGGGAGCCGCCGCCGGGCCGCCCTCGCGCCTTGAGTGGGCGAGGAGGGCGGGGAGCTCGCGGTCCGCCCGCTCGACGTCCACCTCGAACTTGAGCAGCACGTTCAGGGTGTCGCGGACCAGTTCGCGCTCGAGCTCGCTCGCGTTCAGCAGCACGAGGGCCCGCGCCCAGTCGATGGTCTCGCTGATCGACGGCAGCTTGCGAAGCTCGAGGGTGCGAAGCTGCTGCACGAAGTCGACGAGCTGGCGCCGGAGCGCCTCGCCCGCCTCCGGGACCCGGGTCGCCACGATGCGCCGCTCGAGGCGCGCCTCGGGCAGCGGGATGTGCAGGTGCAGGCAGCGGCGCTTGAGCGCGTCCCCGAGGTCGCGCGTGTTGTTGCTGGTGAGGAACGTGACCGGGGGCATGTCCGCCCGCACCGTGCCGAGCTCGGGGATGGTGACCTGGTGGGCGGAGAGGACCTCCAGCAGGAACGCCTCGAATTCCTCGTCCGACTTGTCGACCTCGTCGATGAGGAGCACCGCGCCCCCTTCCGTGCGAAGCGCGCGCAGGAGGGGCCGCGGCTCGAGGAACTGCTCGGAGAAGAAGAGGTCTCCGAAGTCGTGCAGGCGCGCCATCGCGCCCTCGAAGCCGTCCGCGTCGCGCAGCACGTCGCTCATGCGGTCCTTGAGGATCTGCGTATAGAGGAGCTGCTTGCCGTACTTCCACTCGTAGAGCGCCTTCGATTCGTCGAGCCCCTCGTAGCACTGGAGGCGGACGAGCGGGAGGTCGAGCCAGCGGGCGACGGAGAGGGCGAGCTCGGTCTTGCCGACCCCGGCCGAACCCTCGACGAGGATGGGCTTCTCGAGGTGGGCGGCCACGTGGACCGCGGTCGCGATGGCCCGGCTCGGAATGTAGCCGCCCCCCTCGAGCCCGGCGGCGATCCGGTCCGCCCCGCCGAGCCGCTCCAGACTGGGGGAGGCAACGGGGGAGGAAGCGGGGGAGGCGGAGGGCATCGTCCGGCCTACCGTCCCTGGAAGCGGGCGGGCCGCTTCTCGTTGAACGCCCGCACGCCCTCCTGGCGGTCGTCGGTCGGCACCAGCCGGTTGTACGCCTCGAGGTCGAGGGCGAACGCGCTTCGAAGGTCGATATCGCTTCCGATGGACATCGTGCGCTTCGCCCGGCGCGTCGCGAGCGGGGCGTTCGACGCGATGCGCGCGGCGGTCGCGAGCGCCTCGTCGACGAGGGTGTCGTTCTCGCAGATCCGGTTGGCGACCCCCCACGCGAGCGCTTCCTCCGCCCCGAAGGGGAGGCCGGTAAGCACCGCCTCCTTCGCACGCCGCACGCCGGCGGCCCGGGCGAGGTTCTGCGGCCCGAGCGCCCCCGGCATGATTCCGAGGGTGACCTCGGTGAGCGCGAAGCGCGCGCGCTTGCCTGCGTAGATGAAGTCGCAGGCGAGGGCGAGCTCGGTGCCGCCGCCGTACGCGGCGCCGTTGACGGCCGCGATGATCGGGACGGGGCACTCGACCACCGCGAGGGTCATCTGCTCGAAGATCGCGTGCTGGCGCTGCCAGTCCGCGTCCGTCATTCCGTTGCGCTCCTTGAGGTCGCCTCCCGCGCAGAACGCCCTGTCGCCTTCGCCGGTCAGGACGATGCACCGGATGTCCCCCGGCGCGACGTAGAGCTCCGTGAAGAGGTGGCGGAGATCGAGTCCCATCCGGGTGTTGAGGGCGTTGGCGGAAGCCGGGCGGTTCAGCCGCACGACCAGCCGGTGATCGTCGACCGCCTCGATCGCGATCGTCTCGTAGGTTTCTTGCATCGGTTCCGGATTCGACGGTGCTGAGTTGAGTTCGCGTGGTGCGACGAGAAGGTGAGGGCGCGGGCCCGCATCGCTTCGCGCCGTGCCGCGGGGGAGCCCCGCCTCGTGCCCGGCCGCTACGCCGGGCGACCGGTCCCCGGGGTCATCCCCAGTTCCAGAAGTCTACCCCCTCGCGGAAGAAGAAGCGCGAGAGGACCATCTTGTGGACCTCCGAGGCGCCGTCCACGAGGCGGGCCTGGCGCGCGTAGCGGTACATCCACTCGAGGGGGGTGTCCTTCGAGTAGCCCCTGGCGCCGAGGAGCTGGATGGCGGTGTCGACCGCCTTGTGGAGCACGTCGGCCACCGCGACCTTCGCCATTGACACCTCCTTGCGCGCGAAGTCGCCCTGGTCGAGCTTCCACGCCGCGTGCATGGTGAGGAGGCGCCCGATGTGGATGTCCATCGCCGCCTCGCCCATCATCCACTGCACGCCCTCGTGCTCGGCGAGGGTGAGGCCGAAGCTCTCGCGCTCCTGGACGTAGGCGGAGGCGATCTCGAGGGCCCGCTTGGAGAGCCCGAGCCAGCGCATGCAGTGGGTGAGGCGGGCCGTGCCGAGGCGGATCTGGGTCGCCTTGAGGCCGTCTCCGATCTCCATCAGCACGTCCTCGTCGCCGACCTCGAGCCCGTCGAACTCGAGCTCGCAGTGCCCGCCGTGCTCCTCCGGGCCCATGATGGGCACGGTCCGGAGGATCCGCCAGCCCGGCTGATCGGCGTGGAAGAGGAACGCGGAGAGGCCGCGGCGCGTGTCGTCCGAGGTGCGCGCAACGACGATGAAGTGCTTCGCCTCCCCCGCGCCGGTGATGAACCACTTGCGCCCGGAGATCGCCCACTTCCCGCCGCGCCGCTCCGCCCGAGTCTGCATCGCCCCCGCGGGGTCGGACCCGGCGCCCGGCGCGGGCTCGGTCATGACGAACGAGGAGCGGACCTCGCCGTCGATGATGGGCTGGAGCCACCGGTCCTTCTGGTCCTCGGTGCCGACCCGGTTCAGCAGGATCATGTTGCCGTCGTCGGGGGCCTGGCAGTTGAAGGTGACCGGTCCGAAGATGGAGCGGTTCATCTCCTCGTAGCAGGCCGCCATCCCGACGGTCGGGAAGCCGGCCCCACCCCTCTCCTCGGGCATCTGCAGCGCCCACAGCCCTTCGGCGCGGGCCGCGGCCCGGAGGCGGGCGAGGGGGGCGGCCGCGATGTTCTCGTGAGGGTCGTACACCGAGCGGTCGGCCTCGATGGGGATGAGGTGGGTGTCGACGAAGTCGCGGATGCGAATCCGGACCGCTTCGACCTCGGGGGGAAGGTGGTAGTCCATGGTGGGCGTTTCCTGATGGTTGCGGTGCGGTTCGGCGTGTTCCGGTGATGGGCTCCGGCGAAGCGCGGTCCGGCCTGGTCCGCTTCGGTCTTCCCCGGTGCGGTTCGCTGCGCTCCAGCGCGGGGTGGCGCGGCGTGCCGGTCGGGCCGGCCGGGAGGTGCGGCGGGCTCCGCGGCGGCGGTCCGTTCGTCCCTCGCGCCGGAAGGGGCGATCAGACCGAGGTGCAGGCGTGCCCGCCGTCCACGGTGATGACGCTCCCGGTCATGAAGGAAGATGCGTCGGAAGCGAGCAGCAGCAGGGCGCCGTCGAGCTCTTCCGGACGGCCGGCCCGCCGCTGCGGGATCCCGCGCACGAGGCGCGCGCCCTGTTCGGTGCGGAGGAACTCGCGGTTGAAATCGGTCTCGATGTACCCGGGCGCGATCGCGTTGACCCGCACCGAGTGCCGGGCGAGCTCGGCCCCCATCGCCCGGGTGAGCTGCACGAGGCCGCCCTTGGCGGCCATGTACTCCGGGATCTGCATCGCGACCCTGCCGTGGCCGATCACCGAGGCGATGTTGATGATGCTGCCGCCGGGTTCCCCTTGCGCCGTCATGCACCGCGCCGCCTCGAGGGCCACCAGGTACGCGCCCCGGAGGTTCACTCCCGTTACCGCGTCCCAGTCGGCCTCGTCGTGCTCGAGCAGCGGCTTGTGGATGACGATCCCTGCGTTGTTGACCAGCACGTCGATGCCGCCGAGTCTTTCCACGACGCGGGCAATACCGTTGCGGACGGACGCTCCGTCCGACACGTCCATCCCGATCGCGACCGCCTCGCCGCCCGCGGCCCCGATCTCGCGCGCGAGCGCTTCGAGCCGTTCCACCCGTCGCGCCACGAGCGCGACCCGCGCCCCCTCGCCGGCAAGGGTGATGGCGAACCGCCGCCCGAGGCCCGAAGACGCTCCGGTCACGATCGCCCGTTTGCCGCGAACCCCGAATCGTTCTTTCATGGGCGCGCGATTCTACCCGCTGGCCGGCTCATGCAGATTCTCGCTTCCTTCTCGCAACCCTCGACGGGTTGAAGCGTCGTGACGCGCGGCGACCGCACCGGCGAGGCGGATCGTCTAGACTTCAGTCCTGTCGCGACGGTGGAACGGTCCAAATGGGCAAGACCCGCGAGATGCCGAATCATCCGGCCGGCTGGCCGGGCCCTCGGGCGGAGCTCCGACCGGGCGGCCGGTCGCCGCCGTGCAGGTTCCTCGCCGGAGCGGACTCTCGCGTTCCGGCCGCGGCTCTTCCGGGTGACCATCACGATGGCCAATGCGATGCCCGCGAATTCGACGGCTCGGCCGGAGCGGCGCGGATTCCCCGCGACCCGGCACGCCGGCGTCCCGGAGCCCCGTCATGATCGAGATTGACATCGTTTCCGACACCATCTGCCCGTGGTGCTACGTGGGCAAGCGCCGAATCGAGCGCGCCCTCGCGGGCTTCGATGCCGACGAGGTGCGCATCCGCTGGCACCCGTTCCAGCTCAACCCCGGACTGCCTCCGGAGGGCATGGATCGAGCCGAGTACGTCTCCTCGAAGTTCGGCGGACCGGATGCGGCCCGGGCCGTGTACGACCGTATCCGCGAGGCGGGGGCGGCGGACGGGATCGCGTTCGCGTTCGAGCGCATGCCGCGCACCCCCAATACCTTCGCCTCCCATCGGTTGGTGCACTTCGCGGCGCGCGAGGGGCTTCAGGACGAGGCGGTCGAGGCACTGTTCCATGCCGTCTTCGTGGCGGGGCGGGACATCGGGGACTTCGAGACCCTCGTCGACATCGGCGCGGAGTGCGGCATCGATCCGGTCGCCCTCGCGGAGTACCTCGCGAGCACCGAAGAGGTCGAGGCGTTGCGGGCGGTCGAGGAACGCTCGCGGCGGATGGGGGTGACGGGGGTTCCGTTCTTCATCATCGGCGGACGTTACGCGGTGACCGGGGCCCAGGATCCGGGCGTCCTGCGCGAGGTGCTCGAACGGGTGGCGGAGGAGTCGGTGGCATGAGCGTCGAGGTCCGCGACCCGCGCCCCGACGTGTGAGACCCCGGTCGCCGGCGGAGCTCGCGCCGCCGGTTTCCCGAAGGCTGCGGGCCCGTGCGAAGCTCGCGTCGAGCCGGTCCGGTCCGCCATTCGACCTCGGGTTGCCTCCCCTGCTCTCGCTTTGTCAGCCACCTCGTCGCGCACTACGATCGGCCGGAACCGAATCCGAAGCCGACGGGAGGAGGGTGCCGTGCCCCGTTACCTCAAGACCGGGATGAGCGACGACGCCAGGGCCGATGCGGACGCGAAGGTCCGCCGGACCGTGGAGGACGTCCTCGCGGACATCGAGGCGCGGGGCGATGCCGCCGTGCGCGAGTACTCGGAGCGCTTCGACGGCTGGTCGCCGGCGAACTTTCGCCTCGGCCGGGCGGCGATCGACGCCTGCTACGAGCGGGTGAGCCCGCGCGAGCGGGCGGACATCGAGTTCGCGCAGAAACAGATCCGGAGCTTCGCCGAGATCCAGATGGGGGCGCTTCGCGACGTCGAGCACGAGACCATGCCGGGGGTCATCCTCGGCCACCGGAACATCCCGGTGAACAGCGTCGGCTCCTACGTGCCGGGCGGAAAGTACCCGATGGTCGCCTCCGCCCACATGAGCGTGGTGACCGCGAAGGTCGCGGGGGTGAAGCGGATCGCGACCTGCGCGCCGCCCTACGCGGGCGAGCCGAACCCCGCCATCGTCGTCGCCCAGGACCTTGGTGGCGCGGACGAGATCTACTGCCTCGGCGGGGTGCAGGCGGTGGGGGCGATGGCCCTCGGCACCGAGACCGTCGAGCCCGTCGACATGCTCGTCGGGCCCGGGAACATGTTCGTCGCCGAGGCCAAGAGGCAGCTCTTCGGCCGGGTCGGCATCGACCTCTTCGCAGGTCCCACCGAGACCCTCGTCATCGCGGACGAGACGGTGGACGGCGAGCTCTGCGCGGCCGACCTCCTCGGCCAGGCGGAGCACGGCCCCACCTCGCCCGCGACCCTCCTCACCACTTCCGAAGAGCTCGCCCGCGACACGATGGCGGAGGTCGAGCGCCAGCTCGGGATCCTTCCCACCGGCGAGACGGCCGGCACGGCGTGGCGCGACTACGGCCAGGTGATCGTCTGCGACGGGGTCGACGAGATGGTGGCGGTCGCGGACGGCATCGCGGCCGAGCACGTCCAGGTCATGACCGAGGACCCGCAGTACTTCCTCGACCACCTGACCAATTACGGCGCGCTCTTCCTCGGCCCGGAGACGAACGTCTCCTACGGCGACAAGGTGATCGGCACCAACCACACCCTCCCGACCCGCCGGGCGGCCCGCTACACGGGGGGCCTTTGGGTCGGGAAGTTCATCAAGACCTGCACCTACCAGCGCATCACCGAGGAGGCGTCCGTCAAGGTCGGGGAGTACTGCTCGCGCCTTTGCGCCCTCGAGCACTTCGCGGGTCACAAGGAGCAGGCGGACATCCGCCTTCGCCGCTACGGCGGCCAGAACGTACGCGGCCTCGAAGCCCTTCCCGGCGCTCCCGAGTAGACCGGCCGGCTGCCGCGTCGCGACAGTCGGCCGGGGTGGCGTGTGCGATGCGCACTCGCGGCGCTCGAGGCCGGAGATGGCTGTTCCGCTGCCTCCGTTCACCATGGGAATCGGACGGCAGCCGTTCGATTTTCATGGCGGGTGGTGCCGGAGTATTCGTTAGGTTGTCCGCGGGCGGCGGTTGGTCCGACCGGGTCCGACCGCCTCTCCCGGGCGCGGAGAGTGGTGGGACGGCTGGATGTGGGCCGGGAAGGCCGCGCGACCGCTGCTTGCGCCGTGCGCAACGTTCCGGGCAGCCCCGCGTCCGCTTCGCGCGCGCCGCGCCGGGAGAGACGCGGCGGGCCGTTCCGTCCATGGATGCCGCCGCCGGGAAGACGGCAGCCGTCGCCGTCCGGCAGACGGGCCTTGCCGTGCTACCCCGGCGTGACGCCGTAGACCTCGCGGGCGACGGGAGGGGTGATGAGGCCCTCGTCGAGGTCGGCGAGAACCTTCCCGCGGGGGCGGTTCTCAGGGTCGCCGAACCCGCCGCCCCCCGAGTCGCGCATCGTGAAGCGTTGCCCCGGCGCCACCGCGTGGGCGCCCTTCGGATGGACCGGGCGGTCGTCGATGAGGATGGTGCGCCGGCTTCCGTCTCCCCCTCCGAAGAGGCCACGGGCCGGAAACTCGGAACGCGGCGCGATGCAGAACGCGGTGAACGGGAAGCCCGTGTCGTTCCGGAACTCGATCTCCTGGCCGAGACCGCCCCGCGCCTCGCCGTGCCCGCTCGTGTCGGGGAGCAGCCGCTTGTGCACGATGGTGATGCCGGTCAGCGACTCCCACATCTCGACCGGAACCGCCCGCATGTTCGACGGCCCGGGGATCGTGTCCGCCCCGTCGAAGCCCTGCAAGGCGCCGAACCCCCCGGTCGAGAAGTAGATCGTCGACATCGGCTGGCCGTCCGCCCGGGTACCCTGGAAGGTGACGATGTTCATGTTGCCGCAGTCGGCCTGCACCATCTCGGGAGCCGCTTCGGCGAGGGTGCGGAAGACGAGGGGGACGACCATGTGCCCGGTCACGTGCCGGCCTCCGGTCGGGTACGGCGGCTGCGCGTTCAGGATCGAGTCCTCCGGGGCGGTGACCCGGATCGGGGCCACCGCACCCTC
Source organism: Immundisolibacterales bacterium (assembly GCA_026712715.1). Taxonomy (GTDB): domain Bacteria; phylum Pseudomonadota; class Gammaproteobacteria; order HK1; family HK1; genus JAJDXW01. The sequence continues at coordinate 51,843 of JAPOPW010000033.1, read as the reverse complement.
GTTGTTGGGCATGCCGGGCACGGTGAGGCACTTGACCGCGTAGCGGGCCATCGCCCGCGTATAGCAGAACGGCACGTTGATGCCGCGATTGACGGGCGGGGAGGTCCCCGCGAAGTCGAGCCCGATCTCCTCTCCCGCAATCTCGGCGCGGCAAACGAGCCGGAGCGGGTCGTCGATCCCCTCGATGTCGATCGCTCCCTCGTAGATCCCGTCGGGGAGGGCCGCGATCCGGTCCCGGATGGCCCGCTCGCTCTGCCCGCGGATCGCCTCGGAGAGCGGTGCGAGGTCGTCGAGTCCGTACTCGTCCATGAAGTCGAGGAGCTGGCGGCCGCCGACCTCGTTGCAGGTGACGTTCGCCATCAGGTCGCCGAAGACCTGCTCCGGCACTCGCACGTTGCTGCGGATGACGTCGAACATGGGCTCGTCGAGCCGCCCGGCCCGGACCAGCTTGCACACGGGAAGGCGAAGCCCCTCGTGGAAGATCTCCGACGCGGCGGCGCCGAACCCGAGCCCGCCGATGTCCGGAAGGTGGGTGATGCTCATCGTGTAGCCGACGATTCGCGCGCCTCGGAACACGGGCCGCATCACGTTGATGTCGAAGAGGTGACCGGTGCCCATCCACGCGTCGTTGGTGGCGATGACGTCGCCGGGCTCCAGGCTCTCCGCGGGAAACTTCGCCAGCATGTGCCGCAGGGTCGGGGCGGCCGTGCCGGTGAACGACGGCACGCTGTAGCTGCCCTGGGCGACGGAGTTGCCGTCCGCGTCGAGCACCACCACCGAGAGGTCGCCGCTCTCGCGCACGATGGTCGAGAACGAGCTTCGCACCAGGGCGGAGATGATCTCGTCGGTGATCCCGATGAGCCGATCCCACATGATGGAAAGGCTCACCGCATCAATCGTGCGTGGGCTCATGCGTCACCTCCTCGGTTCGCGAGCTCCGCCACCAGGTTGAGCCGCTCGTCCACGGTCGCCCGGTCTCCCGGGGCGAGCACGCAGGTGGATTCGCGCTCCTCGACGACGGCCGGGCCCTCGACGGTCGTTCCCACCGCGAGCCCGTAACGGTCGATCACCTCACAGTCGACGAAGGCGTCCCCGAACCAGAGCGCCCGCGAACGCTTCGCGCGCCCGCGTTCGCCACCGCGCATGCCATGGTAGGCGAGCGGCGCCTCGGAGCCCGCCGCCTCAACCTTCCAGCTCACGATCTCGAGCGGCTCGTCGAGAAAGGTCTCCGCGAAGATCTCCGCGTACTGGGCGCGAAAGAGCGTTTCGAGCCGCGAAAATGCGGCTGCGTAGCCGCCGCGCGTGCCGTCCCCCGGGACGGTCACCTCGATCTCGTAGCCCTGTCCCTGGTAGCGCATGTCCAGGCGGCACACGACGGCCGGCTCCGCAACCCCGGCGCGGCGGAGGAACCCCGTCGCCTCGTCGACGAGGGGGGCGATGATGGCTTCGAATTGCGCGGCGTCGAGATCGGCCACGAACGCCCGCCGCGAGCGCGAGACCTCGAATCCGAGCGGACTGACGAGCAACCCGAGCGCGGACATCACCCCCGCCCCGATGGGGAACACGACGCGCGGGATCCGGAGCTTGCGGGCGATCGCGAGCGCGTGCACCGGACCCGAGCCGCCGAACGCGACCATGGACGAGTCGCGATAGTCGAACCCGCGCTCCGACGCGTGGATCCGGAACGCCCGGGCCACGTCCTCGTTCGCGATCTCGTGCACTCCCCACGCGGCGCGGATCGGCTCGAGCCCGGCGGGCCCCGCCACGTGCCGCTCGATCGCTTCGCGCGCTGCAATCGGGTCGAGGCGCATCTCGCCGCCGAGAAAGAAGCCGGGGTCGAGGTAGCCGAGGACGACGTTCGCGTCGGTCAGGGTGGCGCCGGTGCCGCCCTTGCCGTAGCACGCGGGGCCGGGATCCGCGCCGGCGCTCCGCGGCCCGACCCGAATGAGGCCGCGCTCGTCGACGCGGGCGAGCGAGCCGCCGCCCGAGCCGATCTCGATCATGTCGATGACCGGAAGCTTCGCGGGCAGGCCGCTGCCGCGCTTGAACTCGTGCACCCGCCCGACCTCGAGGTCGTACTGCTTCAGCGGCGCGAAGCGCCGGATGAGCGCCCCCTTCGCGGTGGTTCCGCCCATGTCGAACGACAGGAGGTCGGGGAGCGCGAGGCTGCGGCCGTGGTGGGCGGACATGAGGGCGCCGGCCGCGGGTCCGGACTCGAGGGCGCGTACCGGGAAGCGCCGGGCCGTCTCCGGCACGATCGAGGCGCCGGAGGAGGTCATGATGTGGAGCTGCCCGGCGAATCCCGACTCCGCGAGCCCGCGTTCGAGCCGCTCGACGTAGCGGTCGAACATCGGCTGCGCATAGGCGTTCATGGTCGCGGTGGTCCAGCGCTCGTACTCGCGCATGTTTCCGAAGACCCCGGCGGACCGCGAGACGTAGAGATCCGGAAAGGCCTCGCGCACCACCTCGCCGGCCGCCTCCTCGTGAATCGGATTGGCGTAGGCGTGAAGGAAGCAGATGGCGAGGGCGTCGATGCCGTCTTCGTTGACGAGACCGTGCACCGCCTCGTGAACGCCGTCACGGTCGAGGGGCTCGGTCACCCGGCCGTCATGGGCGATCCGCTCGCGGACCTCCCGTCGCAGGCGCCGCGGAACCAGGGGATCGGGCCATCTCAGGCGCAGATCGAAGAGGTCGTAGCGCTGCTCGAACCCCATGTCGAGGATGTCGCGGAACCCCGCGGTCACGAGCATGCCGGCCCTTGCCCCCCGCCGCTCGATGATCGAGTTGGTGACGAGGGTCGTGCCGTGGGCGATTGATTCGACCGCGGCCATCGCGACGTTCTCGCGCTCGAGAAGGGCGGTCGCGCCGCCGAGCACCGCCGCCGACGGGTCGTCCGGCGTGGTGAGCCGCTTGTGGACGGCTATCCGGCTGCCGCCTTCGTCGAACAGGGCGAAATCGGTGAACGTTCCGCCGATGTCCACACCCAGACGATAGGTCATGAGTCGCGCCGCCTCCTTCCCGGCGCGTCACGCCGGTCTCGTTCAAGCGTACGTTTCGGCATTCCCGCGTCCATCCGCCGGGCTGCGCGGGCTCCGTGACCGCCGTGACCCGCCATCAGCGATCCCCGCTCGGTTCGGTCGGACGCAGAGAAGCTCCCAAACCGGTGAACAGCGCCTCGAACTTGCCCTGGCTCCCGTCCGCCTCGTCGAATTCGGCTCTGGTCAGACCGATCGCCAGCCTCGGGTTTCCGTCCGCGTCCGGGACATTGGAGAACATTCCGCCCGAGAACCCGCTCGACCCCGTGATCGGGCGCGTCGGGTGCCTGACCTCGACGTCCGTGTGCTCGAAGGTTCCGTTGCGGTTGATCGGCGTCGCGCCGAAGTGCACTTCGTAGTCGGTGGGAAGCGACAGCGGCTCCCCGCGCCGGAATCCCAACTGCAGGTAGAGGTGTTGGCGGTTGATGTCGAGGTCGCCGACACAACCCATGCAGCCCGCGACGGTGTTGTCCGAAAAGTCCGCGCTGAGCGTCATTATTCCCTGGAACTCCTCCGTCACGACGGGCTCCTCGAACCCGATCCAATCGCTGCCGTAGCGATAGGTGTAGAGCCCTCCGACGGGACCCACGTAGGTCGCGGTTCCCGAGATCGGCAGCCGGGGCGGAAGGGACGGATCGACTTCCGGTCCGTCGAAGAATGGAGTGTTCTCGGCATCCGACAGAGAACGAAAACGCCGGGAAACGGTCCCGGGAAACCGAAGCCAGTAGCCGACCGCAAGGTAGTCGGTCGGATCGTCGTTGTCCCAGCTCACCACCGCATAGGCGAGAGAAGTGTGGTCGCTCGCGGCCTTGATGAGCCCCCAGCGCCGTCCCACGTGATTGGGAATGAACGGCGCCCAGGACGAGCTGAACCATTCGTCCCTGCCCGAGCTGAACTTCTCCGTTCCCCCGTCCTCGCGGGGCAGCTCGATCCTCAGAACCTCGCCGTCGAAGCTCGTGTTTCGCTCGAACGAAATGCCGCTCTCGGTCACGAGCGGTCCGAGGTCCCGGTCGTTGCCGGTGGCGGCGCAAGCCGCGGTGGCGAAGACGAGGACGACGGCTACCAGGCGCATGAAGGTCTTCATGTGAGCTCCTCGATTCGGCGACGCCCGAAATTACCCGATACGGCGCACGTTCGCACGAGCGCCCGTTTCGGAACGTGACGGGGAATCGAAGGCCGGAACCTGCCGACGCCAGTCATGACAGCTCCGTGCAGTCGCGTCGATCAACCGGGCTGCCGAACGGTATCACCGACCGGAACAGGTGACAACGCAGATGGCGGGACGGCGCCCCTTCCTCGCTTCGAAGGCGCATCGAGCCGGCGCGGGACCGTCCCCGGGAGGACCGGCACCGGCGCAACGCCCTGACCCGGGCCCGGAGCGCAGGGGTGGAGCGTCTTCGGCATCCGCAATACCATTGACGGCACGAGCGGGGCGCCCGCCCGGGACCCGGACTCCGAGAGCGACGGTACGGTCGCTCCGCGCACGCCGGCCGCCGGGGCGGTGTGCAGGCGGACGGCGTTCCGGCCGGGTTCCCGCGCCGACCCGTTTTCGCCACCACCGGTCCGACATGGTCATCGTCTTCGGCTCGATCAACATCGACATCGCCGTCAACCTCGCTCGGCTACCCGAACGGGGCGAGACCGTGCTGGGTCACGGCTGCGTGATCTCGCCGGGCGGAAAGGGCGCGAACCAGGCCCATGCGGCTCGCCGTGCCGGCGCGGACGTCGCGATGGTCGGCCGGGGGGGGGCGGACGCCTTCGCGCCCCCCGCTCTCGCCCGGATGCGGTCCGAGGGCGTGGACCTGTCCCGGGTGGAGGAGTCGTCCGAGCCGACCGGGTGCGCCACCATCTGGGTCGAGGAAGGGACGGGCGCGAGCACCATCGCGGTCGCGTCCGGGGCCAACACCCGGGTGACCCACGACCAGGTGCCGGACGAGTTGCTGGATGGCGACACGGTCCTGCTCCTCCAGCACGAGGTCCCCCTCGAGGAGAACCGGCGGCTGGTCGACCGGGCCGCGCGGCGCGGCTGCCGAATCCTCCTGAACGCGGCCCCCGCATTCCCGGTCCCGGAGGACGTCCTCGCCGCCCTCGACGTGCTCATCGTGAACGAGATTGAGATCGTCCAGGTGGCGGCCCACGCGGGGGGCGGCGACGAGCCCCCGGAGCGCCTGCCGGAATGGCTCGCGCGCCGCTTCGGACTGATCGTCGCCGCCACCTACGGCGAGGAGGGCGCCGTCTGCCACACCGGCCGCGAGGCAATCCGCACGCCGGCCCTCCCCATACGCCCGGTGGACACGACGGGGGCCGGGGACACGTTCTGCGGGGTGCTCGCGGCGACCCTCGCCGCCGGCCGCGACCTCCGCGAGGCGGCCCGCTACGCCGCCGCCGCCGGGTCGCTCGCCTGCACCCGGCCCGGAGCGCAGTCGTCCCAGCCCGCCCGGGTCGAGATCGAGGCCGCCGCCGCGAACCTCTCGGCGGCGGCGCGCTGAGCCACGCCGCCCGCGGTCGCGAGGAGGAAGAGTTGAGCTATCCACCATCGCTCATTCAGGTCACGCCGCGCGATCTGTCGCCCTATCGCGCGGGCACCGCCGGCATCGACTACGTCCACACGTTCGACTCGGGGGTCGCGGGTCCCCATCTCATGATCAACTCGCTCTCGAAGGGCAACGAGATCTGCGGCTCGGAGGCGGTCGCCGCCCTCCTGGATGACGGAGTGCGACCGATCCGAGGCCGCCTGACCCTGAGCTTCGCCAACGTGGAAGCCTACGAGCGGCTCGACGTCCACGATCCGGCGCCATCGAAGTTCCTGGACGTGAACTTCAACCGGATCTGGAACGACGCGACCATCGACGGGCCGTCGACGGCTCGCGAGGTCGAGCGGGCGCGGCAGATGCGCCCGGTGGGGCGCGATGCCGATGTCCTGCTGGACCTGCTGTCGGATTGCTTCTATCGGGCCCCCGATCCGTGGAACGACCCGCCGCTCCTCGCGTACATCGAGAAGCCGGCGACTCGTCGGCTTGGCGACCGGATCGGATTCCCGCTGCATCACGTCGGCTGTCCGGCAAGGGCCGGTGGCGAGCACTCCGGCCTCCTCTTCGAGTACGGCCGGTTCAGCGATCACGACTGCGCCGCGGCGGCCTTTCTCGCCGAGTGCGGTCCACACTTCGCCCGGCGCTCGGTCGACAACTGCCTGAACGTCGCGGCGAGGTTTCTCCGCGCGCTCGAGATGACCGATCGGGACACCGCGGTCCGGTACGGAGCCCTCGTGGATGAGGGCGAGATCGCCCTCTACACCGACATGATCGCGCCGACTGCGGAGACCGACGCGTTTCGCTGGGCCGGCGAGTTCCGGGGCCACGAGACGTTCGCCAGGGGCGAGCTGATCGCGACCGACGGAGCCAGGCGCATCGAGGCGCCGTGGGATGACTGCGTCCTCATCACCGTTGCGGACCGCGTGCGCCGGGGCGAGGGCATCGGTCACCTCATCCGCCGCATCCGCTAAGGCGCGGCCCCTGCCCCGTCCTCCGCCGGAGCGTCGTCGTCGTCGTGCGCCCGCTCGAGACGCGCGATCTCCCGATCGAGGCGTGCGCCCTGCCGCGCCGGATCGGTAATCAGCTCGTTGGCCGCGAGCTTCTCCGGATCCTCGAGGTTGGGCACGACCCGGTAGTAGACCGACTGACGCACGGTCTGCCGGACGGAGGAGGGGACCTCGAGGAGCAGCCGGTTGAGCGCGAACATGCGTTCGTCGGTGAAGACCTCGTCCCAGGCCCGGCGTTCCGGCCCGAAGTCGAAGGCCAGCTCGTCGGCTTCGATCGGCCTCTCCCGGCGGCGCGCCGCGGTCGCGTCGGGGTCGACCGCCGCGCCATCGATCACGACCCCGTAGTCACGCTCTGCGGACTGCGCCGACACATGACCGGCCCGCACGTCGTTCAGCACCGCCGACGGGTCCCGCAGGAACGGGTCGCCGTAGCCTCCACCGCCCGGCGTCATGAACGTGACCGTGTCGCCCTCGGCGACCTGCACCATGTCGATCTTCCCGAGGTCGCGTTCACCTTCCGTCCCGCGGTTGAGCACGACCCGCATGTTGGCGCCGGGTTGGCCGCCCGCCATCCCCCAGGGCCGGAAGCGGAAACGCTCGAGGCCGCGGCCGAGCACGGCGCTCCCGCCCTGGGTGACGCGAAAGGCGAAAAGGAGCCCCAGGCCCCCGCGCCAGCGGCCCGGGCCCGCCGAATCGGGATTGAGCCGGTACTCGAGGATCTCGACCCCTGCCTCGAGCTCGGACTTCTCGGCCGGGGTGTTGCGGATGGTCGAGATCGACCCGTCCACGCCGTCGTAGCCGTCGCTGCCGTAGCGTGCGCCCGAGCCGACGATGATCGAGTTGAGCACCAGCACGTTGCGCCGGTTCGTGCGCTTGTCGAACTCGGCCAGCACGACGGGCACCATCGCGCCGCCGCTCGGCGCGGGCATGTCCCGCGGCACGCCGTGGCTGAGCGCTCCGGTTGCGGCATCGTTGCAGCGATAGGCGGTGGCCGCCCGTACCCCGGTCGCGGCCGGGAACTCGGGGTTCAGGATCGCGCCGACGGGCACGTGGGTCGTCACCGGCTCGAAGATGCCGGCGTTGAGCGGGGGCGTCGGATCGTGCGTGGTGACGTAGTGCATGATCCGGGTCGTGAGCCACGGGTGGCGGGTCGACAGGGTCGGCACGTTGTAGGCGGACAGCACCTGCGGGTCGGTTCCGCTGTAGTCGAGATGCACGGCGCCGTCCCGCACGGTCGCCTGCACGCGGAGGCGGACCGGAATGGGGGTCACCGCGTCGTCGTCCATGAAGTCCCAGAAATCGTACACGCCGTCGGGGATCCGCCGCAGGACCGCCCGCGACTTCTCGGCCGCGTAGCCCTGGAGGTCGGCCTGCGCCCGAACGAAGGTGTCGACTCCGTGGGCGGCGATGATCTCGGCGACCCTCCGCTCTCCGGTCTCGATGGCCGCGAACATCGCGGACATGTCCTGCAGGTTGAGCTCCGGTGTCCGCACGTTCGCCCGGTAGAGCGCGATCAGATCGTCATTGAGCCGGCCTCGTTTCCTGATCTTGAGCGGCGGGATCAGGAGGCCCTCCTGGAAGATCTCGGAGCTGGTCGGGGAAATCGACGACGGCACCCTGCCGCCGACATCCGTCGAGTGGATGAAGTCGTATCCGTAGCACACGATCCGGCCGTCGTGGAAGTACGGCTTGATGAACGTGAGGTCGGGGGTGTGACTGACGAGCCCGCCGGAGAAGTACGGATGGTTCGTGAGGATGACGTCGCCTTCCTCGAGCGCACCCGCCCCGGCAATCGCCGGCATGCAGTCGTAGTCGATGAGGGCGGACCCGAAGTGGCGGGGGGTTGCGAAGAACTTGCCCTTGAGATCCACGAGCCCCACCGCGAAGTCCACCGCCTCCTTGACGTAGAGGGACCGCCCGGTGCGCTTGAGGGTGAGAGCCATCTCCTCGGTCGCGGCGGCGACCTTCGTATTCAGGATCTCGAGGGTGACCGGCTCGATTCGCATCTTCCGCCCTTCGCTATCCGATCTTCGTCGCGTGCATCGAGCCCACCCGGTCGACGCACGCCTGCCAGCCGGGCGAGAGCCAGACCGTCGTGTCTTCCTGCTCGACGATGGCGGGGCCGACGATTCGATTCCCCGCCCGCAGCTCGCGCCGGTCGTGGAGCACGGCGTCGAGCCATTCTCCATCGAGGTGGACGCGGCGGCGGCCGATCGGCTCGGGCTCCCCGCCGGCGGCGATCTCCGGAAACGCGACCTTCGGCGCGGGCGCGGTCGCGCGCAGCCGCACCGTCGTGATGTCGACGGGACTGTCCCGGTCGCGGAATCCGTAGAGCCGCTCGTGCCGAGAGTGGAACAGCTCGGCGATCTCCCCGGCGTCGCCGCGCTGCCACGCATCCGCCGGAATCGTCGTGTTGAGCTCGAAGGCGGTACGTGGATACTGCATGTCCGCCGAAACTTCGAATCGAGCGTTCCTCACGAGCTCGCCCTCGGCCTCGACCCAACCGGCGGCTTCCCGCTCGAGGGACTGCACGACGCACCGGAGCGCTTCCCCCGCGGTCGGATCGAATCCCAGGGTCAACCGTTTCGAACGGACGAAGTCGCGCCGCAGATCAGACACGATCGCCCCGAACGCGCAGAACGTCCCCGGAGCCAGCGGGACAATCACGCGCCCGATGCCGGCCGCATCCGCAAGACGAAGCGCGTGGGTCGGTCCCGCGCCGCCGTAGGGCACGAGCGCGAAGTCCCGCACGTCGAGACCCTTCTCCGCCATGTTCTTCGAGATCTCCGTCGCCATGTGCGCGGTCGCGACCCGGAGCGCGGCATCGGCCGCCCGCAGGGCGCGGTCGGCTCCGTCGATGCGCAGGCGCTCCGCGACTTCGGACAGAGCCCGCTCCGCCGCGTCGCCGTCGAGCGGCATGCGGCCCCCGAGGAAGCGGGCGGGATCGATCAGGCCGCTCACGACGTAGCAGTCGGTGACGGTCGGCCGCGTGCCGCCGCGCCCGTAGCACACCGGCCCGGGTTCCGCGCCGGCGCTCTCCGGCCCCACCTTGAGCACTCCCTGTTCGTCAGTCCAGATGATCGATCCGCCACCCGCACCGATGGCGCGCACGTTGACGACCGGCACGACGAGCGGAAGGTGGCCGATGCGCGTTTCCGTCGTGTACTCCGGCGCGCCGTCCCGGGTGACCGCGAGGTCGCTCGACGTACCGCCCATGTCGAGGGAGACGATGCGCGGCTCGGCCGCAATCCCGGAGATCCGGGATGCCGCGACGACGCCCGAGGCGGGTCCCGAGAGCAGCGTGTCGACCGGACGCCGGCGCGCCGTCGCGATGCTGACCGTGCCGCCGTTCGACGTGGCGATGTGGACCGGCGCCGCGATCCCGGTGTCCGCGATGCGAGCCGCCAGGTCGGCGTAGTAGCGGTCCATCATGGGGTGCACGAAACCGTTCAGCACGCAGACCGTGGTGCGCTCGAACTCCCGGATCTCGGGCCAGAGCTGTGCGGAGGCGGTGACCGGCACCCCGGGCAGGTGATCGGAGAGGGCCGCGGCCAGCTCGGCCTCGAGGGCGGGGTGGGCGTAGGCGTTGACCACGACGACGACGACGGTCTCGGCATCCACGGCGCGAATCCCGGCGGCCAGCGCCCCGATTTCCTCCGCCCCCGGACGCGCGAGGACCCGGCCGTCCGCGGCGACCCTTGCCGCCGCCTCGAAGACCATGTGGGTGGGGACGAGCGGTACCTGCTTGGGGTGCTTGTAGTTGTAGGAGTTCGGCAGCCCGCCCCGGCCGAGCACCATCGTGTCGCCGAAGCCTTGCGAGATGACCAGCGCGACCCGTGCGCCCCTTCGCTGCAGGATCGCATTGAGGGCGAGCGTGGTCCCGTGCACGACGAGCTCGACCGACCCCGGGTCCGCATCCGCCTTGCGGAGCAGCGCGAGGAGCCCCTCGGCGACGCCGCGCGCCGGTTCTCGGGTGGTGCTCGCCTGCTTGTGGTAGACGAGCCGCGCGCCGCCGTCTCCCGCGTGCGGGCCGCCGGCGAGCACGAAGTCGGTAAACGTGCCGCCGACGTCGACTCCGACGCGACATCTTGGCCCGGAATCAGTCATGGCTTCCTGCAAAACATCTATTTTCCTGATTCTTGCCGACTACGCTCGCAATGCAGTTCCACACGCTCGGGATTCATTCGCCGCGCCGCCCGTTCTATCTTCGGCGCCAGGCCTGCAGACGGTACAGGAGCCGCCCGGTGACGATGACATGCAGGACCCGCACGACGATGCACGCATAGACGATCAGCATGGCCATGGCGGCGGCGGCCGCCGTCTCGCCGGAATCGTCCAGGTGGATGGCGGCGACGGAGGCGACCTTGGTGCCCGGTCCGTAGAGAAAGATCACCGCGGAAACGGTCGTCATGGAATTCAGGAACAGGTAGATCGAGATATCGAAGATCGCAGGCATGCACACCGGCATCGTGACGCGCCGGAAGCTCCTTGCCAGCGGCACTTTCAGCGAGGCGGAGACGGACTCGAACTCGCGGTCCATCTGCTTGAGCGCGGTCGCCGCCGTCAGGTGGGTCACGGTATAGAAGTGCGTGATGGTGCTGAGCACGATGATCGTGATCGTGCCGTAGAGGAAGCCGAGCGGATTCGACGGGTGGTTGATGAACATCAGGTAGGCCAGACCCAGCACCAGGCCCGGCACCGCCATGGGCAGGAGCGCCATCATCTGGATGGCCTGGCGCGCGACGGGATCACGGCGGGGCTTCTCCACCACGTAGGCGCCGATGAAGATCACGAACGTGCCGATGAGAGCGACGCTGGCGGCGACCTTCAGGGAGTTGTAGAAGTTCTCCCAGCCCGCGCCCTGGACCTCGAACGAGTAGTGGTCCAGGGTCAGCTCGAGGTTGTAGGGCCAGAACTTCACCAGGGCCGCGTACTGGGCCATGCCGAGAATGGCCAGGGTCAGGACGGCAATCGTGATGCAGTAGACCAGCATCGCGTTGTCGACCAGCCAGTTCGGTTTCGGCGCGTAGGGCACCGCGCGGGAGGACAGCAGGGCCACCGACCTGCGGGTCACGATGCGGTCGATGGCGAAGGCGATGACCGCCGGGATCAGCAGGATGACCGATACCACCGCCCCCATCTCGAAATTCTGCTGACCGATGACCTCCTTGTAGATGTCGGTGGCCATGACGTTGTAGCTTCCGCCAATCACCTTGGGCACGCCGAAGTCCGTCAGGACGAGGATGAACACCACGATGACGGCGCTGATGATGCCGTAACGGGCGCCGGGCAGGGTTATGGTGAGAAAGATGCGGGTGTGGCTCGTCTTCAGGACTTCGGCGGCCTCGTAGAGCCGAGAGTCCGAGAGGGCCAGGGCCGTGCCGATGATCAGGACCGCGTGCGGGAAGGTCCAGAACACCGAGGCCATGACGATTCCGATGGGCCCGTAGATGGAGTGTCCGAACAGCAGGTCCGTCAGGATCCCCTGCTTGCCGAACCAGTAGACCAGCGCAATCGCCTTGAGGAGCGACGGGCTGAGCAGCGGCACCATGGCGATGACCTTGAAGAAGCCCTTGAAGCGCATGCAGGTGCGGTTCAGCGCATAGGCGTAGGCAAACGCCAGGACGATGACGATCGCGGTGCTGATGCCGGCCACGGTGAAGCTGTTCTGAATGGAGAGGAACAGCGCCGGCGTGTCGAAGTACTCGCGGTAGTTGGCGAGCCCGATGAACTCGCCGTTCCGGTCGAAGAAGCTGCGCGAGACCATCATGTAGAGCGGGATGACGAGCGCGATCGCGAAGAACAGCGCGAAGCCGACAATGAGCCAGCGAACCGTCAGATCGTCCCGATCCAGGCGCAGCTTGCCCTGCGCCCGGTCAAGGGCGGTGGCGGCCGTCGTCATGCGGCCGGCCCGGTGCCGTAGAGCCGGATCGTCGCCGGAGGTATGCGCACCCTGACGGGGCGACCGGTCGCGATCTCGTGCCGCCGCGCCAGATCCTTGCGCACGTCCGCGCGCAATTCGCCGTCACCGAGGGCCGGCGCTTCAAGGTAGAGGCGGACGAAGGACCCGAGGAACTCGATGTCGCTGACGGTCGCTTCGATGGTGTTCTCGCCGCCGTCTCGACCGTCGTCGACCAGCAGGATGTCTTCGGGCCTGACCGCGCAATTCACCCGGGCGCCGGGGTTCAGGCCGCCGACATCGCAGGTGAGCGCCAGGTTGCCCGGGGTGACCGCCTCCCCGTCCACGACCGTGACCGGAAAGAAGTTCATGACGCCGATGAAGTCGGCCACGAACGGGGTCGCCGGTGCATCGTAGATCTCGTCCGGAGTGCCCAACTGCTCGATCCGGCCCCCGTTCATGACGAAGATCCGATCGGCCATGGTCTGGGCCTCTTCCTGGTCGTGCGTGACCATGATGGTGGTCACCCCCAGGCGGTCCTGGATGGCGCGGATCTCCCGCCGCAGACGCGCGCGTACCTTGGCGTCCAATGCCGACAAGGGTTCGTCCAGCAACAGCAGGCCCGGCGACGTGGCGAGCGCCCGCGCCAGCGCCACGCGCTGCTGTTCGCCGCCCGAGAGCTGGCTGGGGTACTTGGAGACGTGCTCGGAGAGACCGATCAGATCGAGCAGTTCGGTGACCCGAGCGACGATTTCGGGTCGGGCCAAGCCCTTGTTGACGAGCCCGTAGGCAATGTTGTCCGACACCGTCAGGTTCGGGAACAGCGCGTAGGACTGGAACACGATTCCGAAGTCGCGGCGCGAGGGCGGCAGCCAGGAAATGTCCTCGCCGCCCATGCGAATGCTGCCCCGGGTCTGCGTCTCCAGGCCGGCGATGCAGCGCAGCAAGGTCGTCTTGCCGCAGCCGGAAGGACCCAGGAAACAGATGAACTCGCCTTCGGCGACCTTGAAGCTGACGTCGGTGAGGGCGCGGAATCCGCCGAAGTCCTTGCTCACGCCCTCCAGTTGCAGGAATCCGTCATTGGCTGGGTTGGCCTCGGCCGTCATGACTGCTGCCCTCCGCGGGATACGCGTGGGGCGTGCCCCGGCCCGCAGCCCATTCTAGACTCCTTGCGGGGCCCCAATCTTTACGGATGAGTCATGGCGGACTTGCGGCGAGAACGCCCCCGTGGACCGCGGGTCGCCGGAACCTGCCCCGGCCGGCTCCCGGGTCTTCGAGAAGCCGGGAACGTCGGTGCGTCTCTTGTGGTTCAGATGCCCCGCATCTAAGCTTGGTTCTCCCCGCAGGGCCAACCAACGGGCCCTGACTCGATGGACCAGGAGGATACGAAATGATCAAGCGCTCGCCGCGTTTCGCGGTGATCGTCGGCATCGCGGCCGGATTCGCGCTCGGCGCGGCAACTGCCTCGGCCGCCGATCTGACCATCTATTCGACCACCGACGGTGACAACCTCAAGGTGATCGCGGAGGCCGTGAAGAAGGCTCATCCCGACATCAACATCAGTTGGGTCCGCGACTCGACGGGCATCATGGCGGCCAGGATTCTGGCCGAAAAGGACAATCCCCGGGCCGACGTGCTCTTCGGGATGGCAGCGACCAGCATGCTGACCTTCGACGAAATGGGCATGTTCGTTCCCTATACGCCGAAGGGGATCGAAAAGCTGGACGAGCGCTACCAGGACGGCAACAACGATCCCGACCATTGGGTCGGCATCTACGGCTGGGCCGGCGCCATCTGCTTCAACACCATCGAGGCCGAGAAGAACAATCTGCCCAAGCCGACAAAGTGGTCCGACCTGACCGATCCGGTGTACCGGGGTCATATCATCATGCCGAACCCGGCCTCCTCGGGTACCGGATACCTGGACGTGTCCAGTTGGATCCAGATCTGGGACGAAGCCCGGGCCTGGGACTACATGGACAAGCTGCACGAGAACATCACGTCCTACACGCACTCCGGTTCCACGCCCTGCCAGCGGGCGGCGTCGGGCGAAACGGTGGTGGGCATCTCGTGGCCGTTCCGCGGCGCCAAGCTGAAATCGAAGGGCGCGCCGATCGACATCATCGTTCCGGAAGAGGGCATCGGCTGGGAGATGCAGGCCGTGGCCATCATGAAGGGTGCGAAGGACCTGGAGGCCGCCAAGCGCTTCATCGACTGGTCGGTCACCGAGCCCGCGATGGAAATCTACGCCCATCGCTACTCCGTCGTCGCCATGCCGGTGATGACCAAGAAGTGGGAGAACTTCCCCCCGGAGGTGCAGACCCGCATGATCAACAACGACTTCCCGTGGGCCGCGAAGAATCGGGACCGCCTGATCAAGGAGTGGCGCAAGCGCTACGAAGGGAAGTCGGAGCCGAAGAAGTAGCGGCGAATGGGCGGCAGGGTCCGAGCGGGCTCTGCGGCCCCGGCGGCGGCCGGCGTTCCGGCCGCCGGCCGGACTGCCCGCCGCCCGCGGTCGAGCGCGTGGACGGTCCCCGGAATCCACCTCCCTCTCGTCACGGGCGCGACTTCAGCAGCATGAACGGGCGGATCGCGACCGCACGGGAAGGCACGGCCGTCGCGCCGGAGGATGCGCTCGCAGGACCGCTTCGCATCACCATGGTTCACGCACCGGGCGGCGGCACGCTCGGCCTGGTGCACTGCCCGGGGCGAAATCAGGTGGACGACTCCGGCCGCCACTGGCGGCGCGATCTGGCCGCCGACGTCGCAGCCATCGCCACCTGGCGTCCGTCGGCGGTTCTCACCCTGCTCGAGCTGCACGAGTTCTCCCGCCTCGGGGTGCCTGAGCTCGCGCGTGCGCTGCAAGCGGGCGGCGTTGAATGGCATCACCTGCCGATTCCCGACATGGGTACGCCCGGCCCGGACTTCGTCCGTGCCTGGGAGCGCGCGGGGCACCGGGTTCTCGGATCCCTCGGACGAGGCGAGAGGGTTCTGATCCATTGCGCGGCCGGCCTCGGGCGCACGGGCATGCTGGCGGCGAAGCTGCTCACCGCTCTCGGCATGTCGCCGGCCGATGCGATCCGGCGCGTCCGGGCTGCCCGTCCCGGTGCCATCGAGACCGAGGCCCAGGCCGCTTGCGTGTCGAACGGCCCGGCCCTCGGCGACGGCCCGAACCGAGGCCGCGTCCAGCGCCCCGCCGCCGCGGGGGGTCTGCACCATACCTGGTTCCGGACGGTTGGAGATGAAGGCAGATGCAGATGAGATTCCGACTCCGGCACTCCGTGTCGCGCACGGCCCGAGACGTCGCCACGGCACGGTGCGACGAGGATTTTTCCGCATCGCCATCGCTGCCATCCTGACGGTGGCGCGACTCCGGCCGGCAAGCGTCGGGTGCCGATGCGGTCGCTGCTCCAAGCAGGGGGACCCCGGCTCCGACCGGTTCGCGGCACGGCGCCGGCGGGCTCTTGTCGGGTCCGTGTCCGGTGATCCGATTCACCGAAAAGCGCGCTCGATCGGCGTTTGCGACGCCAGCATGGCGGTGGTACCTTCGATCCGTCCGGTCAGAATGTCGAGGCTGAGCCGGCCTGCGGTGGCGATCTAGATGAAGGAGAAACTAACCATAAACCAGTGACTTGCAGTTCAATCGAAAGACCGCGATCACGGTCGGGCGACAACCGCGCCGCAGCGTGTCGCGGAGTCCTCCGGAATGCCGGAACCGGCATTCGGCAATGACGACAGGCAGGAGAAAACGGAAAATGGGCATCAAGAAGCTTTTCGGACTCGCGCTAACCGGCGCCATGTTGTCGGGCGCCATGGCGTTCGGATTCGCCGTCCAGCCGGCCGGTGCGCAGGAGCGCTCGATCAAGGTCTGGTTCGGACGCGAGAACTTCATCCCCGACGACCGATTCGAGACGTTCAATGCCGAGTATCCGGACATCAAGGTTGATTTCGAAGTGATCCGGCTGGAAGACGTGAATGCGCAGCTCATCCTCGCGATGCGGTCGGGAAATGCGCCCGACATCGTGCAGATTCACTCCCGCGACGTCGAACAGCTCGCCATCAACAAGGTGGTCAAGGACTTCACGGCCGGGATCGAGGAATTCAAGACCCGCTTCCCGGAGACCTACGGGCAGCTCGCGCCGCTGACCTGGGAGGGCGCTTCCGATTCCAAGGGCAACCTCTACGGTGCCGCCCTGTTCGCTCAGTCGATCTACCTCACCTATCGCACCGACTGGCTTGCGGAAGTGGGCATCGAACCGCCTCTGAAGACGACCGACCGGGTGCTCGAGGCAGCCCGCAAGATTGCCGCGCTGGACGGCGATCGGCTCGGCTTCAGCCTGATCGGATGCTGCCACAGCACGGTGTGGGAGCTGCCGCTGTTCCTCTCCATGGGCGGACAGGTCGTCGACGGGGTCCCGCAGATCGACAGTGAAGCGGGCATCGAGTGGATCAGCTTCTATCAGACCCTGCTGAACGATGGCAGTGCCCATGCGGATACGCCGTCGTGGGATTCCGGTCAGATGCGCGCCGCCTTCATCGGCGAGCGGGCCGGCATGATGAACGAGGGCGAGCACATCTACGTCGAGGTGCACAAACAGATGCCGTACGGGGACGGGAAGTGGGCGTTCGAGGCGCTTCCGACGCGTCCGGGGCAGACCGAGCCGCAGGTCCAGTCCGGGTTCGCGTTTCCCTTCATCGTGACCTCCGCCAACGAGGATGAAGAGGCGGCGTTGCTGGTGATCGAGTACCTGGCCCGGCCGGCATTCGCCAAGCAGGTGGCCATCCGCTATCAGCCGACGACCAATGCCGCGGTTGCCGAGGATCCGGAGTACCTGGCCGCCAAGCCCTGGGCGGGCGACATCGTGCCGATCGCTTCCAACCTCATCTCGCTGCCCACCCACCCGACGCGGGTGATCCAGATCTATGACGTCCTGAAGGAGCTCCGCAGCGCGATGGTCGCCAATCCGGGCGCCGATCCTGCGGGCATTGCCGCGGAATTCCAGACAAAGCTGAACGACGCGGCCGGCATCTGACGAGCCACCCGAACCCGGTCACCGGCCGGGGCGCGACCCGCTCCCATCACTGGAGCGGGTCGCGCCCCGGCGGTACGGCGGCACTGGCACTGAACAAATGAACGCGACGCTCCACGATTCGGAGGCGATGACCGCTCGCGAGCGGAGCGCGGAGTTCGGAAAGCGGGCGGTACCGTACCTGCTGGTCATTCCGGGCCTCCTCTTCGTGCTCGGCGTTCTGGGCTACGCGGTTGCCGGCGGCTTCGTGTTGTCCCTGAACGAGACCGACATGTTCCTCAACAAGACGTTCGTCGGTCTGAAGAACTACATCGCAATCTTCCACAACCCCCGGTTCCAGAGCTCGCTCTGGAGAACCCTCGCCTTCGTCGTGCTGTCCATCGGGCTTGGCATATCCATGTCGATGATGTTCGCGCTGACCCTCTACCACGTCGGCTTCGGCCGGCGGTTCTTCCGAGGGCTCAGCCTCGTTCCGTACTTCGTCTCCGGAATCGCCGCGGCCGTCATGTTCCGCTTCATCTTCACGACGAGCGGTGGATTCGTGAACTACATCCTCACCACGTTCGGCATGGAAGGGCCGTCCTGGCTCGGCAATCCGGTCCTCGCCTTCACCGTTTCCATCCTCGCCAACGCCTGGTTCATGGTGCCGTTCGCGACCCTCATCCTGCTCGGCGGCCTCCAGACCGTCGACAAGGACATCTACGAGGCGGCCAAGCTCGACGGCTCTTCCGGGCTGCACACCTTCCGCCGGATCACCCTGCCCCTCATCAAGCCGATGATGGGGGTCAGCCTCATCTGGGTCTCGTACATCAGCTTCAGCACGTTCGACATCATTCTGGCGCTGACGGCGGGGGGCCCGGGACGGGCCACCGAGCTCATCTCGGTCTACATGTACCAGATCGCGTTCCTCGAGCTCGATTTCGGCCAGGGCTCCGTCCTGATGGTGATGCTGCTGACCTTCAACACCCTGCTGAGCCTCGTCTACCTGAGGTTCTTCGTCTACGGCGACCGCCGCTACAAGGTCGTGTCATGAACGCCGAGCGCACGGCCGCCGCGATGACGGGACGTTCGCGATGGTGAGCCGGGCCGAGCGCGCTCCGCATCCGATGCGCGAGAGCGGAATGTTCACCGCCGGCCTTCGCCACCGGGTTGGCCGCTTCCTCCTGATCGGCATTCCGCTCGCGATCCTCGTCATCTGGACGACGCTGCCGATCCTCTGGGCGGTGCTGTCGTCGCTGAAGGAATCGCTCGAAATCTACGAGTCGAACACGCTGCTGCCGGCCAATCCGAATCTCGACGGCTATCGAACGGTCCTCGCGATGCGCGGTTTCGACTCCTGGCTGTTCAACAGCTTCCTGGTCACCGTGGTCGCGACCATCGTGCCGTTGGTGCTCAGCATATTCGCCGCGTACGGATTCGCCCGCTATGCGTTCCGATTCCGCCACATTCTGCTTCTCCTCTATCTCGTGCCCCGCATCATTCCAAGGGTCAGCCTGATCGTGCCGCTCAACAGCCTGATGAGCGACCTCGGTCTCATCAATACCTACTGGGTGCTCTTCATCACCTACACGGCGAGCGCGATCCCGCTGTCCACCTGGATCCTGGTCGGATTCTTCGCGGCGATCCCGAAGGAGATCGAGGAATCGGCCACGATGGACGGCGCCAACATGTGGCACCGCTTGCGGCGCGTCATATTGCCGATCGCCTGGCCCGGGGTGGTGACGGCCGCGGTGCTGTGCATCCGCGAAGCTTGGAACGAATTCGCCTTCGTCCTCGCGCTCATCAACGAGACCTCGATGCGAACGCTTCCCTATCAGCTCTACATGCTCAAGGATTCCATGGGGGTGCAGGACTATGCGGTCTACAACGCGTTCACGGTCCTGACCGTTCTGCCGCTCCTCGTGGTCTACCTCCTGCTCGAACGAAGGGTGGTCGAGAGCATCGTGTCGGGGGCGGTGAAGTAGCATGTTGAAGCGCACGGTCCCGGCGGGCGAACCGCGAAACCAACACTCAGGGATTGTCCAATGAGCACGCCGCTCGTGGAGCTCCACGAACTTCGAAAGAGCTTTGGGCCGCTTGAGGTCCTGCACGGGATTGAGCTCGCGATCGAGCAGCACGCCTTCGTCGTCCTCGTGGGACCCTCCGGCTGCGGGAAGTCGACCCTGCTGCGGATGATTGCCGGGCTCGAGTCGGTGACGTCCGGCACGATCGTCATGGACGGGCGGGTCGTCAATCGGGTTCCCGCGAAGGACCGCGGGATCGCCATGGTGTTCCAGTCGTATGCGCTCTATCCCCACATGACGGTTCGGGAAAACCTCTCCTTCAGCCTGGAGATGGCCAAGACCCCGAGAGACGTGAAGCAGGAACGGATCGAGAGTGCTGCCGGCATCCTGTATCTCGATGCGCTCCTCGAACGCTTCCCGGCCCAGCTCTCGGGCGGCCAGCGCCAGCGGGTGGCGATGGGCCGGGCCCTCGTCCGGGAGCCGGAGCTGTTCCTGTTCGACGAACCGCTCTCGAACCTCGATGCGAAGCTCAGGGTCGAGATGCGGGCCGAGATCAAGGCGCTGCACCAGCGTCTCAGGAGCACGACGATCTACGTCACGCACGACCAGGTCGAAGCCATGACCATGGCGGACCTCGTGGTCGTAATGAACGACGGTCGGATTGAGCAACTGGGTCCGCCGCTCGAGCTCTACGATCGACCGGCGACCGTGTTCGTTGCCGACTTCCTCGGGTCGCCGGCCATGAACCTCATCGCGGGCACGGTTGCGGAGAGCGAGGCGGGTCCGGTGATTGATGCCGGGGACGACCTGACGTTGCCGCTTTCTCCGGGCTCCGCCGTGCGCCCGGGTGCGGAAGTCGTGTATGGCCTGCGGCCGGAGCACCTCAGAATCGGCGACGGACCGGCCGGGCTCGCCGCCACGGTATCGCTCGTCGAGCCGGCCGGCTTCGAGACGCACCTCCACGCCGACGTGGGTGGGCAGGTCGTGCGGGTCATTTCCACCGAGAGGCTCGATGCCGTGCCCGGAGATTCGATAGCGCTGGTCCCGGACACCGCACGCGTTCACCTCTTCGACTCCCGGACGGGCGCGCGCCTTTAGCCCCGGACCCGCCCGAGCGGGTGAGTCGGCAGTTCCGGGCCGGTGAACCGGAGCGGGGCGGCAGCAACCCTCAGCGCAGGCCGGGATCGAGCATGTCGCGCAGCCAGTCGCCCAGCAGGTTGACGGCCAGCGCGAGCACGACGAGCGCCCCGCTCGGAAACACCACCGTCCACCATTCCCCGGAAAACAGGTAGTCGTAGCCGAAGCGGATCAGCATCCCGAGCGACGGCTCGGTGATCGGCACCCCGACCCCGAGGAACGACAGGGTCGCCTCGGTGATGACCGCGAACGCGAGGCCGATCGTGGCGATGACGAGCACGGGGCCCATCACGTTCGGCAGGATGTGCCGGTACATGATGCGCAAGTCGCTCAACCCCATCATCCGGGCCGCGAGCACGTACTCCCGGTTCTTCTGCACGAGGGTCGAGCCGCGCACGGTCCGCGCGAACTGCACCCAGTTGGAGACGCCGATGGCAAGGATGAGGATCAGGATCGAGAACGATGCCCGGGTGTGTTCCGGCAAGGCGGCGTCGGCGATGCCGCCGAGGAGGAGGGCGACGAGAATTGCCGGGAAGGTCAACTGCACGTCGGCCATGCGCATGATGACGGCGTCCGTGCGCCCGCCGAAGTAGCCGCTGACGAGGCCGAGCGCGACGCCGATGATCATCGAGAGGATCACCGAGGCGAAGCCGACCAGCAGCGAGACGCGGGCGCCGAACAGGATCGAGGACAGCACGCCGGCGCCCTGGTTGTCCGTGCCGAGCAGGTATCGCACGTCGCCCTCCGGCATCCATGCGGGGGGCAGACGCGAGTCCAGGAGATTGAGGGTCTTCAGATCGTAGGGGTTCGTCGGCGCGATCCACGGCGCGAGCAGGGCCCCGGCGAAGAACAGCACGCAAACGAGCGCCGACAGCACGGCCACCGGGGAGGTGCGGAAGCGGTGGACGAAGTCGCTCTGCCACACCGACCGGGGACCCACGCCCCCCGAAGTCGAGGCGAGCTCGCTCATTGCGTGACGTGCAGGCGCGGGTCGATCGCCAGATAGAGCAGGTCGACGGCGAGATTGACGACCACGAAGATGAGGCCCACGACCATCAGGAACGCGGTCATGACCGGCACGTCCACCGTCGACACCGACTGAATGAACAGGAGTCCCATTCCCGGCCACTGGAACACCGTCTCCGTCACGATCGCGAACGCGAGCAGGGTGCCTACCTGCAGACCGATGACGGTGACCACCGGTACCAGGGTGTTCTTGAGCGCATGGCGGAAGTGGACGGCTCGGTTCGTTAGGCCCCGCGCGCGCGCGAACCGGATGTAGTCGGTGCGCAGCCCCTCGAGCATCTCCGCGCGCACGAGCCGCATGGTGAAGGTCATCTGCACCAGCGCGAGCGATGCCGCCGGCATGAGGATCGACTTCCAGCCGCTGATGCTGGCAAGCCCGGTCGTCCACCAGCCGATTCGCACGAGCTCCCCGCGGCCGAATGACGGCAGCCAGCCGAGCGACACCGAGAACACGAGGATCAGCATGATGCCGATGACGAAGGTCGGCAGCGAGACGCCGACGAGCGACGCGGTGAGGAGCAGCCGTGCCCCCCAGGTCTCGCGATGCAGCGCGGTGTACACCCCCATCGGAATGGCGAGGACGATCGCGAGCACGGCGCTGACCACGGTGAGCTCGATGGTCGCGGGCAACCGCTCGGCGATGACCTCGACGACCGGCCGTGACGAGGTGTAGGACAGACCGAGATCGCCCTGTGCCGCGCGCAGCAGGAACGCGCCGTACCGGACGACGAACGGGTCGTTGAGGCCGAGCTCCTCCTTGAGCTCCTCGCGCGCCTCCTGCGGGGTATCGAGGCCGAGGAGGCTCGCGACCGGGTCGCCGACGAACGAGATGAGGGAGAAGCTGACGAGCCCCACCGCGAGCATCACGACGAGGCCCTGAAGAAGCCGGCGAACGATATGCGCAAGCATGGGGCGCGCCGGCTTCCCTTCCCTCAGGCGACGGTCAGTTGACGGTTATCCACTTCAGGTGCACGAAGTTGTCGGAACGCAGGGTCGCGTCGACGTTGGACTTCATCGCCCAGTTGATCGCCTGGTGGTAGAGACGAAGGTCGGCGAGATCGTCGCGCGCCAGGGTGATGGCGCGCCGGTAGAGATCCTGCCGCTTCGCGGGATCGATCTCGCTCTTCAGCGCGTCCACCGCCGCGTCGTACTCCGCGTTCGACCAGCGTCCGAAGTTCACCTGGCCGTCCGGCGGCTCTCGGGTCATCAGGTTGGACTGCAGGAGGTCGAAGGTGTCGTAGGCCGAAGCGGTGAGGCCGATGATGTAGAACGACGTGTCGATCTCCAGGAGCCGCGAGAAGTAGACGTTGCGCGGCACCGAATCGACTTCGGCCTCGATCTCGATCTGCGCGAGCTGCGCGGCGATCGCGCGGCACACCTCGGTGTCGTTCACGTAGCGGTTGTTGGGACAGAGGAAGCCGATTCGGAATCCGCCGCCCCAGCCGGCCTCGCTCATCAGGGCACGCGCCCGGTCGAGATCGAAGGCCGGCCGGCGGTCGAGCTCGGAATCGTAGCCGTTCAGCCCGGGAATGGACACGATGCCGGCGGGGACCCCGTTGCCGCGCAGGACCCGATCGATCAGCACGTCGACGTTGATGGCGTGCGCAACCGCCTGGCGCACGCGCAGGTCCTTGAACGGATTGGCCGCCAGCGGATTGCCGTCCGCGTCGAACGCGTGCAGGGGCTGCTCGCGGTGCTGGTCCATCCCGATCAGCAGGGTCCGGATCTCGGGGCCCTGCAGCACCTTGAGATCGGGCGAGGATTCGATCCGCGGAAGGTCCTGAAGCGGTGCGTCCATGATCAGGTCGACCTCGCCGGACAGCAGCGCCGCGACCCTCGTCGGCGCCGACGTAATCTGAAGGTACGTCGCTTCGGTCACGTTCCCCGGGTTCTCCCCCCACCAGTCGTCGTTGCGAACGAGCTCCGTTCGAATGCCGGGCTCGCGGAGCTGCAATCGGTACGGACCGGTTCCGTTCGCGTGGCGGGTCGCGTGGATCTCCTCCGCGTCCGCTCCGATGTCGCTGACGCTCTGCGAGTCGTGCTCGACGGCCCAGTCCCGGTCCATGATGTTCAGGGTGGAGAGCTTGCCCGGCAGCAGCGGGTCGACCTCGGCCGTCGTGACGTCGATGGTGTGGTCGTCGACGACCTGCACGTCCGTGATGTGGGCGAGAAACGCCCGGAACTGGGAACCGGGCTTTCCGCGTTCGATCGAGAACGCGACGTCCTCGGCGGTGAAGTCCTGTCCCTCGTGGAACTTCACTCCTTGCCGGAGGGTGAACCGCCAGGTGGCGCCGCCGACGTTCTCCCAGCTCGTCGCGAGGCTCGGCACGAGCTCGAGACTCTTTCCCCGGCCGACGAGCGTGTCGTAGATCTGGGTCTGGATCGAGAGGGTGAGCTGTTCGTTCATCGCGTGCGGATCGAGCGTTCGCGGGTCCCCCTGACTTGCATAGACGAACTTCGCGGCATGGGCGTGTCCGCCCATGGCGATCGAGAGTGCGGCGGCCGCGGTTCCGAGCAGAACTTTGCGGTTCATGTGATCGCCTCCCATGGGTTCGGAATTTCTCTGAATTGGCGCTTCCGATGTTCCCATGCACCCCCCCGGCAAGCAACCGAACCCGAATCGGGACGGGCGCCGGTCTGCGGCCGGTGCCGGGCGCGGTACGCCGGGACGCGCCACAAAACCATGCGGGCGGCGGCGTCGGGCCGGACGTCAGCGTCCACTTCGCCGCGGCGATTGCACCGTCCGGGCCGGTGACTTAGTCTGCCCCCACGATCCACGGCGAACTCCGCAACCAACCCGGGAGCCATGAACCGCGACCGCCTGCTCGCATCCATCGATCGCGCGGCGTGCCTCGACTTCGTCGCCCGCATGGTCCGGCACCGGAGCTACAGCAACACGCCGGGCGAGACCGAGCTCTCGCGTTTCATGGCCCGGTCGATGGAGGACATCGGACTCGACGCGGGCCTCCAGGAAGTGGAGCCCGGCCGGTTCCAGGCCCTCGGGACCCTGAAGGGCTCCGGGGGCGGGTCGAGCCTGCTGTTCAACGGCCATCTCGACACCAACCCGGTGACCGAAGGCTGGACGGTGGACCCGTGGGGCGGGCTGGTCGACGAGGACTTCATCTACGGCATCGGGGTCTCCAACATGAAGGCGGGCGACGCGGCGAGCTTCTGCGCCGTCAAGACCCTCGTCGACGCCGGGGTGAAGCTCAAGGGGGACGTCGTCCTCACCTACGTGGTGGGGGAGCTGCAGGGCGGGATCGGGTCGGTCGCGGCCATCGAGTCCGGTGTCCGGGCGGACTACTTCGTCAACTCGGAGCCGACCGACCTCGCGGCCCTCACCATGCACGCGGGTGCCTTCGTCTTCGAGATCGAGCTGACGGGAGTCACTCGGCACATCTCCAAGCGCGAGGAGGCGGTGGACGCGATCGCGGCCGCCTGCGACCTCGTGCCGCGGATCAACGCCATGACGTTCAGCGGCGCCGCCAACGCAGAGCACGCGTCCGTCAACCGGGCCAACGTCGGCGTCCTCCGCGGGGCGCTGTCGTCGCAGTTCCACGACTGGCGTCCACCCCAGGTGGCCGACTTCGTGCGTCTCGCCGGGACGGCCCGATATGCGCCGAGCCAATCGGAGGAGACGGTGCTGGCCGACCTTCGGGCGTTGCTGGACGAGCTCGAGACCCGGTTTCCGGGCCTCGGGACCCGGGTGGTCAAGCAGGCGGAGGGAGAGAAGCCGTCCATGCTCCCCTTCGAGGTGGCGCGGGACTCGCGGATCGTCTCCGCCGTCAACCGGGCCCATGAATCGGTGCGGGGCACGCCCCAGCCGACCGGGGCCCTTCCGCCGCCCTGCTTCTACGGCACCGACGCGGCCCACTTCCTCCATCGGGCCGGCATGGAGGGCATCGTCTGCGGCCCTGGTGGGCGCTACAACACCATGCCCGACGAACGGGTGGACGTGCCCGACTACCTCGACATGATCGAGGTCTACCTGCTGACCATCCTCGACATCTGCGAGCCGGCGTGAACGGGCGGCCGCGCGTCCTGTTCCTCCTCAACGGGCCGAACCGGGACCCCGTCGATCACATCGGCCGCCGCTTCGAGGCGGCGGGGCTCGACCCGGACTATCGGTGGGCCTGGCAGGACGATTTTCCCGCGGATCCGCACGGCTACGACGCGATGTTCCTGTCCGGGAGTCCCCACGGCGCGTACGAGGACGTTCCCTTCATCCACCGGGAGCACGCGCTCGTCGCCGACGTCGTCGATCGGGGCGTGCCGGTGCTCGGGGTCTGCTTCGGCAGCCAGATGCTCGCTTCGGCCCTCTGCGGCCGGGATCAGGTGTTCCGCCGGTCCACGTGCGATGTCGGCCACGCACGGCTCCGGAGCACGGCCGCGGCCTGCGAAGACCGGATCGCCCGGCATCTGCCGCCCCGTTTTCCGATGTTCGTCTGGCACAACGACGAGGTTCGCGCGGAGCATCCCGACATGGTCATCCTCGCCTCCTCGGACGCCTGTCCCAACCAGGTATGGCGCTTCCGGGATCGGCCCGTGTGGGGGATCCAGGGCCACCCCGAAGTGAACCCCGAATCGGCGCGCCAATGGCTCGAAGAGCGCCGCCCGCGGCTCGCGCGCGACGGCGCGGACGTGGATGCCCTCATCGGCGACGCGGGCGACGTGAGCGCCGCCGAGACCCTGTTCGAGAACTTCATCGCGCTCGTGCGCGAGCACCGGGGCGAAGCGACGCCGATTGGCTGATGGCCGAGGGGTCGGGCGCACGTCCGGCCCTGACCCGAGCGCCGCCGCCGGCCGGCCTTTCGGGGCGGGGGGGCGCGAGCCGCCGCGCGGCGGTCCCGATCCGTTCGCACGGGCGCTTGCCCGGGCCGTCCTCGATCGACCGGCATCGCCCATGCGAGGTGGTTGAACCGATGTCCGACAAGGAGCTCTGGTTTCCGATCTCCGAGTATCGCTCCCGGGTCACCGGGGTGCAGGAGCGGCTCCGGGAACGCGGCCTCGACGGCCTGCTCGCCTTTCAGGCGGAGAGCGTCACCTGGCTCACCGGCCATTTCACGCGCGCCTACGGGGCGTTCCAGCTCGCCCTCGTCCCCCGCGACCGGGACCCCCTGGTCGTGTGTCGGGACCAGTCCGCGTTCTACGTTCGTCTGCGGGGCGCCTTCGACGGATGCTTCGTCTGGCGGGACGGGGACGACCCGGTGGCGACCGCCGCCCGGGCTGTCACCGAGACCTTCGGTCCCGCGGGGCGCCTCGGAATCGAGATGGGCGCGTGGCACCTGAGCGCGTCTCGCTTCGTCGCCCTCCGGAGCGCCCTGCCGGACACCGTCTTCGAGGACATCGGCGACCTGGTCGCCCGGCAGCGCCTCGTCAAGTCGCCCGGCGAGCTCGCCCTTCAGCGCCGGGCCGGGAAGGCGGCGGAGGCGGGGATGACGGCCGGGGTCGAGGCGGCGCGCCCCGGCGTCTTGGAGCGGGAGGTGGCCGCGGCGGTATCGGCGGCCCTGGTGCGGGCGGGGAGCGACGAGCCCGGTCCTGGTGTGCTGGCCTCGGGCGAGCGAGCGCTTCACCTGCATGGCGGCTACGGAGACCGTCGGCTCGAGGAAGGCGACACCCTGCAGCTCGAAGTGACGCCATGTGTCCGCCAGTACCACGCCCGCTTCATGCGCACCATCAAGGTGGGGCGGGCGACCCCTGAGGAGCGGGGCAAGGCCGAGGCCCTGCTTGCCGTCCAGGACCGGGCGCTCGCCGAGGTGCGTCCCGGCGTGGCGGCCGCCGTCCCGGACCGGGTGTACCGGGACGGGATCCTCGCGACCGGCTTGACGGACCGCTACACCAACAAGACTTTCTACTCCGTCGGCCTCATCCTTCGCCCTTCGGGCGGCGAGCCCCTGGAAGCCACCCCCGGTTGTACCTGGACCTTCGTTCCCGGGATGACCTTCCACACCTACCTGCTGGTGGACGGCTTCGGCTTCTCGGAGACCATTGCCGTCACCCCCGACGGCCACGAACGCCTGACCAACTACCCGCGCCGCCTCCTCGTCGCCTGAATCCGCGCCCGGACAGGGGAGGGGTCGGGAAGCCGCGGCCGGGCGGCCGGCCGGCTGCGTGCGGGCGAGTCACCTTCGATTCCGGCCCGATCGAATCGGAACCGAACGGGATCACGCCGTCTCGGTTCCCTCGGACTCGATCCGGCGCCAGATGGGCTCGACCGCCGCGAGGTCGGCGGGCGATATGTGGCAGGCGAGGCGGTGTCCGGCTCCCGCCTCGACGAGCGGTGGAGGCTCGCCGTCGCACACCGGGCCGAGGCGGCGCGGGCAGCGGGTGGAGAAGCAGCAGCCGGCCGGGGGGCGCTTGGGGCTCGGCAGCGGGCCTTCCAGGCGGATCTGTCGCGCCTCGAGGCCGGGCTCCGGGACCGGCACCGCGCTCAGCAGCGCCTCGGTGTAGGGATGGAAGGGGGGCGCGATCGCCCCGCCGGCCATCGTCCGCCGCTCGACGACACGGCCGAGGTACATGACCACGATCCGATCCGCGAAGTGCTGCACCAGGTTCAGATCGTGGGAGATGAAGAGATAGGCGGTTCCGAGCTCGTCCTGCAGGTCGGCCAGCAGGTTGAGGATGGAAGCCTGCACGGACACGTCCAGGCCGGAAGTGATCTCGTCGCAGATCACGAGCTCCGGCCGAGGGGCGAAGGCGCGGGCGATGGCGACCCTCTGCTTCTCGCCGCCGGAGAGCTCGTGGGGCCGGCGGCGCGCGTAGTTCGCCGGCAGGCGGACCTCCTCGAGGAGGGCGGAGACCCGCTCCTCCCGCTCCCGGCCGGAAAGCCGGCCGTAGAGCCTGAGCGGGCGCCCGACGATCTGGCCCACCGTCATCCGCGGGTTGAGCGAGAGGTCCGGGTGCTGAAACACGATCTGCACGGCGCGCCGATAGTCGTCGGCCATGTCCGCGGGGCCGCGGATCTGCCTCCCGCCCATGCGGATCGTGCCCCGGAAGCTCGCGAGCCCCACCAGGGCGCGCGCCAGGGTCGACTTGCCGCACCCGCTCTCGCCGACCAGGCCCACGGTCTCGCCGCGCCCGATGACGAGGTCGGCGTCCGTCAGGGCGTGGACCGGCTCGGGAGGCACGCGCAGGACCTGCTCGATGAGGCTCTGCCGGCCGTAGCGCACCTCGAGCCCGTTCGCCTCGAGGAGCGGCTGGTCCCCTGCGGGCTCGTTCACGGCCCCCGCTTCGACCGGAGCGGGGAGCGGCGAGCCGGCGATCTCGCCGCTTCGAAGGCACGCCGCGCGATGCCCGGTGCCGCCCGGCAGACGCACCGGCTCGGTCCGGCAGCGCTCCTCCACGAACGGGCAGCGGTCCACGAAGATGCAGCCGGCGGGCGGCGACAGGAGGTTGGGTGGGAGCCCCGCGAAGGTCGTGAGTCTCCGGCGCCCGCTCTCCCGCCCACTCTCCCGCCCGCTCTCCCGATAGGGGTTGGGCACGCTCGCCATGAGGATGCGCGTGTAGGGATGGCGCGGCCGCCGGAGCACGTCGTCGACCCGGCCTTCCTCCACCACCCGTCCTGCGTAGATGACGTTCACCCGCCGGGCCACCCGGGCCACGTTGCCGAGATCGTGGGTGATGTACAGGACCGCGGCTCCCGTCTCCTCCTGGAGGCCGCGGATGAGGTCCAGGATCCCGGCCGCCGTGGTCGCGTCGAGGGCGGTCGTCGGCTCGTCGAAGACGAGGAGCCGCGGCCGGCACGCGAAGGCCATCGCGATGAGCACCCGCTGCTTCTCGCCGCCGGAGCCCTCGTGCGGGAAGCGACGCATGATGGACTCGGGATCGGGCAGGCGGACCCGGTCCAGGAGCTCCGCGCCGCGGCGCGCGGCCTGGCGGCGGTCCAGCGCCTCGTGGCGGCGGATTCCTTCCGTCAATTGCTCGCCGAGGCGAAGGGTCGGGTTCAGGGCGGCGCTCGGGTCCTGGTAGACCATTCCGATGACCGAGCCCCGGATGGCCTGGAGGCGCGGCCCGCTCGCGGCCAGCAGGTCTTCGCCGTCCAGGGTCACCGTGCCGCCGAGCACCCGCGCGTTGTCGGCGAGATAACGGACGATGGAGTACGCAAGGGTGCTCTTCCCCGAGCCCGACTCGCCCACCAGGCCGACCGCGGTGCCGGGCGGGATGTCGAGGTCCACGCCGTGGAGGACCTGCGCGAGCCCGCGCGGCGTGCGGTAGCCGACCGAGAGGCCCCGCACCGCGAGACCCCCGTCCGCCGGCGCGCCTGCTCCCGCTCCCGCTCCCGCGTTTGCGCCCGCGCCCGGCGTCATCGCCCCACCCGGGGATTGAGGGCGTCGCGCAAGCCGTCCCCGAACAGGTTGAACCCGATCGCGACGCTCCCGATGGCGAGGCTCGGCCAGACCACGAGCCAGGGATTGCGGAACATGAAGCTGCGCGCCTCCGACACCATCAGCCCCCAGTCGGAGGCGGGCGGCTGGGCCCCGAGGCCGAGGAAGCTCAGGGTCGCGCCGATCATGATCGCGAAGGCGATGCGAATCGACGATTCGATGACCACCGGCGCCACCACGTTGGGGAGGATCTCGCGGAGCACGATGTAGGCGGCTCCCTCGCCCCTCGCCACCGCCGCGTGGACGAAGTCGCGCGTGCGCACGGACAGGGTCACGCTGCGCGCGATCCGGGCCATGGACGGGGTGAACGAGACCGCGACCGCAAGAACCGCGTTCGTGGTGCTCGGACCCAGCACGGTGATGATCAGCATGGCCAGCAGCAGGTTCGGGATGGCCATGAAGGAGTCGGTGGCGCGCATGATCACGTCGTCGATCCGGCCGCCGACGTACCCCGAGACGATGCCGACGAGGGAGCCCGCCGCGGTGCTGAGCACGGTCGCGACGACGCCGAAGAGGATGGTGGAGCGGGCGCCGACCATCACCCGGCTGAAGACGTCGCGGCCGAACTGGTCGGTGCCGAACCAGAACGCGAGGCTCGGGCCTTCCAGCCGGTTCCGGGGATGGAACTCGAGCGGGTCGTAGGGGGCGAGCGCGGGCCCCAGCGCCACCTGCGCCGCGGCGACGAGGAGGATCACGGTGCCGGCGAGCCCCAGGGGATTGGTGAGCAGGCGCTCGAGCCAGCTCCCGCGGAACCGGTCAGTCATACTGGATCCGCCGGTCCAGCGCCGCGTACAGGAGATCGGCGGCGAGGTTCGCGGTTGCGTAGGTGGCCGCCATCACCAGCACCCCGGCCTGGATGAGGGGCAGGTCCCGGTTCTGCATGGCGAACACCAGCAGCCGCCCGAGGCCCGGGTAGGCGAACACCTCCTCCACCACGATGATCCCGCCGATGAGGTACCCGACGTCGAGCGCGATCACCGTAATCGTGGGCAGCATGGCGTTGCGGAGCGCGTGCTTGACGAGCACCGTGCGCCGCGGCAGGCCCTTGAGGGTCGCGGTGCGGACGTAGTCGTGCTGCAGGGCGTCCACCATCTCCGACCGGGTCTGGCGGGAGATGTGGGCCATCAGGATGATGATGAGGGTAAGCGCCGGCAGCACGAGGTGGCTGAGGTACCTGAGGAAGTCCTCGCCCGGGGGCGTGTAGCCGCCGGCCGGGAACAGGCCCACCTCGGGACGGGTCAGGAACACGAGGAGCAGGGTCGCGGTGACGAACTCGGGGAACGACACCCCGGCGTAGGAGACGATGCTGATCCCCGCGTCCGCCGCCTTGCCCCGCCTCGAGGCAGCGAGCACCCCCATCGGAATGGCGATGCAGGTAACCGCGGCGAGGGCGATCGCGGCGAGGACCAGCGACCGGCCGAGCGCATCGAGCACGAGCGGCAGCACGGGCTGGCGCATCACCATGGAGGTGCCCCAGTCGCCGCTCACGAGGCCTGCGAGCCAGCGCCCGTACTGGACGAACCACGGATCGTCGAGCCCGAACTGCCGCTCGAGCGCCCGGAGCTGCTCGGGAAGGGCGAACTCGCCCAGAATCATCTGGGCGGCGTTGCCGGGCAGGATCTGGGTTATCGCGAAGACGATGAACGATACGACCAGCAGGATGACGGCGATGAAGCCGACCCGCTTCAGCAGGTAGGCCGGCCGCACCGCCGTATCCCGCCGGCCGACGCGCTACGGTGAATCTAGCCCCGCTGCGGCGCGCCCTCGGCCAGCCAGGTCCGGTCCATGTAGTAGGAGACCTGGAGGGGGTGCATGGTGTAGTCCATCACGTAGTCGCGATGGGCGGTCAGCACGTCCTGGTAGAAGGGAACGATGTACGGCTTCTCGTCGATGCACATGCGCTGCGCCTCGGCGTAGAGCTCGCGCCGCTCGTCGTCGTCGGTGGTCCGGCGCGCCTTGTACACGATCTCGTCGAAGGTCGCGTTGTTCCACGCGGTGTCCGCCCACGGCGCGTCCGAGGTCAGCAGCAGGGTGAACATCTGGTCCTCCATGGGCCGCATGTTCCAGCTCCCCACGTAGAACCCGCCCTTCTTCCAGACGTTGGCGATGTAGTAGTCGTGGGGGACGGTCTTAACGTCGATGTCGAAGCCCGCGGCGCGCGCCATCTCCTTGAGCGCCACCCCGAGCTGAGCCCGCAGCGGCGGCCGGGTAGAGCACGTGAGCTCCACCTTGACGCCGTTGGGATAGCCGGCCTCGGCGAGGAGCCGCTTCGCACCCTCCACGTCGTAGGAGGGTCGGTTGTGGTCGATGTAGTAGCGGTACTCGGGCGAGATGGGGTTGTCGTACGCCGGGCGTCCGAACCCTTCGAGCACGAGGTCCACCAGCCCCTGGCGGTCGAGGCACATGGCCATCGCCTGCCGCACCCGGATGTCGTCGAAGGGCTTGGTGTCCATCCGCAGCACCAGGTTGAGGAAGCGGCCCGTGCGCTGGCGCCGGCCGACCACCCCGCCGGTGTTCGAGAGCCGCTCGAAGTCGGCGTTGTTGACGGCCAGCATGACGTCGGTCTCGCGGTTGAGGAGCGCCGCCGACTCGGCCGCGAGATCCGGGAACAGGATCTGCTCGACCCCGTCGAGATACGGCTGCCCCGGCACGTGATAGCCGTCATAGCGGCTCACCTTGAGGGTGCGCGCCGGGGCGTAGTCCACCAGCTTGAACGGGCCGCACCCGTAGTCGCCCTGGGCGAGCGTGTCGAGCCCCTTGTCCAGGATCGCGGCCGGGACGATCTTCGCGCTCGGATGGCCCATGGTCACCGGAAGGTCCGCGAACGAGCCGTCGAGCGTGATCCGGACGGTGTAGTCGTCGTCGGCGACGATGTCCTTGATGGGGCCGACGTTCTTGCGGCCCGGGGACGCGGTCTCGGGATCGAGCACGGCCTTGAGGGAGGCGACCGCATCCGCGGCCGTGACCTCCGGCCCGTGGTGATACCGGACCCCCTTGCGGAGCTTGAACACGAACTCGCTCGCGTCCTCGTTGGCCGACCAGCTCTCCGCGACGTCCGGGCGCGGGACCATGTCGGGGCCGACCCGGACGAGGCCCGAGTACATCATCTCGCCGGTCATGTACTCGGGGTTGTTGCCCTGCTTGAAGGGGATGAGGGTCGTCATCTGCTGGGTGACGCTGATGCGCACGGTGCCGCCCGGGCGTGGCTCCGCGGCGAACGCCGGACCCGGCCGCCAGAGCCGGGACGTCGCGGCGGCGCCGATGAGGGCCGTGCCGCCGTAGAGCACGTCGCGGCGCGTGAGTCGATCTTTCGTTCGTCTGCTGGACATTCGAGATGCTCCTCCACAGTTGCGGCCGCGGAATACCGGGTGCGGCGCGGGTGCGGCGGCCGGTCCGGAACTGCCCGGCCGTCGACTCACCTTGCCGGCATGTTATCCGCCCCCCGTGAACCGGAACAAGCGCGCCGTGCCCTTCCCGGTGCGGGGTCCAGGGGGGCAGGGTGGGGTCCACTCGCGGGTGAACGGGCCGGAAGGGGTTCGTGCGGAATCGGGACGCGGGCTGCGGCAGCGGCTTCCTCCGCCGAAGCCCGTTCCGGTCCGGCGCCTTGCCGTTCCGGGCGGACGGGGAAGGTCGATGCGGTTCGCGCGCCGACGGTCCGCCCGGTTCCGGACGTCCTTCGTGACGGGCAGGGTCGGGCGTTCCCGCCGGCGGCCCGGCGGCTCAGGCCTTCACGGTCAGCGCGTCGGGCAGCGGATTGAGAATCTCGGGGGCATCCCCGGTCACCAGGAGGGTATGGCCGACGCCCATGGCGAGTCCGGTGTCGGTGTCGGTGATCATCACGTGGTAGAAGAGGGTCATGCCGGGCGCGCACTCGAGCGCCGCCCCGGGGTAGATCATCGGCGGCACGTCCATGGAGGTGGGCGGGAAGCTCACCCCGACCGAGTATCCGCAGGCGCCGTAGCGGTGACGGGCGTAGCCGCCTTCGTCGAGGATGCGGGCGTGCGCCTCGAAGATTTCCCCGAGGCGCCGCCCGGGCCGGGCGGTGGCGGTCATCTCGGCAAGGGCCCGTCGCGCCACCTCGTACATCCGCGCCTGCCGGGGGTCGAGCGCGCCCAGAACGATTGTCCACTCGGTCTTCACGTTGTAGCGCCGGAACGAGACCGGATACTCGACGATGATCTGGTCGCGCGCCTCGAGCACCCGCCCGCCGGACACCCCGCGTCCGTAGAGGGCCCGCCGGCCGGAGTTGAACAGCGGCGGGTTGGGGGGCATGTCGGCGCCGCCTTCCAGGACCCGCTTCAGAAAGGCGGACTTCAGGGTCGTGTCCATGACCCCCGGGCGGGCGGCCGCGATCACGTCCTCGAGCGAGGCGCGGCAAAGCTCGGCCGCCCTTCGAACGCACGCCATCTCCCCCGCCGACTTGGAGAGCCGGAGCCGGCGCAGGAGCCAGGACACGTCGACGAGGGTGCAAAAGCCGTCCAGGGCGTCACGCACCCGCTGGTGGTTGAGGCCGGTCAGCCCGTGGGTGCCGAGCTCGATCCCGACGGCCCGGCCGCGAAGTCCCTTCTCGGCGAGGATGTCCCGCAATTCGCGGGCCGGGTCGGCATCGTCCGCATCCCACCAGATTCGCACGTCGTCGATGATGGAGGTGTCCCGGGCCTGGACCTGGTCGGGGCGCCGGGTGAGCAGGGTAAGGGGTCCTTCGAGGGTCACGACGAGACACTGGAAGAAGACGAATCCGCCCGTGTCGTAGCCGGTCAGCCAGTAGTCCGTCTCCTGGGCGAAGACGAGCGCGGCGTCGAGCCCCTGGCCGGTAAGCGCCTCGCGCGCGGCGGCGATCCGTCCCTCGAGCTCGATTCGGGGGAAGGGGAGGGTGGTGGCCGTCGTCTCGGCGTTCACCGCGCTGCTCCTTCGAATTCTCGTGCCACCACGCGGCGGAGCCGGCGACCGGGGTCGCTGGCCGGTCGGGCCCGGGCGCGCGTGCCGTCCGGTCCGGGTTGCCGTGCCGTCGTCCCTTGCCCGGAGGGGCAACGGGCGAAGCTTAGCGCGACGGACGGCGGATTTCCGCCCGGTCGGGTAGCGACCGCAAGCTCCGCCCCGGCCGTAATCGAAAGGCGCGAGGGCCCGCGCCGCCGGACGGTGACGCGGGCCCGAAGACGGGGCAGGCGCTCGACCTGCCCGGGCGGCGGCTCAGAGGATGTAGCCCCGCTCGTCGTGCAGGGCGAGATCGAGCCCCTCTTCCTCGTCTTCCTCGCTCACCCGCAGGCCGATTGCGGCGTCGAGGATCTTGAGCAGGACGAAGCTCACCACGAAGGTGTAGACGAGGGTCGCGAGCACGCCGACGAGCTGGGCGAAGAGCTGCGCCCCGATGCTCTCGTTGTCGCCGCCGAATCCCGCTCCTCCGAGCGCCTGCGCGCAGAAGATCCCGGTCAGCAGCGCCCCGACGATGCCGCCGATGCAGTGGATGCCGAACACGTCGAGGGAATCGTCGTACCCGAGCGCCCGCTTGATCCTCGTCGAGGCGAGGAAGCAGACGAACCCGGAGGCGAGACCGATGACGATCGACCCCATCGGTCCCACCGAGCCGCTCGCGGGGGTGATCGCGACGAGCCCGGCGATGGCCCCGGACGCGATGCCGAGCACGCTCGGCTTGCCGTGCGAGACCCATTCGCTGGACATCCAGGCGAGCGCCGCGGCCGCCGTCGCGAGCTGGGTGACCGCCATCGCCATGCCGGCGACGCCGTCGGCCGCGAGCTGGCTCCCGGCGTTGAAGCCGAACCAGCCCACCCAAAGCATGGCCGCTCCGACGATGGTGTAGCCGACATTGTTCGGGGGCATCGCGGTGGTCGGATATCCCCGGCGCTTGCCGAGCGCGATGCACGCGGCGAGCCCCGCGATGCCGGCGTTGATGTGCACCACCGTCCCGCCCGCGAAGTCCAGGATCCCGTAGTCGCCGAGCCAGCCGCCGCCCCAGACCCAGTGGGTGACCGGGGCGTAGACGATCGTCACCCAGATCCCCATGAACCAGAGCATGGCGGAGAACTTCATGCGTTCGGCGAAGGCCCCGACGATGAGGGCCGGGGTGATGATCGCGAAGGTCATCTGGAAGGTCATGAAGACCGTTTCCGGGATGGTCCCGCTCATCGAATCCACGGTGACCCCGGAGAGGAAGAGCTTGCCGAGACCGCCCATGAAGCCGCCGCCCTCGTCGAAGGCGATGCTGTAGCCCCAGAAGGCCCACAGAATGCTGATGAGTCCGGTGATCGCGAAGCACTGCATCAGCACCGAGAGCACGTTCTTGCTTCTCACCATCCCGGCGTAGAAGAGCGACAGCCCGGGAATGGTCATGAAGAGCACGAGCGCGGTTGCGGTGAGCATCCACGCGGTGTCGCCCGCGCTCAGGTCGTCGGCCATCGCCGTCGCCGGAGCGAGCCCGGCTGCAATTGCTCCGAGCATCGGTGCCCGGGTCCACTTGACGCACTTTCTGAACATTGGTCCTTCCCCTTCCGAATCGAACGAATTCCGCATTGCAGCCCGTGCCCTCACAGCGCGGCTTCCCGGGTCTCGCCGGTGCGGATGCGTACCACCTGCTCCAGATCGGAGACGAAGATCTTTCCGTCGCCGATCTTTCCGGTTCCGGCCGCGCCGACGATGCACTCCACGACCTCGTCGAGACGGTCCGCCGCGACCGCCACTTCCAGCTTGATCTTCGGCATGAACTCGACGACGTACTCGGCGCCCCGATAGAGCTCGGTGTGACCCTTCTGCCGGCCGAAGCCCTTGACCTCGGAGACCGTCATGCCCTGAACGCCGAGTTCCGACAACGCGGCTCGCACCTCGTCGAGCTTGAACGGCTTGATGACTGCGGTGATGTATTTCATGTGAATCCTCCTGCCCTGACCGTGGTCCACGGAGCCGGCCTCGCTGCCCGCCGGGCGCGCCAGCGTCCGGACTCGGGCGAGGCATCGGCCGCGCTACGCATGCGAGGAAGCAAACAGCGTGCCAAGTACGCGCCCTCCCTCCGGGAACGAAGGCAGGGTGCAGGACTTGGCCGGAGATGCGGGCGGCCCGTGTTCCCGCCCCGTTTCAGGGCGGAACGTGGAAATTGCGCACCAATATGGTGCAGTGGGGAATTCAGCCACGGGGGGGAGGGTGAAGGTGCTTCGCGCATGGCGGGGCGAATTGCGGCCGGACGGGCCCGTCTGGTATCAAGGTGGTTCCGGCAACCGCCCGAGGAGTGTCACGAAACGATGCACGACTTCGTCATCATCGGCGGCGGGTCCGCCGGCTGCACGCTCGCGGCCCGACTGAGCGAGCTCGACGATGCGACGGTGCTGCTGCTCGAGTCCGGTCCGCCGGACCGCGACCGCAACATTCACGCGCCCGCCGGCTTCTACAAGGTGACGGGAGGGCCGCTCACCTGGGGCTACGACACCGCGCCGCTCCGTCAAGCCGACGCGCGCCGCATGGTCTTTCCCCAGGCCCGGGTCCTCGGCGGGGGCAGCTCCATCAACGCCATGGTCTACACGCGGGGAAACGCGGCCGACTACGATGCTTGGGAGAGTGAGGAAGGCTGCGAGGGCTGGTCCTACGCCGGCGTGCTGCCGTACTTCCGCCGGGCCGAGGACAACGAGCGCTACGCGGACGAGTTTCACGGGGCGGATGGCCCGCTCGGGGTATCGGATCAGATCAGCCCCCACTATCTGACCAAGGTGTTCGTTCGCGCCGCGCAGGAAGCCGGGATCCCCTACAACCCCGACTTCAACGGAGCGCGCCAGGCGGGATGCGGCCTGTACCAGGTGACGCAGCGGGGCGCACGGCGGTGCAGCGCGGCCGTCGGCTACCTCAAGCCCGCGCTCTCGCGGCCGAACCTGACCGTGCACACCGACTGCCGGGCAACCCGCGTCGTCATCGAGGACGGGCGCGCGGTCGGGGTCGAGTACGCGCGATCCGGCGGCGGCGGAGTCACGGTTGCGCGGGCCGCGCAGGAGATCATCGTCGCCGCGGGGGCCATCGGTTCGCCGCGACTTCTGCTCCTTTCAGGGATCGGTCCGGCGGACGAGCTCCGCAAGGCGGGGGTGGGCGTGGTGCACGACCTTCCGGGAGTCGGCAAGAACCTCCAGGACCATATCGACGTCTACACGATCAACGCGCTGTCGGGCCGGCACAGCTACGACCACTACCGGTCGCTCGGCCGCCAGCTCTGGGCCGGAGCGCAGTGGAAGCTCTTCGGATCCGGGCCCGCGACCTCGAACCTTGCCGAGGGCGGGGCGTTCTGGTGGGCGGACGGGGAGGAGGCGGCACCGGACATGCAGTTCCACTTCCTTCCGGGGGCGGGGCTCGAGCCGGGGGTGCCGCCGCTCGGGGGCGCCGGGTGCACCCTGAACTCCTGCCACCTCCGCCCGCGGAGCCGGGGCACGGTCACCCTGAGGGATGCGGACCCGGCGACGCCTCCCGACATCGATCCGAACTACTGGGCCGAGCCCTACGACTTCGAGATGTCGCTTCGGGGCTTCGAGCTCGCGCGCGACATCATGTCCCGGCCGGCATTCCGCAAGTTCGTCACCCGCGAGCACCTTCCGGGGCCCGCGGCGACGACCCGGGAGGAAATCGCGGCCCATGCACGGCGTTTCGGCAAGACGGACTACCATCCCGTCGGAACGTGCAAGATGGGGGTCGACGAGATGGCCGTCGTCGACCCTTCGCTCCGGGTGCGCGGTCTCGCGGGGCTTCGCGTCGCCGATTCGTCGATCATGCCCCGCCTCGTCAGCTCCAACACCAACGCGGCCTCCATCATGATCGGGGAGAAGGCGAGCGACCTCGTCAGGGGAAACCGCGCAGTCCCTCCGCAATAGGCGGGACGGCGCCGGCCGGCCGGCGTTACCCGACCGGGCCGGACGGACCGGTCGGATCTTGGCCGGACCGCCCCCCCGCGGCCGTCGGCCGGGCTCCGGGGCGTCTCCGGGGGGGAGAGTCAGTCCGAGTCGGCGCCGTAGCCCGCGCCCGAGCGGAACACGTTCGGCTTGCGGTACACGGCGAGGATCACGCAGCCCTCGTCGGAGTGGGTCTCGTGGCACGAGCCCGGCCGGCGCCAGACGTACTCGCCGGCCCGGGCGATGCCGTCGTGGTCGTAGAATGAGCCTTCGATGACGTAGCTCTGCTCGATCTCCGGGTGCCGGTGAAACGGGAGGCTCGCTCCGGGCTCCCACTTGAGCAGGCAGGTCATCTCGCCCTTTTCCGAATCCTGGTAGAGCACCTTGATCGAGATGCCCTCGAATCGGGTCGGCTTCCAGTCGAGATCCTGTGGGCGAACGTAGGTCGAACCGTCCGGCGTCGGTTCTCGCAGCGGTTCCGCGGCGGCCATTGCAATGTCCCTCGGTCGACGACGCTTCGGAACAGATGGTATCGCGCCGGCGTGCGGGCGGCCAGCGCCGCGCCGCAAGCCCGGGCGCGCCTCGAGCCGGGGCCGGGCGGCGTTCCGGGCGCGTCAGGTCTCGATGCGGTAGAACCGGGCCGCGGTCCCACCGAAGACGCAGTCCCGCGCCGCCGGGTCGAGGTGCCGGGTCAGCTCGTTCGTCGCCTCCCACCAGGCGTCGTAGGTCGCCCGTAGCTGGCAAACCGGCCAGTCGGAGCCCCACATCACCCGTTCCGGTCCGAAGACGGACAGGACGTGGTCGGTGAACGGACGAAGATCCTCCACCGTCCAGTCCTCGTTCGCCTCCGTGACGAGCCCCGAGAGCTTGCAGCAGGCCGCGGTTTCCGTGGCGAACCGGGACATCTTCTCCGCCCAGGTGTCGAAGATGGCCGGATTGTCCCGGTGGTGGCGGATCTCGGGCTTCATGCAGTGGTCGATCACGACCCTGAGGTCCGGATGGCGCCGGAAGATGGTGAGGAAGTTGTCGAGATGCGGAGGGAACCCGAGGGCGTCGAAGGTGAGGTCGATGTCGACGATCGCCTCGTATGCCCATTGGACGTCGTCGCGCAGCATCCAGTCCACGTCCGGGATGTCCTGGATGAGCGGGCGAACCCCGGCGAGCTTGGGATGCCGGGCGAGCCGCTCGAGCTGCCGGCGGTCGCCGGGGTCTTCGAAGTTCACCCAGCCGACGACGGCCGCGACCGACTCGCTCGCGTCGGCGAGCCCGAGCATGTACTCCGTCTCGTGGACACTCTCCGCCGCCTGGACGACGACCGTCCGGTCTATCCCGTTTCGTGCCAGGCTCGGCTCGAGGTCGGCCGGGCCGTAGCGGCGGTAGAGGACCGGCTCGTCCTTCGGCATCCAGTCGTAGTCGCCGCGCCGGGGTTCCCAGTAGTGCTGGTGCGAGTCGATTCGCAAGACTGTTCTCCCGTCTTCTTCGACCGCTCGGTTCGCTTCGTCCGGCTTGCGCGCTATCCGGTCGGAGCGTCGGTCCGCATCAGTCCCTGCGCCTTGAGGTCGTCCCAGAGCGAAGGGGGGATCTCCGCCCGGGCGGCGCGGAGATTGCTCGCGACCTCCTCCTCCCGCTGGCCGCCCGGGATCACCGAGACCACGCACGGGTGCAGGAGCGGAAACTGGAACGCGGCGTCGACGAGCGGGACCCCGTGCGAGGCGCACACCTCCCCGAGCCGTCGCACGCGCTCGAGGATCGCTTCCGGGGCGGGCTCGTAGTTGTAGAACGCGCCGGGCTTCGCCCCGCTCGTGAGGACCCCGGAGTTGTAGGGGCCGCCGACGACGATGCCGATCCCCCGCGACGCGCAGAGGGGGAGGAAGCTGTCCAGAGGTTCCTGCTCGAGGAGGGTGTAGCGCCCGGCGAGGAGGAAGAGGTCGAAGTCGCCGCGCTCGGCGAGGCTCTGGCAGACATCCCATTCGTTCACCCCGCCGCCGATCGCCTTGATCGCTCCCTGCTCCCGGAGCGAGACCATGGCGCGGTAGCCCGACGCCATGAACTTGTCGATCTGCGAGTCCGAGGCGGCCTTCGAGCCGTGATTCTGGACGTCGATGTCGTGCACCAGGAGGATGTCCACCCGGTCCGCCCCGAGCCGCTCGAGCGAGAACTCGAAGCTGCGCATGACCCCGTCGTAGCTGTAGTCGTAGACCTCGCGGCGGGCCGGTACCTCGAACCACTTGCCATGCCCGGTCCGCTCCGCCGGAGCGCAGGCTTCGAGGAGGCGGCCCGCCTTGGTGGACAGGACGTAGTCGTCCCGAGGCTTGTCTCGGAGGTGGGCGCCGAGCCGGCGCTCGGAGTGTCCGAGTCCGTAGAGCGGGGCGGTGTCGTAGTAACGCACCCCACCCGCCCACGCCGCGTCGAGAATCGCGCGTGCATCATCGTCGCCGATTGCCCGGTACAGGTTGCCGAGGGGCGCGGTGCCGAAACCGAGCTCGGTGAACTCGAGGGCCGCGCCCCCGCCTCGCTGCCATCTGCGAGTCTTCAAGGCCATGTTCCTGATTTCCGGTTCCGGGGCCGCCATGATAGGGCGTTGGCCGGGGCGCCGCACCGCCACGGGCGGCGCGCTCCGCGAAGGTAAACGGCAGCCTCGGCCGCTCGATCGGCGCGCGCATCGTGTTCTTCCGCCCCCGGCGCGGCCACGGAGGAAGCGAAATGCCCAAGGGGTTTCGACGCGCTGCTCGACGCCGACCTGCTCCCCGTGCGGGCCAGGGGCCACGTCGACGACCTCGTTGACGCGGACACCGGCCCTCCGGGGGCTCCGTCGCCCGGCGGGCGGTGTACGGGAAGCTGCTCCCGCTCAACGATCCGTGCGTCGCCGCGGTCGTCGCTGCCGTTGCGGCCGCCGCGTTCTCAGCCGTCGTTACCCCTCGGGAAGGCGGATGTCGAGCCAGCGCTCGGGGGTGGTGGTCGCTTCGTCTCCCGGGCGAAGGAGCACTGTCGTCGTGTCCGACTCGACGAGCGCCGGTCCCGCGAGCACCTGACCGCCGAAGAGCGTGTCGAAGTCGTATACCGGCGCTTCCATCCACTCGCCGAGCCAGATCTCGCGTGCGCCGACGGGAGCGGCCGCTCCGTCGCGCGGGGCCTGCGGCTCGATCGGAGGGGCGGGGAGGGCGCCGGACGTGGTCACCCTCGCGTTGATCAGCACCGGGTCCAGGTCCGGCAGAATATAGGTGTAGAGCTCTTCGTGCCGGGCCTCGAAGGCCCGTTTCAGGGCGTCGGCGAGGTCGGGCGAATCGAAGTCCACCCCGTCGAGGGGCACGTCGATCTCGTAGACCTGCTCGCCGTAGCGCATCTCCGCCGCGCGCCGTGACCGCACCCCACCGTCCGTCCAGCCGCCAACACGCGCGCGCCCGTCGGTCTCGAGCTCGTCGTATAGCGCGCGGAGCGCCGCGAGGTCCAGCTCGCCGGTGTCGCCGACGTGCGAGCGGGTCGCTTCGAGGCGAAGCTCGGTCCCGAGCATGCCCCAGGCGGAAAGGACCGAGGCGACCCGCGGCACGATGATGCGGCGGACGTGGACGATGCGGGCGAGCTCGGTCGCCTGGAGGCCCGCCGCCCCGCCGAAGCCGAGGATCGCGAAGCGGCGCGGGTCGACGCCGCGGCGGACCGTGGCGACCCGGATCCCTTCCGCCATCTGGGTGTTGATCACCCGATGGACGCCTTCGGCCGCGCGCACGTGGTCCGTGCCGAGGGCTTCGCCGAGGCGCGCGAGGGCGTCCACCGCGGCCCCGCGGTCCAGCCTCGATGCGCCGCCGAGAAAGTTGTCCGGATCGAGGAACCCGAGCACGACGCTCGCGTCCGTCACCGTCGCTTCGTGCCCCCCTTGTCCATAGCACGCGGGACCGGGCTCCGCGCCCGCGCTCTGCGGGCCGACCTTGAGGAGGCCGCCGCCGTCCACCCGGGCGATGGAGCCGCCGCCTGCCCCGAGGGTGGTGATGTCGAGGCTCGGGAGGGCGATGCGCTCGCGCGCGATCGCCTTGTCGACGGCGAGCATCGCCTCGCCGTCGACGACGAGGGAGACGTCGCTCGACGTTCCCCCCATGTCGAAGGGGATCAGGTTCGGGGCGCCCGCGAGCTCCGCCACCCGGCGCGCCGCCGCGAGGCCCCCGGCCGGCCCGGACAGCACCGTGCCCGCCGCGACGCGAATCGTCTCCTCGATCGGCGCCACCCCGCCGTGGGACTGCATGATGAGGATCGGCCCACCGTACCCGGCCGCGGAGAGCCGGTCCCCGAGGCGGGCGAGATAGCGGGCGATGCGCGGTCCCACGTAGGCGTTGACGACGGTCGTCGAGGTGCGTTCGTACTCCTTGATCCGCGGCAGCACTTCCGACGAGAGGCTGACGTAGACGTCGGGGAGCTGCTCGGCGATTGCCTCGCGGGTCAACCGTTCGTGCCGATTGTCCCGGTACGAGTGGAGATAGCAGACCGCGACCGATTCGATCCCGCCGCGGCGAAGTCCGCGGATCGCCTTCGCGAGCGACGCGGGGTCGAGGGGCGTGTCGATGCGCCCGTCCGGACGGACCCGTTCGCGCACCCCGAAGCGAAGGTGCCGCGGCACGAGCGGCTCCTCGCGCGCGAGGCGCAGGTTGTAGCGCTCGGGCTTGAGTCCTTCGCGCATCTCGAGGATGTCGCGATGACCCTCCGTCGCGAGCAATCCGACCTTCGCTCCCTTGCGCTCGATGAGGGCATTGGTCGCCACCGTCATGCCATGGACGATGGAGTCCGTGCGGCCGAGGAGCTCGCGAAGCGGTACGGCGAGCGACGCGGCCAGCCGATCGAGGCCGTCCACGACCCCGGTGGACTGGTCGGACGGCGTGCTCTCCGCCTTCGCGAACGTCACCCGTCCGCCCTCGTCGACCGCGATCACGTCCGTGAACGTGCCGCCCACGTCCACCCCTATCCGGTACCGGGCACGAGCGTCATTCATGACGTATCGAATTCATGCGATTTCTTCCCGTCGCGTGGTCACCGTGAGGATCGTGCAAACGGAACCGTGCACCCCTGGTCCAGCGCGCGGGCCGGGTGGGGCCCTGGCGATGGTCGAGGTGCGTCGGGCGTCACGTGGGAGAGAGCGGGGCACGCGGAACCGCGCCTCCGGCCGGCTCGAGTACCGCAGCCGGCCTCGGCCGGCAGGCCGATCAGCACGAACGGTTGTCCGGGCCGGC
Source organism: Immundisolibacterales bacterium (assembly GCA_026712715.1). Classification (GTDB taxonomy): domain Bacteria; phylum Pseudomonadota; class Gammaproteobacteria; order HK1; family HK1; genus JAJDXW01. The sequence continues at coordinate 7,705 of JAPOPW010000033.1, read as the reverse complement.
GTCCGGCTCGGAGAAGCCCCCCCACCGCACGACCTCGAAGTCGGTGCCGATCGGCTGGAGATCATGCGCATACATCGGGGCGAACATCTCGGTGATCTCGCGCATCGCATCGCTCTCCACGAACGCCCGGTAGCTCTCCTCGTCCTCCCACATGGTGAACGCGATGCGCCGGTTGCCGTCCGGTTCGGCGAGGAGCATCGCGCCCCGTGCGCCCGGCTGTCGGGTGAGGATGGGTAGCGCTCCATGCTCGAAGAGAGCCGCCGCTTCTTCCTGAGCTTCGGGTTTGCACTCCCATCGCGCGAGTCGTACCAGCATGCGTCAATGTCTCATGTTCGAGGAAAACGGAATGTACGGGCGGTTTCCGTCCGGTTGCAATTCAGCCGGACGGCGACGGTATCCGCGGCAGCTTCGCGATCGGGGCGAAGCGGAGACGCTCGCAGGAGAGCCGGATTGCGGGAAGTCCCGTAGCGTGATGCTCGATCTCGAACGTCACCCGCGGAACCTCCGTCCGAACTTCGCGGTCCGGTGTTCACGCGCTCAGGCGCATGTACGTCGCGCCGTTCTCCGGGGCCTTGTGGAACTTCCCGTCCTTCATTATCGCGAGGAGGCGGCTGTGGTCCTGAAGGACGCGCACGTCCGTGCTCGGATCGCCGTCGACGAGGAGGAGGTCCGCGAGGTAGCCCTCGCGGACGAGCCCGAGCTCGTTCCCCATCCCCATGATCTCGCCTCCGTAGCGGGTGCCCGCCTGGATCGCCTCCATCGGCGACATGCCGAGCAGGTCGACGAAGTACTCGAGGTCCTTGGCGTTCGTCCCCATCGGGGTCCACGCGAAGCCGTAGTCACCGCCGATGAGCACCCGGATCCCGCGCCGGTGCATCTCCTTCATGGTCTCGACCGCGCTCTCGAGCTCGCGCTCGTACGCGATGGTGAGCGGGGTGCCCGGCTTGATCCCCCATTCCGCGGCATTGCGCGCCACTCCGATGAGCCAGGCGAGCCCCGGCGCGACGAAGTGCTTGTCCTTGTTGGCCTCGAGCAGGTCCAGGGCTTCGCCGTCGGCGAACGAGGCGTGGTAGATGTACTCGATGCCGTAGCGCACGCACTGCTTGATCGACTCCGACGAGCGGGCATGCGCGGCGAGCCCCTTGTTGCGGCGGCGCGCCTCGCTCACCGCCATCGCGATCTCCTCGTCCGCCATCGGCGTCTCTTCCGCCTTGGTCCCGGTGATCTCCTCCCCGGAGAGGTTGAGCTTGATGGTGTCCACCCCGTACTTGATGAGGGTCCGCACCGTGTGCCGCACCTGCTCGGGGCCGGACACGACGAGGCCGAGGTTGAGCCCCTCGTGGGGAATGTGCGGCGGGGCCGCGTCGCCGAGCCCGCCGGTCGTCGTGATCTCGGGGCCGGCCGCGGTGTAGCGCGGACCGGGGAAGCGGCCGGCGTTGATCGCGTCCCGGGCCACGACGTCGAGTCGGGGCTTCGCCGCCGCCGCTCCCCGCCCGGCCGTGAACCCCGCGTCGATCATGACCTTGGCCATCTCGATGGTGCACAGCATGTGCTCCTCGATGGGCATCATCTGGATGGGATCGATGCCCGGGGCGTTGTTCCAGCTCAGGTGCAGGTGCGCGTCGACGAGGCCCGGCATGAGAGTCGCGCCGCGACCGTCGACCCGCTGGCCTCCGTTGGTGTTCCACTGATAGCCGCCGCCTGCGCGGGTGACTTGCCGGATCCGGTTCCCGTGCACCGTGACTTCGCCGGCGTAGGGGCGTTCGCCGGTGCCGTCGAGCACACGGACGTTGGTGAAGGTGATCTCGTTCTCGCCGGTGCCGCTCGCGCGCCGGCCGCTCCAGGGATCCAGTCGTTCCGCCATGGCTCGTCCTCCCGGTCGGTTGCCGATGGGTCAGCTCGGCAAGGTGGGTCCTATGGTCGCGGCGCCGGCGCGCCGATGCAAGGAGCGCCCCGCGTCCGGAACCGGTTCGGGACGACTCCGGTCGGCGGTGCCGGCGGGCTCAGTGCGGCGCGGGGTCGGAGGCGGCTGCAAGGTGGTCGCGGAGCAGCTCCGCGGCCCGCTGCGGGTCTTCCACCATGGGCCAGTGTCCGAGACCGGGAAGGATCTCCAGGCGTGCCCCGGAAATCGCGTCGCGAAGACGCCTCGCCTGCGCGAGCGGCGCCACCGGGTCCCCTTCTCCGTGAACCAGCAGGCAGGGGCAGCGAATGGCGCCGTGGTCGGGGGCGCGCGCGGCGGCGAGCGCCTTGCAGTGCGCCGCGTACCCGGCCGGGACCTGGCGGAGCACGCTCTCGCGCACGAAGGCGGCCGCCGCGCCGCCGGCCGTGCCCGGTCCGAGGCTTCCCGCCGCTACCGCGTCCGCGATCCCCGACATGCCGGCGGCCGTCGCCTCCCGTGCGCGTTCCACGAGGGCGGCGCGCGCGGCCGGCGACGGCTCGAGGAGGGCGCCGTAGAGGGTGAGGCTCGCGATCAGCTCCGGCGCCGCGGCGGCGACGTGCTGGCACACGAGCGCGCCCATCGAATGGCCCACCAGGTGGGCGCGCGGGATGCCGAGCGCGCGCATGCACTCGCGCACCGCCGCCACCAGTCCCGCGAGGCCGGGGCGCCCGGGCCGAAGGGCGGAGCGCCCCGCGCCGGGGAGGTCCGGGCGGAGCACGCGGAAGCGCCCGAGGGCCGGCATCAGGGTCTCGAAGCTCCCCGAGCTGCCGCCGAGGCCGTGCACCATGACCACGGCCGGCCCCGAGCCGTGGGATTCCGCAACGAAGCTGCCGAGCCGCACGTCCATCAGCCGTTCACCCGCTTTGCTCGGAATGCGCCGCGGTCCACCGGACGGTCGGACCCTTGTGGCATCCATGGGCGCAAGGCAGGAGGTCGCGCAGCGCGCGTGGCGTGAACGCGGAAGGAAGCCCCGGGCGTCCGCGGGCGTCGTCGATCGTCACCGGGCAGACCCTTCCGGCAGGAGGATGGTCGAGCCGGTCGTCTCGCCCGCTTCGAGGGCGCGGTGTGCCGAGGCCGCTTCGTGGAGCGGGTAGCGGGCGCCGATCTCGACCCCGAGGATGCGCTGCTCCAGGGCATCGAACATCCGGCGGGTGATGGCGCCGACCTTCTCCGGGGTGTCCGTGAAGTGCGCGAAATTGGGACGCGAGACGGTCGCCGATTTCGCGGCGAGCGAGCCGATGTCGAAGGGTCCGATGTCTCCCGAAGCCTGGCCGTAGCTCACCAGGTGCCCGCGCACCGCGAGGGCGGCGACGGAGTGGGCGAAGCTGTCGCGGCCCACTCCGTCGTAGATGACGTCCGCGCCGTGGCCGCGGGTGAGCTCCATGATTCGGTCCTCGAGGCTCGCCTCGCCCGGCAGCACCACGTCGTGCGCGCCGGCCGCGCGGGCCGTGCGCGCCTTCTCGTCGCTGCTCGTGGCCCCGATCACCCGGGCGCCGAGATGCGCCGCCCACTGGCAAAGCAGGCGGCCGACCCCGCCCGCCGGGGCGAAGACGAGCGCGGTCTGGCCCGCTTCGAGCCGGTGCACCCGATGCAGCAGGAACTCCGCCGACATCCCCTTGAGGAGCACCGCCGCGGCCGTCTCGTCGTCGAGCCCGTCGGGGAGGGGGACCACGAGGGCCGCGTCCATCGTCCGCACCGTCGCGTATGCGCCGGGGGGCGGGCAGGCGTAGGCGACCCGCCGGCCGGGCGCGAGATGCCGGACCCCCGACCCGACGTCGACCACCGTTCCCGCCGCCTCCATGCCGAGGGTTCCGGGCGGCTGCACGAGGTCGAAGTACCCGGTGCGGCAGTAGACGTCGATGTAGTTGACCCCGATCGCGGTCTGCCGGATCCGGACCTCTCCCGGTCCCGGCCGCGGCGCCGCGGTCGCGGCGGGGCGGAGCACCTCCGGACCGCCGTGGCGCGCGATCGCCATCGCCTCGCCCTCGATGGCCCCCGCCGCGCTCCGGCTTCCGGGCCGGGAGGCCGCGGCCGTCGTCCGAGTGCCGGACGGAGGAGGGGCCGAATCCGGCGCCGGGTCGTCCCCGGCGCGCGACGCGGGCACCCCCGTCGAAGGGGGCGGGGCCCGCGACGGCCCGCTTCCGGCGGCGGTTCGCAGACCGAGCGCGCCGCGCACGCCGTCGAAGCCCGCTTCGTAGACCGCCTCGCCGACGAGACGCGCGAGGGCCTCCTCCTCGCCCGGCGGCGTCCGGAAGCGCGAGCTCCACGTCCAGAAGGTCCGGTCCCCGTCCGTCACGGGCCGGAGCCGGAATTCGGCGACGTAGTCGCGAAGCGGGAGCTCGCTCTCCACGATGGCGTAGCGAAGGTGCCGCTCGCGGTCCGAGAGTGAGAGGAGGACCTCCCGCACCCTCTCGCCGCTTCGGATGGTGAAGTTGCGCACCGCGCCGATCTGGTCGGTCCGCCGGCCCTCCTCGAGGACGCTCCGCTCGACGATCGGGTGCCAGCGGTCGTGGCCGTTGAAGTCCCGCACGATTCGCCACACCGCGTCGACCGGGGCGTCGAGAACGGTGCTGCGCACGACCCGGACCATCCGACCGATCTCCCGGCGCTGCCGGGCCGCTAACCGAGCGTGCGCTCGAGCGCGTCGAAGCCGCCCTGGAATACGTCTCCCGCGATGAGCGCGACCAGCTCGTCCTCGCGCTCCGGCGGGCAGTCGAACTCCGCGGACCACTCCGCGAAGGTCCGGTCGCCGTCCGTCACCGGGGTCAGCTTCAGGGTCGCGACGTAGTTCTCGACCCCCATGGGGCTCTCGAGGATCGAGTAGGTGACGGAGAAGTCGAAGTCCGACAAGGCGAGGAGCTGCTCGCGCAGAAACGAACCGTCCTTCAGCCGGAATGCCCGCACGCAGCCCACCTGGTCGGACGGTCCGCCGCCTTCGATCCGGCTCTCCGCGATCGCGGGGTGCCAGTCGGGAAGTCCGTTGAAGTCGCGGACACGCTCCCATACGCGCGCCGCCGGGGCTCCGATGACAGAGGATGCATAGGCTTCGGCCATGTCTCTTACCTCACTTTTCTCACGCGAAGTCCGTGGGCGTTTCCCGATTGATTTCGAAAGCTTGATCAGGGAATTGTCGATGACTTGGCAGACCCTGCGCGAGCCCGGCGCGGGGCGCTCCGGCGCGAACTTCGCCGTTCACTCGCCGTCCTTCTCCTTCTCCTTCTCCGATTCCGACTCGCGGACGAGGCTCTGCGCGTCGCGGGCGGAGCGGAAGATGTCGCCCATCCCCGCGACGTTCGGGTTCTCGACCCCGATCTCCTTCATGACCTCGTCGATGAGCGGCGCCTGGGCGCGATAGCGAAGGGCGCTCTGGATGACCTCGTCGGTCGGGGACCGGTGGCCGTCCCCGCCGCCGCCGGCGCCCCCGAGGCCGTCCACGTGCAGGATCCGGATGCCCTCGATCTTCTCCATCGGCCGGACGCTCTCGCGGACGATGCTCTCGAGGCGATCGATTAGCCGGCCCCGCAGCATCGCCGCCCGCGCGTCGTCGCCGAGGACGTTCTCCGCCTCGTTGCGCAGGCGCTGCCCCTCCGCGGCCACCGCGGCGGTCACCTTCTCCGCCTCCGCCGCGATGCGGGCGATGTCCGCGTCCTTGGCCGCAATGAGGCGATCCACGGCCGCGATGCGCTCGGCGACGCCGGTCTCCCGCGTGGTCGCGACCTCCTCTTCCGCGGCCGTCGCGCGCGCCCGGGCCGTCTCGGTGGCGACCCGCGCATCGGCTTCCTCGGCCTCCTTGTGCCGCAGCGCGATCTGCCGGTCGAGCTCCGCTGTCTCGACCGCCTGCTGGCGGTCGATCTCGAGCCGCCGCAGGTCGCGCTCGCGAAGGACCCGCGCCTCGTCGAGGCCGCGCTCGGACGCGATCCGGGCCCGCTCGATCTCCTCCTGGGCCGCGATCTCCGCCTCCTCGTTGGACTGGCGCTGCGCGACCTGCTGCGAGCGAAGGCGCCGGTCGCGTTCGATCCGGGCCGTGTCGAGGGTCTGCTCGCGCGCTATGCGCGCCGCCTCGATGGCCTGGTCGGCCGCGACCCGGGCCGTCTCGAGGCGCTCGCCACGGGCGATCTCCTGCGTCTCGGTCTCCACCTCGGCGGCGATGCGGGTCTCGCGGAGTTGCCGCTCGGAGACGACCCGGGCGCGCTCGACGTCCTCGTTCGCGCCGATCTCCGCGACCTCGGTCTCGTGGCGCTGGCGAATCTGCTCGGCGCGGATGAGCTTCTCGCGCTCGATGCGGGCGTGCTCGACGGTCTGCCCCTGCACGATGCGGGCGCGCTCCACGGCCTCGTCCGCGGCGATGCGGGCCGTCTCGAGCTGCTCGCCGCGGGCGATCTCGCGGGCTTCGGTCTCCTCCTCGGCGACGATCTGCGCCTCGCGCACCTGCCGCTCGGAGACGACCCGGGCGCGCTCGATGTCCTCGTTCGCGCCGATCTCCGCGACCTCGGTCTCGTGGCGCTGGCGAATCTGCTCGGCGCGGATGAGCTTCTCGCGCTCGATGCGGGCGTGCTCGATGGCCTGCTCCTGCGCGATGCGGGCCCGCTGGAGCTCCTCCTGGGTCCGGATCTCCGCCTTCTCCAGGGCCTCCCGGCGCTCGATCTCGCGCTCCGCCGTCTCGCGCTCGGTGGTGATGCGCGACTGCTGCGCCTCCGCCTCCCGCGCGACCTGCTCGCGCACGATCGCGGTGCGCTGTCCGGCCCGCATCGCCTCGATCTCGCGCTGCTGGTCGAGACGCGAGCTCTCGCTCTCCTGGTCGAGCTTCAGGGTCTCGCGCTCCGCCTCGAGGTTGCGCGACCGGATCGCCACCATCGCGCTCTGCTCGATGTCGTTGCGGGCCTTGCGCCGGGTCTCGATCTCCTCGATGAGCCGGGTGAGGCCCTCCGCGTCGAAGCGGTTCGCCGGGTTGAAGAACTCGAGCATGGTCTGGTCGAGGCCGGTGATCGCGACCGACTCGAGCTCGAGGCCGTTCGGGATCAGCACCTCGGCCGCCCGCACCCCGACCGCGGAGATGAAGTCGCCGCGCTTCTCGTGGATCTCGTCGAGGCTCATCTGGGTGGCGACGGAGCGCAGCGCGCTCACGAACTTGCCCGACAGGAGGTCCGCAAGGCGCTCCGGGTCCAGGGTGCGACGCCCGAGGGTGGAGGCCGCGGCGGCGACCGCCTCGGGCTTCTGCACGACCCGGACGAAGAACTCCGCCTCGATGTCGACCCGCATCCGGTCTCGGGTGATGACCGCCTCCTCGCGGGTGCGCGCGACCGCGATTCGCAGGACGTTGAGGTTGACGGAGGTGACCTGGTGGACGATGGGCAGGACCAGCGCCCCGCCGTCGATGACCACCGTCTCGCCGCCGAACCCGGTGCGCACGAATGCCGTCTCCTTGGTCGAGCGGTGGTAGAGCCAGTGGAGGAGATAGGCCACCACCACGATGACGATGATCGCGACGATGAGCCAGAGGATGATCGAGCCAATCAGTCCGGTTGCCATGGTTTCTCTCCTTCCCGCGAACGACTACCGGCCGTAGTCGCTCGGTTCGTAGTTTCGTGCCGGCCGGCGCGACTCGTCGTAGGCGCGCTGGTACGAAATTCCCAGCTCGCGCGCGATCTCGCTGTCGTTCCAGCCGAGCGCGGCCAGCTCCCGGACCCGGTCTCCGGTCGAATTGATCGAGGTGACGAGGGTGGGCACGGCCTCGCGCTCGATCGTGACCCCGGTCGAATCGATCGA
>JAPOPW010000050.1 GCA_026712715.1 Immundisolibacterales bacterium | reverse complement strand
GATCAGCCGGAGATCCACAACCACCCTCGGAGGGGACCCCCAACACCGGTCTCCGAAAAAGATTCCCTTCCATCGGCTATCGTTCACCTCAGTGCCGGTGACGACAGCCCTCAACCGTCCACACGATCGGGTTAACCCCACTGGATACCCTGCGCACGAACGATCAGATGCGATGGCCGGGCTTCCTGGGACGCGGTCGGCGAAGCGACGAATGATTGCCGTCGACGTTGGAGCTCGGTCGCTTCAAGTCGCGCGTCGACACGGTGGTCGATGAGATCCGTACCTCCCGCCGAGCCGCCGGAACCGCCGCGCTTCATGCACCCGGCGATCTCGAATTGCAGACTGCAGCGCGCAATCGCGATGCAGGCATTCCATTGAACGACACGACGCTCTCCGCTGCTCAGGTTTATCTCCTTCGTAGAGAGCGCAAGTTCCCGGACCCGGCGACGCTCGGTCCAGGGGTTCGTGCTTGGCCTGACATTTTGGTAGATGCATGGCTCGGCTCGCGTATAGAAGCGCGCTCCGCCATGGTGAGCTTGACTGCCCCGGTGGAGCTGCCTCTCTGGACGCCTGAGCTGGAACGTAGGGCGTTGGACAACGCCCCGCGTGGTGTTCAAATGATTCGCAGGCAGGACGTGTTGCTTCGTGTCTCGGTCCGGAAGACGAAGCTCTACGACCTGATCGACACGGACGGATTTCCGTGGCCAGTTCCGATCGGTATTTGTGCCCGAGCGTGGATTGCGCAGGAGGTCGACGACTGGTTGCGTGTGCGGTACGAGCGAAGGTGTGCTCGGGACCCCGGTTTTGCGTTCCTCACTGGTCGCCGTTCTGGTTCTCCTGCTCCCCGCAGGTCGGCGAATTCGTGACTCGGGGCAGGTTGTGTCGCGGTTCACAGGCCGCCAAGCGGTCCGCGACAGGAGAAATTGCGCAGAATTTCGTGGAGGAAAATTTGTGGGAATGGGACCTCGTTCGGATCTCGTGGTTGGGCTCCAGTTATTGGAAAGACAGTGTGTTACGGGGCTCTTTTGGACCCTAGGTTTCCGCTTCCGCCAAGCAGTAGCCACCGCGGGCGCTGCCGTGGCAAGGGAATGCCGATTCCACCGGTGTCCGCGCAGGTCTGTTCCCGTTCGACAACGCGCGGGCGGGCGGGGTGACGAGGGATGGCTCGAGTCCACGGTGTACAGACCCCATGCGGGGCATTACTCTCAACCGTACCGGGCAACTGCCGGCAACTCGGAACACCTGGGTCAGGAAAATGCCATCGTTCGTGTCACGACTTCTCAAGAGCCTGTCGGGGGGATCCTCTGCCGGGGACCGGCCGGCCGAGCGCGGCGAGGCGGTAGCCTACAAGGAGCTCGTCATTCACCCGGCACCAGAGCGCGAGGGGAACCAGTGGCGGGTTGCCGGCGTCATCGTCAAGCAGTCCGGGAACGACGAAATGGAGCGCATCTTCACACGCGCCGACACCGTCGCTACGCGCGAGGAGGCTGAGTCCCTGTCCGTTCGCAAGGCCCGGCAGATCATCGACGAGCGGGGCGCGGCCCTGTTCGGCGACGGCGAGGCAACCGGCCGGACCTGAGCCCGGCGGCCGCCCCGCCAGAACACGTGGAAGCGCCCGGCCGCCGACGGCACCACGATGCCGTCCCCGAATTCGTTCAGGCGGGCGTGGACGGCGCGGAACCCGGTGCGGCGGCCGGGCACGATCGGGTCGAGCTCCCCACCGATCAGAATCGATGCCGCCAGGCATCCACACCGGCGCGACGCCGATGGAGGACTCACCCATGCGACTTGCCGGCAAGACAGCAATCGTTACCGGGGGCAGCTCGGGCATCGGGCGCGCCATCGCCATTCTGTTCGCAAGGGAGGGAGCGAACGTCGTCGTCGGCGACGTCGTCACCGAGCCGCTCGAGGGGGGCGAGCCGACCGAACGGGAGATCGCGGAGGCGGGCGGCACCGGCCGCTTCTTTCGCTGCGACGTCTCGCGATGGGACGACGTCGATGCGCTCGTTACCGGCGCCGTCGCGGAGTTCGGCAAGCTGGACGTCATGGTCAACAACGCGGCCGTCCGCAACGGCAAGAAGATTCTCGAGACCACCGAGGCGGAATGGGACCGGGTGATGGCCACCAATGCCAAGGGCGTGTTCTTCGGCTGCAAGCGGGCGCTGCGGCAGATGCTGACCCAGGAGGTGGTGGGCGATGCCCGCGGCCGCATCGTCAACATCTCGTCGCAACATGGCATGGTGTGCTCGCCGGCCAAGTTCGCCTATGGCGTCGGCAAGGCCTGCGCGGTCTACATTACGCGCCAGATCGCCGTCGACTACGCCGAAGACCACATCATCTGCAACGCGGTCGCGCCCGGGCGCATCATCACCGGCCGGCCGTTGGGCGACGACGGCTCCGATCCGATCGAGTACTCCCGCATGCGAACGCCGATGCCCCGCCTCGGTCGTCCGGTCGACGTCGCCCACGCGGCGCTGTTTCTCGCGAGCGACGAGGCGAGCTACATCACCGGTCACAATCTGATGGTCGACGGCGGCTGGATGGCGTACTGACCGATGGCCGGGGAGCGCAAACGGCGCCGGGGTGGTTACGATGTCCCGGAGGTGGCGTCCCAGGCGCGCCGGCCCGCGACGTAGGTGGCCCGCACCGCCCGGTCGTCGCCGAGGATGGCGAGCGCGAACAGGGTGTCTTCCAGCCCTTCGGACAACGCATGCCGATCCTCGAGGACCGGGGTCGCGGTCGGGTCCAGCACCACGAGGTCCGCCCACCTGCCGGATTCGATGGTTCCGATCTCGTCGCCGAGCCCGAGGCGCGCGGCGTTGCCGCGGGTCGCGAGGTGGAAGAGATCGTGCGCCGTCGGCATGCGTCCGCAGAGCATCGCCACCTTGTAGGCCTCGCCCATGGTCCGGAGCATCGAGTAGCTCGTGCCTCCGCCGACGTCGGAGCCGATCCCGAATGCGACCGAGCGATCGGGTCGGCCGACGTGTCCGGCGTCGAAGAGCCCCGACCCGAGGAAGGTATTCGCGGTTGGGCAATGCACGACCACGGACTGCGTCTCGTGGAGCCGGGCACATTCGCGCTCCGTGAGGTGGATGCCGTGTGCAAACACGCTGCGCGGGCCGAGGAGCCCGAAGCGGTCGTAGACGTCCGTGTAGTCCTTCGCCACCGGGAAGAGCCGGCGCACCAGCGCGATCTCCTCCTCGCTCTCGGAAAGGTGGCTGTGCACGTGACAATCGGGATGGGCGGCGGCGAGCTCCCCGGCCGCCCGTAGCTGGGCCTCCGTCGACGTGACCGCGAAGCGCACGGTGATCGCGTAGCGCAGCCGGCCGCGACGATGCCACCGCTCCATGAGCGATACGGAGTCCCGGACCCCGGCGACCGGATCGTCACGCAGCGCCTCGGGGGCGTTGCGGTCCATCATCGTCTTGCCGCTCACGATGGCGAGGCGCCGCGCCTGCGCCGAGGTGAAGAGCGCCTCCGCGGCGCCAGGGTGCACCGACGAGAAGACCAGCGCGGCCGTCGTTCCGTGCTGCACCAGTCGGTCGAGGAAGTGTTCGGCCGCCGCGCGCGCGTGGACCGGCGACGCGTAGCGACTCTCCTCGCGGTAGGTGAAGCGGTTCAGCCAGTCGAGCAGGTCCGTCCCGGGCGCGGCGAGCATCCGGTATTGAGGGAAGTGAAGGTGCGCGTCGATGAAGCCGGGGAGGACGAGACACTCCCCGTGGTCGTCATCCGGGAGCGACCGGAACCGCTCCGGGAGGCGCCCGGCGGGTCCGCGCCACGCGATGCGACCGTCGCCGTCCACCGCGACCGCGCCGCGGCGAAGAAAGTGGACCGCCCGGTCCGCTCCGACGATCGCGGGGTCGTCGCGATACGTGAGGACCGAGCCGCGGACGACCCGCGCGCTGCCGTCCACCGGGCTCACTTAAATTGCGCGGCAATCCAGGCGCCGAGTCGGGTCCGCTCCGAGTCGGTCATGCCGGTCAGGTTGCCAAGCGGCATGATGCGGTTCTGCACCGTCTGCAGCTCGATGAGGCTCGCGTAACGGCGAAGGTCATCGGTGGTCGCGAGCACCATGTTCTTCGGCGCGACCGGGAAAGCGGGGTTGGTGGGCCGCTGCGAGTGACACGAAGCGCAGTGGGTCCGGGTGATTTCCAGCACCTCGGTATCGCTGACCCCGCCCGCGCCGGCGCTGCCGGGGTCGCGCTCCGCCGGAAAGGTCAGCCAGACTGCGGCAGCCAGCGCCACCGCGACGACCGGCACGGTCCACGCGATCGATCGGAACGCGGTCCCGACCTCGTGGTGGACCAGGAAGTGGCGTGCACAACCCCCACCCGCGATGATGAGCGCCACCAGCAGCCAGGCATGTGGATGCCCGGTGAGCATCGGGTAGTGGCCGCTCACCATCAGCACCAGCACCGGCAACGTGAGGTAGGTGTTGTGCACGGAGCGCTGCTTGCCCACCTCCCCGTAGCGCAGATCCGGCGTCTCGCCCGCGAGCAGGGCCGCGGTGACCTTCTTCTGATTGGGAATGATGACCGCGAACACGTTGAAGGCCATCAGGGTCCCGATCAGCGCGCCGGCGTGAACGAGGGCGCTCCTCCCCGAGAAGACCTCCGTATAGCCCCATGCGGCCGCGACGACGAGCACGTAGACGGTGGCCGCGAGGGCTGGAGCGTTGCGGCCGAGCGGTGACCGGCAAAGCCCGTCGTACACGAACCACCCGGCGGCGAGGCTCGCGAAGGAAATGCCGATCGCCTGCCAGGGTTCGAGCGCCATCACGCCGGGATCGATGAGCCACGCTTCGGCGTCGACGTAGAACTGCACCACGAGCAGGGCGAAACCGGTCATCCAGGTGAGATACGCCTCCCACTTGAACCAGATGAGATGTTCGGGAAGCGAGGGCGGCGCGACGGTGTACTTCTCGACGCGGTAGAAGCCGCCGCCGTGCACCTCCCAGGCCTCGCCGGAGATACCCGCTGGCGCGCCGTCGCGTCGCCGGAGCGAGAGGTCGAGGGCGATGAAGTAGAACGAGGTGCCAATCCAGGCGATGCCCGCGACGAGGTGCGCCCAGCGCACGAGCAGGTTGAGCCAGTCGAAGACGAACACGGTCATGTGAAATGCGACCCGGGGCGCCCGGTCCGGAGAACTGGCTCCTCAGGATGGGGACCACGCGCTCCCCCCGGGACACGGGAGGAGCGCATGGACGGAGCCGAAGCTCCGGATGCCGGTGTGCCTATTTCGGAAGCTCGTCGTCGACACCCTTCACGTACCAGTTCATGCCAAGGAGAGTCCCGTCGTCCAGCACTTCGCCCTCTCCGATCGCCATCGTGCCGTCCTGCTTGTGGATGGGACCGGTGAAGGGATGGAACTCGCCCGACGTGATCCTGGCCTCGGTCTCCATCGCCATCGCCACCACGTCCTCCGGAAGGTTGGTGTAGGGCGCCATTTCCACCATTCCGGTCGACATGCCGTCCCAGGTGTCCTCGGACTTCCAGGTGCCGTCGAGCGCCGCCTTGGTGCGGGCGACGTAGTAGGGAGCCCAGTTGTCGATGATGGAGGTCATCTGGTTGTCCGGCGCGAACGCGATCATGTCCGAGGCCTGCCCGAAGCCGAGTGCGCCCGCGTCCGCCGCGATCTGAAGCGGGGCGGTCGAGTCGGTGTGCTGGGTGATGATGTCGGCGCCCTGGCCAATCAGCACCTTGGCCGCGTCCGCCTCCTTGCCGGGATCGAACCAGGTGCTCACCCACACGACCTTGACCTTGAAGTCGGGGTTGATGGACTGCGCGCCCAGCATGAACGAGTTGATGCCGCGCACCACCTCCGGGATCGGGAACGAGGCGATGTAGCCGGCGACGCCGCTCTTCGACATCCGGGCCGCGATCTGGCCGATTACGTAGCGTCCCTCGTAGAAGCGGGCGGAGTACGTGGTCACGTTGTCGGCTCGCTTGTAGCCGGTGGCGTGCTCGAACTTTACGTCCGGGAACTTCTCGGCCACCTTGACGGTCGGGTCCATGAAGCCGAAGGAGGTGGTGAAGATGAGGCCGGCGCCCTGCCGGGCGAGACGGGTGATGGCGCGCTCCGCGTCCGGCCCTTCCGCGATGTTCTCCACGTAGACGGTCTCGACCCGGTCCCCGAACTCCGCCTCGACGGCGAGCCGTCCGACATCGTGCTGGTAGGTCCAGCCGTGATCGCCGATGGGACCGACGTAGATGAAGCCTACCTTCAGCTTGTCCGCGCCGGATGCGGTGCCGGCGGCAAGCGCGAGCGCCAGGCCGGCTGCGAATACGAAGCGCTTGGTCATTGCGTCTCTCCTGTTCGATGCATGATGGAGGGCCTGATGGATGGTCTGGGGATCTGCCGCGCCACTGCTCGACCTGCAACGTCCGGCCGATGCCGGTATTCCTCGTCGTTTCCATCGGCTCCTCGCGCCGAGTTGGTGACGACACGCGGGCAGTCCGGGTCAAAGTATGCCCCATTCCGCCGCTCGTGGGCGGATGGCCGCCGTCGCAGTCGGGCATCTGCGCGGGCGCGGATTGGCTCCCGCCGGGGAAACAGGGGATCGGACCGGGTCACGGGCATCTCTGCGGGGCCGCGTCGTTCGGGGCGGGGCCGGGTCGGGTCGGTGGCCTATCGGTCGGGGACGAACGGCTGGCCGAGGCAGGCCGGGGGGTTCACCCTCGTCAGAAGCCGGTCTCCCGAGAGCACCACCAGCGCTGCGATGGTGATGAGGTAGGGGAGGGAAGCCAGGAGTTGGGGCGGAATGTTGATGCCGATGCCCTGCACGTAGAGGCCCATGATCCACACCGTCCCGAAGAGATAGGCGCCGACCGCGACCCGCCGCGGCGCCCAGGTGGAGAAGACGACCAGGGCAAGGGCGATCCACCCGCGGCCGGCGGTCATGTTCTCGATCCACTGCGGGGTGTAGACGAGCGAGAGATAGCCACCGGCAAGGCCCGCGGTGGCGCCACCGAAGGCGATGCATCCGTAGCGGACCGCAATCACGTTGTAGCCGAGGGCGTGGGCGGAGTGGTGGTTGCCGCCGGTCGCCCGGATGACGAGGCCGAGCCGGGTGCGCGCGAGCACCCATCCGGCGAGGGCGGTGAGCGCGACCGACGCGTACACGATCACGTCCTGGCCGAAGAGGACCGGCCCGATGAGGGGCAGGTCGCTCAGGCCCGGGACATGGACCGACTGGAGCTTGGCGCCGGGCAGCCCGGTGAAGGCTTCGCCGATGAGTCCGGAGAGCCCGAGTCCGAACAGGGTGAGCGCAAGCCCGGTCGCCACCTGGTTGGACACCAGGGTCTGGGTCAGGAATGCGAAGAGCAGGGACATGGCGACGCCGGCCCCCACCGCCGCCGCGATCCCGAGCATCGCCGAGCCGGAGACGTACGCGGCCGCGAAGCCGCCGACCGCCCCCATGATCATCATCCCCTCGACCCCGAGGTTGAGCACCCCCGAGCGCTCCGTGACCAGCTCCCCGATCGCGGCGAGAAGCAGCGGGGTGGCCGCCGCGATGATGGTCATGATGACCGCTTCGAGCCCCGTCACCGGTGGGCTCCCTGGCGCGGCCGCACGGTGGCCGGGACCGACCACCGTGCCGCAGCACCGGCGCCGCCCGCTCCGGAGGCGGCGGCGATCCCGGGCGGGGACCCGGGTCGAGCCGTCGGGTCATGCATCGGTCGCGACCGCCGTTTCGCGCCGTCCGATCCGGATCCGGTACCGGATCAGCGTGTCGCACGCGAGAATCAGAAAGAGGAGCAGGCCCTGGAACGCCTGCGCGATCTTGTCCGAGACCCCGAGCTCGATCTGCGCCGCTTCACCCCCGAGGTAGCTGATTCCGAGGACGATTCCCGCGAGCAGCACCACGATCGGATTCAGCCGCCCGAGGAACGCGACGATGATCGCGGTGAACCCGTACCCCGGAGAGATGATCGGCTGGAGCTGCCCGACCGGCCCGGTCACCTCGCAGAGTCCCGCGAGTCCCGCGAGCCCTCCGGAGAGCGCGAAGCAGAACCAGACCGTGCGGGGTCGCGAGAACCCGCCGAAGCCGCCCGCGCGCGGCGCCTCGCCGCTTACCCGGATCTCGAATCCCTTGAGGGTGCGCGACATGAACACGAACAGCACGACCACCGCGACGACCGCGAAGACCGCGCCAAGGTGAACGCGCCCGTCCCCGAAGGTCGGCAGGGCGTGCCACCCCTCGAAGTTCGCGGATTCGGGGAAGTTGTAGCCGTCCGGATCGCGCCAGGGGCCGCGCACCAGCCAGTCGAGGAGATACTGGGCCACGTAGACCAGCATCAGGCTCGTCAGGATCTCGTTGACCCCGAAGCGGTTTCGAAGGAAGGCGGGCACCGCGGCCCATGCAATCCCCCCGAGCACGCCGGCCACGAGCATCAGCGGCAGCGCGGCGGGGGACTGCCACTCGGGAAACATGATCGGTATGGCCGCCCCCGCGAGCGCGCCGGCGGTGAACTGACCCTCCGCGCCGATGTTCCAGAGGTTCGCGCGAAAGCAGACCGCGAGCCCGACCCCGATGAGGACGAGCGGAGCGGTCTTCACGGCGAGCTCCTCGAGGGACCAGAGCGTCATCACCGGCTCGACGAAGTAGACGTAGAGCGCGTGGAGCGGGTCGAGCCCGCGCGCGGAGAACACGATGGCGCCGACGAGGACGGTGATCGCGATGGCGATGAGCGGCGAGACCACGGTCATCGTCCGGCTCTGCTCCGGGCGCCGCTCGAGCGCGAGCCTCATGCTCGCGCCTCCGGTGGCGGCGCCCTGCCTGCGCTTTCTCCGGTCTCGTGCGCGCCGGCCATCAGCAGGCCGACCCGCTCTCGATCGATGTCCCGCGCCGGGTACGCTTCGGACAGCTCGCCGCGCGAGATGACCGCGACGCGGTCCGCAATCTCGAAAATCTCGTCGAGGTCCTGGCTGATGGCCAGCACCGCGGCGCCGGCCCGGGCCATGTCGACGAGCGCCTGGCGGACAAGGGCGGCCGCCCCCGCGTCCACCCCCCAGGTCGGCTGGTTGACCACCACGATCCTCGGGTCGCGGTCGAGCTCCCGCCCGACGACGAACTTCTGCAGGTTCCCCCCCGAGAGCGCGCTCGCCTCCGGGTTCTCGCGACTCGTGCGGACGTCGAAGCGCCCGCCGACCCTCTTGGCGACGGCCCGTGTCTCGAGCTGACTGACGAATCCGCCGCCGACCATCGCGCGGTCGCTCGCGTGCCGGGTGAGGAGCACGTTGTCCGAGAGGACGAAGCCCGGCACTGCGCTGTGCCCGAGCCGCTCCTCCGGGACGAACGCCGCCCCGAGCCGCCGGCGGGCGGTGACCCCCGCGGTTCCGCACGGTGCGCCGGCGATGCTGATAGCGTCCCGCGCCGGCGCGAGCCGCTCGCCCGAGAGCGCCTCGAAGAGCTCGGACTGTCCGTTGCCGGCAACCCCCGCGATCGCGACGATCTCGCCGGCCCGGACGTCGAGGGAGACGGAGCGAAGCGCCACCCCGAACGGGCCGGCAGAGGGGAGGCTGAGCCCGGAGACGGAGAGCATCACCGGACCATCGCTCGCGTGCGCCTCGGTGCTGACCTCGTGCACGTCCGCCCCCACCATCAGCCGGGCGAGCGAGGCGGCCGTCTCCGTCTCCGGATCGACATTGGCGACCACCCGGCCAAGGCGCAGGATCGTCGCCTCGTGGCAGAGCTGCTTCACCTCCTCGAGGCGATGCGAGATGTAGAGCACCGCGCAGCCTTCCCCTGCGAGCCGGCGCAGGGTCACGAAGAGCTGGTCCGCCTCCTGCGGCGTCAGCACCGCGGTCGGCTCGTCCATGATGAGGAGGCGGGGCTCTTGAAGGAGGCAGCGCACGATCTCGATCCGCTGGCGCTCGCCGACCGAGAGGTCCGCGACGAGGGCGCCCGGCTCGAGGGGCAGGCCGTACTGCGCCGACACCCGCGTGACCCGTTCGCCGAGGGCGGCGAGATCGAACGGTCCCGGCATCGCGAGCGCGATGTTCTCCACCGCCGAGAGTGCCTCGAAGAGCGAGAAGTGCTGGAAGACCATGCCGATCCCGAGCCGGCGGGCGGCCGCGGGATTCGCCACCGACACGCGCCCGCCCTGCCACCGGAGGCTCCCCGCGGTCGGCTGGAGCGCGCCGTAGATGATCTTGACCAGGGTCGACTTGCCGGCCCCGTTCTCGCCGAGCAGGGCGTGTATCCGCCCCGGGCGGAGCTTGAGGCTCACGCCGTCGTTCGCGGTGAAGTCGCCGAAGCGCTTCACGATGTCGATGGCTTCCAGAAGGTAGCCACCGTTTTGGGCGTCCGCGGCGTCGGCGATGCCTGCGGCGTCGGCGATGTTCGCATCCCCGGTCGTTTCGTCCGATGACCGCCCGGTGCCGACCGGCGTCCCCCCCGGTTCGTCCGGTGCGCCCTCCGCGGAAATCGTTGCCGGATCGTTCGCGCGGGGGTCGGTCACGGGCCGGTACGCTCCAGGAGCTGGGCGGCGATCCCGGTCGCGATGGCCGCCGGGTGCTTCGACCGGATCGACGGCATCCCGACGGGACAGACGAGCCCTTCGATCCGGGACGCCGGCACGCCCGCGTCGCGGAGCAGGCGGGCAAACCGGGCGCGCTTGCTCGCCGACCCAATGAGTCCGACGTAGTCGAAGCGTTCCGCCGCGAGGGCCGCGTGCACGATTGCGAGATCGAGCGGGTGGTGGTGGGTCATCACCACGATGCCGGCATCCGAGGGCGCGCGCGCGACCTCGGCCGCGGCATCGGCGCTTCGAATCGGGTGCACGTTGGCGGGGACCGCGGCCGGAAAGGCGCCGTCGCGCTCGTCGATCCAGGTCACGTCGAAGGGCAGTGGGGCGAGGGCGAGCATGAGTGCCCGGCCGACATGCCCCGCGCCGAACAGCCACACCGGGTGCCGGAGATCGCGAAAGCGTTCGACGACGCGATCTCCCTCGATCTCCACCGCCGGACCCTCGGGCGGGAGGTCGTCGTCGATTGTCCGTTCGATCGACCGCTGACCGATCCGCCCTCGGGTACCGAACGGTCCGGCCGCCTCGCGCGCGGCGAGGGCCCGCGTCGCGCCGAGCCGGTCCCGGCCGATCACCTCGTTGATGACTCGCACGCTCCCGCCGCAGCACTGGCCGAGGTCGGGTCCGAGCGCAAACCGGCTGACGGTGGCGGCCGGCATGTTCCGCGCCAGTGCCTCGCGCGCCGCCCCCAGCGCGCGCCACTCGAGCTCGCCGCCGCCGATGGTTCCGCGAAAACCGCCGTCGGGTCCCACCACCATGCGCGCCCCGGCCTCTCGCGGCGCGGACCCGCGCACCGAGGCCACCGTGACGAGGGCGCACCTCCCGTGCCGGGAAACCGTTTCAGCGACCGCGGACCAGACCCGCATCGACTCAGACTTCCGACCGCGCGGGCGTGCGCCGGTCCTGGCTTCGGTCGGGCTCTCCGACCGCCTCGAGGCGGGCGCGTTCGGCGCGCTGTGCATCCGCCGCCCGCAGGATCGCTTCGGGAGTGGCCGGGGCGTCGAGGGGCGGCACGCACCCCCGGGCGAGGCTCGCGAGCGCATGGGTGATGGCCGAGAACACCGAGAGCGCGAGCATGAGCGGCGGCTCTCCGACCGCCTTCGAGCGGTGGATGGTCGGCTCGCGGTTGCGCCCGGGCTCGAAGAGGGTCACCCGGAAATCGGCCGGCACGTCCGAGCAGGTAGGGATCTTGTAGGTCGACGGCGCGTGGGTGAGCAGTCGTCCGTCGTCGCCGAAGACGAGCTCCTCCGTCGTGAGCCACCCCATCCCCTGCACGAAGCCGCCTTCGATCTGCCCCATGTCGATGGCGGGGTTCAAGGAGCGCCCGGCGTCGTGAAGGATGTCCACCCGGTCCACCCGCAACTCGCCGGTCTCGGTCTCGACGGTGACCTCGGAGCATGCGGCGCCGCCCGCGAAGTAGAGGAAGGGCCGTCCGCTCGCGGTGTCCCGATCCCAGGCGATCTTCGGCGTCGCATAGTAGCCGGTGGAGGAGAGGGAGACGCGCTCGGTGAACGCGAGCCGGGCGACTTCCGCGAACGACAGGGACTCGGTCCCGATCCGCACCGTGCCGCCCGCGAACGAGACGTCCGCCTCGCGCACCTGGTAAAGGCGCGCCGCGAGGGCGGCGAGGCGGCGGCGGATGGTGCGCGCGGCGCGCTTCGCGGCCATGCCGTTCAGGTCGGAGCCGGCCGAGGCCGCGGTCGGGCCGGTGTTCGGCACCTTGTCGGTGCGGGTCGCGGTGATCCGTACCCGGTCGACGCCGATGCCGAGCTCCTCGGCCACCACCTGGGCGACCTTCACGTAAAGGCCCTGGCCCATCTCCGTGCCGCCGTGGTTCACCTGCACCGAGCCGTCGGTGAATACGTGCACCAGGGCGCCTGCCTGGTTGAGGTGCTTGAGGGTGAACGAGATCCCGAACTTCGCGGGGGTGAGCGCGAGTCCCCGGCGGAGCGCTTCGCCGTTCGCCTCCATGGTCGAATTGAACCCTTCGATCGCGCGCCGCCGGGCGGCGTACTCGCTGCTTCGTTCGAGGTCGCGAACGAGGCGCGAGAGAAGCCCGCTTTCCTCGATCCGCGTCCCGTACGGGGTGATGTCCCGACCCGGTCCATAGAGATTGCGCTTGCGCACGAGCAGCGGATCGAGCCCGAGGGTGATGGCGGCCGCATCCATCATCCGCTCGGCGAAGAGCATCCCCTGCGGCCCGCCGAACCCGCGAAAGGCGGTGTTGGAAACGGTGTCGGTGCGCACGCGCCGGGAGTGGATGCGCGCCGCCGGGTAGTAGTAGGCGTTGTCGGCGTGGAACATGGTCCGGTCGTTCACGCCGAGCGAGAGGTCGGGAGAACACCCGCAGCGGGCGTTGAGCTCGACGTCGACCCCCGCGACCCGTCCGTCGCGGTCGAATCCGCCGCGCCAGTCCACCCGGAAGTCGTGACGCTTGCCGGTCATCGCCATGTCGTCGTCGCGGTCGAGGCGAACCTTTGCCGGACGTCCGGTGATCCGGGCCGCGAGGGCGGCGAGGCAGGCCCACTGGGCCGCCTGCGATTCCTTGCCCCCGAAGGCTCCGCCCATCCGCCGGCACTCGCAGACCACCGCAGCATCGGGCACGCCCAGCATGCGCGCGACGAGGTGCTGGACCTCCGAGGGGTGCTGGGTGGAGGAGTGCACGCGCATCTCGTCGTCTTCACCGGGGACGGCGAGCGCCGCCTGGCCCTCGAGGTAAAAGTGCTCCTGGCCGCCGATCCGCACGCGTCCCTCGAGGCGATGCGGCGCGGCGGCGATGGCGTCCGTCGGATCCCCGCGGAGGAACTCGTAGGGGGGCAGCACCTGCGCTCCGGCCGCGAGTCCGTCGTCGACGCCGACCCTCGGGGCCGATGCATCGACTTCGATCCGGGCGCGGCGGGCGGCGCGGCGGGCCGCGTCTCGGGTCTCGGCGACGACCGCGAACACCACCTGACCGTGGAAGAGGATCTCGCCCCCGGCGAGAATCGGGTCTCCGCCGAGGCCGGGACTGCAGTCGTTCACCCCCGGAACGTCGCGGTCGGTCAGCACGGCCAGCACGCCGGGCGTGGCGAGCACCCGGTCGAGGTCCACTGCGCGGACGACGCCGCGCGCCGCCGCGGCGCAACCCGGTGCGACGTGCACCGTTCCGGCCGGCTCCGGAACGTCGTCGACATAGGCGGCGGTCCCCTGCACGTGACGCGCCGCGCTGTCGTGGGCGAGGGCGAGACCCACGCTCGCTCCCGCGTCGAGGTCCGGCCGGTCGCGGAGCGTGGCGTTCGTGATCGGGGAGGGCGAATTCATCGACGAAATGCTAACCCCGATTGCCGGTCTCCGCGCGTGGGCGAAGGCCCTTCACGCCGCGGCCGATCGCTCGCGCGCGCCGACCACGCGAGTCTCTCCGGTGGGGCGTCCCGCGATCTCGGTGAGCGCCTTGAGAAGCAGCGAACGCGCGACCCGCAAGCGGTAGTCGGCGCTCGCCCGGTGGTCGTCGATGGGAGTGAAGTCCGCGGCGAGGGCTTCGGCGGCGGCGGACCAGGACGCGGGACGATCCAGGGCGAGGCCGGTGGCGGCCCGCTCGGCGCGGGTGGCGCGCTTCGGGGTGGCGGCCATGCCGCCGTAGGCGATGCGGGCCGCGACGACTCTGCCTCCTTCGACCGCCAGACGGAAGGCGCCGAGGAGGGCGGAGATGTCCTGATCGAAGCGTTTCGAGATCTTGTAGCAGCGGAAGTGCTCGCCGGACCCGAGGCGCGGCACGACGATACGGGTCAGGACCTCGCCGGGCGAGCGGTCCTGGCGTCCGTAGTCGAGGAAGAAGTCCTCGAGCGGCAGGGTCCGGCGGGTGTCGCCGAGGCGGAGCTCGATCGAGGCGCCGAGAGCGATCAGCACCGGCGGCGAGTCGCCGATCGGCGAGCCGTTGGCGATGTTCCCCCCGATCGTGCCGGCGGCGCGCACCTGCTTGGAGCCGAGGCGGCGAAGCATCTCCCCGATGTCGGGATCGATGGCGGCGAGCGCGCGCTCCGCCTCCGCGTACGTCGCGGCGGCCCCGATCTCCACCCGATCCTCGTGCTCGCGGACCTCGTGCAAAGACGCGACCCGGCCCGTGTGCACGATGCGGGGAAGCTCCCGGAGCTGCTTGGTGATCCAGAGACCGACGTCGGTGGCCCCGCCGACGATGGTGGCATCGGGGTAGCGGGCGGCGATCGCGGCGAGCTCGTCTTCCGTCGCGGGGGCGGCGAAGAACGCGTTCTCGTCCCCGGCGAAGAGGTCGGCGCCGTCGGCGATCGCTGCGAGCCGGTCCGCTGTCGCAGCCGCACGGCTCGCCCAAGCGTCCTTCGCCTCGCCGGTGCAGCACGCGAGGGCCGCGTCCGAGATCGGGCGGTAGCCGGTGCACCGGCAGAGGTTGCCGGCGAGCCAGTCGTTCACCGTGGTGCGGTCCGCGCGCACCCCTGCGTGGTAGAGCGTGAACAGGGTCATGACGAACCCCGGGGTGCAGAACCCGCACTGCGAGGCGTGCGCGTCGACCAGCGCGCGCTGGACGGGGTGCAGGTCGTCGCTCGACGGAGCGAGGTCGTCCACCGCCACCACCTCGGTGCCGTCGAGCATCCCGACGAGCTGGATGCAACTGTTCACCGGCTCGTAGGCGAGGCGGCCGCCGCGAAGCCGTCCGACCGCCACCGTGCATGCCCCGCAGTCGCCCTCCGCGCAGCCTTCCTTGGTGCCGAAGGCGCGTTCGCGAAGGCGAAGGTGGTCGAGCAGGGTCTCGGTGGGGGCGAAGTCGCGCCGTTCGACGATTTGGCCGCGTCGGACGAAGCGGACGACGTCGCGGGCCAAGGCTCAGCTTCCCCGGTAGGTCGAGTAGCCGTAGGCGGAGAGCAGCAGGGGGACGTGGAAATGCTGACCGGGGTCGGCGATGCCGAAGCGAACCGGAATCTCGTCGAGAAAGAGCGGCTCCGCGTCGATGCCGTGGCGCGCGCGGAGATAGTCCCCGGCCCGGAACCGGAGCTCGTAGCGCCCGGCTGCGAAAGCGTCGCCTTCGAGCAGGGGCTCTCCGGTTCGCCCGTCGGCATTGGTGACCGCGGTCCGGATGCACCGCGCGTCTTCGCCCGGCGCCCCGACGGTCCATAGCTCGATGGCGACTCCGGCCGCCGGACCTCCTGCCATCGTGTCCAGCACATGGGTGGTCAGTCGGCCCATCGATTCCGTCCCCTGCGCCTCGTCCGTCTACCGGCCCGCGTGGCCGTTCCGCCGAACGGACGCGCCGCCCCCGTCCGGTCGCGGGAGGATTATCCCAGCCGGAGCCGAACGGCACAAAGGAGAGCCGCGCGCCCGGTCCGCCCCGGCCGTCCCGCCCCGGCCGTCCCGCCCCCGCACGGGTCGGGGCGGCGGAGGTATGCCCGGCGGTGGCACGGCGCCGAGATCGGGCACGGACCGGGTCCCGGTTCGGCGTCGTACGCTACGGCCGGATCGCGCGTCGAAGGCGAAACGACCTGAATCCGTACCCGGTTCGAACGGCCGGCCCGTGCGCGCCCGGGGCCGAGGGCCTGTGGTAGGCTCGCCGCCGGACCGCCGACTGGGGGTGAGACGATGGCGAAACGGCTGGATCGGGCGGCCGTCGAACGGTATCGAGAGGACGGCTACCATTTCCCCATCGATGTGCTCGACGCCGGAGAGATCGCGGCCAACCGCGCGCGTCTCGAGGCATTCGAAGCGGAGCAGGGCCAACCCGTGCACGGGCCCCAGCGCAGCAAGAGCCATCTCCTTTTCAAGTGGGTGGACGACCTCATGCGCCACCCGCGGATCCTCGATGCGGTCGAGGATCTCATCGGCCCCGACATTCTCTGTTGGAACACCATTTTCTGGATCAAGGAGGCGGGCAGCCCGAGCTTCGTCTCGTGGCACCAGGACGTCCGCTACTGGGGGCTCGACACATCGGAGCTGGTTACCGCCTGGCTCGCGCTGTCCCCGGCCACCGAGGCGAGCGGCTGCATGCGGGTGCTGCCCGGCAGCCACCGCGAATCGGTCCTGCCGCACCGCGACGAGTACGACGAGGACAACCTGCTGACCCGGGGGCAGGAGATCGCGGTCGAGGTCGACGAGTCGAAGACGGTGTCGATGGCGCTCGCGCCCGGGCAGGCATCGCTCCACAACGTGGGCCTCGCCCATGCCTCCGGCCCGAACCGGACCGATGACCGTCGCATCGGAATCTCGATGCACTACATCTCGACCCGCACCCGGCAGACGGCGGGGGAGTGGGACAGCGCCGCCCTGGTGCGTGGCGACGATCGTTACGGACACTTCCACCTCGCACCTGTTCCGAAGTGCGATTTCGATCCCGACGTGGTCCCGTTCCACGAGCGCGCGAGCGGGGCGCTGCGCGACATCCTGTTCCGTGACGCCGAACGGGTACGGCCGGTCGTCTAGCCGGCGGCGCCTGCACGGTGCGGCCGCGGGGCGGCGAGGAGGCTGTCGATGAAGCTCCGCCAGGGCCAGCCGTGGATGCCCGCCGACGAGTACGGGCGCTCCCTGCGCGGGCTGACCCTGAACCTTCTCGTCCGCGACGTCGAGCGCGCGCTCGCATTCGCCCGGGAAGTCCTGGGGGTCGAGGTGGTGTACTCCGATCCGGACTTCGCCATGCTTCGCCACGGGCCGTCGGAATGGATGCTGCACGCCGACCACACCTATCGCGACCATCCGCTCCACGGGAGCCTCGCGGCCGAGGATCCGCGGGGCATCGGCGCGGAAATCCGGCTGCACGATACGGACCCGGACGCGGCGGAAGCGGCGGCGCGGGTCCGCGATGACCCGATCCTCGCCGCGGCGATGGACAAGCCGCACGGCGTGCGCGAGGTGTTCATCATCGACCCGGACGGCTACCTGTGGGCAGTCGATCGTCCAATCGGCGGTGACGCCTGATCCTCCGGGCCACGCGGACATGGCCGCGTCTACGTCCCCCGCCATGATCCGAATTCAGGTTGCCCCGGGGCTTGCGGCCCACCGGGCGCGATGGTTCACTATGCGCGGGGGCCGTTAGCTCAGTTGGCAGAGCAGCTGACTCTTAATCAGCGGGTCCTAGGTTCGAATCCTAGACGGCCCACCAATAACAGACGGAAAATAAAGAAATAAATCCCCTGACAGAGATTTCCATTCAAGGTGCAAATTGACGCTGGGAAGCAATTGGGAAGCATCAGGAATCAAACTTTTGTCGTCACCCTCAGATGATCCGGGCCTCCAGACAGTAGTAGATCGTCGTACCCACAATCGGGCACCTGTGATGGAGGCCGGCCGAATAGGACGGCTTTGACAGGGAGCGTCGATTAGCCCGGACGGTGGGGAGCAGTGAGCCCGTCCCGATTCGAATGGTCCGAGCATGCAGTCTGCGGGACGTGAGGGTCGCGCTCCGAGGCATAAGCCGGGATTGCCGAAGCGGGGCATCGTGCCCGGAGGCTGGGAGGGCCGGTCGGTGGCGCGACGATGACGTGGTGGAAGGCGTCCTCCCCTATGCGGAGGTTGCGGGCGCACTCGTCAAGGTGCAGGAGTCGGACGCTTGGTCGGCAACAAGCCTTGCCTTCGAATTCCTGACGCTGACGGGGATGCGTTCCGGCGAGGTACGCGGCGCCCGGTGGTCGGAAGTCGATCTTGCGGCTCAAGCATGGGTGGTGCCGGCCGATCGAATGAAGTCCGGGCGAGAGCACAGGGTTCCGCTCTCCGGCCGCCCTATGGCAATCCTCGGAGCCGCGAAAGCGCTCCCCGACTGCGACCCTGAGTCGTTGGTCTTTCCGAGCATGACGGGCCGGATGCTCTCGGACTCCACATTGAGCAAGCTTGTGCGCGAGCTCGGGATAGGACGCGTTCCGCACGGGATGCGGTCGAGGTTCCGGGAATGGGCTGCGGAACGCACCGACATTCCGCGCGAAGTCGCCGAGGAGGCGCTCGCTCACGTCAACCCGAACAAGGTCGAGAGGTGCACACCAGCGGTCGGACCTTTTCGATCGGCGCCGCGAACTAATGAAGTCTTGGGCGGTTTACTTGGTCGAAGAAAGCGAGGTGGCGCGCGGGTCGGTGATGGCCGACGACGGCTGCGTCGTTGGCTTGTGTGCGGGAATCCACGGTCCGATCGTCGTCGAAGCCGTGCGCGACATGCGCCCGGACGTGGCCCTCCCCTTCCAGGCACTCGAATGTGACGCGTTCCTTGTGGGCCGCCAGGGGCGCCCTCGTAACGGCCCTTCACGGCCGCGAACGGCACGGCGCTGCACCACGTTGGGGCGATGATGAAGGCCATGGTGCGCGTGGACGTCGAGCGGCACGCCCGGGACGAGGAGGCTCGCGGCGCTGGTGCTCGACGCGACCACCGTCGAGGCGATCGGGGCGGCGCTGCCGGGCGAGGACGTCGAGCTCGCTACCCCGGCCGAGGCGATTGATTTGATCGCTCTCAGGCGATACCCAGATGAATCTTCCTGTTACGGTAGAAGGGGACAGCGCCCACGACCTCGCACACCGGAAGGCCCTCTTGCCAGCGTGTGTGAACTGGAGAAAACACTTCATGCGGTTTAGCAAGAACGTCCTTTCCCAACATCTCCGCGCGGGGTGCGACTTGGCGCTCTACCTCACCCTCTTCCCCGACAGCGCCCTGGCGAAAAAGGGGCTTCCAACACCCTTGGAGGCTCGGCCCGGCATTGGCTCACTTCGCGATGCCGGCTTCGCACTGGAAGACTTCATCTTTCAGCAGCTACGGACGGCGTTCGGCGCACGTTTCCTTGCCGTCCCACCCGATCCCGGTTCGATCCGTTGGCGCGAGCAACCCATGGCGGACCTGCTTGCGCGCTCCGATTCGCCACCAATGCTTCTTGCCCAACCGCGGTTCGAGATAGACGATTTCCGTCTGTCGACACTCACTAGGCTCGGCGTTGCCCAAGCCGACCTTGATATCCTGCCTAGCTTCGAGGCTCTCATCCCCGACCTCGTCATCGTCGAAACGCCAAGGTCGACCTCCGTAGAGCTGTCAGCCACCGGCGAGCGTATTCAGATCCCGCGCGGAGACCACCGCCGATCTCTGTCCATTGTGGATATCAAGCATGCGTCCGAAGCTAATCCGAGTTACGAAGCGGAGGTCGTCCTTTACGGCGTCCTACTCGCCAACTGGCTGCGTGAACTACAGCTAGACGCGCATTATTTCGTCAGTGCCGAACTCTCGTTGTGGACCGGCGGCGGTGCGGCGCTCGGCGAGCTTCAACGCGCACTGGACGACGGCGTCGACGACTCCGACGAACTAGTCGCCGCGGCTCGCAAGGAGTTCAGCTCCATCAACGTACCCATTTTTTCCCAGGCGGTACGCCGGTTCTTTTCCGAGAAGCTCCCGCCTGTCATCCGCACTGGCGCTCAGGATTGGCGGTCTCTGGACTGGTATGTCGGCCCTGCGTGTGCCTCGTGCGATTGGCTAGGCTATGACGGTTGGCTCAGCCCAAAGGATCGCGACAAGGTCTCCAAACATCCCGATCACTACTGCTACTTCCGCGCAGAAGAGACCGACGATCTCAGCCGCCTTCCCTTGACCACCCGCGGTTCCTGCCGCGTGCTGAGAAGCAACGGTTACAACACAGTTGCCGACGTCGCCAACACCGTCGGCGTGGAGCCCGTCTACAAGCTGCACACCGTCCTACGATCCGAAAAACAGTCCCTTCCCGCTTACGCAAGGGCAATCATCGACGGCCGGTCAACAACAAACGCGGACAGGACCGACGGGGGTCTCGCGCGGTACGCCGACTTCGACGTATTCGTCTCGGTCAATTTCGATCCCGGCGCGGGCCTGCTGACTGCGATCGGCATACGCGCACGCTTCACGCAGCATTTCCCCTATGACGAGCGGGGCGCCGACCGGCGCACTCAGTTCTGGCACGAGAAGTGGATAGTCTCTGCGAAATCGCACGTCGCCGAGGAGTCCGCGCTACTCGCTTTCCTCCAGTACCTCGCCAGCAAGTTCGACTACACACGAGACGAGAACCCCGAGCGAGGCGGACCGCATGCTGCCAACACCCGTACCCAGTTCGTGTTCTGGGACAGGCGGCAGTTCGAGGAGCTCTGCCTCGCCCTTGGCAGGCATCTCCACGCGATCCTATACGACCGTCAAGAGCGATTCGTTAGGGCGCTGACATGGATCTTCCCGCCCGAAGATATCCAGGAGACAGGCAGCATCGACCCGAAGCGACCCGGAATCGCCTTCCTTCGTGACGTCGCCCGCAGGCTCGTACGTGTCCCTGCACTACACGCCTTTACCTTGCACAATGTTGTCAATCACTACCACCATCCCGACGCTCCTCCACCCCGAAAGCCCGACCCGTTCTACCGGGAGCCTCTCTCCGACATGGTTCCGCGCGAGCGCATCTACGAGATCTGGCAGCTTTCGCAAGGCGGCGGCGTCAGCACCGTCCAATGGGGGTCTGTCGTCAAGACGCTCAACCAACTCCTCGACGGCTTCGGCCGTGCCGTCGACCAGCAGACCAGGGCCCTCGCATCGGTCACTCGACAGCTCCGCGGCGACTTCGGTCAGCAGCTCCGGGCACAGGCGCCCAACATAGCCCTCACCGTCCCGACATGGGCCACCGGGGTTGCACACGACGCGAAACTCTGGATCGCGTGGAGCAAGTTCGAACGCGCGTTCGACAAGGCCAAGCGCCATGGCCTTTATCTCGTCGATCCCGACGAAGCGGAGGCATCTCACGAAGGTCTACGCCTTACGCGACTCGTCGAACAACGCGAAGATGGCGAGTGGGTTTTCGAAGTCTCGCCTGAATCGCTCAACACCAAGATCAGAGCGCCCAGCGACTTCCTCTGCCTAGCCGCCGGCACCATCCCGGGCTTCGCTACACTCCCTGCGTACGCGGTAGTTTCCCCCGTGCCTCCTGACCTGATCCCCTTGCGGCTAGTTCCGATGCACAAGCTGCTTCCCGCCAGACTCGAGGAATTCGATCGCGTCAACGCCCTCGCTATCGTT
Organism: Immundisolibacterales bacterium; assembly: GCA_026712715.1. GTDB lineage: Bacteria > Pseudomonadota > Gammaproteobacteria > HK1 > HK1 > JAJDXW01. The sequence goes on along the minus strand of JAPOPW010000050.1, from coordinate 5,600 downwards.
CGACACGCACGATTCTTCGGCCAAGCGGCGCATGATCTCCAGCGTCTGCGCGACGTCGTTGTGAATCGCCTGGGGAACGCGCTCCACGAGAACGTTACGTTGATGGAAGGCTTGGGGACGGACACGCTCGAACGACGCCTCGTCCGGATTCTCCGCGCCGTCGGCAATCCGCCTAACGCCCAGCCCGCACGGGAGGCCCGGGCAGCACTCGGAACACTCCAACGTCCCGCTCGTGCCGGATCAAGCCCGATTACTCCTATCTCGCGGGTGCTTTGGGACGCAGCCGCGCTGCATGACGAGGAAGTCAGACCCCGCGCCGTGGCTCAGGCCATCGCCGACCGCGCCCGAGCGCTTGCTCCCTTGAACAACAGTCAACTCGCAGCCGTGAGGCAGTCCGTAACTCGCGGCCTCACCGTCATCTGGGGACCCCCTGGCACCGGGAAGACTCAGACGTGCCAAGCGCTCCTTCACAGCATCGTGGTTCATCAGAACACCACCGACGCCAACCAGCCGTACAACATACTCGTCACCGGACCGACCTACCGCGCCGTCACCGAGATCCTGCTCAAACTCGGCCCGTCCCTCGCTCAAGACGCAGGCGCCAGGTGCAAGCTCTATCTGATTCACTCCCGCTACCGCGACGATCGCTTTCCGGCGCCTAACAAGCACGGCCCACACTTCCAGGTTTTCTCAACTTTCGCCGAGGCCAACGAGCCCGAGTTCGGTGACCTAGCCGCAGACATCAACAGCGGTAGTGAGATCGTCATCGTAGCCGCTGTCGCTCACCAATGCCCCAAGATGGCCGAGGCTCTTGCCGACCTCGACGGCGGTTCTCGGGCACTTCGACAAATCTTCGACTTCGCCGTCGTCGACGAGAGTTCCCAACTCGACATGAGCATCGCGGTCGGTCCCCTCGCGCTCCTGAAGTCATCGTCCCAGCTGGTCGTCGTAGGCGACCACCTGCAAATGCCCCCCGTATTCGTCGCCGACCCGCCGATTGGTGCTGAGCACCTCATCGGCAGTCTGCAGACCTATCTCATCCAGCGTTTCGGAATCGAACCGGTCCCGCTCCTCGTCAACTACCGCTCCAACGACGACATCGTGGCCTACACACGCCGGCTCGGCTATCCCGGGGACCTCGCCGCAGCGAAGCCCGATATCCGGCTCCACTTCCTCGCTTCCGTCGACAGCCATGCGGCTTACCTCGCCGACGACCATCTCGCGGTCTCGGATGGCTGGTCCACGGTACTCGATCCCTCCACCCCGATTGTGGCCGTGACGTACCCCGATGGCATGGCCGGACAGGCCAACAGCTTCGAAGCCGATTGCGTTGCGTCCATCGCCCGCCTGCTCTACCAGACCGGGTCCTGCAGTCTGGACGGCAAACCCGGCAACCCTGGACACGCCCCATGGGCCGACGACGCCTTTTGGACCGAAGGCCTCGGTATCGTCACACCGCATCGCGCCCAACGCGCGCAGGTTGTGCAATCGCTCCTCCAGGCTTTTCCCACTGGCGACCCCGACCTCATTGAATCTGCCGTCGACACGGTCGAGAGGTTCCAGGGCAGCGAACGCCATACGACTATCATCAGCTTCGGCGTCGGCGATCCTGACGTCATTCGAGGGGAAGAGCGTTTCCTCCTTCAGTTGGAGCGCACCAACGTGGCAATTTCGCGCGCGATGGCCAAGTGTGTTGTCTTTATTTCGGACGAAGTTGCAAACCATATCCCTGACGATCGCCGAGCCGCCGCCACTGCACATGCCCTAAAGGGAATAGTCGACGAGTGGTGTATCCACCGCGCAGCACATACGGTCTCGCGTGATGGCTATCAGCGTCAGATCACAGTTCGTTGGCGCTGAATCTGGACCTGATGGGACTATTCCAACACCGCGTGGAAGTCCAGTTCATCGACCGCATTTGCCGAATCGCGCATCTGTCCGGCTTGCCGTTTGCCGGCGGCCGCATTGCCGGCGTTCCTGACGGACACGACCCGCCACCGCGACCCAGATGCCTCAAGCGACCGCAGTAGCAGCTTACGAGCGTCGACCAGTCGCGACGGGATCGACCCGAAGCGGATGAACATGCGCATTCCGTCCTTCGCCCGTGCCGCCACATTTGCCCATGTCCTGCCCAAACCCTCGCAGAAGTCGTCCTTGCCAGATGACGGCAGGTCGCCCACGTTTGCATACTCGACGCGAGCCGGACCCCCAATGAACCAGTGCCTCAGCCACTGATCCGCTACGTACGTTCGCATCCCATAGTACGGCGGAGACGTGATCACCGTATCCACGCCCGAAGGCACCCCGCCAAAGCAATCCGCTCTGGATGAGTCGCCCTGGTGGACGTCGCTCCACCCGACCTTGCTCGTCAGGTACCTTCCCGCAGCAACCCGCTCGAGTTTTCGTTCAATCGCCCCAAGTACATCCACGCGGGGTGGTGTCAGTCCGTGCTTTTTCCAGAATCGCAGCGCATAGTCCGGCTTCGGGGCGAACGTGCGCTGCATCTGATTGGACAGGTAGCTGCCGACCTTCGTCCTCGGGCCATGCAGAATGCCCAAGATCCCCGCCCTCAACACTACAGCCGCGTCCGATTCCGCCATGCTCAACAGCCCCTCGCGGAGTCTACATATGTCCTTCAGCGTATCCGCATGGAACGCCCTCTCCCAGAACGCACCGTCGGGCAACACTGGCTCTGCCTCGGCTGCCAAGATGCTCTGCGCCAGTTTAACCGCATCCCCCGTTGAAACCTTCGCCAGCTTCGCCCGTGCGATCGCCACGGCCACCGGCGAGCAGTCTATCCCAATCGCCCGCACGCCCCGCTGGCGAGCCGCGTACAGCGTCGTTCCACGTCCCGCAAACGGATCCAAAACGAGCTCCGCGCTTCTTGCCCGGCGCTCAAGTATCCGCAGCGGGAACTCCAGCGGGAACATCGTAAAGTACGGGCAAATCGCGTTAAGCGCGTGTTTTGGGCTCACCGACAGCGGCCCACGTCCCAGTTCCATGTCCAATCACTTGCTCTCGTGTTGGTAACACCGTTCTTGATCGAACAGCCCGGCCGGCGCGTCAACGCGAGATTGCTACCGACCGGTCGTCCGCACCACTACGCGACCAATCCATTTTCGAATTTCTCGGCCACGACTGTCTTCTCTCCCGTCGCTCCGCTTCGGCTCGCTCACCCCCACAACCGGTACGTCCACGTCCACCGTTGGGAACGGGAAACGATTCGCGGCGCCGCTGTACTCACGGTACAGGCACTCCGGTTTGCACCGTGCATTGTAGTCGCTGTCCAAATACGGTCCAGCTCAGGCTACTCAGTTTCGCCGCGATCTCAGACACATCCCCTGTGGTGAGATTCACTTCAACCAGGATGTCGTCCCTCCTGCGACCCGGGGGCCATGGCCCACGCCTCCCATCGACCGCCGTTCGTCAACACGGAGTAGGGCGGTCTCAGTTCCGTCGCGTATCTGGGACCGCGACGACGCACTCGACGCGGTGGGCGAGGGGTTTCGAATCCTCGCAGGGGGCGTCGGCCCGGACGGCACCGTCGATGGTCCTTCAGGTGCAGCAGGTGTTGCCATCGATATTGTCGGCGGTGGTGGTGATGATGATGCCGAGCATGGTGATGGTGGTGCGAAGCAAGAAGAAAAAGCTGGGCGCGTCGCTTATCCCTCGCGCTCGCTGCGTTCTGACGCTTGCCCGGCGGCTCGCTCCGCTCGCCGCCGCCTGCACGACCGTCGTCAGATTCGATGCATGCCACGGCGTTGGAGAGCTACGATACTCTGCGACGACTTAGGGACCGACCGGCACCGCCAACGACCCTGCGGCACTCTCGCCTCGGACCGGAACACTGCTCGCGAGGGAGCGTCGTTGCGCGCACACGAGGGAGCTTCGTCGCGCGTACAATGGTGGTGTGCGAGACCGCTACGAGGACTTCGTTCGCCGTCCTACCCGCACTCGGTTGGGACCATCGCCGACGCGTGCCGCGATGCTCCGTGTTCGTGATTTCCTGCCCAGTCCGTGCCTATCGCGCGACCGCGTTCGGTGCGCGGTAGCTCTCTCCGGTGACCATCAACGCCCAGATGATGCGCGCCATCTTGTTCGCCAGCGCCACCGCGACCAGCTTCGGTGGCTTCTCGGCCAGCATTCTGCGAAGCCATGGATCGGTGATTTCCTTGCGCCGCCGGGCGTGGCGGATCACCGCCGTGGCTCCCAGCACCAACAGTTGCCGAAGGTCGCGTTGCCCCATCTTGGTAATCCGACCCAGGCGTTGTCGACCGCCGGTCGAGATCTCCCGTGGGGTCAGCCCAATCCGGGCGGCAAAGTCACGCCCCCGGGCGAAACTGGCCATCGACGGCGGGAACGCGTGCACCGCCAGCGCGGTCACCTCGCCCACCCCGGAATCGTCGTCAGCCGGCGCAACTCCTCGTTCTCCCTCACCAGCATGCGCATATGCTTGTCGACCTCGTCGACCTGCGGATTCAACTCGTCGACCCGCTCAAACAGCACCGCCGTCGTCGAGACCACCAGCTCCGGAAGCGACTCGGCGCACTCGGTGAATGCCTCCCACAGGTGCTCGATATCGGCAACCCCTCGCGGCGCGACCAGACCGAACTCCGCGAGGTGACCGCGGATCGGGTTGACCGTCTGGGTGCGCTGGCGAACCAGCAGCCCGCGCGTGCGGTACACCATCGAACAGGCCTGGGCCTGCTGCGTCTTGACCGCCACGAACCGCATCGTCGGGCGCTGAGCCGCCTCCACGATCGCCGCCGCGTCGCGCGCATCGCTCTTCTGGCGTTTCGCGAACGCCTTGACGTATGTCGGTGCGATCAGCCGCACCTCGTGGCCGAGCTGTTGAATCTCCCGCCCCCAATGATGCGCACCCCCGCGGGTCTCCATCACCACCAGGCACCGCGGCTGCGACGCGAGGAACTCCAGCACCTTCGCGCGCGTGAGCTTGCGGCGCAGCACCGGCGCCCCGTCTGCCGTCGCCTCATGCACCTGGAAGCTTCTCTTCGAAATGTCGAGGCCGATGATGCTAACGTTGTCCATGGACGCTCCCCTTGTCCCCTGACCGCACACCGCGTGCGTGTCCTCTTGGCGCATCGTGACGCCGCGGGAAGGGGGGCGTCCACTCCATCGCTTACGAATCGGCACCGGGGCCGACAGCTGTCGAAGCTGCTGTGAACATGTGCTGACGACAGGGTGCAGTTCGGTTACCCTCGTGGCGATGGGACGATGAGAAGCGCGGAGAAATGCGCATGACACATCCACCACCTGTCATAGTCATCGCTGGGATCACGGGAACATCGTTGTGCGACGCCTACCGGATGCCACCGGAGACCATCTGGTCCGTCTCCACGAAGGGCTACGAGAGTTCCACGCTGCACCCCGACAATCTCCGGTTCGAGGTGGCTGAACCGGCGCGCACTGTCAATCGGCGGGTGCCGAACTCGCTGCGTACCCAGGGATGATCCTTGTTAGGTTTGAAGATGAGCCGATTGATTGCGTGAGCTCGCTGTTGACGGCGAGGAGAGGGTGTCGAGCGGCTTTTGGCGGTCGCGGAGCGGTCCGATGGGGTTCAGCAGCGCCGCGCCCGGTTG
>JAPOPW010000023.1 GCA_026712715.1 Immundisolibacterales bacterium | reverse complement strand
TGACGTTATGTATAGTATATCTTACAAGTCACCACATCTTGTCAAGTCGTGAATCCTGAGATATCTCCCGTTGGATGAGCAGCTTGCGTCGCATCCCCCTCACCGAGACGGAAGCGCGGATCGTCGAGGCCGCGATCGGCATCTTTATCCGCTATGGCGCGAAGAAGACGACCATGGCGGATATTGCCGAGGCGGCCGGGGTGTCGCGCCAAACCGTCTACGCGTCCTTCGGCGACAAGGATGGGATCATCGTGGCGTGCATCCGCCACGTCTCGGAGGCGTCGCTGGCGGCGATCCGGGCGCGGCTCGGCAGTTGCGGCACCTTGGGCGAACGGCTCGACGTCTATTTCGGGGAGACGGTGGTGAAGTCCTTCGAGATGCTGCAGGAGGCAGGCGACCCGGAGGACCTGATTAGCGGTCACAACCAGGCGGGCAAGGCGGCGATCAGGGAGGCCCACGCCCGTCAAGCGGCGCTGATTGCCGAACTGCTGGAGCCTTACGCCGATACCATCGCCCGCTCCGGCCAAACGCCCGCCCAGTTGGCACGATTTGTGGTCACCGTTGCGATGGGCCTTAAGTACGGGGCCGGGGATCGAAGCGCGCTCGATGAACTCCTGCAGTCTCTCCGTCACAGTGTGATCGCGCTGACGGACTCAGGGTAGGCCGGCCCAAGCCCGTCCGCCCGGGTCGATCGGGCAGCAGGCCATGTCGAACTCCAATGATCCGTGTCGGATCGCGCGCGTCTCCGAAGTTGCCGGCCCGGCTGCTCCGCGTTCGCCACGTGTCCCGTCACCGCCACCGTACTCTCCCAACGACGCCGGGGGGCCTTTGCCGGATGCTTACTTTCTTCCTTCGCCGGAGCGAAGAGAGAGTGGGACGGTAGCCGAAAAGAGACTGCCGAGGGGTGGCGACGGGAGCGCGGCGCCTCAGTCGAAGACGACCCCCTTGCGGACGAGAAAGCAGCCGTAGGGGCGACTCTCGGTGGTCTGGATGACCGCGAACGCCTCGCGCGCGGCGGCATAGAACGCGTGGCGCTCGATCGATGCGAGCGGAAGGTCCCGTCCCTCCGCGGCCCGCGCCTCGGCCAGCACCTCCCGGTGGACCTCCAGCACCGTGTCCGGCTCTCCCACGATCTCCATTCGCCGGATCGGATCGTCCACGAAGCCATCGATGGGCAGGAGGGAGAAGATGGCGCGCGCGGCGGCGGTGGCGTCCACCCCGTCCAGCCGGACGAGACGCCCGGTCACCGTGCGCGAGGCGACTTCGGCCGCAGGGAAGTTGCGGTCCACGAGCGCGAGGTCGTCGCCATGCCCCATCGCCGCCAGGACCCACAGCGCCTCTGGGCCCAGCACCGGGGAGATCCCCTTAAGCACCGCCGCGCCTTCCCGGGCGATGGGTGCAACCGAGGGCCGGATTGGCCGGTTGACGGGCGGGGTTCGACTTCATGGGGCCATCTGTGCTCCGCTGCCGCGGCTCTCGTCCGTTCATGATGAAGCGCAGGCAGTATAGGGTGTCCGGATGCGAGTTCCCGCGAACACCGACTTGCCCAACATGAGCGAGGGGTCCGACCGCAGTCATTTCCAGCCGTGTCGCGCGCGTCAGATTATCCAGGCGGTGCGTTCGAGCCCCGGGTGAAGCCCGAAGCTCCCTTCCTGGCGCATGAAGGCCGCCGTGAGGCAGGCCACGTCGCCCGCGTACTTCGTGGTGATGGGCTCCGCACAGAGCGAGTCGGTCGATGCCCAGATGAGCTTGGTCAGGCCCGGAATCCGGCCGGCCATCGCGCGCGGGTCCGGTGCGGACCGCCGCCAAGTCCGGACTCCGCCCGGAGCGCCTCGAACATCGTGCCGCCGCCGATGACGAGTGTGTTCGGGATTGCGATCATCGGCTGGCAAGGCCCTCCGCAAGCAGCGTCGCCGCCAACTGATTCAGGCTGACTCCCTCACTCCTTGCGCGTTCGGCAAGCCGCATGTGCAAGGTCTTCGGGAGGCGTTGCACGAACTGACCGCTGTAGGTCTTCGGAACCGGTAGCCGGCCCTTGTCTTCCTTCCCCGCCATCACCCAGGCGTCGAGGGCGTCGCGGGCTTCCGCGAGCGCCTCATCGACCGTCTCGCCATCCGCGATGCATCCGGGGAGATCGGGAACGGAGACCATGAACCCGCCTCCTTCATCTTCGGGAACAGGATGGACGTTGATCGGATAATCCTCGAACTTCACGGCTTGCCCTCCTCGACCAGAGCCACCAGCCGACTGATGTCGGCGTGACTCCTCTCGACGGGCCACCCATCGTCAGAACAGGCCCTCGACTTCGCCCGCCGGGTTGAGACGGATGCTGTTGGCGGCGGGGACGCGGGGGAGGCCGGGCATGGTCATCATGTCGCCGCAGATGGCGACGATGAACTCGGCGCCGGACGAGAGGCGCACCTCGCGCACGGGGATCGAGTGGCCGGAGGGGGCGCCCTTGGCGTTGGGGTCGGTCGAGAAGCTGTACTGGGTCTTCGCCATGCAGACCGGGTAGTGGCCGAAGCCGTCCGCCTCGAACTTCGCGATCTGGTTCTTGACGGTCGCGGGGACGGTCACCTCGGCCGCGCCGTAGATGTTGCGGGCGATGGTCTCGATCTTCTCCCAGAGGCCCATGTCGTCCGGATAGAGGGGGCGGAAGTCGGCCGTGCCGCTGTCGATCACCTCGACGACCTTGTGCGCGAGCGCCTCGGTGCCGGCGCTTCCGTTCGCCCAGTGGGTGCACTCGATGGCGACCGCGCCGCGCCCCTCGCAGTACTCGCGCACCGCGTCGAGCTCGGTGTCGGTGTCTGCCGTGAAGCGGTTGATGCCGACCACCGCGGGCACGCCGAAGCGGGCGATGTTGTCAAGGTGGCGGCCGAGGTTCGCGAGCCCGGCCCGTACCGCCTCGACGTTCTCGGAGCCGAGGTCGCCGAGGGCGACCCCGCCGTGCATCTTGAGGGCGCGGATGGTCGCGACCACCACCGCCGCGTCCGGCCGCAAGCCTGCCTTGCGGCACTTGATGTCGAAGAATTTCTCGGCGCCGAGATCCGCGCCGAAGCCGGCCTCGGTCACCACGTAGTCGGCGAGCTTGAGCCCGGCCCGGGTCGCCATCACCGAGTTGCAGCCGTGGGCGATGTTCGCGAACGGTCCGCCGTGGATGAACGCGGGATTGTTCTCGAGAGTCTGGACGAGGTTCGGCATGAGCGCGTCCTTGAGGAGCACGGTCATCGCGCCGTCCGCCTCGAGCTCGCGCGAGTAACGGGCCTCGCGCTCGCGCGTCTGCCCGACCACGATGTTGCCCAGCCGGCGCTCAAGATCCGAAAGCCCTTCGGCGAGGCAGAAGATCGCCATCACCTCGGACGCGACGGTGATGTCGAAGCCCGACTGGCGCGGGTACCCGTTCCCGACCCCGCCGAGCGCGATCGAGACGTTCCGCAGGGCACGGTCGTTCATGTCCACGACCCGCCCCCAGGTGGCGCGCCGCGCGTCGATCCCGAGCGCGTTCCCCCAATGGATGTGGTTGTCGACCATGGCCGAGAGCAGGTTGTGGGCGGCCCCGATGGCGTGGAAGTCGCCGGTGAAGTGGAGGTTGATGCTCTCCATCGGCACGACCTGGGCGTAACCCCCGCCCGCCGCGCCGCCCTTGATCCCGAAGCAGGGACCGAGGCTCGGCTCTCTCAGGCAGATGGCCGTGCGCTTGCCGATGCGGTTGAGGCCGTCGCCGAGACCCACGGTGGTCGTGGTCTTGCCCTCCCCCGCCGGGGTCGGAGTGATCGCGGTCACGAGGATGAGCTTGCCGTCCGGGCGGTCGGCGAGCGAGTCGAGGTAGTCGAACCCGATCTTGGCCTTGTCGTGGCCGTAGGGGAAAAGATGCTCGCTCGGGATGTCGAGCTTCGCCCCGATCTCGCCTACGGGCAAGGTGCTCGCCGCGCGGGCAATCTCGATGTCGCTTCGTACTTCGCCCTTGTCGCTCATTCGCCCGCTCCTGCCGATTCGAACCGATCGCCTGTCTTGAGTCCCGCGGCCGCCGCGAACTCGCCGGCCCCCACCTTGCCTTCGCCCGCCGGGCGGACCCGTTCGACGCGGATGCCGCCCCCGGACCCCGCCGCGACGACGAAGCCTTCGCCGTCCACCGCGGTCACTTCGCCGGGCGCGCCTCCGCCTCCGCCTCCGCCCCCGTCACCGTCGACGCGCCGGCTGTCGAAGATCTGGATCTTCTTCCCGCCGTGCACGGTCCATGCCCCCGGCTGCGGGTTGGTGCCGCGGATGAGGTTGTAGACCTCGGCCGCCGGCTTCGTCCAGTCTATGCCTGCGTTCTCCGCCCGGCACCAGCCTTCGTAGGAGCCCGCGTCCGGATCCTGCGCCTCCTTGGGCGCGTTCCCGTCGCGCACCAGGTCCACGCCCTCCAGCATCGCCTCCACCCCCATCGGGAAGAGGTGATTGAAGTAGATGCTGCCGAGGGTGTCGTCCGACCCGATCTCGACCTCCTTCTGGAGGAGGATCGGCCCGGTGTCGAGGCCGTTGTCGGGCCAGAAGATGCTGAGCCCGGTCTTCTCCGCGCCGAAGATGATCGGCCAGTTGATGGAGCTCGGCCCCTTGTGCATGGGAAGGAGCGAGGGGTGGTACTGGATGGTCCCTAGCTTCGGCACGTTGAGCGCCTCCTCGGGCACGAAGAGGGTCACGTAGGCCATCACCCCGAGATCGGGCTCGAGCCCGCGCATCTCCTCCCACACCTCGGGGCGGCGGAAGGACTTCGGCTGGAACACGGGGATCCCGCGCTCAATCGCGCACGCCTTCAGGGGATCGGGCGGCCGGCCTTCGCGGTCCGGGGCGGTGTAGACCCCCACCACGTTCTCGCCGCGGTCGAGCAGCGCTTCCAGCACCGCGCGCCCGAACGCCTGTTGTCCGTTGACGATGATTCGCATGGTTCGGTGTTCCTTTGGCTCGTTGGCCTTGGCCCTGTCGGGTTCGATTCTCGGCGTTTCACGCGCCCCGGGCGTTCCGGGCGTTCCGTGACGCCGGTTTGCATCGCGACAGCCGGGGTCAGCCCGTACCGCCGCTGTCGCGCCGCGCGTTCGCGTCGTTTCCAGCCTGCACCGCGACCCGGTGCGAAGCGGCGGGCGGCTCGGGCCCGTCCCGTCCGGCCGGATCCGCCCGCGCGCGCCGCGCCGTCAGTCCGCGGCGGCGGCGGCCGGCCGGGGCGTCCGCGTGAACGCGCCCGCCGCCCGCGCCTCGTCGATCCGGCCCTGATCGTAGCCGAGGATCTCGCTCAACAGCTCGTCCGTGTGCTCGCCGAGGAGCGGCGAGCGCCGGATCTCGGGCGGCGAGTCAGAGAGCTTGATGGGACAGCCGACATTGAGGAAGTCCCCCCGCTCCGGGTGCGGCACCTCGACCACCATCTCGCGAAGGCGCACGTGCTCGTCATCCACCAGGTCCGCGGTGCTCATGATCGGCCCGCACGGCACGTTCAGCTCGTTCAGTATGTCGCGCATCTCCCACTTCGTGTATTCAGCCGCGAACTCCCCGAGCCGGCGCCACACCTCGCCCTGGTTCGCGCGCCGGCTGGCGATGTCCGCGAAGCGCGGATCGGCGGCGAAGTCCTCGCCCCCCACCCGGGTCGCGAGCGCGTTCCACACGTGCTCCTGCACCACCACGTAGATCCAGTCGTTCGGCCCGCCCGGCTTGCAGGGGATCGCGTTCCCGAGCTGCCCGCCCCCCGAGTCGTTGCCGGCCCGCGGGGTGAAGTCCGCGAACTCCTGGCGCGAGTACTCGGCGAGCGGCCCGCGCGCCACCCGCTGGTGGTCGCGGAACTTGACCCTTGCGAGGTTCATCACGCAGTCCATCATCGCGCACTCGACGAACTGGCCGCGCCCCGTCTTCTCCCGCTGCAGCAGCGCCGCGAGGATCCCGGCCATGAGGTGCACGCCGGTCCCCGAATCGCCGATCTGCGCGCCGGTCACGAACGGCGCGCCGTCCGGATCGCCGGTCGTGCTCATCGATCCCCCCATCGCCTGGGCGACGTTCTCGTACGCCTTGTAGTCCGCGTAGGGGCCGGCGCTCCCGAAGCCCTTGACCGAGGCCATCACGATGCGCGGGTTGATCTCGTGCACCCGTTCCCAGCCGAAGCCGAGGCGCTCGAGCACCCCCGGACCGAAGTTCTCCATCACCACGTCGCACTCGGTGAGAAGCCCCGTGAACACCTCCTTCCCCTCCGGGTTCTTGAGGTTCACGGTGATGGAGCGCTTGTTGCAGTTGAGCATCGTGAAGTAGAGGCTGTCCGCGCTCTCGACGTCGCGGAGCTGCCCGCGGGTCACGTCCCCGGTCGGTGGCTCGAGCTTGATGACGTCCGCCCCGAGAAAGCCCATGAGCTGGCTGCAGCTCGGGCCTGCCTGCACGTGGGTCATGTCGAGGATCCGGATCCCCGCCAGTGCCTGGTTCATGGTCGTGTCCTCTCTCGCTTCCTGGTCGGAGCGCGGGCCGCCGCCGCATCGCACGGCCGGTGGAGCCGCCATGGACGCCGGGCCGCAACGCGCCTCCCGCCCCGCGTTCCGCTCTCCTCGCGCTTTTCCTGTCGCGCGTGCTCTTCGCCTACTTGTACATCGTCTGGCGGCGGGTCCCCGGGGCGTACTCCTTCGGGTCCACCCAGATGTTGACCACCGCCGACTTGCCCGACGAACGGACCGCCTCGCGCGCGCGCTGAAGCGCCGGGCCGATCTCGCCCGCCTCGTGCACCTCCTCGCCGTGCCCGCCCAGCATCTGCGCGAACTTCGAGAACGGGACGTCGCCGAGCAGGTTCCCGACCCCGCCCCGCTCCTCGCCGTACTTGGTGATCTGGCCGTAGCGGATCTGGTTCATCGCCGAATTGTTGCCGATGACCGCGATGTAGGGGGCGCCGAAGCGGTTCGCGGTCTCCATGTCGAAGGCGGTCATGCCGAAGGAGCCGTCGCCGTAGTAGCAGAGGACCTCCTTGTCCGGGTGGGCGAGCCCCGTGGCAAGCGCGAAGCCGGTACCGACTCCGAGCGAACCGAGGGCGCCCGGGTCCATCCAGTTGCCGGGGCTCCGCGGCTGCACGGCCTGGGCGCTGATGGTGACAACGTCGCCGCCGTCCCCGATGTAGACGGTGTCCTCGGTCAGGAACTCGTTGAGCTCCCACGCGACCCGATACGGGTGGATCGGGGACTTGTCGGAGCGGAAGAGGGGCATCAGCTTCTCGGTCTTCTCGACCTCGAGCGCCCGGAGCTGCTCGAGCCACGCCTTGCGGCGGTTGCCGCCCGCCCCGCCGCTCGCCGTCGCCGCATCCGCCACCGCCCCGAGGATCGCCCCGGGATCGCCGACGAGCCCCAGGGTCACGTCCCGGTTCTTTCCGACCGTCCGGTAGTCGAGGTCGATCTGGACCACCGCCGCATCGTTCCGGAGGCGCTTCCCGTAGCCCATGCGGAAATCGAACGGGGTGCCGACGATGACGATGACGTCCGCCTCCTTGAACGCGTCGCCGCGCGTGCGGTGGAAATAGTGCGGGTCGCCGGGCGGGAGGAGTCCGCGCCCCGAGCCGTTGAAGTAGGCGGGGATGTCGAGCTCGCGGACGAGGCGAAGGGCGTCCTCGTGCCCGCGCGCGGTCCACACCTGCGTCCCGAGGAGGATGGCGGGGCGCTCGCTCCTGACGAGGAGGTCGGCGAGGCGCTCGACGTCGGCCGGGTCGCCGATCGACTTCGACGACGCCCGATACCGCCCGGGCTCGGGAATCACCGCCGCCTCCGCCGACACCTCGCGGTCGAGCACGTCGCGCGGGATCTCGAGGTAGCTCGGCCCGGGGGCGCCCGCGAAGCACTCGCGCGCAGCCATCGACACCATGTCCGCGATGCGCTCGGTCGACGGCACCGATGCCGAGAACTTGGTGATGGGAGCGGCGATGTCGACGTGCGGCAGGTCCTGGAGCGAGCCCATCTTGTGCTGGCTGAGGGCGCCCTGGCCGCCGATGTGGAGCACCGGGCTCTCCGAGCGGAACGCGGTCGCGATGCCGGTCATCGCGTTCGTGAAGCCGGGCCCGGCCGTCGTGACCACGCACCCGAGGCGCCCGGTCTGGCGGGCGTAGCCGTCCGCCGCGTGGGCCGCGACCTGCTCGTGGCGGACGTCCACGATCCGGATGCCCTCGTCGATGCACCCGTCGTAGATGTCGATGATGTGGCCGCCGCACAGGGTGAAGACGGTGTCCACTCCCTCGCCCCGGAGGGCGCGGGCGACGAGATGCCCCCCCGATACGACGTCGCCGCTGCGGTCCTTGACGACGAGGGTGTCGGAGGCGGTGTCTTTCGCGGTGGCAGTTGCAGGCGCTGCTGCGGCCATGGGGCTCTCCTTGTTCTGAATCCGGTTGTCGGGTCGGGTCTTTCGATGAACGTGATCGGGTCAGTCCAGCCAGTCCACGTGCGCTTCGACGTGGGCGGCGAGGTCGAGGCTGTGCTGGCGGACGAGGTGCTCGGCGCGCTCGGTGTCGCGCGATTCGAGGGCCTCGATGATGTGCATGTGGTCGATGATCGAGCGCTCCGCCCGGTCGCGCTCGCCGATAGTGTGCTTGCGGATGGAGCGCATGTGCAGGAGCAGGTTGTCCGCGAGCCGGTCGAGCACCTGGCTCTTCCCCATCCGGAGGATCGCCTGGTGGAAGCGCAGGTTCGTCTCGGAGTACTCGTCGATCCGCGCCTCGACCTGCCCCTCCGCGAACTCGCCGGACATCTCGCGGAGCCGGCGGATCTCCTCGTCCGAGCCGTGCAGGGTGGCAAGGCGTGCGGCCATGCTCTCAAGGGCCGCCCACGCGGTGATCGTCTCGATGATCTCCCGCTTGGTCTTGCGGGCAACGAAGGTGCCGCGGCGCGGGAAGGAGACGACGAGCCCCTCGTGCTCGAGCCGTTGCAAGGCCTCGCGGACCGGGGTGCGGCTCACCGCGAGCTGACGGCTGAGCTGGCGCTCGTCGAGGCGGTGCTCGCCCCGGTCCCCGTACACGTCCACCTCGAGAATCGCGGCGCGAAGCTCGCGGTAGATTCGATCCCGCAAGGCGAAGGACTCCTCGACGGGGCGAAGCTCGATGGCGGCGGCGGAGGGCATGGGGCAACCGGTCTTCGCTGCTTCTCGCTTTCGTCTCGCCGCCCGGCCGATGGCCAGGGTGGCTGGATGAGAGCCGAAACACCGATTTTGGAATGTGGTGTGTGGTATACCACAAGCACTATGCGCACACAATCCCGAACCCGGGTTTCTGGCCCATCTCCATCCTCTGCCTTCTCTCCGATCAGGCGTATCCTTGCTCCGTTCAATACACATTCGGTGAGAGCCCGTTCCAATGCGCACGAACATCGTCATTGACGATGACCTTCTCGCGCGCGCGATGCGCGCCACCGGCGCAAGGACCAAACGCGAGGTTGTCGAACTCGGCCTGGCCGCGCTCGTCCGGCTCAAGGAGCAGGAGGAGGTCCGTGGATTGCGCGGCAAGCTGCGGTGGACGGACGATCCGGACGAACCGAGGCGGGTCGGACCATCCGGGCCAACTCGTTGAATGGAATTCGACTTCGACATTCTCGAGAACCTCCGGCAGCACCATCCCGCCTGGCGCCTGCTGCGATCGGATCACGCCCCGCTCGTCGCGAGCTTCCTCCACCGTGCGTTCATCGCCACCAACGAGCGCGTGCTTGGGCAGAGCGAGCTCGCCGAAGCGCTCGAGGACGAGCTGTTCGCCCTTCGCGAACGCCTCGGCCCGGGCGCGTTTCCGAGGTCCGCGCTCGACTACCTCAACGACTGGGCGGCTCCGGAACGGGGCTGGCTCCGCAAGTTCTACCGGCAGGACTCCGACGAGCCCCGGTTCGATCTCACCGCCGCCGCCGAGAAGGCCATCGCCTGGCTCGTGTCGCTCACCGAGCGGAGCTTTGTCGGCACCGAATCGCGGCTTCTCACCCTGTTCGAGCTGCTCCGGCAGATGTGCGAGGGAACGGAGACCGACCCCGAGGCACGGGCCGCGGAGCTTCGCCGGCGAAGGGACGCGATCGACGCCGAGATCGAGCGCGCGCGCTCCGGCGACCTGCCGCTGCTCGACGATACCGCCCTCAAGGACCGCTTCCAGCAGTTCATGCAGATGGCGCGGGAGCTTCTCGCCGACTTTCGCGAGGTCGAGCAGAACTTCCGGTCGCTCGATCGAAGGATGCGCGAGCGCATCACGCTCTGGGAGGGCTCCCGGGGGGCGCTGCTCGAGGACGTCATGACCGAGCGCGACGCCATCGCGGATTCCGATCAGGGGAGGAGCTTTCGTGCGTTCTGGGAGTTTCTCTTGTCGGGCGCCCGGCAGGAGGAGCTGACCCGGCTCCTCGAGCGGGTGCTGGAGCTGCCCCCCGTCGCGGAGATGAGCCCGGACGCGCGGACGCGGCGCGTGCACTACGACTGGCTGGAAGCGGGCGAGCACACCCAGCGTACCGTGGCCCTGCTCTCGCAGCAGCTTCGGCGGTTCCTCGACGATCGGGCGTGGCTCGAGAACCGGCGCATCATGGAACTGCTGCACGGGATCGAGGCCAAGGCCCTGGCGCTGCGCGACACGCCGCCGGCCGGCACGTTCATGCACCAGGCGGGGCTCGCGGCCGACATCCGCCTGCCGATGGAACGCCCCCTGTACCGTCCGCCCGCGAGGCCCCTCATCGCGAACGTCGAGCTCGAGTCGGGGGACGCCGAGATCGATGCCACCGCCCTGTTCTCCCAGGTGGTGGTCGACCGGGCGAAGCTCGAGCGGCGGGTCCGACGCGCCCTTCAGGACCGCTCCCAAGTCACGTTGCAGGAAGTGTGCGAGCTCCATCCCCTCGAGCAGGGCCTCGCCGAGGTCGTGGCGTACCTTCAGCTCGCCGGCGAGGGGTTCGACGCGACGGTGGACGAGTCCGTGGTGGAGACCGTCTCCTGGCGGGGAGCCGGCGCGGACGATGCGCCGGTTCTGCGCCGGGCGCGCGTGCCCCGGGTGATCTTCGTCAGGTGACCGGGGTGACCATGGCCGAAGCACCGCCCGGCGGCGCCCCCGCCCGGACCGATCCCCTCCCTGCTCTCGTCATCCCGTTGCTCAAGGGGGTCCTCTATCGGGAGGGCGATCCGGCGCTCTGGAGCACCCTCGTCGAGTTGCAGGCCCGCGTCCGCGACTACGTGGCGGTGCTCGGACTCGAGCTCATGCTCGACGAGGCCGAGGGCTACGCCTTCCTGCGCTCCCGCCCCGAGGCGGAGGAGGAGCCGGAGACGGGGGTCCGGCCGCCGCGTCTCGTCGCGCGCCGGCCCCTCTCCTTTCACGTGAGCCTCTTGCTCGCCCTGTTGCGGAAGAAGCTCGCGGAGTTCGACGCGGGCGGCGGGGATACCCGCCTCGTGCTCTCGCGGGACGAGGTCGTGGAGATGGTGCGGGTGTTCCTGCCCGAGAGCACCAACGAGGCGCGGGTGGTCGAGCGCATCGACGCCCACCTCAACCGGATCGTGGACCTCGGCTTCCTGCGCCGCATGAAGCCCGAGTCCGACGCCTCCTCGCGCGCAGGGCAGACGTCGTTCGAGGTCCGGCGTATCCTCAAGGCGTTCGTGGACGCCGACTGGCTGGCCGAGCTGGACGCCCGTCTCGCCGCATACCGGGCGGAGCTTGCCGGGAGCGGGGAAGGCGGTGAAGGCGAGGGAGAAGGTGAAAGTGAGGGCGCGGGACCAGGTTAAGGCAAGGGCGAGGGCGCCGGAGAAGACGAGCGCGCCGCACAAGGCGAGTGAGCGGGCGGTGACGAAGAACGACGTCGAGCCCCTTCGCCTCGACTTCGTGGCGGACGAGACGCGCTCGGGCTTTCGCCTCCACCGCCTGGAGGTCTTCAACTGGGGGACCTTCGACGGGCGGGTCTGGACCCTCGCGCTCGACGGCCGCAACCACCTCCTCACCGGCGACATCGGCTCCGGGAAGTCCACCCTCGTGGACGCGGTCACCACCCTGCTGGTGCCGGCGCACCGCGCGGCCTACAACCGGGCGGCCGGGGCCGCGAGCCGCGAGCGGACCCTTCGTTCCTACGTCCTCGGCCACTACAAGTCCGAACGCAGCGACCTCAGCGTCTCCGCCCGCCCCGTCGCCCTGCGCGACCACAACGCCTACACCGTCATCCTCGGCGTGTTCCGGAACGAGGGCTACGACCAGACCGTAACCCTGGCCCAGGTGTTCTGGATTGCGGACGCGCAAGGGCAGCCGGAGCGGTTCTTCGCAGCCGCAGAGGGGGATCTGTCCATCGGCCACGAGTTTGCGCGCTTCGGCACCGACATCAACCAGCTACGAAAGCGCCTGCGCGGCGCCGGGGTGGAGATCTGGAGAACCTTCCCGCCCTATGGCGCCTGGTTCCGGCGCCGCTTCGGGATCGACAACGAGCAGGCGCTCGATCTCTTCCATCAGACCGTCTCCATGAAATCGGTGGGCAACCTCACCGAGTTCGTTCGCGGCCACATGCTGGAGCCGTTCGACGTGGCGCCCCGGATCGCGGCCCTCATCGAGCACTTCGACGATCTCAGCCGCGCCCACGAAGCGGTGCTCCGCGCAAGACACCAGATCGAGCACCTCGACCCGCTTGTCGCCGACTGCGAGCGCCACGCCGCGCTCGGCGCCGAGGTCGAGGAGATCCGCGAGTGCCGCGAGACCCTCCGGGCGTTCTTCGCGGTGCTCAAGCGCGACCTGCTGGTCGAGCGCATGGGGCGGCTCGACGAAGAGTGGACTCGCCAGGACAAACAGGTTGAACGCTTCACCGAGCGCCGGGACCGCGAACGCGACGACGTGGAGGAGCTCCGGCGCGCCATCGCGGAGAACGGCGGCGACCGGATCGAACGCCTGGCGGCCGAGGTCCGGCGGCTCGAGGACGAACGCAAGGCGCGCAATGCCAGGGCCGAGCGCTACGCGGAGCTCGTTCGAGGGGTGGACGAGGCCCCGTCGGAGGACGACGCGGCGTTTCTCGACCAACGCGCCCGCCTCGCGGAGCAGGCCGAAGCGCTTCGAACCGACGAGGCCCGGCTTCAGAACGACGTGACCGAGCTCGGCGTGGACCTGCGGCAGGGGAAGCGGGAACACGCCGCGCTCAGCGCCGAGATCGAGAGCCTCAGGGCCCGCCGCAGCAACATCCCGGCCGACCAGATTGCCATGCGGGCCGCGCTCTGCCGGGCGCTCGGCCTCGACGAGGCGGGCATGCCGTTCGCGGGCGAGCTCATCCAGGTGCGCGAGGAGGAGCGCGACTGGGAGGGAGCGGCGGAACGGCTGCTCCGCGGCTTCGGCCTCTCGCTGCTCGTCCCGGACGCGGCCTACGCGCAGGTGGCCGGGTGGGTGGATGCGAGGCACCTCGGGGGTCGGCTCGTCTACTTTCGGGTCCGCGCTCCGGGGCGGCGCGAGCTGCCGGAGCTCCATCGCGACTCGCTGGTGCGCAAGCTCTCGGTCAAGCCGGACTCGGAGTTCTACGAGTGGCTGGAGCATGAGCTCGCCCGCCGTTTCAATGTGGCGTGCTGCGCGACCGGCGATCAGTTCCGGCGCGAGGCCCGCGCCATCACCCGGGCCGGCCAGGTCAAGGCGCCGGGTGAGCGCCACGAGAAGGACGACCGCCACCGCATCGACGACCGCGGCCGCTACGTGCTCGGCTGGACCAACGCGGCCAAGATCGCCGCCCTCGAGTCGGACGCGCGCCGGCTTGAGGCCCGCCTCGGTGACGTCGGAACCCGCATCGGCGCGGTGCAGGCCGCGCAACGCGGCGTCCGCGATCGCCTCGACACCCTGTCGAAGCTCGCGGAGTACGCCGATTTCCGCGAGCTCGACTGGGCGTCGCTCGCGGCCGAGATCGCCCGGCTCGGGGATGAACGGCGCCGCCTGGAGTCGGCTTCCGATCTGCTCCGGCAGTTGAACGCCCGGCTCGAGGAGGCGCGCACCGAGCTGGAGGCCACCGAGGAGGCGCTGCAAGCGCACCGGGACCGCCGCTCGAAGACCGAGCAGAGGCGAAGCGATGCGCACGCGATGCGCGTCGAGACCGAGGCGCGGCTGGGTGTCGTGGACCTCGCCGCGCTCGAGCCCCGCTTCGCCCGGTTGGCCGGTCTTCGCGTAGAGGCGCTCGGCCGCCACCAGTTGACCATCGAGTCCTGCGACAACCGGGAGCAGGATCTGCGCCAGTGGCTGCAGGCGCGGATCGATGCCGGCGACCAGCGCCTCGGGCGGCTCCGCGACCGGATCATCCAGGCGATGATGGCCTTCAAGGAGCAGTTCCCGCTCGAGACCGCGGAGTTCGACGCGAACGTGGAGGCGGGGTTCGAGTACCGTGCGATGCTCGAACGCCTGCGGTCCGACGACCTGCCCCGCTTCGAGGCTCGCTTCAAGGAGCTGCTGAACGAGAACACCATCCGGGAGGTCGCCAACTTCCAGTCGCAGCTCGCCCGCGAGCGCGAGACGATCAAGGACCGGATCGCCCGCATCAACGAGTCCCTCGGCCAAATCGACTACAACCCGGGCCGCTACATCCGGCTCGAGGCGCTGCCGTCGCCGGACCCCGACATCCGCGACTTCCAGGCGGAGCTCCGGGCTTGCACCGAAGGGGCGCTGACCGGCTCCGAGGACGCCCAGTACTCCGAGGCCAAGTTCCTCCAGGTGAAGGGCATCGTCGAGCGGTTGCGCGGGCGCGAAGGCACGGCGGAGCAGGACCGCCGCTGGACCGCCCGGGTCACCGACGTGCGCAACTGGTTCGTGTTCGCGGCGAACGAACGCTGGCACGAGGACGACAGCGACTTCGAGCACTACTCGGACTCGGGCGGCAAGTCCGGCGGACAGAAGGAGAAGCTCGCCTACACGATCCTCGCCGCGAGCCTCGCCTACCAGTTCGGCCTGGAGGTGGGGACCGTGCGCTCGCGCACGTTCCGCTTCGTCGTCATCGACGAGGCTTTCGGGCGCGGCTCGGACGAGTCGACGCAATTCGGTCTTCGCCTGTTCTCCACGCTCAACCTCCAGCTCCTCATCGTGACCCCGCTCCAGAAGATTCACGTCATCGAGCCCTACGTCGCGAGCGTCGGTTTCGTCCATATCGAGGACGACCGATTCTCCCGGCTGCGGAACCTCTCCATCGAGGAATACCGCGAGGAGAAGGCGAGGCTCACGGGGTGACCGGCCCGGCCGAGTGGACCACTTCGGCCGACCTCCGGCGGCAGGTCCACCGGCTCTGGGACCGCGGCGTCCTTCTCTCGGGCCTGGCGACGGGAGAGACGCCGTTTCCGAGGCGCCTGACCCTCCGGCGGCCGGACTCGAAGGAGCTCCGCGATCGCTTCGACGAGGTCCGGACGTGGGTCGCGGCACTGCGGTCCACGCCCCACGTCCGCATCACGATGCGCGAAGTCCGCCACCGAGTCTCCGGCACGAACTCGCTGCCGCACGAGGCGTGGGTGGACACCGGCGAAGATGCCGCCGCGCTCATCCGCAAGCAGCCCGAGCTCGCGGAATTTCGCCGACTCGTGGACGGCACGCGTGCCCGACGCCCCCTCCTGCTCGACTGGGTGGCGAAGCGGCCGCTTCGGGCCTTGCGGCTCGCGGGCGATTGGGACCGTCTGCTCGGCCTCGTCGACTGGCTCGAGGACCATCCGCGCCCCGGGGTCTACCTCCGCCAGATGGACGTTCCGGGGGTGCACAGCAAGTTCGTGGAGGCCCACCGGGGGGTGCTCGGCGAGCTGCTCGACCTCGCCCTGCCGCCCGAATCGATCGATGCGGGCGCACCGACCGGCGCCGCCGGCTTCGCCCGGCGCTACGGCTTTCTGGAAAAGCCCGAACGCATCCGCTTCCGGGTGCTGGATCCCGCCCTTTCCCCGCTCCCGGCCGACCCGGAGGACGGCGGGCACGGCCAGGACATCACCCTCGATGCGGCGAGCTTCGCAGCGCTTCGAAGCGGCGTTTCCCGCGTGTTCATCACCGAGAACGAGATCAATTTTCTCGCCTTCCCCCCGGTGAAGGAGGCCATGGTGATCTTCGGCGCGGGCTACGGCTTGGAGAGGCTTGGCCGGGCTCGCTGGCTCGGGAATCTCCGCCTCCACTACTGGGGCGACATCGACACCCACGGCTTCGCCATCCTCGACTCTTTGCGGGCACGATTCGGCCACGCGGAATCGTTTCTGATGGACCGGATCACCATGCTCGCCTTCGAGCCGCTGTGGGGCACCGAGGAATCGCCGATCGACCGGTATCTGCCGAGGCTCAACGAAGAAGAGCGTGCCCTGTACGATGACCTGCGCGACAACCGGCTCGGCCGGCAGGTGCGCCTGGAGCAGGAGCGGATCGGGTTCGGCCGGGTCGAGGATGCGCTCGCGCGACTGTGAACCGGAGCATCCGCGGCGGCGCTCATGGCCCGTATGCGGCGGGCGCGGCAGGTGCGCCGGGCGGCGCCCGGGCGCAACCGGTCCCCGTCGCCCGTCCCCCTGGTGCCCCGCCTATCCGTCGGCGGGCAGTGCGCTCCCCCCGGACCCGGAGCGCGGGATCCGGGCCGACCGCGGCGCCGGGAGCGACGCCATCATGAGAAGCGCCCCCGCAACCATCAGGGCGAGCGTCGCGAAGGCGTACTCGTAGCTTCCGGTGACGTCGAAGACCCGGCCCGCCATGATCGGCCCGGCCGCCCCGCCGAACGTTCCGAAGAGGTAGATTCCACCGTAGATCGCACCGTGCGTGCGAGTGCCGAAGAACTCCGCCACCGTCGGCGAGACCACGGTGAAGAGCCCCCCGTGGCCGAACCCGTAGAGCGCGACGACCGCGAAGAGCAACGCGAAGGTGTCCGCGACCATCAGCATGAGCAGGCTGGTCACGAGCGGGACGAGGCAAAGGACGTAGGCGTTGCGGCCGCCGATCCGGTCGGCGAAGGTACCGACGGTCAGCCGCCCGGCGATGCTCGCCCCGCCGATCACGGTGAGCAGGGTCGCCGCCACCCCCCGGGTCATGCCGAGGTCCATGCCGTGCACCGCGATGTGGAGCGGCACCGTCATCAGGGTCGGAAAGAACAGGAACTGGGCCGCGCAGAGGGTCCAGAACACGCGGCTTCGGCGGATCTCGGCAAAGCCCCCGCCGCGCCTCGCCGGGGACGCCGACGGCACGGACGCCTGATCCGGCGGCGGGCGTCGCATCGACGCGGAGGCGACGAGCAGCAGCACCGCTGCCGCGATTCCCAGGGCAAGGGCCGCGTTGCGCCAGCCAACGCCCCCGATGAGGAGCGCCGCCACCGGCGGCAATGTCATCTGCCCGGTTGCGGTGCCGACCTTCGCGACCCCGGTCATGATCCCCCGCCGGCGAACGAACCAGCGCGCGATGGTCGAGAGGGTCGCCACGTCATGGGTGCTCATGCCGACCCCGATGAAGAGCCCGAAGAGCACGAAGAGCTGCCACGGCTCGCCGACCAGCGAGATGAGCGAAAAGCCCGTACCGAACAGCAACCCGGCCCCGGCGAGAACCGGCGCCGGGCCGTAGCGGTCGCAGAGGCGGCCCGCGAACACCGCGAGCAGGCCCATCACCAGCGCGGCGAGAGCGACCGCGCTCGAGAGCAGGGTCCGCGACCAGCCGAACTCCACCTCGAGGACGCTGAAGAAGACCCCGAACGAGAACAGCAGTCCGATCACCGTGAACTGGGTCAGGCAGGCCCCGAAGACGATCAGATATCGCGAATCCATTGCCCCGTTCCAGCGTTGCCCCGTTCCGTTCCCGGCCTGCCCCTTCCGGCGGCGCCCCTCCCCCGGCATCCCTGTCCGGTGCACCCCGCGGCGGACCCTCCGGATGGCCGTACCTCCGAAGACGAACGCCCGGGCGGTCGCATTGACGGCGCCCGGGCGGGCCCGCCAGCATTGCCGCCACGGCGGCGAAACGCAACCCGGGGTCTTGACGCGCGGCGGGGGCCACCGCGACATTGCGGTTATCGATCGCAGGTCGATCGATCGGACGCGAGCCGACTCCGCACGACCCGAACCGACCCCCGGCCCGCTCCCCTCCCCCCCGAATGGACGTCCCCCGATGAATCACGAACGCCAAGGCCAGGCAGACCGGCTGACGCAAGCGCTGGAGCTGTCCCTTCCCCCCATCGCGATCGCCTTCCCCGACACCGTGCCGGACGGCGTGCCGGAGTTCGAGGGCACCGTCCCCGCGGGCTGCATGTTCTGGCCGGAGGCCGCCACCCGCACCTTCGCCACCTCGGCCGGACACCACTCGCTCTGCTCGATCGGCATCCACACCCACCACCTGTCCGGGGCGCCCGCGTCGCAGCCCGAGGAGTTGGGAGCCGCCCTGGAGGCCATGATGGGACTCGACTACGTGCGCCAAGAGGAGGTCGCCGAAATCCCCGTGCTCGGGCGCGAGGCGAAGCACGCGGTCTACGGACCGCTTCGCGAGTTCCCCCTCGACCCCGAGGCGGTCCTGCTCTTCGTCGACGCCCGGCAGGGGCTCGTGCTGAGCGAAGCGCTCGCACGCGTAGACGGAGCCGTCGCCCCCGCGATGGGCCGCCCCGCCTGCGCGGCCGTGCCGCACGCGGTCAACCGCGGCACCGCGGCCCTGAGCCTCGGCTGCTGCGGGGCGAGGGCCTATCTCGACGCGATGTCGGACGACGTGGCCCTCTGGGCGCTGCCGGGAAGCGGGCTCGAAGCGTACTGCGAGCAGATCGCCGTCCTCGCCGGGGCCAACCGGATCCTCACGACGTTCCACGAGCGCCGGCGGCAGGACGTCGAATCCGGCGAACGCCCCAGCGTCCGCGAATCGCTCGCGCGGCTCTCCTGAACACGCCGCTGTCCCACGCGATCGCGGTTGGGACCCGGCCGGGAGTGAGCAGGATCCGTCACGAGCCCGAGATTCACTCCGGATGCGTCGGCTCGATACTTCGACGGGAGGCGGGCGCGCACGTGCCCGTCGCAGCTACGAGCGACACGGACAAGGCGAAGTTGGACGACGTCGACGAGCCTCGTGCCGCACCGCCCGCACAAGCACTACCGGAAGAGCCTTTAAAGTGGAGCTTCCATCCGATTTATCTGCTATTATCCGCAGAATCTGGCAATTTCGGAGAATATAATAGATGCTTGTCGAGTTTTCGGTCGACAACTTCCGATCGATCAAGAACGAGGCCCGACTCAGCCTGGTAGCCGGCCCCGGCAAGGAACACCGGGAGACGCACCTGGTGACGCCGGAGCTGAACGAGGGCGTGCGCTCCGTCCCGCTCGTGCGAGCCGCCGCGATCTACGGCGCGAACGCCGCCGGCAAGACCAACCTCGTACGGGCTCTTCAGGCGATGCAGCACATCGTGACCCGGTCCGACCGCGAACTCCAGGATCTGCCGGTCGCGCCGTTCCAGTTCGATTCGGAAGGCAAAGGGCAGCCGACAACGTTTGAGGTGATCGCGATAACGAACCGCATTAGGTTTCAGTACGGATTCTCCGCGCGCCGTGACCTCGTGACGGAGGAGTGGCTCTACGCGTGGCCGCGAGGGAGAATTCAGTTCTGGTTCGAGAGAACCACCGATGCCGAGACCGGAGCGGTCAGTTGCAAGTTCGGCGACAAGCTCGCGGGAGACAAGGAGATCTGGCGGCGGGCAACCCGCCCGAACGCGTTGCTCCTATCCACCGCCGTCACCCTGAATAGCGAGCAGTTGAAGCCCATCTTCGATTGGTTCCACGAAAACCTTCACATTGCTGGAGTTGGCGGATGGGCCAATTTTTTCTCCGTAGAGTGGTGCAACGGAGATCGAAAGGCCGAGGTCGTGCGATTCCTTCGTTCCGCCGATCTGGCGATCGGCGATGTGCGCGTAGTCCTCAAGGAGTTCTCACCCGAAATGCTCCCGGAAGATCTGCCTTCGGAGCTGAAACAACACGTACAGGAGAATATGTCCGGAGCCAAGTTCCCGGAGGTGCGTGTGAGCCACGACACGAGTGGCGGCAGGCCCGTTGAGCTGGATCTGGATGACGAGTCCGACGGGACCCAGAAAATGTTCGCGCTCGCCGCTCCGTGGCTGGACACCCTCGCCAATGGTCACGTCATCGTGTTTGACGAACTACACGACAACCTGCATCCGGCACTCGTGCGGTTTCTCGTGGATCGCTTTCACAACCCCGAGGCGAATTCAAACGGTGCGCA
This sequence comes from Immundisolibacterales bacterium, assembly GCA_026712715.1. Classification (GTDB taxonomy): domain Bacteria; phylum Pseudomonadota; class Gammaproteobacteria; order HK1; family HK1; genus JAJDXW01. Next base: position 205,879 of record JAPOPW010000023.1, on the reverse strand, counting down.
GCTCGTATTCACCACGCACGACACTTCGATCCTGAACCAAGACGTCTTCCGGCGCGATCAGGTTTGGTTCTGTGAACGGAACTCCCGCCACGAGACGCGGGTCTTCCCGCTGACGGACTTTCGCCCTCGCCGCGGAGTCGAGAACCTGGAGCGTTCATATCTCTCCGGGCGGTACGGTGCGTTGCCCTACATTCGCCCCGTCACGGCCCGTTCCAAGGCATGAGGAATGGCCAAACGACGGCCACGGAAGCGGCTCACTAGGCGCGGCCCGGAGCGCGAACCTTACGATCGCGTGCTGATCGTGTGCGAAGGAAAGTGCACGGAGCCTTTGTACGTCCAGGACCTCGCGGCCCACTATCGGCTGAGCACGGCAAACGTCGTCATAACGGGCGAGGGTGCAGACCCTCGAACTGTAGTCCGAGTGGCGAAGAAATTGCGCAGTGTAGAAGGCCGACAGGGAGAGAAATACGACCGGGTGTACTGCGTATTCGACCGCGACGAGCATATGACTTTCCGCCAAGCTTGCGACGAGGCCCGCGCGAGCGGCATTTGCATCGCCAGGTCCTGGCCCTGCTTCGAGTTCTGGTTTCGGCTTCACTTCGGCTTCTCGCGCCAGCCGTACTTCACGTCCGGCGGAAGGACTGCGGCACAGCGTTGCGTGGACGAATTGCGTGGCTGGCTACCCGGGTACGAGAAAGGAGCTTCCGGGATCTTTCACGCGCTCGACGCCAGTCTGGAATCCGCCATGGACAATGCCAACCGGGCGCTCGCCGACGCCAAGGCCACCGGCGACTTCAATCCATCGACCGAGGTCCACCATCTGGTCGACTACCTGCAAAAACTCAAGTCCAAACAGACCGGGAACCAGCACTGATGGTCGAGATCGAGACGGACGTGCTGGTGGAGGGGGCGGGCGGGGCCGGCATGTACGCCGCCATCGCCGCCCGGGCCGGCGCCCGCGTCCTCCTCGCCGACAAGGGCATGGTCGGCTGGGGCGGGGCGACGATCATGGCCCAGATGACGATGGGCTCAATGCGCGGACCAGCAGGGGAGCCGGTCGCCCGGCACCGGGGTCGCATGGAAGACGCCTCGGGCGATCGCCCGCGCGAGGCAGAGCGACGCCGCGTGGCCGATGGCAAGGAGGCTGGCCTCCCCGGCCGGCGGCGGGCCGGCGGCGCTCGACACGGCAAAGACGAGGTCCCCGTCGAAGGGGGTGTGCGACGGGACCACCGCCCGTGCAATCCCGTCGTGGGCCGCGACCGCCATCCGTTGCGCCTGGGCCTGCGCGAGACGAGCATTCGTCGCCACGATGGCGATGGTGGTGTTCGCCCCGGGCGCGAGCGCATCGTGCTTGCCGCGAAACGTCGCCTCGACGGCGGGCACCCGCTCGGGAAGCCCTGCGCCCCCGAACTCCGCGCCGAGCTCGAACGTGGCCGCCCAGAATTCCCGGCTGCCCGGCACCGTCACCGATCCGACCGGGTTGGCGGCGACGAGCGCGCCGACCGTGACCCCGCCGCCGAGGTCGAGGGACGCGGACCCGAGCCCGCCCTTGAGGTTGGCGGTCGTCGCCCCGGCCCCGGCCCCGGCGGTGCCGAGCGCGAATTCGCGCCCCGCGCTCTCGAGCGCCCGCCGGCCGAGGTCCCGGTACGGGTTCTCCTCCCAGTCCTTGTCGCCGCCGTTCAGGAGGTCGAAGAGGATCGCGGCGGGGACGATCGGGACTCGCACCGGACCGACCTCGAATCCGCGTCCGGCGGCGGCGAGCGCGTCGGCGACCCCCGACCCTGCGTCGAGTCCGAACGCGGAGCCGCCCGAGAGCACCAGCGCATCCACCCGCTGCACAAGTCGGTCAGGTGCGAGGAGGTCCGTCTCCCGCGTCCCCGGTGCTCCCCCCATTACTTGGACCGCGGCCACGAACGGCCGCTCCGCGGTGAGCACGGTGACCCCGGACTTGAGCTCCGTGTCCACCGCGTTCCCGACGAGAAACGTCTCGACATCGGTGATGAGGTTTCGCGGTCCGGGTCTCATGAGATCGAGTCCATCCAGTTTCGCCGTGCACACATGCTTGCAGGCAGTGCGCCCGCGTTCAACGCGCAGGAGACGGCCGGCCGCTCTCGGGCCCTGCCTTGGCGCCCACGCCCGAATCGAATTCTCGCAGTTCAAGATCAGTATCCTGCCCAAGAAAGGCATTATCCTGCCCATTATGGGCATAACGAATTCGATCTCTTCACTTCGCCGAGCTCATCGAAGAGCTCCGGCCTCGCCTGCGGACGATTTGCCCACCAGCCTCGCCGACGCCCTGTTCACCACCACCCAGCAACGCCTTCTCGCACTGCTGTTCGGCCAACCTTCCCGCAGTTTCTTTGCCACTGAGCTGATGGAGCTGACCGGCTCCGGTTCGGGCGCCGTGCAGCGAGAGCTCAAGCGCCTCACCTCGAGCGGGCTGGTGGACACGACGCGCATTGGACGCCAGAAGCACTACCAGGCCAATCCGGAGTCACCGGTGTTCGAGGAGCTTCGCGGCCTCATAATCAAGACCGTCGCTGTCGCCCAGCCGATCCGCGACGCGCTCGCGCCCCTTGCGGACCGGGTCGCATTGGCGCTCGTATACGGCTCGGCCGCGCGAGGCAACGATACGGCATCGAGCGATATCGACCTCCTTCTCGTCTCGGACCGGCTGGCGCTGGAAGACGTCTACTCGGCGCTGATTCCCGTGGAATCGAAGCTGAACCGCTCTATCCATCCCACCCTGTACACCTCCGAGGAGTATGCGCGCCGGAAATCCGCCGGCAGCGGTTTCCTGGCCAACGTGCTCGGTGGCGACCACCTGGTTCTGATCGGTGGAATGGATGAGCCATCCGCAGCTGGATAACCTGGTCCGCGTCGGTCAGTTGAAGGCCGAGCCGGCGGCCTTGAACGAGCTCCGGGGACTGGTGCGCTCGGGCATCCTCCGGCTGGACGATGCGGCCCGCGAAGAATTGAGCCTGGAGAGCCGCTTTGACCTCGCCTACAACGCAGCCCATGCACTGGCGCTCGCCGCCTTGCGTTTCCAGGGCTATCGGTCCGAGTCGCGCTATCTGGTCTTCCAGTGCCTGCAACACACGCTGGCTCTGCCGCCGGAACAGTGGCGGGTACTGGATGAGGCGCGCCGGAAGCGGAACCTTGCGGAGTACGAGGGGGAGGTGGACGTGGAGGAGCAGCTCATCGCCGCCCTGCTGCGGGTTGCGCGGGAAGTGGCGGCCCGCGTGGAGAATCTGATGGAGCCGGGATGAGCGGCCCCCGGGAATGGCAACCCGGAGCAGGTGAAAGGCATACTGCGCGGGTGCAGATGGAACCGGGCCAAGGGAGCAATCCGATGACGGAATTTGACGCTCTAGTCGGATCCGCGGCGGTCGAAGCGCGGCGGCTCGAGGACGACGGGACGATTCCCAACAACCCGGAGCTGGCGCTGCTGGTGTACCGGCAGGCGGTGACCCTTCCGGACCGCGATCCGGCCACCGTCTTCGAGGCACTCTTCACCGAGAACGGCTGGCCGGCCGCATGGCGGAACGGGATTTACCCCTTCCACCACTTCCACAGCACCGCCCACGAAGCGCTCGGGGTATACCGAGGCAGCGCGACCGCCCGCTTCGGGGGCGAGGGCGGCGTCGACGTGACGGTCTCGGCGGGCGACGTCGTCATCATTCCCGCCGGCGTCGGCCACAAGGCGCTCGAGGCGAGCGCCGACCTCGGCATCGTCGGCGCGTACCCGGCCGGCACCGGCCCCGATCTCTGCCGTGGCGCACCGGGAGAGCGGCCCGCGAGCCTCGACGCGATCGCGCAGGTTGCGGTGCCGGGCCGCGATCCCCTCTACGGCGCCGAGGGTCCGCTCCGAGAGCACTGGACCTGAGCCCATTCGGCGGCGGGGCGAGGGTCTCCCCTACCCCGGACCGAGCGCAAGCCCGGCGAGCATCACGACGATGCCCAGGGTCGCGACGATCCACACGATGGTGCGGACCCAGGGGATCCCGGCCGCGTAGACCGGAAGGTAGACCACCCTTCCGACAAGCCAGAGCCACCCGCCGAAGAGCGTCCAGTCGTTGCCGCGGCCCGAGAGCTCGGCCGCGAGGAGGACGAGGGCGAAGGCGGGCAGCGTCTCGAGATAGTTCGCGAGTATCCGCCGGAAGCGTCCCAGCATCCGGCCCACGTTCGTGGGCTCGTCGCGGGGGCCGACCGCCCACTCCCGTTCGACGCTCGCTCGCGTCGCGACGACAATCGCGGCGACGTGTACCAGGAGCAGCGCCGCCGCGAGCACAAGCTGAAGGATTGCCGGTTCCATGATCCGGTCCTCAACCGTCGAAGGGAATGTCCCGGTGCACGATGTCGCCCGCGCCCGGCGTCACTCGGGGATCTCGCTCACCGCCACCCAGCGACGCTCGGCGTCGGAGAGGATGGTGGCATCGCAATAACGCTGAATCCGGTGGGCGACCGAGAAGTCGGGCCAGAGCTCGACCGGCTCGCCCGCGGCCGCCCGCACCAGCTCGCGTACCTCGATCGCCTTGATCTCGTTGTACCCCATGCCAATGTTGGCGATGGGGAAGAAGTCGCCGTAGTAGGGGTGGCTCGGGCCGGTCTCGATGCGCTTGAAGCCGCTCCGGTCCACCGGATCGCTCGCGGTGTACACCTGCAGCTCGTTCAGCCGGTCGTAGGTCCAGCGGATGGAGCCCGCACGACCCACGATGTCGTAGCTGATCTCGATCTTGCGGCCGTGGGCCACCCGGCTCGTGTCGAAGATGCCGGTGCAGCCGTTCTCGAACGTCGCGAGCATGTGCACGGAGTCGTCGGTGTCGACGGTCCGGCGCTCGCCCGTCCTGGTGCCGCCGCCGCTCCCGTACGACGCGTCCGCGACGACGTCGCGCTCCCTGACGACGGTCTGCATGCGACCGAAGACCTCCGCGATCGGCCCGACCAGGTACTCGGTCAGGCTGAACACGTGCACGTTGATGTCGCCGAGGGTCCCGCTTCCCGCCGCCTCCCGGTCGCACCGCCAGATGAACGGAGCCGCCTCGTCGGCGAGGAAATCGGAGTTGAAGCTGACCCGCGCGTGAACGATGTCCCCGAGCTCCCCGGCCCGGATCATGTCGCGGGCGACGCCGTGGATCGGGTTGTGCGGGAAGTTGTGCCCGACGAGGTTGAGGACCCCGGCGTCGCCGACCGCGCGGACCATCTCGCGCGTCTCGTCCGCGTTGAGGCCGAGCGGCTTCTCGCAGTAGACGTGCTTGCCGGCCGCCGCCGCGGCGACGACCATCTCCCGGTGCAGGCTGTTCGGGGTCACGATGTCGACGATGTCGACGTTCGGATCCTCGACCGCCTCGCGCCAGCTCGACGTCCAGCGGCGCGCGCCGCACTCGCCCGCCACCCGCTCGGCCAGCTCGTCCGTCGCCTCCGCCACGAGCTCGAGGACCGGCCGCGCCGGCTCGTTGCCGAAGAAGACGGGGTTGGAAGCGTAGACGAGGGCGTGGGTCTTGCCCATCCAGCCGGCCCCGCCGACGAGGGCGATTCGGATCTCGCGCATGCTCTCAATCCTCCTTTGGTTCCCGTCCTCCAAGGCTGGCGATCACTCTACAACGACCGGACTCCGGAGTGGCCCGGGCGGCGGGAGGGATCGGGAACGCGCGGTGGAAGCGGAACCGGTCCGCTCGCCCGCCCCTCCCCCGACTCGACCGTACCTGGCCACGTCCCGGCGCACCGATCCCCGGGGCCGGAAACGGATGGCCGCGGGCGGCCCCGCCGGAGCGGACTCGCTCGGACGAATCGAGGCTCGCGGGAGCCGGCTGTACGGTCGGTCGACGCGCATCGACTCCCCCGCACGCCGGGCTCTTCCGGGATTTCGTCAGGTCGCGGGAAGGGGCTCGATCTCGCAGAGGTAGGAGCGATGCGGGGCCGACCCGCTGATGGGGTCGGACTCCGCGTCATCAATGGCGAGGTTGAGGTTGGCGCTGCCTTCTCCGTGCGCGGGGTACCCGGGAAGGCCCAGCTCCTCGCAGTGCTGCCACCAGCCGTGCTGGGCGGCGACCACGTCCGGGGCAAGGCTGTCCCGGAACCGCGCACGTGCCCTGACCTGACCCGACGGGGTCCGGATGCCGACCCAGTCGCCCTCCGCGATGCCGCGCGCCCGCGCCGTGTCGGGATGCACCTCGACGAGCGGATCGGGCAGCCGCTTCCGGAGCCCGGGCAGGTTGCGGTGCTGCCCGTGGCAGTACTGATGCGGCTTCGCGGAGCTGAGGACCAGGGGATAGAGAGCCGCAACGTCCGGCCGGCGGGCCGCGCTCATCGCCGGGGGCACGTAGCCGGGAAGCGGATCCTGGCCGTGGCGGCGGAAGGTCTCCGACCACACCTCGACCCGGCGCGACGGGGTGTCGAAGCCGCCCCGAGCCTTGTGCGGCTCGTACGGGGTCGCGAGATCTCCCCACCGCACCCCCTCGGGCCTGGCGCGAAGCGTCTCGAGCGAGATCCCGGACGGGGCGAGCAACTCCCGGTAGCCCGCCTCCATGTCCCCGCCCCAGAACCGGTCCCCGAAACCGAGCCGTTCGGCGAGGGCGAACGCGATCCAGCCGTCGCTGCGGGACTCTCCGCGCGACTCGACGGCCGCCGGCCGAAGCTGCACCAGCGCGTTCGCGTCCTGGGTGATCTCGAACCCGACGCGCAGCGCCTCGCGCTCCCACGCGGTGTTGACCGGCAGCACCAGGTCCGCGAACTCGGCGGTCGGATTCAGGTAGATGTCGGCGTGGACGTAGAAGTCGAGGCGCCGCAGGGCCTCCACGCCTCGCGCGCCCGCCGCGTGCGAGATGAGCAGATTGACCCCGAAGTCGATGAAACCTCGTATCGGGTAGGGCTCGTGCTCGATGACTGCGCGATAGAAATCCCGGGAGGTGCACCAGCCGCTCCGGGGAGGACCGAGGGGGCGTTCGTCGATGCCGAGGGTCGGCGCCTCCGGCGCCGGGAACTCCGTGCCGGAGACGTCGTTCGCGGGCACCGCCGCGTAGGTGACGTTGCCGCCCGGACGGCCGTGGCTTCCGGTAAGGGCGTAGAGGAGGGAGATCGCCCGGTCGGTCTGGGTCGCGTTCGTGTGCTGTCCGACCCCGGACCACGCGTAGTAGGAGACCGGGCGCGATTCCCAGAGCAGGCGCGCGGTCTCGAGGACCTGACGGGCGGGCACTCCGGTGATCCGCTCCACCCTCTCGGGCGGAAACTCTCGGCAGAGATCGCGGTAGCGCGTGAAGGCGGTCCGGCAGCTCACCTCCCCCGCCTTGGTCGCGATGCGGAATGTGCCGTCCAGGGCCCAGCTCGCCCCGGAGCCGGCCGGGGCACGAGGGTCCACGACCTCCGCAGCCCCATCGTCCACGCGCCACGCGACAGGATGCTCCGGATGGCCGCCCGCTTCGAGATCGGACGCGGCGAGCATACGCCCGCCTGTGTCCCCGCCATCGTTCGGGCGGCCCGAATCAGGGTCCGCGGCCGCATCCATCACCAGGAACGGACCGTTCGACCAGTCCCGCACGAAGTCGCGGTCGTACCAGCCTTCCTCGATCATCACCCCCGCGATGCCGAGCGCGAGCGCGCCGTCGGTTCCGGGCCGGACCCTGAGCCACTGATCCGCCTTGGCGGCCACCCCCACCCGGCGCGGGTCGACCACCACGAGCCGCGCGCCGCGCGCCTTCGCCTCGTTCACCCGCTGCCCCTGCGCGAGCCACGCACCGGTCGGGTTGTGGCCCCAGAGAAGCACGCACCCGGCGCGATCGAGATCCGGCGTCCCGATCCCGGTCCCGAACGTGTAGCGGGTGGCGTGGTCCTTGTGCCAGTTGCAGATCTCGGTGCCGTAGACGTTGTTGGGGGTCCCGAACGCACGCACGAAGCGCTCGACCCAAGCGTGCGAGTCGGAGATGGACGTCCCGCTCGGCGTCGTGATGGCGCACGCCACCCCATGTGGCCCGTCCTCCTCCACGATGCTGCGCAGGCGAGAGGCCGCGAGATCGAGCGCTTCGTCCCAGTCGATGCGGACCCAGCCGGGGTCGGGGTCGCCCTTGGGGCGGGTGCGCTTCAGCGGATGGAGCAGGCGGTCGGGGCTGTAGACGAGCTCCGGGGCGGCCTGGCCCTTGGCGCAGAGCGCGCGGCCGGTGGGATGGTCCGGGTTGCGCTCGACCGCGACCAGGCGGCCGTCGCGCACCACCGAGATGCAGCCGCAGCGCGACCGGCAAAGGGCGCACCAGCCCGGAACGCGTCGTTCACTGTCGGTCGGCATGTCGTCATCCCCCTCCCCGCCGGCGCATCTGCGCATTGCGATGCTCCTCCGATCGTTGCGGACTTCCGGATGCTGCCCGACGCACGCCGGCCACGCAATGCCCGAGACCCGCAAGCGCACCGTGGCACCCCGGAACTCGCCGCGGCGGCGCCCCGTACCGAATCGCGGGGTTCCGTGGCGAAACGCCGCCGATTCCGGCACGATCCCCCCCGACCGCACCACGTCCGCCCCGGTTCCGGGGCATCCGGGAACCCGTCGCGCACCGCATGACCTCCACCGAGAGCCCCATCGAACGCTGGTGCCGGGAGCACGCGATCACCGAGGTCGAGGCCCTGATGCCGGACATGGCCGGCGTCGCCCGCGGCAAGCTCATGCCCGTCGCGGCCTACTGCCGGGCACTCGGCCTCAACCTTCCCGAAGCGCTCGTGCTGCAGACCGTGACCGGCGACTTCCCCGAGGACTGGAGCGCGGTCGACCCCTCGGACCGCGACATGGTGCTGCGGGCCGACGAGAGCTCGATCCGTCTCGTCCCCTGGGCGGCGGACCCGACCGCGCAAGTCATCCACGACTGCTTTCACGCGGACGGCACACCGGTCGCGACCACGTCGCGGTTCGTCCTGCGCCGGGTCCTCGACCTCTATCGCGACCGCGGCTGGCGTCCCGTCGTCGCCCCCGAGCTCGAGTTCTACCTGGTCAAGCGCAACGCCGATCCGGACTATCCGCTCGAGCCGCCGGTGGGGCGGTCCGGGCAGGCGGAGCGCGGCCGCCAGTCCTTCGGGATCGACGTCCTGAACGAGTACGACCCGCTCATCGACGACGTCTACGACTTCTGCGAGGCGCAGGAGATCGAGCTCGGGACCCTGAGCCACGAGGCGGGCGCCGCCCAGCTCGAGATAAACCTCTCCCACGGCGACCCGCTCGACCTCGCCGACCAGGCATTCCTGTTCAAGCGCACCGTGCGCGAGGCGGCCATGCGCCATGGCATGTACGCGACGTTCATGGCGAAACCGATGGAGCACGAGCCGGGAAGCGCGATGCACATCCACCAGAGCGTGGTGGACGCGCGCACCGGCGCGAACGTGTTCGCGGGACCCGACGGCGCGATGACCGCCCTGTTTCGCGCCCACGTCGGGGGGCTCCAGCGCTACCTTCCGGCCGCGATGTCGTTCCTCGCCCCGAACGTCAATTCCTACCGCCGGATCACGAAGTACCTCGCCGCGCCGATCAACGTGCAGTGGGGGGTCGACAACCGCACCGCGGGCCTCCGGGTCCCGCTCGGCGAACCGGCCGCGACCCGGGTCGAGAACCGGGTCGCGGGCGCCGATGCGAACCCCTATCTCGCGATCGCCGCTTCGCTCGCCTGCGGCTACATCGGCATGACGGAGGGGATCGAGCCGACCCCGGCAATCGAAGGGAGCGCGTACACGATGCCCTACGAGCTCCCGCTCAGCCTCGGCGAGTCGCTGCGGCTGCTGCGCGAGTGCGCGCCGCTCGTCGGCGTGCTCGGCAAGCGGTTCACCGCCGCCTACGGCGCGGTGAAGGACTGCGAGCTGAGCGCATTCCAGCAGGTCATCAGCTCGTGGGAGCGGGAGTTCCTGCTCCGCAACGTATGAGGGCGGGTCGCGTCAACTCGCCCGAACCAGCCGGAAAGAGGAGAAGTCCATGGCGATGAGCCAGGCCGCGACCGAAGCGGCGCCGAACGATCTGCGGGTCCTCGACACCCGCCACCACTTCCATCCGTTCACCGACCACGGCGCGCTCAACGCGAAGGGCGGGCCGCGGGTCATCGTCCGCGCCGAGGGCGTCCACCTCTGGGACTCGGACGGGCGGCGCCTCATCGACGCGATGGCGGGCCTGTGGTGCGTGAACGTCGGCTACGGCCGGCGGGAGCTCGCCGAGGCCGCAGCGCGGCAGATGGAGGAGCTGCCCTACTACAACACCTTCTTCCAGACCACGCATCCGCCCGCCGCGGAGCTCGGCCGGGTCCTCGCCGAGGTGACCCCGCCCGGCTTCGCACACGTCTTCTTCACCAACTCGGGGTCGGAGGCGAACGATACCGTTATCCGGATGGTGCGCCGCTACTTCGACCTGCTGGGCCAGCCGGAGCGAAGCGTCATCCTCTCCCGCGACAACGCCTATCACGGCAGCACCATGGGCTCGGCGAGCCTCGGCGGGCTGAAGACCATGCACGGCCAGGGCGGCCTTCCCATCCCCGGGATCGAGCACGTGATGGAGCCCTACTGGTACAAGCTGGGGGGCGACGAGACGCCGGAGGAGTTCGGGCTCACCGCGGCACGCGCCGTCGAAGAGCGGATCCTCGCGCTCGGACCGGAACGGGTGGCGGCGTTCATCGCGGAGCCGATCCAGGGCGCCGGCGGGGTCATCGTGCCGCCGGACACCTACTGGCCGGAGGTCGCCCGGATCTGCCGCGAGCACGGGGTGCTGCTCGTCGCCGACGAGGTGATCTGCGGGTTCGGGCGCACCGGCCCCTGGTTCGGCACCGAGTACTACGGGCTCGACCCCGACCTCATGCCGATCGCGAAGGGTCTCTCGTCCGGCTACCTGCCGATCGGCGGAGTCATGGTGCACGACCGGATTGCCGAGGTCCTCGTCGGCCGGGGCGGGGAGTTCTTCCACGGCTTCACCTATTCGGGGCACCCGGTCGCGTGCGCGGTGGCCCTCGAGAACATCCGGATCCTGCGCGAGGAGCGCATCGTCGAGCGCTGCGCGGAACACACCGTGCCGTACTTCCAGGCGAAGGTGCGCGCGCTCGCCGACCACCCGCTCGTCGGCGAGGTGCGCGGAGCCGGCATGCTCGCGACGCTCCAGCTCGCCGAGGACCCCGAGACCCGGAAACGCTTCGAGCCGGAGGGCGACGTCGGGGCCCTGTGCCGCGACCGCTGCTTCGCGAACGGACTCGTGATGCGCTCGGTCGCGGAGAGCATGGTCCTCTCGCCTCCCCTCGTCATCACCCGGAGCGAGATCGACGAAGTCGTCGAGAAGGCGCGTCGCTCGCTCGACGAGACCCTGGACACGATCGCGCGCCCGGGCGGACTCGCGGGCGCGACCAGTGCCGGTTCCGGCTGAGGGGGCGGCACGCCGGGGCGGGCGGCGGGCCGGCTGCCCCGGCCACCGGAACCGGCCGCCGCGCGCGAAGGCGACGAACGGACCGCATGCGGGGCCCGGGCGGCTGGCGCCTCCGGCGGGGCTCACTGATAATCGTGCGCCGGTGCGCGGCGCGGAACATCGCCTTGACGAACCGCGCCGCGAGAAGAACCATCCGCGGAAACCTTCGAGGAGATCCCCGATGAACCGAACGATGCGAAAGAGACTGTCCCGCCGCTCCCTCCTCGCCGGGGCCGGCGCCGCCGCGGCCGGACTCACCATCGTCCCGAGGCTCGGCTGGTCGGCCGAGGAGGCGAAGCTCAACTTCTACAACTGGGACACGTACATCGGCGAGACCACGCTCGACGATTTCAAGGCCGCCAGCGGGATCGAGGTCAAGATGGACCTCTTCGCCGACAACGACGAGCTCTTCGCCAAGCTCAAGGAGGGCAACCCGGGCTACGACGTGATCGTCCCGACCAACGACTACGTGGAACGAATGATCACGGCCGGCATGCTGGAGCCGCTCGACCACTCGAAGATCCCGAACATCGCGAACATCACCCCGGTGTTCCGCGACGCGGCCTTCGACCCGGGGCGCAGGCACAGCCTGCCCTACATGTGGGGCACCATCGGCATCGGGTACCGGAAATCGAGGGTCAGCGCGACCCCGGATAGCTGGAAGCACCTCTACGAGTCGGACGAGTACTCCGGGCGCATCGCGATGCTCGGCGACGGCAGCACCATCGTCGGCATCGGGCTCAAGTACCTCGGGTACTCGTACAACGAGACCGATCCGGCCCGCATCAAGGAGGTGGAGGAGCTCGTCATCCGGCAAAAGCCCCACATCAAGGCGTTCGCCGAGGACAACGGCCAGGATCTCCTCATTTCGGGCGAGGTCGACCTCACCATGGAGTGGAACGGGGACATCCTCCAGGTAATGGCCGAGGACGACGACATCGGCTATTCCGTCCCGAAGGAGGGCGGGCTGCTCTGGGAGGACACCCTCGCGATCCCGAAAGGCGCGCCGCACCCCGAGAACGCCCACCGGTTCATCGACTTCATCCTCGACGCCGAGGTGGGCGCGGCGATTGCGGACTTCATCTACTACGCAACCCCGAACGAGGCGGCGAAGCAGCACCTGTCCGCGGAGTACCTCGACAACCCGGCCATATTCCCACCTCCGTCGGTGGTCGAGATCTCGGAGACGGACAAGTACCTGGGCGAGGAGCACCAGCGGCTCATCGACGAGACCTGGACCCGCATCCAGGCCGGGTGACACGCGCCAGGGGGGGCGCGGCGACGGGCGGTCGAGCCGCCCGTTCGCCGGCCCTCGCACCGCAAACGCGCCGATAGACCGCGATGGAGGGCTGGCGGACGAATCGCCGGGTCTTCTGGACGTTCTTCACGCCGCCGACGGCCTGGCTCGTCCTCTTCTTCCTCGCTCCCCTCGCCCTCGTTTGGGGCTTCAGCTTCGGCGAGAAGCGCGGGCTCGTCGAGATCGCGATCAACGGAACCCTCGAGAACTACGTCCGCGCCCTCGATCCCCTCTACCTCCGGATCTTCGCGAAGTCCTTCTGGTTCGCGGCGCTCACCACCCTCATCTGCCTCGCGGTCGGCTTCCCCGTCGCGATCGCGATCACGTTCGCGCCGTCGCGCTGGAAACCGATCCTGCTCCTCCTCACCATCCTTCCCTTCTGGACGAACCTCCTCATCCGGACCTACGCGCTCATCGCGGTGCTGCGGACCCGCGGGTACGTCAACTTCACCGCCGAGTGGGTGTGGGAGAAGACGAACGCGGCCCTCGGGTGGGTGGGTCTCGGAGACCTCCAGCTCGTCGGCGAGCGCTTCGAGCCGTTCCAGATGCTCTACAACAACACCGCGGTCGTCTTCGGGCTCGTCTACGTGCACCTTCCCTTCATGGTGCTGCCCCTCTACGCGGCGCTCGACCGGCTCGACCGCTCGTACCTCGAGGCGAGCCTCGACCTCGGGGCGGGCCAGATCCGGACGTTCGCGTCGGTCGTCGTGCCGCTCGCCCTCCCCGGGATCGTCTCCGGCGTCATCATCACCTTCATCCCGGCCCTCGGGTCGTTCCTCACTCCGGATCTTCTCGGGGGCACGGACAGCCAGATGATCGCGAACGTCATCGAGCGGCAGTTCAAGTCGGCGAACGACTGGCCGTTCGGGGCCGCCCTCTCGTTCATTCTGATGTACGTCACGTTCTTCGCGCTCGCGCTCCGCGCGGTGACGAGCCGCGGCCGCTCCGCGATGGAGGCGGCGTGAGCGCGACGACCCGGCGCCCCCCGCCCGGTCCGCTCGAATACGGGCGGCGGGCGTGGATGCGCCTCACCCTGCTCGCGACGTTCGTCTTCCTCTACGCCCCCATCGCCACCCTCGTCGCGTTCAGCTTCAACGACAGCCGCCGCAACATCGTGTGGAGAGGGTTCACCCTCAAGTACTACGAGAAGGCGTGGAACAACGACTCGCTCCTGGAGGCGTTCACCAATTCGCTCACCATCGCCTTCGCGAGCACCCTCGCGAGCACGGTGCTCGGCACCCTCGCGGCAGTCGCCCTGTGGCGATTCCGCTTTCCGTTCAAGGGGCCGCACGAGGCGGCGATGGCCCTGCCCATCGTCATCCCCGAGATCTGCATGGGGGTGGCGATGCTCGTGTTCTTCGCACGGATCGGCTGGCCGACCGGCCTGCCCTGGCCGCTCAACCTGGGGGCGATCACCATCGCCCACATCTCGTTCAGCTTCCCCTTCGTCGCGGTGGTGGTCCGCGCCCGGCTCGCGAGCTTCAACCGCGAGCTCGACGAGGCGGCACGCGATCTCGGCGCGTCGGAGTGGCAGGCGTTCCGGGACGTGCTCGTGCCCTGGATGTCGCCCGGTCTCGTCGCCGGCGCCCTGCTCGCCTTCACCCTCTCGCTCGACGACTTCGTCATCACCTTCTTCACCTCGGGACCGGACACGGTGACCTTCCCGGTCAAGGTCTACTCGATGGTCCGGTTCTCCGTGACCCCGGAGGTCAACGCGGCGTCGACTATCCTCATCGCGATCACCCTCGTCATCACGAGCGTCGCGCTCTGGATGCAGGGACGGACGGCGGCACGACGCGCCGACGGGTCCGGCGGTGTAACAGAAGCGGGCAGCGCGGACGGATGACGCGGGGCCGGCACGGAATCGGGAACGGAACCGACCGTGGTGCCGCCTCCGCGCAACCCATCATCGAGATCCGGGGCGTCACCAAGCGCTTCGGCGCCGGCGAGCCGGCCGTCGATTCGGTCGATCTCGAGATACCGGAAGGGGAGCTCTTCGCCCTCCTCGGCCCGTCGGGATGCGGCAAGACGACGCTCCTTCGGATGCTCGCCGGCTTCGAGACTCCGACCGCCGGAGCGATCCGCATCGACGGGTCCGACGTCGCCGGAATGCCGCCGAACCGGCGGCCGGTCAACATGGTGTTCCAGTCGTACGCGGTCTTTCCGCACATGAGCGTGTCCGACAACGTCGCCTACGGCCTCAGGGTCACGGGGGTGCCGGCGGCGGAGCGACGGGAACGGGTGCGCGAGGCGCTCGGGCTCGTTCGCCTGGACGGTCTCGGCGCGCGCAAGCCCGATCAGCTCTCGGGCGGGCAGCGCCAGCGGGTCGCGCTCGCCCGGGCCCTGGTGAAGCGACCGCGGGTGCTGCTCCTCGACGAGCCGCTCTCGGCCCTCGACGCCAAGCTCCGCGAGGCGATGCGACTCGAGCTCGTCAACCTGCGGATCGCAGTCGGGATCACGTTCGTCTTCGTCACCCACGACCAGGACGAAGCGCTGTCGATGGCGGACCGGATCGCGGTCATGGAGCGGGGACGGGTGCGCCAGGTCGCGGAGCCGGCGACCCTGTACGAATACCCCAACTGCCGGTTCGTGGCGGACTTCATCGGCAAGGTGAACCTGTTCGAGGGGACGGTGCGCGCGGCCGGGAGCGGCGAGCTCACCCTGGAGGTTCCCGGCCTGGGTGCGCTGCGCATTCCCCACGCCGAACCGGTGCGCGGAGCAGTCGGGGTCGCGGTCCGGCCGGAGAAGGTCCGCCTGAGCCACACCCGCCCCGATGCGCAGTTCTCGTTCGAGGCGACGGTCGAGGACTTCGCGTACTACGGGAGCGAGACCCACCTCTTCCTGGTCACGGACAAGGGGCTGCGCCTCGCGGCGACCGTTCCCAACTCCGACCGCGGTCCGATCCGAATCGAACGGGGGGCACCCCGCTTCGTGAGCTGGCGCCCCGGCGACACTCTCGTCCTCACCGAATGACCTGGTTCCCGATTGGTCCCCGCGTGGGCTAGTCGTCCGCGGCGGGCGGTGGCGGGAACCGATTGTCGACCCGCTGTCCGAGGCGGCTGACCGAGTCTCGCACGCCGGAGACCGATCCATGCAGCGCGGTGACCGAGCTCTGCACCGCGGCGACCGAGCCTTGCAATCCGGTGACCGAACTGCGCAGCTCCGAGACTGACTCGTGCAGCCTTGCGACCGAGTCGCGCAGCCCCTCGAACAAACCTTCCAACCGCGAGATTCGGTCGCGAAGGCCGGCCAGGTCCCGGTGCAGACTCCAGAAGAACCCGGCGATGACCGCGCCCACCGCGAGGATCGCGATGGTCTCCTGCGACAGGACTTCCATGGTGCCCTCCTGTGCTCCCCCTCGAACTCGCGGCGCGACGCGACGCGACGCGACGCGAAGCATATCCGCACGACCGATGCGGCGTCCACGGAAACGAACCCACCCGAGCGACTCTCCGACGGAATTGGAGATACCTCGGCAGGTCATCACCGGACTTTCGAGCCGGGGGGGCCGGGTCGGATCGGAAGAGCGTCCGCGGGCGGCTCACCGACTCCCTGCGTTCGCAGGCCCATCAGCGCCTGCGCCACCACCGCGAACACGACGACGGTACCGCCCACCACGGTGAGGAGGGCCGGGATCTCGCCGACCCCGATCCAGACCCAGATGGGCGCGAGCACGATCTCGGCCATCGCGAGGAGGGCCACCTCGGCCGCCGGCAGGAATCGCGCGCCGAGCGCGAGAAGCACGAACCCGCCCGTGTACTGGACGACGCCGAGAAAGAGGCAGAGCAGGAGGTCGTGACGCGATACGACGAGGCTTTCCGCCATCCCCAGCCCGAGTCCCGCCCCCACCAGCCCGGCAAGGCAGATGGCGGGGATCATGTCGCGGTCGCCGGCCTTGCGGAGCGCCACGATCATGAGGGCGAAGCTCAGGGTCGGGCCGAACGCGACGATGTTGCCGAGGAGCCGCCCGCTCTGGACCCCGTTGGCGACCATGAGCGCGATCCCCGTGAGCGCGACCGTCATCGCCGCCCACGTCGCGGGCCGCACCCGCTCGCGCAGCACGAGCCAGCCGAGGAGCGCGGTCAACAGCGGCGCGGCGCTCATGATGAAGAGCGCGTTCGCGACCGTGGTGAGGAGCAGCGCGAACACGTAGCCCGCCGATCCGAGACCCAGGCTGAACGCGACGACGAGCCCGGGCGTGCCCACCTGGAGGAATGCGGCCGCCACCCGGGAGCGATATCGGATCACCAGGTAGAGAACGACCACGACGAAGAACGTTCCCGAACGGTAGAAGAGGATCTGCCAACCGCTCGCCGACTCCATGTGGCGAAGCGTGACACCGGCAAGACTGAGGAGCGAGGCGCCGGTGAGGGTGAACGCGACGCCCTGCGCGCGTCGGAAACGCGAGCGGCGCGCAGGGGCCGCGCCTGGCGGATTCATCGGTCGGCGCTCGGCGGCCCGCGCCCCGCCGCCTCCGGGAAGGTGCCCGGCCGGCGCCGGGAACCCGGGCATCTCTTCGGGCGCAACGCGCGGCCGGAGTGGAAGCACGCTCCATTTCCCGTCCCGGCCCGGCCGCTCTCCGGTGCGCGGACCCGTGGCCGACCGGTACCGGAAATCGTCATGCGGCGGCGCGGCGCGGGCGCCACGCGCTCTCGTTGCCCCGCCCCGGCGCGCTCGGGACGAGGAGCGCGAGGACGAGCGAGCCGGCCGCGATGCCGGCCCCGATGAGAAAAACCGCGGTGCGGCCCTGCGCGCCCATCACCCACACGAGGCCGAGGAGCGGCGGCAGCCCGACGGCGGCGATGTGGTTGATCGTCAGCGACACGCCCGCCGTCGAGGCGAAGTCGGCCGGATCGGCGATCTTGCGGAAGTAGCTCTTGATCGCGATGGCGAGGGCGAAGAAGAGGTGGTCCACGATGTAGAGGCCCGCCGCGAGCCACCCCGTCTCGACGAAAGCGTAGGCGGTGAACACGCCGACGAGTCCCGCGTACTCGAGGACGAGGGCCGGGCGCTCGCCCCAGCGCGAGATGAGGGTGCCGACCCGGGGGGCGACCCAGATGGAGATGAGGCAGTTGACGAGGAAGAGGAGCGTGATGTCCTCGGCCCCGTACCCGAATCGCTCCACCATCATGAACGCGGCGAAGACGATGAAGATCTGCCGGCGCGCCCCGGACAGGAACTCGAGCGCGTAGAAGAGCCAGTAGCGCCGGCGGAACACGAGCGTCGTGTTCTGATGCACGGGGTTGCGGAAATGCGGAAAGCCGAACCGGCATGCGGCCGCGATGCCGAAAGTGACCACCCCGCCGGTGAGGAACACCTGGAGATAGGAGAGGTTCGCCAGGGTCAGCGCCCCGAACACGAGCCCGTACGTCACGAGCGAGGCGAACGAGCCGACGGCCGTCATGCGCCCGAGCACCACCGGCAGCTCACGGGTGTCCGTCCACTGCATGGCGAGGGACTGTTCCATCGTCGCGAGGTAGTGGAACCCGACCGACATCAGCACGGTCGTGAAGTAGATGCCCCACACCGAGGGCAGGAAGCCGACGAGGGCGACACCGACCCCCATGACGGCGAGGGAGAGGATTGCGAAGGTTTGCTGCCGCCACACGAGGAGCATGAAGACCACGGTGAACGCGAGGAAGCCCGGCACCTCGCGAAGGCCCTGGAGCATGCCGATCTCGCGCCCCGTGAAGCTTGCCCTCTCGACCACGAAGTTGTTGATGAGCACCGACCAGGTCTCGAAGGCGATCGGCAACGCGGCCGCGAAGAGGAGGAGCAGGACCTGCGGGCTCCGCCAGCCGTCCTTCAGCACTCCCGACCAGTCGTCGAGGAGCGCATGGCGGCGCGGGTTCTTCGGCAGTGGAGCGGACATCGGGGCCTTGAGAAGGGTGGGGGCGCTCGGGGCGGGCGGCGCCCCGTACTGTAGACGGTCCGGGACCGGGCGTGCCGCCGACCGGCCGCGCGCGAGCGGCCGCCGGGTGCGTGCGCACGTTCCGCCCGCCCGGGGAAACGGCAACCGCCGCAGAATCGAGCAACCGCGCAATGCTGTGCGTGCCGTCGCGGTCGGTTCACGGTAAACTCGGGACTCGGATTCGACTTCGATGAAGGTGTGCCGACCGGAGCTTCCGGCGCCCCGAGTCCGCCAACCCCAGACGGAGAAACGAAAATGAGGAGAATTCTGCACACCCTTCCCGCCGCTGCCGCGCTCGCGGCAGGGATGGGGCTCTCCACCACATCCCTGGCCGAGGACAAGGTGGTCACCCTCTGGCACACCGAGCCCAATCCCCGCACCGTCGCGGTCATGGACGCGACCATCGCCAAGTACGAAGCGATGAACCCGGGCATCAAGATCAAGCAGGAGCCGATCGCCTGGGGCAACCTCGACACGAAGCTTCAGGCTGCGCTCGCGGCCGGCGCGCCCCCCGACGCTTCGCACGGCCAGGCCTACGTGGAGCGTTCCCTCTCGGCCAAGGGTCTGCTCGTCCCGGTCAACGCCATCTACGACTCGATCGGCGAAGACGACCTGTACGACGTGGTGAAAAGGCTCAACTGCCACCCCGACGGCAACTGCTACGGCATCGCCCACGCGGTCGGAACCGACCTCATCGTCTACCGCAAGGACTTCTATCGCGAGGCGGGCCTCGACCCGGAGAAGCCGGCCGCGACGTGGGCCGAATGGCTCGAGCAGCTCAAGGCGCTCACCGTCGACACCGACGGCGACGGCAAGAACGACCGCTTTGGGCTCGGTCTCGCCGGACCCGGCTTCTTCATCAACGAGGAGGTCTACATGTGGACCGGCTCGAACGGCGGGCGGCTCTTCGCCGACAACCACCGTCCGACCTTCACCGAGGCGCCGGTCCTCGAGATGCTCGCGTTCTGGAAGGAGCTCGCGGACTGCTGCCTCGCGCCCGACTGGCTGAGCCACGGCTATCTCGACACCTTCGCCATGCTCGCGACCGGCAAGGTGGCCAGCATCTACGGCTGGGGCCGCGGAACCGACTACTTCGAGAAGTACGCACCGGAGGCGGTCGACGCGGGCGACATCGGGATCTTCCCCACGAAGCCGATCGGCCCGAGCGGAACGGAGTTCCTAACCCAGTTCGACTGCGAGCCGTGGATGGTGTTCAAGGACGGAAAGCACCCGCAGGAAGCCATCGACTTCCTCAAGTTCTTCTACCAGCCCGAGAACTACCTCCCGTACATCCAGTCGGTACCCATCCACTTCTTCCCGATCAGGAAGTCGATGCAGGCGGATCCGGCGTACCTCGCGACCGCGGCGTTCGAGAAGTGGGGCGGCTGGCGCGACGCGCAGCTCAACGTCATCCAGAACCACGATCCGAAGCCGCTCATGATCACCGAGTGGGACGATCTCGAGCTGCCGTTCGTGCAGGAGCTCGCGAGTTCGGGCATTCTCATCGACATGGTGACGGACGTGGTGGATCGCGACGTCTCGCCGACGGACGCGGCGGCCCGCGCCCAGGAGCGGGCGGAGGAACTCATCACCCAGCTCGGCTACAAGAACTGGTAGCTGCAGCGGTCGGCTAGAACGACCACCCGGCTGCGGCCGCGATCGGCTGCCGCCTCTCCCCGGGCCGGCCCGGAGCCCTTCCGGACCGGCCCAGGGGAGAAGCGGCGGCCGGCGTCTCGCGAAGGACGCGGCCGGTACCCGGAGTCGACACCCGGACCCGTCCGGGTCTGAATTTCAGGAATTGGAGCAACCGCGTGGCCGCCGTTCTCCCCGATCAGGTTCTCGCCGTTCCAGTGCGCCGGCGCGCGCTGTCCACCCAGCCGCGCCGTCTCCCCGAATCGACCTGGGGGTACCTCCTCATCCTCCCCGCGGTGCTGCTCGTGCTCGGGCTCATCCTGTACCCGGTGGTCTACTCCGGGTGGCTCAGCTTCCACAACAAGCACGCCTACCTGCCCATCGAGACCTTCATCGGCTTCTCGAACTTCGCCAACATGTTCGGCGACGGCGAGTTCTGGCGTTCCATCGAGCTCGGCGCGATCTACGGCATCGGCTCGGTCGGGCTCCAGATCGTGGTCGGGGTCTCGGCGGCCCTCCTGCTCAACGAGACTTTCATCGGGCGGACGTTCATTCGCGGGGTGGCCCTCTTCCCCTACATGGTCCCCACCGTGGTGGTCGTAATCCTGATGAAGTGGATCCTCAACGACGCCTATGGAGTCCTTCCGTACATTCTGAAGACGATCGGCATCGGCGAGGACATCCTCTGGCTCGACACCACGCACGTGATGCTGACCGTGATCCTCATCAGCACCTGGACGTTCTTCCCCTTCGTGGTCATCGGCACCCTCGCCCGGCTCCAGACCATCGATCCGGAACTCTACGCGGCGGCCAAGGTGGACGGGGCGGGGGTGGTGCGCCGGTTCATCCACGTGACCCTGCCGCAGCTTCGAAACGTGCTGTTCGTGGTCATCCTGCTCCGCTTCATGTTCATGTTCACGAAGTTCGACGTCATCTGGCTGCTGAACGGCTCGAGCGGAGTCGGCTACTACACGCGCACCCTCCCCATCTACACGTACATCAAGACCTTCGGGCAGCTCCAGGTTGGAGCCGGAGCGGCGATGTCGATGTTCATGTTCCTCATGCTGGTGTGCTTCGCGATGGTCTACTTCCGGGTGTTCCGCCGTGACGAGGACATCTGAGCGCATGTCCGGCACCCGCATGACTCGTCGCGTTCCAGCCGGGACTTCTCGGCCGCCCTGCACTGCGGACGCGGCCCCGTTGCTTCGCCCACACCAATTCGCCGCCGCGGCGGCCGCCGGCGCGCGGCCATGATCGACATCGACTGGCGACAGGTCTTCAGCCAGATCGCCCTCTACTTCGGGGCGGCGCTCATCGCCCTGGTCTGCGGCTTTCCGCTCCTCTGGATGGTGCTCACCTCCGTCCGCCCGGACCGGGACATCCTGACCGCCACCCCGAAGTTCTGGTCATTCGACTACCACTGGCAGCACTACGTCAACCTGTTCGACCTCACCGACTTCCACATCTACTTCGTGAACAGCATCACCGTCGCCGGCAGCGCCACCCTTTTCACCATCTTCGTCGCGACCCTCGCCGCCTACGGCATCACCCGGTTCCGCTTCGGGGGCCGGAACGCGATCGCGGCGGGGATGCTGTTCACCTACATGTTCGCGCCCATCCTCATCATCGTTCCGTTCTACATCCTCATGCGGTCCGCCGGGCTCGTGAACAGCAAGCTGGGCCTCGTGTTCGCCTATACGACCTTCTCGCTGCCGTTCAGCATGTGGCTGCTCCGCGCATTCTTCCAGTCGATCCCCCTCGACCTCGAGGAGGCGGCGATGACCGACGGTGCCTCGCGGCCGAAGGCGGTGGCCCTCGTCATCGTGCCGCTCGCCCTCCCCGGGGTGATCGCGGTCTCCATCTTCACGTTCATCGTCGCTTGGAACGACTATCTCTTTGCACGAGTGCTCATCAACGACAACGAGCTGAAGACGCTCCCCATCGGGATGGACGACCTCTACAACGCGACGGTCACGGACTGGGGGATGATGATGGCGGGAGGGGTGGTCATCACCATCCCCGCTCTCGTCTTCTTCATACTGGTGCAGCGCTACCTCATCGCCGGCTGGGGCGCGGGCGCGGTCAAGGGATAGGGTGAGGCAGGACCCGCCGGGCGCGCGCAGGCCGCCGGGCGGACAGGACACGACGCGACCAAGGGAGCTCAGGGAAATTTCACTCCATGTCCTCGATTGAACTGCGCAATCTCTCCAAGAGCTTCGGCGACGTGCCGGCGGTGCGGGGCATCGATCTCGCCATCACGGACGGCGAGTTCATCGTCCTCGTGGGCCCGTCGGGGTGCGGCAAGACGACGACCCTTCGCATGATCGCGGGGCTCGAGTCGGTGTCGGGCGGCGCCATCGCCTTCGACGGCGAGGAGGTCAACCGCCTCCCGCCGAAGGGTCGCGACATCGCGATGGTGTTCCAGTCCTACGCCCTCTATCCGCACATGACGGTGTTCGCGAACATGGCGTTCGGCCTCCGGCTCTCCGGCGTGGACCGGGCCCAGATCGGGGAGCGGGTACGGGCGGCGGCCGAGCTGCTCAACATCTCTGAGCTGCTCCGACGCCGGCCCCGGGAGCTCTCCGGCGGCCAGCGCCAGCGGGTCGCGATGGGGCGGGCGATCGTCCGCCAACCGCGGGCGTTCCTCTTCGACGAGCCGCTCAGCAATCTAGACGCGAACCTCCGGGCGCAGATGCGGGTCGAGATCAAGCGCCTGCACAGCCAGCTCCGGACCACCGTGGTCTACGTCACCCACGACCAGGTGGAGGCGATGACCCTCGCGGACCGCATCGTCGTGATGCGCGACGGCGTGATCGTGCAGTCGGGCCCGCCCGAGGAGGTCTACCGGCAGCCCGTCGACCGGTTCGTTGCCGGCTTCATCGGTGCGCCAAAGATGAACTTCCTGCCGGCGCGGCTCGCCGCCGAGAACGGTGCGCTCAGCCTTCGGATCGGGGAAGGAGAGGCGGAGATCCGGCTGCCCGCCTCGGACGCCCTGGCGGGACGACTCGGCGAAGACGTCGAGATCGGTCTCCGGCCGGAGCACCTCTCGATGCGGACTCCCGGCGAAGACACCGAGCCGGGACGAAGCTTCCCCTTCCCGGTCGAGGTCGTCGAGCCGCTCGGCGCGGAAACCCTCGTCTTCACCACCGTCGCGGGGGCGGAGGTGGTCGCGCGCTGCGATCCGGAGCTTCACCCGCGGCCCGGCGATCGGCTCACCGCCGTGGTCGACACCGCCCACCTGCACCTCATCGACCCCGAGAGCGGCCGCGTCCTCGAGCGCTGAACCCCACGCGCGGGATATTGGGACCGGACCCCACGAACCCGGGCTTCCGATCAGACGGCGAATTCCGGTTCATGGCCGAGGCGGCATGACGATTTCACAGCGCGGGCCGCTGGCCCGACCGAGCTTGGCGTCGAGCGTGAGGAGCGGGCAGCCGAGAGCCTCCGCCAGCGCAACGTACCAAGCGTCGTAGCTTGTCAGATTGCTCCGCAGCTCCCAGATGCGGTCGGCGAGCGGCGCAAGGGGGTACAAGAAGATTTCGAGGCGGAGGAGGTCCCGGAAGGCGCTGGTAGCCTCGAGTCGCGAGATCTCGCTGGAGCGTTCCAGCCGGCGGAGGACGTTGGTCGTCTCGATCAATGCCAACTCGGGACCGACCAGGGGGGCATCGGCAACCACGGACTCCGCCCAGGTGCCCGTTCGCCCGGAGTCGACCAGCATCGCGACGAGCACGGACGCGTCCGCGACTACCGTCACGTGCGGTCCGCATCTCGGACGCTGAGAATACTGGATGTCCGGATTCGGGTTCCCGCCGCCTCCTTGCGCTCGCGGACCTGTTGCAGCCACGCTTCCAGGGAAGGCCTGGACGCGATCCGCTCAAGCTCGCTCCGCAGGTATTCCTGCATGGACTTGCGCTGCGCCGCCGCGCGCACCGCCAATTCGTCACGCACCGCCTCGGGGACACCCCTGATGGTTATCTGCACTGCCATGAAAGCACTATGCAGTCCGTGACAGCACTTTGCAAGCAGATCCTTGACCGGCAGCTCGCGCTTCGATCCCGTTTCGGGGAACGGATGACCGGTGCCGAAGCGCTGATGGGAATCGGGCCGGGTCAGGCCCGGATCAGGCCTGGAGGGCGGCACGCACCTCCGCGTCGTCCATCTCGCGACCGAGATAGGCTTCGATGACCGCGTGGTCGTTCTTGACCTCGTCCGGCGAGCCCTCGGCGATCTTCTGGCCGTGGTCGAGCACGGTCACGATGCCGCAGGTGTCCATCACCACCCGGAGGATGTGCTCGACGATCACCACCGTGAGACCGTAGCGCTCCTTCAAGCCGAGGATGATGCGAAGGAGGTTGTCCACGTTCACCGGGGAGAGCCCCGCGGCCGGCTCGTCGAGAAGGAGGAGGCGCGGGCGCTGGGCCATCGCCCGCCCGAGGGCGAGGAGGCGCCGCTGTCCGACCGAGAGCTCCGAAGCGGGCATGGCCTCAAAGTCGGCAAGGCCGATGAACGCGAGAAGGTCCAGCATCTCCTCGCGCACCTCCCGCTCGCGGTCGCGCACTCCGCGGGTTCCGAGGGCGGCTGCAAACGAGCTGTAGTCGACGTGCAGGTGGTGGCCGATCATCAGATTCTCGAGCACCGTCATCTCCGCGAACACCCGCAGGAGCTGGAACGTGCGTGCCACCCCGCGGGCCGCGATCTCGTGCGGCTCCTCGAGGGTGGTCTCCTCCCCGTCGATGAAGACCCGGCTCCCTTCGTCGGCCCGGTAGATACCGGAAACGAGGTTGAAGAACGTGCTCTTCCCCGATCCGTTGGGACCGATGAGCCCGCGAACCTCGCCGGCCTCGAGATCGAAGTCGATCCCGTCGACGGCCCGGAGCCCGCCGAAGTGCTTCGTCAGCTTCTCGGTCCTGAGCAGCATCGCCCGAGCCCCCCTACCCTAGTCCGCCTCATCCCGCGCCGCCTCCGCCTGGCGCTCGCGAATGGCGATGAAGCGCCGCGTCGCGATGAAGCGGTCGATGATCCCCCCGATCCCCTTCGGCATGAAGAGCACCGTCAGCACGATCACCATGCCGAACATCAGCAGCGAGTAGTGGTAATAGTCCTTGGTGATGTCGTAGACGATGGTGACGACGATCGCCCCGATGATCCCGCCCCAGATGTGGCCCAGGCCGCCCAGCACCACCATGAGGAGCAGGGTGACCATCTCGATGACGGTGAAGTTCCGGGGGTTGAGGTAGCCAGGGATCATGTGGGCGTAGAGGGCGCCCGCGAATCCGGCGTAGGCGGCGCTGATCATGAATGCGATCATCTTGTGTCGACGGACGTTGACCCCGGACGCGGCCGCCGCCACCGGATCCTCGCGCACCGCCATGAAGGCGCGCCCGAGGCGCGAACGCAGGATCTGGAACGAGAAGAACACCCCGAGCAGCATCACCGGCATCACGAGGAAGTAGTACTTCTGGTACGTGTCGAAGCGGAACTCGCCGATCCGGGGAGCCGGGACGCCGCTGAAACCGTTGGTCGCGCCGAGGTACTCGGTGGCGCTGATGAAGAGCCGGACCGACTCCCCGAGCCCGAGGGTCACCAGGGCGAGATATGCACCCTCGAGCCGGAACGAAGGGATCCCGACCACCATTCCGGCAAGCAGGGTCACCCCGACCGCGATCGGGAGCGAGATCCAGAACGGGGTGCCGAAGTTCACCGACATCACCGCCGCGGTGTAGGCGCCGATGGCGTAGAGCCCGACATGGCCCACCGTCACCTGTCCGCAGAACCCCTTGACGATGTTGAGTCCCACCGACAGGAGGATCATGAGGCAGATGAAGTTCGCGAGATAGACGTGATAGGTGTTGACGAGGACCCACGGCAGTGGGGCTAGCACGAGGGCCGCGATTACCCACGGCATGAGGGGGTGGATCGCCCGCAGACGCGCGAGGCCCCGCTCCACCGAGTCCACGAATCGCAGGCTTGCCGCCGGTTCCGCCATCATGTGGGTCCGCCGTCAGGGTTAGGGTTGAGGTCGGCCGGCCGGGGCTCCGGGCCCGGGCCGGGCCACGAGGGCGGGAACGGGCGGGTCCATCAAGGATCCGCCCGGGCCGCGCCCTCCCGGCCGGTTACGCTCCGTGCAACGCCACTAGTTGTCGAGCGACTCCCGGAGCTTCTCGGCCTCTTCCGCCATGCTCGCGAGACCGAAGTCGGCGCCGAACGTCGTCTTGCCGATCACGCGGATCTCGTAGTCCTCGCCGCCCTTGGTGTACTCGATGAGCACCGGGGTCTTGTTGCCGTCGCGGCACTCGGGCGTCGCGTCGGCGCAGAAGTCGACCACCCCACCACCGAGGGTGACGTAGCCGGTGACGGATCCGAGCGCATCGCGGATTGCGGCCCGGTCGGCGGCCAGCGAGTCATCGGTGAGGGTGAGCTCCGCGCCTTCAATCGCGATTCTCGCCACGTGCACGCTGTCCCAGGCCTGCGAGAAGTCATGGTCCGGGTTCGCGACGCCGTAACGCTCGGCCGTCATCTTCACGAACTCCGCCACCTTCGGATCCGGGTCCGCATAGGAGAAGGCGGCATGGAAGAAGACGCCCTTGATCGCGTCGCCGGAGAGGATCGGGGCCGGACGGTTGGAGGCCGCCGAACCACCGATGCGCTTGACCGACGGAGGAATCCCGACCTCGTAGGACTGGACGAGACCGCGCGC
This sequence comes from Immundisolibacterales bacterium, assembly GCA_026712715.1. Lineage (GTDB taxonomy): Bacteria > Pseudomonadota > Gammaproteobacteria > HK1 > HK1 > JAJDXW01. The sequence goes on along the minus strand of JAPOPW010000023.1, from coordinate 178,938 downwards.
GAAGTCCTGCGACTGCGCAGAGATCATCAGCGCCTCGGGCTTCATGGCCTTGATCTTCAGCAGATGCGCTCGCAGGTCGAGCTCGCCCTCCTGGAACTGCTCGGCGTACACCGGCCCCTCACCGTGGAAGGTCTCGATGTACTCGAAGAACTTCTGCGCGTCGGCCTGCGAGGCGGCGTCGGACGCCCAGATGTAGGCGATCTTCGTGCCGATGTTCTCGGCCGTGTACTTCGCGGCCGCCGCCGCGGAGAAGCGCGAGGAGATCGGCACCCGGTACACCCACGGGCTGCCCTTGAGCGTGATCTTGTAGTTGGTGGAGTGCGGGATCAGCATCGGAACCCCCGCCTTGTGCAGGACGTCCACGATCGGCAGCGAGACCGAGCTGCAGGAGGAGCCGATGAACAGGTGCACGTTGTCCTGGTAGGCGAACTTGGTCGCGTTGGCGACCCCGATGTCGGACTTGCATTCGTCGTTGAGCAGCTTGACCTCGAAGGTGTGGCCGTTGATGCCGCCCGCGGCGTTGATCGCCTCGAATTCGTCGACGACCATCTGGCCGTACTTCTCGCCGGTCTCGGTCTTCATGCGCAGGCTGACGCCGACCTTGATCACCCCGGCGGAAGCCGCCCCCGAGACGGCCAGCATGGACGCGGCGGCGCAGGCGGCGAGCGCATTGCGAACCCCGTGTCCGGTTTTTTTCGGAAGATGTCGGTTCATTTTGGTCTCCCTGTTCTTCCATATTGCCGCGCGCCCCTCGATGAAGGGTGCCCGGCGGATTCGACTCCGGCACGCGGGCCGGAGCCCCCGTGCTATGCCTTCACCTTCACCAGGATGCCGAGGAGGCCGGTCGGCCGCACCATGAGCACCACGATGAGGAGGAGAAAGGCGTAGATGTCCTTGTAGCTCGCAATGAGGTAGCCCGCGCAGAGAGTCTCGAACAGGCCCACCACGATGCCCCCGAGGAGGGCCCCCGGAAGGCTCCCGAACCCGCCGACGACCGCGGCGGCGAACGCCTTGAGCAGCATCAGGTAGCCCATCTCGATCTGCACGTAGTTGATCGGGCCGATGAGCACGCCTGCCGCGGCGGCCATCGCGCACGCGACGCCGAAGATGAGCGAGATCATCACCGGCACGTTCACCCCCATGAGATACGAGGTGTCCTTGTTGTAGGCGACGGCCCGCACCGCGAGCCCGAGCTTGGTGCGGGTGAGAAAGGTGTGCAGCACCGTCATCAGCACGAGCGCGCAGATGAGGATGTAGAAGTAGGACTTCGGGAGGGCGATGTTGCCGAGGAAGATTGGCATTCCGAAGCCCACCGGATACGGATGGGGGGCGGCGCCCCAGAGGAGGTAGGCGACGTTCTGGAGGGCGACGGACATCCCGAAGCCGCAGATGATCATCCCCATGCCGGCAACCGTGTAGCCCCCCCCGCCGCGCGTCAGCCGCCGGTAGAACACCCGCTCCACGACGACGCCGAGCACCCCGGAGATGATCATCGCCCCGATGAGCGCCCAGAAGTACGGGGCGCCGGTAAAGAGGATCACCGCAATCCCGAGGAAGGAACCGATCATGTAAAACTCGCCGTGCGCGAAATGCACGATGTCGAGCCCGGAGAAGATGAGCGAAATGCCGAGCGCGACGAGGCCGTAGACGATCCCGATGGAGACCCCGACGATGACGAAATCGAGCAGCAGCTCCATCGTTCCCTCTCCGGACCGGGCTAGTGGGCGAGCTCGGCGCCGGCGTCGGTGACCGTGCCGCCGAGGTACGCCAAGCGCACGTTGTCGTCGTTGATGAGTTCGCGCGACGCGCCCTCGATGTGGACGACCCCGTCCCGAATCACGTAGCCGTACTCCGCGAGCAGCAGGGCCATGCGCACGTTCTGCTCGACGAGCAGGATGGTGATGCCCTCGTTGCGGCTGATCCGATTCACGATGCTGAAGATGTCGAGAACGATGCGCGGCGCGAGGGCGGAGCTCGGCTCGTCGAGCATGATGAGCTTCGGCCGGGCCATCAGGCCCCGGCCGATGACCAGCATCTGCACCTCGCCCCCGCTCAGGGTGGCGGCGAGCTGGCTGCGGCGTTCGCCGAGGACCGGAAAATAGTCGAACACCTTGCCCATGTCGGCGAGGACCCCGGCCCGGTCGCTCCGCGTGTACGCACCGATGCGAAGGTTCTCCTCCACCGTCATGGCCGGGTACATGTCCTTGCCTTGCGTGACCTGGGTGAGGCCGCGCTTCACGATCTCGTTGGGCCGGCGGTTCTGGATGGGCTCCCCCTCGAATTCGATGGCGCCGTCCCAGACCGGCAGGAGGCCGGAGATCGCCTTGAGGAGGGTCGACTTGCCGGTGCCATTGCCGCCAAGGAGGGCCACGATCTGGCCCTGCGACACGGACATGTCGATCCCACGCAGGATCTGCACCTTGCCGTATCCGGTTATAACTCCTTGAATCGACAGCACTCTCTAACCTCTTCCCAATCCCTCGGGTCGGCCCCCGAGACATGGCTTGGGGCACGATCCGGTCTCCCCGAGACTTGCCCGGGGGCGGCAGTTATACCACAGCCCCGTGGCCGGCCCGGTGTCCGCGGAAGAAGTCCCACGGCAACCGGGAAGAACTCCCGAACCGCACGTCTCACCGCCTGCGGACCGGTGCCCGGGGGAGCGGAGTCAGCTATCCAGGAACGCGTGGATCCGCCCCGCAACGTCATCCGGAGCGTCCAGCTCCGCGAGGTGGCCGGCCCCCGGCACGCGCTCGATGCGTGTCTCGCCACGGAGCAGCTCGGAGAACCGGGAAGCGTAACCGAACGGCACCACCCGGTCCGCCTCGCCCCAGACCAGCATCACCCGTGCGCGGACTCGCGGAAGCCGTCTGGCGAGCCCGGTGTCGCTGAGCGGCCACAGCAGTCGGGCGGCCGCCTCGTGGGCGCGGAGCAGGAGCACCTGCGCCTCGATCGCGTCCTCGCCTTCGGGGGCGGCGACCGCCGCCTGGAAGTTCGCCGGCTCCGCGCACACCATCCCCGGCAGGTCGCCCGGGCGCTGCGCCCACACGTCCGCGATCGGCTCCGCCTCGTCGAAGACGCCGAGGGGTCCGATCAGCACGAGCCGACGGACCATGCCCCGCCCGCACGCCGCCACGTCCGCCGCGAGAGCGGCGCCCACCGACGAGCCGACGAGGTCGGCCCCCGCGAGCCCTGCCGCCTCGAGGAGGTCCTGGACGGCGAGGATCCAGTCGAGCTGGGTATCGAGGAGGTCATGCCCTTGCGCCCCCGGAAACCCGGGGAGGGACGGAACGATCACCCGGCGGCGCTCCGCGAGTCGATCGAGAAACGGGGTCCAGCCGCCAAGCCCGCCGATTCCGGCGAGAAAGCCGACCGGCTCGCCCGCGCCCTTCTCCCAGACCCGGCAACTCCGGCCGTTGACCTCGACCGTCCGTGCGCCGACTCCGTCCGCCCCTCCGGCGCCTCCCCGGGTCACTGCAGCCGCGCCCCGGGCGACGGCTGCGAAAGCGATTCGGGAAGCGCCTGGGGCACGGCCCGCTGCTGGGTCGGCATCGGGTTCGGCCACCAGCGGTTCTCCCACTCGTCGTCGAAAAGGCCGGAGATCTGGGGCATCACTTCCTCCGCGAAGAGCTTCGTGTTGTACGCGACGAGGTCCTTCGGCATGTTGCCGTACTGGAGCAGCATCATGAGCTGGCCGATGTTGAGATCGAGGGCGAGCTCGCGCAGGCGCGCCGCCACCTCGTCCGGGGTGCCGACGATGACGTAGCCCTTGTCGAGGATCTCCTCGAAGGTGATGGCGACGTCGTAGCGTCCGATCGCCTTCGAGGCCGCCTTGACCACCTGCGACTCGACCCGCGCGCGCACCGTCGCCTCGGTCGTGTAGCCGGGGGGCGCCGCGAAGCGCGAGTCCACGTGCAGGCAGCGCCCGTAGAAGTATTCCGCCGCCTCCCGGTAGAGCTCCTTGGCCTGGCGCGCGGTCTCGGCCACCCCGACGAACTGGAGGAAGCCCGCCCGGTACGGGTTCCGGTCCTTGCCGAGGCGGTCCATCTCCTTCCAGAACCCGTGCACGGTGCGGCGCCCCGCCTTGTAGCCGAAGTAGGACAGGTACGAGTAGACGTAGTCCATCTTCGCGCACCATTGCCAGGTCTCGACCGATCCGCCGCCCGGGATCCAGATGGGCGGATGCGGGTCCTGGATCGGGCGCGGCCAGATGTTGACGTAGCGCTGCTGGTTGAACCGGCCGTTGAACGCGAACGGCTCCGGAGTCGTCCACGCGCGCATGACGAGATCGTGCGCCTCGAGGTAGCGGGGTCGGAGAAGGCTCGGGTTCTGGCCGAACGCGTAGCAGGTGTCCATCGGTGAACCGACCGGGAAGCCCGCAATGAGGCGCCCCCCCGAGATGCAGTCGAGCATCGCGAACTCTTCCGCCACCCGGGTCGGAGGGTTGTAGAGGGCGAGGCTGTTGCCCATGACGCAGATCGCGGTGTCCTCGGTGCGCCGGGCGAGAGTGGAGGCGATGAGGTTCGGAGACGGCATGAGCCCGTAGCCGTTCGAGTGGTGCTCGTTTACGCACACCCCGTCGAAGCCCCACTGGGACGCGAACTCGAGCTCGTCCATGAAATCGTTGTACATGTGGTGGGCGCGCCGGGGGTCGAACAGGCCCGAGTCGATGTCCACCCACACCGAAGGATTCTTTTCCCGGAAGTCGTCCGGCAGCTCGGTATAGGGCATCAGGTGGAACCAGAGCAGCTTCATTTCACCTCATCCATAGTCGATTTCGCAGCCTTCATGTTCGCCGAGAGCGCCCGGCGCCGCAACCGGCGGGGGCCGTTCGGGCCGCCCCCGCGCGCGACGGCTTCACCGCCCGGCAAACCCGTCTCGAGAGGCGGCGCAGGGCCGGGCCGGCGGCCGGCAGTCGCCCGGCGCGCGCGCGGTTGCCGCCGGCCGGAACGGCTCATTGCGCACGTCTCCGCCACCGGCCGGGGCCGGGCCCGTTCCGGCCCGGACGTCGCACCGGCTTTGCGCTGCGAGGGACGAAGGTTGGCGAGAATTCCCGTCTGCCTCAACGGGCCGGGTCGGCCTCGCGGAGGACCACGTAGAGGCCGGAGGCGACGATGATCGCACCGCCCACCAGGGTCGCGGCCCCGGGAACGTTCCCGAAGACCACGAATCCGATTCCGATCGCCCACACGAGCCGCACGTAGTTGAGCGGCGCCACCGTCGAGGCGTCGGCGATCTCGAGCGACCGCACGATCGAGAAGTGAGCGGCGAATCCGAGCACGCCGCTCCCGGCGAATACGGCCCACTCCGCGGGAGTCGGCGCAACCCAGACGAAGGGCAGCGCGAGACTCATGAGAGCGCTCCCGATGCCGAAGGTATGGGCAAGGGTCGTGAGCGTCGGATCGGCCGAACGCTGGAGCCGGGTGATGATGTTCAGCAATGCGAAGAAGAACGCGCCGGCGAGCGGCAGCAGGGACGCCCAGTGGAACACCTCCGCGCCGGGGCGGACGACGATGAGCGCGCCGCACATCCCCACCGCCACCGCGAGCCAACGCCCCGGGTCGATCCGCTCGCCGAGGAGCGGCCCCGACAGGGCCACGATGAAGAGCGGCCCGGTGAAGTTGATTGCGGTCGCCTCGGCGAGCGGAAGGTAGGTGAGGGACACGAAGAGGCACGACAGTGACGCGACGAGACAGGCGGCGCGTCCCGCCTGGAGCCATGGTCGGCGGGAACGGACGAGCCGGGACGGCGGCACCCCGGTCGCGAGCGCGTACCCCACGACGCAGGCGAAGGTGGCGAGGAAGTAGCCCCACGCAACCTCGAGTCCGTTGAGGCGCAGTCCGAGATACTTCGCGGCGCCGTCGAGGATGCCGATGCACGACATCCCGAGCAGCATCCAGAGCACCCCGCGAAGGCTGACCGGGAGAGTGCCCTTCGCGGCCGGCGGGCGCCCGCCCGACCGACCGCGCCCCGAGACACGCTCGCAGGAATCCTCGGCGGTGTCCCGGTCCATGCCGCCCATTATCGCCGACGCTCCCTCACCGCCCGAACCCGCCCCTTCCGGGCCGAAGTTCCGGTTCGCGCGTTCCGCCGGCGCGCGGGAGTGCCCGCCTCCCGGGCGGCCTCGGGGCGGGCGGGCGAGCGCTCAGGCGGTGCTCGCCTGCGAAAGCCGGACCTGGCGAAGCGGCCCGCGCAGCAGCAGGGCGAGCGGCGCCGGCAGCACGACGACGAAGGCCATGACCAGCATTGCGGCCTCGAGGCCGAAGCGGTCGCTGACGAGCCCGAATCCGACCGGACCGACGATGGATGCCACGCTCGAGAGCGTGTAGACGAGGGCGAACCCCCGCGACTGCCGACGTTCGTCGACGAGGTCGCCCACCGTCCCGTAAGTGATGGAGGACGAGCCCTGCAGCACGAGCCCGGCGAGCGGCAACAGGCACAGCGCGACCATGGCGGGTGCGGCCAGGACGGCCAGGATCGCGGCCGCGCTCACGATCTCGACCGCGACGAGGGCGCGTACCGGCCCCACTCGCGCGGCCAGCAGCCCGCACCCGAACTTTCCCGCGATCCCGCCGGCGAGGGTCAGCACGACCGCGAATCCCGCGAGTCCGACGGGTACCTGCTTGGCCACCATCAGAAAGGCGATGAAGACCAGGAATGCGTCCTGCACCGCGAGGTCGAGCAGCACGATTGCGGCGAGAGTCGCGAACCCCCTGCGATTGCGGATGCCCCAATCCGCGCCACCAAGCGGGGACCGCCGTTCCGCAACGGCCGCCGGACCGCCGACCCGGAGCGTGCGAAGCAGGAGAAAGAGAACGATTCCCGCCGCGATGGCGAGCGACCCGTACCCGGCCGCGACCTGCGGCCAGGCCGCCCCGGCGCCGAGCAAGGTGGTGAGAAGACCCGTGAACAGGAGCTTTCCGGCGTCGCCACTCGAGTTGTACGCACCGAGCGCGGTACGCCGGTCCGGGCCCGAGAAGGTGGCGCTGACGAGCGACGAAGAGAGCGCGTGCTGGAACGCGGCTCCGCTCCCCGCGATGCACAGCCCGATGAGGAGCCCGGTGAACCCGCCCGACATCGAGACCGTGACGTAGCCGGTGCCGGCGCAAAGGAGTCCGAACGCAAGCAGCCGGCGCTGCCCCAACCGCTCGGAAAGCACGCCGGCCGGAAGCTCGAGCAGCCCCATCGCGCCGCTGTGCGCGGCGCGCACCAGTCCGACCTGGGCGAAGCTGAGACCGAATGCCTGGGCGAGTATCGGGAGCAGAATGTAGATCGAGGCGGTGAGGCCGTCCTGCACGCTGTGCGTCGCGCAGCACGCCGCCAGGGTCAGCTTTCGTCGCGCTCCTGCGCTCGCCTCGCTCATGTCTCTCCGACGCCGTCGCGGACCGAATGCTCCCGCCGGACGGACCGGCGGGGAAGAGGCAAGCAAAACGAAACGGCTCCCGCCGCCCCCCCCGGCGCCCCGCCCCCGCCACCGCCCGCCCCCCGGTTCCCGCGCCCCGCTCCTGTCTCCCCGCCGCCGTCGCGGCCCGAATGCCCCCGCCGGACGGACCGGCGGGAAAGCGACAAGCATAACGAACCGGCTGCCGCGACTCCCCACGGCGCGCCGCCCCGTTCACCGCCCGGCTCCGTTTCCCGGCGCACGAAGGACGAACGAAAGAGCGTGCCGACTCGACGCCGCCGCATCGGCGGGGACCGCAGTCAACCTCGTTCGTCGGCCGGAGCGGGAAGGTCGCCAAGACATGGCCGGGCAGCGCCGCGCGCCGCCTCCCCTATACTCGCGGCAGTCCTTGTGAATTGACCGGATGAGGAGTCGTGCGATGCGGATCGAGGGGCGATGCCACTGCGGCAACCTCGGTTTCGAGTTGGAGACCGAACGGACCTGGGAGACCATCGGACCGAGGGAGTGCGACTGCTCGTTCTGCCGCGCGCACGCGACCCGCTGCGTATCGGACCCGGCCGGCAACGCCACGGTGTTCGTCGCCGACCCCGACCGGCTGATCCGTTACCGGTTCGGGCTTCGCACGGCGCAGTTCCTGGTGTGCGGCGGCTGCGGGGTCTACATCGGAGCGTATGCCGAGGAAGAAGACGTGGGCGGCCTCTCGACCCTGAACCTCCGCGCAACCGCGCACCATGAACGAGCGGGGGCGGCGGTCACCTACGGACCGGAAGCGGCCGCGGGCCGCCGCGCGCGCCGCCGCGACCGCTGGACGCCGACGGAGCTTCGCCTCGGGGTCCCGCCGCCCGCCGCCGGCTGACGCGGACCGGCGCCGAGTAGCGCCCGCGGCCGCCGGCGCTACTCGGCGCGGGTCCAGACCACCGTCTTTCCGAGAAGGGGAATCCCGACGTAGCCCCGCACCTTGAGCGACCCGTTCCGCTGGAGCTTGATGACGCACTTGTAGGTCTTGCCGTCACGGGGGTCGTATATGGTGCCGTCCTCCCACTTCCTCTTCCCCGCGCGGGAGAACCCGGCGATGAGATCCATGCCGAGGATGGGACGCGACCGGAGGGCCGTATCGGGGTTGTTCACGTCGAGCTTCGGCTTGCCGTTCTCGTCGAGCGGCTCGTCGAGCTCCGCGATCCGACCGCACAGGAGGTCGCCGCAGGCATAGATGTCCACCCGGCTCTCGCCGGTCTCCCACCGGCCGACTATGTCGTTCGCGAACGCCGCCGAAGCCGCGTGCATCAACACGGCCGCGATTGCGAACCTGGAGATGAATGCGGACATTGGATCCCCCCCGATGGCGCATGATCGCCGCCATCATAAACCCCGCTGCACGCGCGAACCGGAACGCCCCGAACGGGTGCGAGGACGCCGGTCAGGCGGCGAGGGCCAGGGAACGGGCCGCCTCGCGGTGGCGGACCATCAGCGCCTCGAGGTCGAGATCGACGACCTCTCCGTCCCGCACGCGCCACGCGCCGCCGACCATCACCCGATCGGCCCGGTGCGCGCCGCAAAGGACCAGCGCGGCGAGCGGGTCCCCCGCCCCCGAGAAGCGGGGCTCGTCGAGCTTGAAGAGCGCGAGATCCGCCTGCTTGCCGGGCGCGATCCGGCCGATGTCGTCGCGCCCGAGGCAGGCCGCGGACCCGGCCGTGGCCCAGCGCAGCACGTCCAGGTGCCCGACCCGGGCCGCGCCGTAGCGAAGGCGCTGCACCTGGAGCGCCTGGCGCACCTCCTGCATCAGGTTCGACGCATCCTCGGACGCCGAACCGTCGACCCCGATTCCGACCGGCACGCGCGCCGCGGCGAGATCCATCGCCGGACAGAGTCCCGAGGCGAGCACCATGTTGGAACCCGGACAGTGGGCAACCGCCGTTCCCGCCCGCCCCAGACGCGCGATCTCCTCCGCGGTGAAGTGGATGCCGTGGGCGAGCCAGGTCCGATCCGTGAGCCACCCCGCCTCCTCGAGGTAGTCGAGGGGCCGGCACCCGAAGCGCCCCTCGCAGAACGCGTTCTCGTCCCTCGTCTCCCCGAGATGGGTGTGGAGGCGGACCCCCCTTTGCGCCGCAAGCCGGGCCGTGTCCCGCATGATCCCGGGGGTCACCGAGAACGGCGAGCACGGCGCGAGCGCGATCTGCACGAAGGCGCCGTCCCCGGGCTCGTGGAAGGCGTCGATCACCCGCTCGCTGTCGGCGAAGATGGTGTCCGCGTCCTGCACCACCGATTCCGGCGGAAGGCCGCCGTCCGCGACCGAGAGATTCATGGAGCCCCGGGTCAGGGTCACCCGGACTCCCAGGTCGCGGGCAGCCGCGGCCTGGACGTCGATCGCGTGCTCGAGCCCGGCCGGGAACACGTAGTGATGGTCCGCGGCGGTGGTGCAGCCGGAGAGCAGCAGCTCGGCGAGGGCGAGACGCGTCGCCGCGTCGAGACGGTCCGCCGTCAATCCGGCCCAAACCGGGTAGAGCGCCTTCAACCAGTCGAAGAGCTCCTTGCCGAGGGCGGGGCCGTGGGCGCGGGTCAGGGTCTGGTAGAAATGGTGATGGGTGTTGACGAGCCCCGGCAGCACCACGTGCTCCGAAGCGTCGAAGACCCGTTCGCAGGGCGCGACCGGCACCGCCCCCGCAGGCAGGCATTCGGCGATGCGCGCGCCGTCGACGACGAACCCGCCCGCCGCGTCCTCATCGGCGAGGATGGCGAGGGGGTTCCGGATCCAGGTCCTCACCCCGAGGCGCCGCGCATCGGTCCCGTCCTCGTCGATCGAGAAAGCGAAGGGGTTACACGTCCAGGGTGTGGTCGCGCTCCCACTGGGTGAGGTGCCGGGTGTAGCTGTCCCACTCCGCGAGCTTGAGCTTTGCGTAGCTGTCGACGAACTCGGCCCCGAGCGCCGCGCGCAGGGTCCGGCTCTTCTGCGTGAGGCGGATGGCGTCGAGGAGGTTGAGCGGCAGCCGTTTGACACCCCTCAGCCGGCCGCCTTCCTCGTACATGTTGATGTCGAGGCGCCGCCCGGGATCACGCTCCGCCGCGATCCCGTCGAGGCCCGCCGCGAGGAGCCCCGCCTGCAGGAGGTAGGGGTTCACCGCCCCGTCCATCAACCTCAGCTCGAACCGCCCCGCCTCCGGGATCCGCACCATGTGGGTGCGGTTGTTGCCGGACCAGCTCACCGCGTTCGGCGACCAGGTGGCGCCCGACGAGGTCACCGGGGCGTTGATCCGCTTGTAGCTGTTGACCGTCGGGTTGAACACGGAGCACAGGGCGTCCGCCTGGTGGAGGACCCCGCCGAGAAAGTGGTATGCGGTCCGTGAGAGCCCCATCTCGTCGCTCTCGTCGAGGAAGAGGTTCCGCTCCCCCGCCGCGTCCCAGAGCGACACGTGCGCATGGCACCCGTTGCCGGTGAGGTCGAGGAACGGCTTCGGCATGAACGTGGCCCTGAGTCCGTGCTTCTCCGCCACCGACTTCACCATGAACCGGAAGAAGGCATGGCGATCCGCGGTGCCGAGGCAGTCGGTGTACTCCCAGTTCATCTCGAACTGCCCGTTCGCATCCTCGTGGTCGTTCTGGTACGGGTTCCAGCCGAGCTCCACCATGTAGTCGCAGATCTCGCTGATTACGTCGTAGCGGCGCATGAGCGCGCCCTGGTCGTAGCAGGGCTTCTCCTGGGTGTCCCGTCCGTCGGAGATCGCGGTGCCGTCCGCGTTGACGAGGAAGAACTCGCACTCGACCCCCGTCCGCAGCCGGAAGCCCCGCTTCGCCGCCGCCTCGACCTGGCGCTTGAGGACGACGCGGGGCGATGCCTCGACCTCCTTCCCGTTCATCCGGAGATCCGCCGGGAGCCATGCGACCTCGGGCCGCCAGGGCAGGCGGACGAGGCTCTCCGCGTCCGGCATCGCGAACATGTCGGGGTCGGCCGGGGTCATGTCGAGCCACGCCGCGAAGCCGGCGAAGCCCGCCCCGTCGCGCTGCATGTCGCCGATCGCGCGCGCCGGCACGAGCTTGGAGCGAAGCGTTCCGAAGAGGTCGGCGAAGCAGATGAGGAAGTAGCGAATTCCTTCGTCCTTCGCGACTCGAGCGAGATCCGTCGTCATGATTTCAGCCTCCGAGAGTCTTCTTCGTGTTCCGGTCCGGGCCGCCACGCCACCCCGGACGCGGGGCGGCCGCCGACCGGCGCCGGGGTCGTTCGCCCGCGCGCGCTACCGGCCCGGTATCCAGTTGGTGCCGGCGAGGGGCACCTGGGCCATCGCCGCCGCCTCCACGGTGACCGCCGCAAGGTCCTCGGGCTCGAGGTTGAGCACATGGCTCTTGCCGCACGCCCGCGCGAGGGTCTGGAGCTCGAGGGTCATGGTGGTGAGGTAGTTGCGCAGCCGCCGCGCGCCCTGCTCGGGGTGGAGCCGCGTCTCGAGGTCGGCATCCTGGGTGGTAATCCCGACCGGGCACCGTCCGGTATGGCAGTGGTGGCAGAAGCCGGGCTCGGTCCCGAGCGCGTGGTAGTCCTCGACGTAGTCCGGCCGGTTGCAGCCGAGGGCGATGAGCGATGCGGTCCCGAGCGATACCGCGTCCGCCCCGAGGGCGAGCGCCTTCGCGACGTCCGCCCCGTGGCGGATGCCGCCCGAGACGATGAGCTGCACCTTGCGGTGCATGCCGAGCTCCTGGAGCGCCTCGACCGCCTGGCGGACGGCGGGCAGGGTGGGGACCCCGGCGTGCTCGATGAAGATGTCCTGGGTGGCCGCGGTCCCCCCCTGCATGCCGTCGACGACCACCGCGTCCGCCCCCGCCTTGACCGCGAGGGCGACGTCGAAGCCCACTCGAGCGGCGCCGACCTTGACGTAGACCGGAAGCTCCCAGTCGGTGATCTCGCGCAGCTCCTGGATCTTGATCTCGAGGTCGTCGGGCCCCGTCCAGTCGGGATGGCGGCAGGCGCTTCGCTGGTCGATGCCGACCGGGAGGTCCCGCATCCCCGCGATGCGCTCCGTGATCTTCTGCCCGAGCAGCATCCCTCCGCCGCCCGGCTTGGCGCCCTGCCCGACCACCACCTCGATCGCGTCGCAGGCCCGAAGATGATCGGGGTCGAGGCCGTAGCGAGACGGCAGAACCTGGTAGACGAGCAGCTTCGAAGCCTCGCGCTCTTCCGGCGACATGCCGCCGTCGCCGGTGGTGGTGCTCGTGCCCATCGCGCTCGCCGCCATCCCGATCGCCCGCTTCGCGTTCGCGCCGAGGGCCCCGAAGCTCATCCCCGCGATCGTGATCGGGATCGCGAGCTCGAGCGGACGGCGGGCGAAGCGGGTGCCGATGGTGACGGAGGTCTCGCACCTCTCGCGGTAGCCCTCGAGGGGGTAGCGCGACATCGAGGCGCCGAGCAGCAGGAGATCGTCGAAGGTCGGGAGGTGGCGCTTCGCGCCGAAGCCCCGGATGTCGTACACCCCCTCGTCCGCCGCGCGATGGATCTCCGCGATGACGGGGGCGGGGAAGGAGGCGGAGGCCCGGAGCCAGCGCCGATCGGGCGGTGCGCCGCTCACGGTGTCCGGTACCTCGTGCCGCGGTGGAGCCCCGCACGCATGCAGCGCGGCGGCCGGTTGGCGGTCACCCCGGCGCGGGCCCGCGAGGTGCCGGCGGCGCCGGAGCACGCCGGACGACATCCGCGACCGGCGCGGCGCGGCTCAGTATTCATCGGCCCGGTCCACGTTGAAGTTGTAGAGCCGCCGGGCCGATCCGTAGCGCCGGAACGAGCCGGGATCGGCCTCGACTCCGGCCGCCGCGAGCAGCCCGCCGACCCGCTCGCGGTGCGCATCGGTCATCTCCTTCTCGACGCAATCCGCCCCGAGCGACGCGACCGGGCCCCGCACGTACAGCACCGCTTCGTAGATCGAGTCGCCGAGATCGGCTCCCGCCTCCCCACACACCACGAGGTGTCCGGCCTGGGCCATGAACGCGCTCATGTGCCCGACCGAGCCCGCCACCACGATGTCGATCCCCTTCATGGAGATGCCGCAGCGGGCGCTCGCGTTTCCTTCGATCACGAGCAGTCCGCCGCGTCCGGACGCGCCGGCGGACTGCGAGGCGTTGCCCTTCACCCGCACCGATCCCGACATCATGTTCTCCGCCACCCCGGGGCCGGCGTTTCCGTGAATCACGATGTTCGCCGACCGGTTCATGCCGGCGCAGTAGTAGCCGACGTGCCCGTGGATGGCGAGCTCGGCCTCGGCCGCCATGCCGACGCAAAGGGCGTGACGGCCGCCGGGATTGCGGATGTTCCAGCGCGCGCCGGCCCCGTCGCCTGCGAGCGCATGGAGCGAACGGTTGAGGGAGCGCCGGTCGCCGCCCGCGAGATCGAAGTCCACGGGCTCCGGAAGGTTGCTCACGTCGTGGCGCCGCCCCAGTGGTACACCCGTCCCGGGGTCGGTTCCCAGATCTCGGCCCGATCGGCACCCGGCAGGGGCGCGATGGCCCGGAACTCCGACCCCATCGCCACCCAGTCCTCGGTCTCCGCGAGCACCGCGGGCTTGCAGGCGATGGGATCGCGGAGCACCGCGAAGCCGTCCCGGGTCGCGACCGCGAAGGTGTAGAAGCCGTCGAGATCGTCGTTGGCCGCCTCGAGCGCTTCGTCGAGGGAGTCGCCCTCGCGGAGCCGCCAGGTGAGATAGCCCGCGGCGACCTCGGTGTCGTTGTCGGTCTGGAACGCAATTCCCTCGCGGCGCAGATTCCGGCGCAGGCGGTTGTGGTTCGAGAGCGATCCGTTGTGCACGAGGCAGAGATCGAGACCGGTCGAGAAGGGATGCGAGTGCTCGGTGGTGACTGCGCTCTCGGTCGCCATCCGGGTGTGGCCGAGGGCATGGCTGCCGTCGATGTCCCGGAACCCGAAGCGGTCCACCACGTCCACCGGAAGCCCCTTCTCCTTGTAGAGCTCGATGGTGTCGCCCACGCTCATCACCCGGAGCTCGGGATGCCGCTCGCCGAACCATCGCTCGACGTCGGCCGGGGGCAGCGGGCTCGCAAGCGTCGCGTGGCTCCCCCGCACTTCCATCTCCACGTCCGCGCCGCACCGCGCCGCAAACGCGTCGCGGAGCGAGCCCCATTCGTACCCGGGGTCCACGTGATGCACGGTGATCTTGGAGCCGCCGCCCGCCACGGGCCGCCGGTAGAAGGCGATCCCGGCGCTGTCCGGGCCGCGGTCGCCGAGCTCGACCAGCATCGGCGACACGAGCTCACCGAGCCGCGGGCGGAGCTCGGGGTTCTTTGCGTAGAGTCCGACGATTCCGCACATGAGGGCGCGTGGCCTCTCCCCTGCCAGCGTGCGCTTATATCACTTCCGCACCGCGTCCCGCCATCCTTCCCCGCGCGCCAAGCGGCCGGCCGGGCAAGGGGGCAGGACGGTCGCGGGATGGCCGGCGCCCGGGTGCGTCAGTTCGGCCCCGGCCGTTCACGACCGGTTGCCGGCACGACCGTCGCGGCGGCTCGCCTCCTCCCTCGGTCAATTGACTCGTTCTTCGAGTAGAGTATGAGTTTTGAGCGCGGCACGGATCGGAAACCATTCATGAATCGACAACACGCCACCCTCGTCGCCATCCGCGCGGCCTTTCACGGTCCCGCCGGAACCCTGGCCGGAATGCTGGCCGCGGCCCTGCTCCTTTCGGCCTGCGCCGGCGGTAGCAAGTACGCCTCGCCCGATTGCATTGCCACCCACGAAGAAGGTTGCCTTTCCGCCGAGGAGTTCGAGGAGAAGTCGACCGCTCTCGCGGAGAATCTACGTAACGAATCGGCCCTCTCCAGTCAGTGGCCATTCGCCACGATGATCAACGCCTACGAGGCGTACGGGCGTCTCGCGCTCGTCGAAGGCGGCGACGTGGAGCCGGGCGCGGGCCAAACCATCGGCGTCCTCGACACCGGGATCGACCCCGAGCACCTGCTGCTCCGCGGGGCGAAGATCACCGAGGAGTTTCTGGAAGACGCCGAGGACGAGATTGGCGACGAGTACTCGCATGGCACGGCGGTGGCGGGGGTCATCGCCGCCAGACGTGTTCCCGGATTGGACCTGCTCCCGCACGGGGTGGCCTGGGGCGCCGATCTCGCGGTCTTCGCGATTCCGCTCGGAACCGCGCCGGAGTACTTCAACCCCGTCACCGTCGAGGCGCTTGCGACCGTGGACTCCGCGGACGCGGACCTGTACCGGCACATCTTCGAGTGGGAGGACGACCGAGGACGGCTCGACTTCCTCAATCTCAGCCTGGGATACTCCAGCCTCGTCGACATCTACCCCGAAGCCGAGCTTCGGTCCAGCTACGGCGAGACGATCGGTGTGCTGGCGCAAGGGGACGTCGACGAGAAGACCATCCTCGTGTGGGCCGCCGGCAACGCGCATGGCCGCAAGTGCACCCAGGATGAAGCCTGGTGCGTCGAGAGGACGGACGGAGAGGGCACGGTCGACGCGTCCTCGCCCGGAATCACCGCCGGTCTCCCGGTGTACTTCGAGGAGATGCGAGGGCACAGCCTCGCCGTCGTCGCCATAGGCCTGGACGGCAGCATCGCCAACTTCTCCAATCGCTGCGGCAGCGCCGCCAAGTGGTGCCTCGCGGCACCGGGCGCCCGGGTTCTGACCGCCTATTTCGGACCGGCGAACGACGGCACCCCGGGAGAACGGTGGCTGGGCCGCTTTTCCGGTACTTCGTTCGCGGCGCCGATGGTGACCGGCGGGCTCGCGGTGCTGAAGCACTACTTCCGGGACCAGCTCCCGAACACCGACCTCGCGGTGCGTCTCCTGGAAACCGCCGATCGGACCGGCATCTATGCGGACGCGGTGGTCTACGGCCAGGGGCTGATGGACCTCGGCACCGCCACCTCGCCGGTCGGAACGACCGAGATCGCGCTCTCGGGCACGGTGGAAGGCGGCGGCACCCCGTTGTCGTCGACCGGCCTCACCTCCGGCGGCGCCCTCGGCGACGGCTTCTCCCACTCGTTCGCAGGGCACGAGGTTGCCGCCTTCGACTCTCTCGGCGCGCCGTTCTGGTTCGACCTCGGCGACTTCGCATCCGAACGGACCGTACCTTCGACGGCCTCGCCGCTTCGCAACTTCATGGCCCCGACCCCGGGGCTGGACGGCCTTGGCGCGCGGCCGGTTCTCTCACTTCGTCACGAGCACGGCACGTGGGTCCCCGCGAACGAGTATCGGGGCGGATTGCAGCTCGGGCTCCTGGATACTCCGGCCGGCGCCACGGGTGGGCATCTCGGGCTCGCCGAGCACGCCCTGACCCTCAGCCTGGGCGGCCCGGGCGGCCTCCTCGCGACCGCCTTCTCGACCGAAGGAACGGACGGCGTGCCGCCCGCTACCGGCGGCCTGCTGTCGTGGCGCGCGCGGGGCACCCCATTCGCCCTTCGGGCCGGCTGGCTGGGAGAGCGCGAGGCTTTGCTAGGAACCACGGCGCAAGGCGCGTTCGGCGGCCTTTCGGCCGACGCCGTCTTCGCCGGCATCGACGCCGAAGCAGGCATCGGCGGCTGGCGGCTGTTCGGCGGCGCCGAGCTCGGCACGGTCACTGCCGAGCAGAGCGTTGGACTCATCGCCGACCTCACGCCGTTGACGACGAGCGCGTTCGCGCTCCGGGCGACCCGACCCCTCGGAACCGACCGCGGATTCAGCCTTTCGGTCGCGCAACCGCTCCGGGTCGAGTCCGGGGAGGCGACGCTCTCCGTTCCCGCGGGCCGCACCAAGGGCGGCGAGGTTCTCCGCCACCCGGTGAGCGCCGACCTTGCACCCACCGGACGGCAGATCGACGTAGCGGCCCGCTGGCACCGGCGGTGGAAGGACGCGGGCGAGCTTCGCCTCGGCGCGGTCTGGACCCATGAGCCCGGCCACCGCGCCGCCGCGGACCCGAGCCTCGCCCTCCTCGCCGGCTGGCGCCAGGCCTTCTGACTCCGGCGAGCCAAGGGCCGGACGGTCAGCCCGCCGGCGCGGGAACCAGGGCGAGCACGCGGGTCGGGCTGCCCGAGCCCTGCTCGATCTTGAGCGGCGCGCTCAGGATCACCGCCCCTCGCGCGGGGAGCAGGTCGAGGTTGGTCATGCACTGAAGCCCGTATCGGTTGTTGCGGTGCATGTAGTAGTGGCACGGGAAGGGCTCGGAGAAGTGGATGGCCTGCCCCGCGTCCGTCCCGACCGACTCGGTGCCGAAGCCGTGCACGTCGCGCATGGCGATGAGCCACGGCACCACCTCCTCGTCCGGTCCCGGGGTGTGCTGGCCGTCCTCCAGCATGTTGAGGTAGGCGGCGGGGTCGCGCCGCTTCGACCAGTCGGAGCGCATGAACACCCACGCGCGCGGCGGGATCGTTCCGTGCTCCGCCTCCCACGCCTCGACGAAGTCGATGGTGAGGAGGAAGTCGGGATCGTCCTCGCACTCGCGCGAGCAGTCGAGCACGCAGGCCTCCGCAATGAAGTTCTCGACCGGGATGGTGTCCGTGGCGTTGTTCGGCAGGTCCTTGCCCGAAACCCAGTGAATCGGAGCGTCGAAGTGGGTCCCGGTATGCTCTCCACAGGAGAAGTTGTTCCAGTACCAGCCGGGGCCGCGTTCGTCGTAACGCGAAATCTCCTCGGAGCGGAACGGCCAGCACTGCCCGAGCTCGGGGGGCAGGATGATGGTCGGAAACCCGGGCTCCAGGGTCTCGGTGAGGTCCACGACCCGGATCCGGCCGGCGAGGAGATCGGCGAGGAACCGGGCGAGGGTCCTCGCGGCCTCCGGGTCCCGAGCCACGGCCCCCGTGGCGGCTTCGGCAATCGTGCTCACAGCGACAGCTCCCGTTCGACCTCCTTCGGATTCTCGCGCATGCGCGCGTGGATCTCCTGCGCGACCGCTCCCGGGTACACCTCCTCCACGCCGTCCACGAGCGCCTTCACCACCGCGTTCGCGAGCGCTTCCGGGGTGAGCTTCGGGGGCGGGAGAAGCTGCTGCCACTCGTCCTCGAGGGGGCCCGGGTACACGTTGACGACCTTCACCCCGCCTTCCAGGAGATCGGTTCGCAGACACTGCGAAAGGGAATGGGCGGCGGCGAGGGAGGCGGACCAGGTGGCGAACGCGGGGTTGTTCACGAGGGCGTAGACCGACAGCACGTTGACCCACGCGCAGGCCCCGAACGGCCCGTCGGCGCCTCGCTCGCGCAGCACCGGGCCGAACTCCCGGGCAAGGCGCAGCAGCCCGAAGTAGGTGACGTCCATTTCCGCACGCGGGTTGTTGATGTCCCGGCGGCCCCGGATCCCGCCCGGGCGCAGGTGATAGCCATTGTTGACGAGGATCTCGACCTTGGCCCCGATCCGGCCCGCGAGCTCGTGCACGGACTGCGAGTCCGTCACGTCGAGCGGGAAGACCGTGACCGCCGGGATCTCGGCGAGGGCCGCGAGCGGGGGGCTCGCGTGCCAGGGCTCCGGGTTTCCCACGTACACCTCGCGCGCGCCCGTCGCGGCCACCGCGCGCACGAGGGCCTGACCGGCCGGGGTCTTGCCGTTGGTCACGAGCACCCGGCGGTGCCGGGGGTGGCACGTGGTCTCGCGAAGCTCGAGATCGTCTTCCATGTTCGGGACCTCATCTCCGGGGGGCATGGCGAGCATGACCGCGCGGCCACTCCGGTCGAGGCGCACCGACATCCGCACCCGGTCGCCGATGCGGCAGTCCTCCATCACGTGCGCGACGATGGCGGGACCGCAGTCGAGTCCGACCAGTCCGAGCCGCCAGGGAAGGCGCTCGCGGAAGTACACGTCGTTGCTGTGGTGCAAGGTGGTGCCGGCGATCAGGGTGCCGTGGTCCGGAACGTCCCGCCACGCGAGCTCCGCCGAGAGGCACCCTCCGCAAAGCTGCCGTGGCGGGTACTGGACACGGCCGCATTCCTCGCAGCGCTGGAGCGCGAACCGCCCCTCGGCCGCGACCGCGGTAAGACCGAGCGCCTCGCGACTGCGCGGCGCGGGCGGCAGGGCCGGGAGCCGGGTGCGCTTGATCGGGTCCTTGCGCTTCGGCCGGGGGAGCGGAGTGGTCATGCCGACAGTGTATCGCCGCGCGGCGCGGAGCCGATGCGAAGCCCGAGATCGGGGCCGGACGAGGACGGACACGAACCCTCGCCGGGGCCGATGCGAACGCGGGCACCGTCCGGGCGATGCAAACGGCGCCCTTCGCGCGCCGGTCGACTCGGAGCTGTCCGATTGCCCGCACGACGCGAATGCCGGAAAACCCGTCGCAACCGATACTCCGGAGCCGCGCGTCGTATTGCGTTCTCGCAGTTTCGTAGCGGGCGGTTCATGGTCGTTCATCAGCTCGACGAATCGTCCTCCCCCGGACGTGCCGGTGCGGTGAAGGAACCTTCGAAGCCGGCCCCGTTCTTCGCAATCAATTGATGAACATGGACAATCGATTCATTCGCGAAGCAATTGAAATTATTGTTCACGGTACGCGAGATTCTTCGTTCTGCAAGAATTCGATCGAAATGGCAAGGAATCTCGGGAACGTCGTGCCGCCGTTTCGGGGGAATTTCGCGCGCTCCGATTCCGTCGCTTCCGAGGTTCGCCGACACTACGCGTTGCACTCTTGGTCGACGGTTGATTGCGAAGGAGATTTGCCCGAACACCAATCTTGGGCCATACTCGAAGGGTTGAAAAGGGCGAGAGGGAAATTGAACAGGAAGTGACGACTCGGCTTTGCACTGACGCGAGGTGAGAGATGACCGACCAACTGTCTGCCCTGGTCACGATCTTCACGGAGTTCTACTACTGGCTCACGGTCGTGATCATGTTCCTGATTCACGTCGGGTTCTGCATGTACGAAGTAGGTGCATCCCGGCACAAGAATCACATGCACACCCTGATGAAGAACACCATGCTGATCCCGCTGGTGACGATAACGTTTTTCTTCTTCGGGTGGTGGATCTACTTCGCTCTCCCCAACGGCCCGGGTTTCACCGGCGGCCTGGTGGAGGCACCCCACGCGGTTCCCTGGAGCAACGTGATGGGGGCGCACATGGGCGGCGCGGACGACGCGGAAAACGGCTGGGCGCGCATCAACGGCGTGTTCTGGGCCGCGTTCCTGCTGTTCTCCTGGACCGCCGCATCCATCGTTTCGGGCTCGGTGATCGAACGCATCCGATCCGGCGCGTTCTGGATCCTTGCCGTCGCCATCGGCTCGGTGTTCTGGATCATCGACGCGGCCTGGGGCTGGCACGCGGAGGGCTGGATGGTCCAGCTCCTCGGCTACCATGATGCCTACGCCTCCGGAGTGATCCACGCAATCGCGGGCGGATTCGCGCTCGGCATCCTGGTGGTCCTCGGCCCACGGATCGGCAAGTTCGCGGCCGACGGCACGCCACGCAACATCCATCCCCGAAATCCCTGGCTGGTCGCGATCGGACTGTTCCTGATCTATACCGGCTTCTGGGGCTTCTACGTGGCGTGCAACATTCCCATCTGGGACGTCCAGTCCGGCGACGGCGTGTTCTATTCGGCCACCAACATCTACCTGGGGCCGACCACCCTGAGCGCTATCACCTTCAACTTCCTGATGTCGCTGGCGGGCGGCCTGCTGGCGGGATACTGGATATCGAAGGGCGACCCGTTCTGGACTTATTCCTCGGGCCTCGCGGGCATCATCGCCGCATCGGCCGGGAACGACCTCTACCACCCGATCCAGGCGATGATCATCGCCATCGTCGGGGTCATCTTCATGTACAAGATGCATGGCTGGGTGGAGCGCCGGTTCCGGGTCGACGACGCGGTGGGGGCGGTCGCGGTGCACGGCTACGCCGGCGTCTTCGGCGTGGTCATCGCCGGCTTCGTGCTCTGGGGCTACCCCTCGTCGCCGGACCCGTCGTACACGAGCATCAACCCGCTCGGCCAGATCGCGGGCGCGATCATCATGTTCGGCGTGCTCGGCTTCCTGCCGGGGTGGATCATCGCCCGCATCCTCCATGCCTCCGGCATCCTGCGAATCCCGGAGGCGGTGGAGATCGCCGGCCTCGATTCCGCGGTTCGCGCGGAAGTGGAGGCGGACGAGCAGGCAATCGTCGATGCCGAGAACGAGAGCGCGGCCCGTCTCACGTAGGCGCGCGCGGAGGAGGACCCGACCATGTCAACCGGAAGCTTCGAGAACTGGGCCGGCAACATCGCCGAAATCGGTCCGATCTACCCCTTCGTAGGTGCGGAATGGCTGTTCGTGCTGATCGGCGTCGTGTACTGGATCGTCTGGCACGTGCGACAGCTCGGCAACGAGAACCAGTCCCTCGCCGATCAGGAGCAGCGGCTCAAGGCCGGAACCTTGAGCAAGACGCAGGGAGACTGAGCGGCCCGGCGGGCGGGACGTCCGCCGGCTGACGAGAACGAAGCGCCCGGTCCGTCGTCCGACGGGCCGGGCGCCACTGCCGAGCGTCTTCCTCCGGCCCCGGCGCGGGTGGACGCGAGCCCCACCGATTCAGGCGGCGGCGAGGATCGCGGCCGCCGAGCAGAGCCCCCGGTCGTAGTTGATCATTCCGAACCCGGAGACGAGCGCGACCTTCGCATTCGGCACCGCGGCGCCGAGCGTCTCCCCCGTAACCTGCCGCACCGCTTCCACGAGGCCGAGGTAGCCCCCCGCGATGCCGGCCTGCCCCACCGAGAGCTGGCCGCCGGAGGTGTTCACCGGGAAGTCCCCGTCCGCCGTGAACGTCCGCTCCCGGACGAACTCCGGCCCATCCCCCTTCCCGCAAAAGCCGAGATCCTCGATCTGCATGAGGGAGATGACGGGATAGTCGTCGTAGGTCTCGAGAACGTCGATGTCCGCCGGCCCGACCCCCGCCATCGCGTAGAGGTCGTCCCGATCGAGCGCCCAGCCGCCCCGCATCTGGATGGGGTCGTCCGGGAACGCGTTGTGACGTTCGATGGTGCCGAGGATGCGGGCGTGGCCAAGTCCCAGGTCCTCCGCCTGCTGCCGGCGCATGACGAGGAAGCCCTCCCCGCCCGCGCAAGGCATGACGCAGTCGAAGAGCCGGAGCGGCTCCGCAATGAGACGCGCGCCGAGGTACTGGTCCATCGTGAGCGGGCGCTTCATCAGTGCGTGGGGGAAGCGAAGGGCGTTCTCGCGCTGCGCGATGCAGAGTCTCCCGAAGTCCTCCCGGGTCGCCCCGAAGTGCCGCATGTAGTAGTCGGTGAGAAAGGCGAAGCTCGCGTTCGGCCCGCCGGAGCCGTAGGGATACACCGCATCGCGCGCGAACTGGCTGAAGTTCGAGACGTTGTGGCGGAACGAATACACGTGGTTGGTATCGCCCGCGATGCACGCGACGACCCGAGCGTCCCCGGCCTGCACCGCGCGCGCCGCGCGCCTGAGCGCCACCACCCCGCACGCCCCCCCGAGGTTGATTGCGTCGAGCCAGCGGGGCGACATGCCGAGGTACTGCATGAGGCCGATCGCGTTGTCGGGCGGCAGGGTGAAGCTCGAAACGCACACGCCGTCGACCTCGGCCTTCGCAAGACCCGAACCGGAAAGCAGCTCGGCAAGCGAACGGCCGAGATACCAGTGAGCGCTGCGAATGGAATAGCGCTCGTACGCAATGGTCACCGGGACGGTGACCACCACGTCGCGATACGGCTGTCGGACCCCTGCACCCATGACCGCGATCGTATCGTGATAGCCTCTCCGGGATCGGTCCGAATCGCGGACCCGAGAGCGAGGACAGAAGCATGAGCCGCCTCGGCGTCATCTCGGACGGAATCAGCCGCGACCTCGGGCACGCGCTCCGGGTCGCCCGCGACGCGGGGCTCGACGAGATCGAGCTCCAATACGTATGGGACCGGGAGGTCGGGGACCTGGACGCGGACGAGACCGAAAGGGTCGTCTCCCTGGTCCGCGAGGCGAAGATGCCGGTCTCGTGCGTCTCCCGGCACATCTTCGGCGGTCTCCTCGTGCGCGAGACCGAGCCCGGCGGAGACGAGCATCGAGCGCACCTCGACAAGCTCGCGAGCTGCATCGACCTCGCCCACCGGCTCGACTGCGGGTTTGTCCGAATCATGTCCGGACGCCGCGAGATGATCCTCTTCGGGGAGAACGGAGCGGACCAGTGGAACGTCGCGCACGGGGCCTGGGACGGCCTCAAGGCGCTGGTGCTGCCGGCGGTCGAGATGGCGGAGCGCGAGGGGGTCACCCTGGTCGTCGAGACCGGGAACGGGGGAACGATCTGCTCGGCCCGGACCGGCCGTCGCCTGGTCGACGAGATCGGCTCGGAGCGCCTCAAGGTGCTCTGGGATCCCGCCAACTGCATGTTCGCGAGCGAGCCGCCCCACCCGCTCGGGATCGAGGCCCTCGGCGACGGAGCCGCCCTGGGGCACCTGCACGTCAAGGACGTGGTGGCGGACATGCCGGCCGCGCACCTTCGCGTGTGCGAGCTCGGGTCCGGCCAGCTCGCGTCCTCGCTCGAACCGATGGCGGAGTGGCTCGGACAGGTCGGCTACGCGGGCGCGATCTCCCTCGAGGCGGTCTACCGCCCGGACGGCGGCACCTTCGAGGACGGATTCCGCGCCTGCGTGGGACGCTTCCGGGAGCTCTTCGGCTAGCGGCCCGCGCGGCGCCGCCACCGGTCTTCCCGGGACCCGCCGCGAGGTGGTCCGAAGGTGATCGGTTCCGGTCCGGATCAGGGTTGGACCGCCGCCACATTCCACCGATAATTGCGCCGTCGCGGACCGCCTTCGGCCCGCGCGGCCCAGGACCTGCGAGGAACCAACGAGTGTCCGAATCCAAGAAGGTCACGTTTCCGGTCGAAGCGTCGCACATCATGATGTTCGCGCGCGCCATCGGGGACACCAATCCCGCCTACCACGACGCCGAAGCGGCGAAGATGACCACGGCAGGCGGCATCGTCGCGCCCCCGACGTTCGCCCAGGCGGTGGCGCAGTTCGCCCCCGAGCACCCGACCCGCCCCAAGCCGGGCGAGAAGTGGTTCGGTTCGGGCGCGACCCCGAGCGGGATCGACGGCGACCCGCCCGCCTCGGGCGGGCTGCATGCCGAGCAGCACTTCGAGTACCGGCGCCCCCTCCGGCCCGGGGACGTGCTGACCGCGACCTACCGGGACGGGGAGTCGTGGGAGAAGCAGAGCCGACGGGCCGGGCGGCTCGAGTTCACGGAGCGGTTCGTCGACTACCACGACCCGGACGGCGAGCTCGTGTGCCGGGCGCGAAGCGTCACGGTCACGACCGAGCGCCCGGTAGACCAGGGCTGAACGGGGGCTGAAGAGGAGCTCGAGACCCGCGATGACGACGAGAGAATTCAAGATCGGCGACGTCCACGAGGAGGTGCTCGTGGAGGACCTCACCCGCACCCAGCTCGTGATGTACTCGGGCGCGTCCGGCGACTACAACCCGATCCACACCGACGAGCTCTACACCCGTGAGGCGGCCGGCTATCCGGGGGTGTTCGCGCACGGGATGCTGACGATGGGGATGACCGGACGCGCGATCACCAACCTCGTCGGCGCGGAGAACGTGCGCAGGTTCGGGGTGCGGTTCACCAGCCAGGTGTGGCCGGGCGATACGCTCACCGCCGCCACCCGGGTCGATGCGGTTCGCGAGGAGGGGGGCGAGCGGCTCGTCGACTTCTCGGTCACCACCACCAACCAGAACGGAGAGACCGTCCTCACCGGAACGGCCACCGCCATCGCGGCCGGCTGACGATCCGCCGGCCGGCTCCACCCGGGGCCGGCCGCCCTTCGCGGGCGGGCGGCCGGGGACGGATTCAGTCCGCGGCGGCGGGGGCTCGCCGCGCGTGCCGTTCGCTCACTGTCGCTTCGCGGTCGAGGCGATCGTCCGCTCCGATGACGACCCCGTAGTCGGCCAGGGCACGCTCCGCCGAGACGAGGCCGTTCAGGACATCGTCCGCCACCCGCTCGGGGTCCCGTTCGAGGGGATCGCCGAGCCCGCCCCCGCCCGGCATCTCGAGCACGAGGCGCTCGCCCCGCGGGATGGTCTGGCGCCCCTTGCCCCTGAACTCGGCCGCGCCCGACTTGAGGTAGAGGCGCCCCGTCTGACCGGCGCCGCCGCCGTTCCGGCCCCGGGGCGGATGGACCACCCGGTCGAACATCGAGTTGATCGCGAACGCGTTGTCGCCCGCGTGAGCGACCTCCATGATCTGTCCGGTGCCTCCCCGGAACGCGCCCGGACCGCCGGAGTCCTCGCGGTACTCCTTGCGCCAGAAGACGAGCGGCGCGATGGTTTCGTTCACCTCGATCGGGGTGTTGCGCACGCCGGAGGGGAATGCCGTCGCGTCGAGGCCGTCCTTTCCCGGGCGCCCTCCGGTCCCCCCGGTATGGAAGGTGTTCATCGCGAACGCCGGCCCGCTCTGGAGGTCGTCGCCGGTCATGCCGTGCCCACCGAGCAGGACCGGGTTCCAGAGGCACGAGGTGCCCTCGGCCGGTACCCGGTCGGGAATGATCTGTCCGAGGCACCCCAGCACCACGTCGGGGAGCATCTGCCCGATGACGTGCCGCCCGGTCACCGCGCAGGGATGCGGGGCGTTGAGGATCGTGCCGACCGGCGCGGTGACCCGCACCGGGGCGAGCGACCCCGCGTTGTTCGGAATGCGCGAGCCGATGACGCAGCGAACACCGAAGCTCGCGTACGCCTCGGTGTAGGTGATCGGCACGTTGATGCCGTAGCTCGACACCGGGGATGTGCCGTCGAAGTCGACGGCGAGTCCCGTCTCGTCGATGGTGACCGCGGCCACGAGGTCGAGCTCGCGCTCGTAGCCGTCGATCCGCATCGAGTTCCGGTACGTGCCGTGCGGGAGGGCACGGACCTCGGCGAGCATTCCCTCCCTCGACGCGTCGATCACGTAGCGCGAAATGTCGTCGAGGTCCGAGAGCGAGAACTCGTTCATCATGTCGACGAGGCGCCGCCCCCCGACCTCGTTGCAGGCCGCGAGCGAGTAGAGATCGCCTTCGACCTCGACCGGGTTGCGGACGTTCGCACGCACGATCTCGAGCACGAGGGAGTTGAACTCGCCGCGCTTCGCGAGGGGCAGGATCGGGATGTTGAGGCCTTCCTCGTAGACCTGCCGTCCGTCCGGCCCGAAGCCGCGACCGCCGATGTCCACCACGTGGGTCGTGGAGGCGAAGAGGGCCACGATCCGGCCCCCGTGGAACGTCGGGGTCACGGCGGTGAAGTCGTTGAGGTGACCGGTGCCGAGCCACGGATCGTTGGTGAGGAACACGTCGCCCTCCTCCATCGCCTCGAGCGGGTACTTCTCGAGGAAGCTCTTCACCGATGCGGCCATCGCGTTCACGTGGCCCGGGGTGCCGGTCACCGCCTGGGCCAGCATCCGGCCGGTGGTGTCGAAGGCGCCGGCGGAGATGTCGCCGGCTTCGCGCGCCGAGGTGCTGAAGGCGGTGCGGACCAGGGTCTGGGCCTGCTCCTCGACGACCGAGAGCAGCCGGTTCCACTGGATCTGCATCCGGATCCGGTCAAGTGCGTTCATGTTGCGCATGCTCCTCCAATCAAGCCGTTCCGTCGGATTCGGTCAATTGCGTCCATGTTGCGCATTCTCCTTCAATCAGGCCGATCCGTCCGTGCGTTCGAGGACGAGATGGCCGAACGCATTGACGGAGACCTGGAATCCCTCCGGCACGACGGTGGTGGTCTGATCCTCGACGATTACCGCCGACCCCATTACGTCGTCCAGGGGATCGAACGTCTCGCGCCGGTATACCGCAGCGCCCCGGTAGTCGGCGAGCACCGGATCGAACAGGTGGCGGGCGCCGTCCGTCCCCGCCAGGGGCTCGGCCGGTGCGGTCCGGTCCAAAGCCGCGTCCGCGCAAGGGTGGTGGGCCCCGGAATGCGCCGCCGGCGCACGAGGTACGCCGGCATTCACGGAGGAAGGGTCGCCTTCGGGCGACGGCTCCCTTCGCGCCGTGATGGTCAGGGTCCAGCTCAGGACCTCGCGTTCCTGCCCTGGAATCGTGCGGCCGTAGAGGCGGGCGTACTCGGCGTCGAACGCGGCCGCGAGGGTCTCGCCATCGCCTGTCTCGAGCGTCCGCACCGGCAGCGGCACCACGATCTCGTGCCCCTGGCCGACGTAGCGCATGAATGCGTGCCGGACCTCCTCGAGCTCCGCGTCTCCGGCCCCGGCCACGACGACCGCGCGCGCCTCCTCGTTCATCTCGCCAAGCAGCGCATTCACCACCCCCGGGTCGAACTCGGCAAGGCGAACGTAGCGGCTTCGCACCACCTCGTAGGACACCGCCGCGCGCAGCATCCCGATTGCGGAGCCGACTCCCGCTCCGGCCGGCACGATCACGCGGCGAAGGCCGAGCTTCTGGGCGAGGCGGGCCGCGTGCAGCGGCGCCGCTCCGCCGAACGCAATCATCGTGCGGGCGGAAATGTCCTTGCCCCATTCGACGGCGTGGACCCGGGCCGCGTTCGCCATGTTCTCGTCGACCATCTCGGAGATGGAGAGCGCCGCGAGCGGACCGGCGAGGTCGAGCGGCTCTCCCACCGCATTTCCGATCGCATTGCGCGCTCGAACCGGGTCGAGCCGGATCGAACCTCCCGCGAAATCGTCGGGACCGATGCGGCCAAGCACGACGTCGGCGTCGGTCACGGTGGGATGTTGGCCGCCGTGTCCGTAGCAGGCCGGCCCCGGATCGGCTCCCGCGCTCGCCGGACCCACGTCGAGGCGGCCCATCCCGTCGATGGCCGCGATGGACCCGCCCCCGGCCCCGATCTCGACCATCTCGATGGCCGGAATGCGCACCGGCAGGCCGCTCCCCTTGAGGTTGCGGTAGGCCCGCGCCACCTCGAAGGTCCGAGTGGACTGCGGCTCGTAGCCGTCGATGAGGCAGATCTTGGCCGTCGTCCCGCCCATGTCGAAGGAGACCGCGTTCTCGTCGCCGCACTCGCGGGCGATCTCCGTCGCGAGTATCGCGCCGCCGGCGGGTCCCGACTCGACGAGCCGGATGGGAAAGCGGGTCGCGTTGGCGAGGGTGGTGAGGCCGCCCCCCGAAGTCATGAGGAGAAGCGGGCACGCGAGGCCGAGAGCACGGAGCTCGGCCTCGAGACGGGTGAGGTAACCCGACATCCGAGGCTGGACGTAGGCGTTCGCGCAGGCCGTCGACTGGCGTTCGTACTCCCGGATCTCGGGACACACCTCGCTCGAGAGCGTGATGCGGACGTCCGGCAAAGCGCCGGCGAGGATCTCCCCGACCCGCTGCTCGTGGCCCGGATTCGCGTAGGAATGAAGCAGGCCGACCGCGATCGCCTCGATCCCGTGCCGCTCGAAGCGGGGGAGGAGCGCCCGCACCGAACGCTCGTCGAGAGGAACCAGCACCTCGCCCACATGGTTCATCCGCTCGGTGACCGGCCATCGCAGGTGCCGCGGCACGAGGGGAGCCGGCCGGTCGATGGAGATGTCGTACTGCTCGAACCGGTTCTCGAGGGCCATTTCGACCGAGTCCCGGAAACCCTCCGTTACGAGGAGCGCGGTCTTCGCCCCGGTGCGTTCGATGAGCGCATTGGTCGCAAGGGTCGTCCCGTGGATGAGCAGGCCGACGTCACCGGCACCGACCCCCGCCTCGCGGATTGCCTGCCCGACCGCCGCGACCACCCCTTCCTCCGGAGCATGCGGCGTCGTCAGCACCTTGGCGGTGACCACGCCACCGCCGGCGCCGAGCTCGAGGGCCACATCCGTGAAGGTCCCGCCGACATCCACGGCAAGGCGACAACGTACTCGCGATTGACTCATGATCGATGAAAGCTCCGCCCGGCCGCCCCTCCGGAAGACCGGCTGATTCCTGAAATTTCGCGCGGCACCGATTCTATCCGAGGGCGAACCCGGGCGATGACCCCGCCGCGGTGCATCGCTCAGGTCGCGGGGCGCCGGCGAGCGGTGACCTCGATCTCGATCTTCATTTCCGGGCTGACGAGCCGGCTGATGACCGTCGTGTTCGCGGGACGGATGTCGGCGAAGTGCTCCCCGAACACCTTCGCGATGTCGGAGAACGATTCCGGCTCCGCCACGTAGGCCACCACCCGGACCACGTCATCGAGGCTCGCTCCCGCCTCCCCGAGCGCCCACGAGATGTTGCGGAAGCACTGGCGGGTCTGCTCCACGGGGTCGTCGGCGATTTCGCCGGTCGCGTAGTCGTACCCGGTGGTGCCCGAGACGAAGATCCACTCTCCGTCCACCACCGCCCGGGCGTAGCCCGCAATGTCTTC
Source organism: Immundisolibacterales bacterium (assembly GCA_026712715.1). Taxonomy (GTDB): domain Bacteria; phylum Pseudomonadota; class Gammaproteobacteria; order HK1; family HK1; genus JAJDXW01. Next base: position 149,323 of record JAPOPW010000023.1, on the reverse strand, counting down.
GAAGGCTCCCCCGGTGAAGATCCTCCGCCGCGTCATTCTCCGTCCGCCAGTCCCTGCGGCGGCCGGCCCGGCGGGCGAGGCGCCGCACTCGGAGAACAGGCGGCCCAGCCCGGAGCGGGTCGCGTCGGCTCCCGCGAGGCGGCTCGCGTGCCAGATGAGCGCGGCCGGAGCGGCGACGACCGGCTTTCCGAGATCGCGTTCGGTCGCCTCCAGCGCCGCGGCAGCGCGGATACCGCCTCCGCCGAGCACGATGGCATCCGCCTCGGTCCGATCGACCTCCTTTGCGACGGCCCGCCAGCGCTCCGGGCCGAGCTCGGCGATCTCGGTCTCCGCCGCGAACGCGATGGCCTTCGACTCGAGCGTCTCGATGCCGAAGCCGGCGAGGAAGCCGGCGAATTTCTCGACCACGACATCGAGATAGGGCGCGGCGAGGACGATGCGCCGAGCCCCGAGCGCATGGAGCGCAGCCGCGATCGCGCGCGGCGTCGAGGTCGCCGGCCGGCCCAGCTTCGCCGCCACCCGGTCCACCAGGTCGCGTTCATAGTCGAGCCCGCCGACGACCGCACCCGCGCAGTCGGCGAGCGCCGCCACGTCGGCCTGGGCCTGGCGAACGAGCTCGACCGCATCGAGGATCGGCCCGGTGTCCGTATCCGACTCGAGCTCCTCGAGCGAAAGACCCCCCGCGACCACGTATCGCGCCGCGAGCAGGGCGACCCCGTCGGGAAGGCAGCTCCAGTACTCGTCGTCGGTGAGTCCGTCCGCCGGCAGGAGGAAGCCGATCCGCCCGCGGTCTCCCCGAGTAATCGATGCCATCTCCCGACTCCTCTCCTCACGTCGCGCTTCGGCGTTCCAGCCAGCGCGACAACCACATCAGGCTCCCGACCACGACGAGGTACAGGAACGTCAGCTCGATCAGGACCTCGATCACCACGAAATGTATGAATATCAATTCGTTGGCAACCTTGGTGAGCTCGTTGACGGAAATCACGGAAAGCAGCGCCGATGCCTTGATCACGTTGACGAGCTCGTTGGTCAGGGGCGGCAGGATCCGCCGCATCGCCTGCGGCACCAGCACGAGGAACAGCGTCTGCCACGGGCTGAGGCCGAGACCGAGCGACGCGTCGCTTTGCCCGCGGCCGAGCGACTCCACCTGGGCGCGCACGATCTCGATGGTGTACCCCACGCCGATGAACGTGAGCGCCGCGACGCCGGTCCAGAACTCGTTCAGCACGACGCCGAACCGGGGCAGGGCGAAGTAGATGAGCGCGATCTGGACCAGTGGGGGCACTCCGCGGGTGAACTCCACAAAGCCGTAGATGACGGCCCGGACGACCCGCCCGCCGAGGATCCGCCACGCCGAGAGCAGGCCCCCGAAGACGCAGCTCAAGATGACCGTCAACACGCTGATCTGAATCGTGATCCAGGTCGCCCGAAGAAGCTTCGGGAGGATGTCGAGCATGAACTGCGTGTCGAGGCCGGTGGTCATGGTTCGCTCAGCGCACCTGGAAGTCCGCCGCCCCTTCGCCGGCGCCAAGGACCGAGGTCTCGATCCAGCGAGCGAAGCGGCTGACGGAGAGGATCAGAACGAGATAGAAGACGGCCTGGAGGGCAAGCAGCTCGACGTACTTGAAGCTCGCCGAGGAGATGGCGTTCGCCGCCTTGTGCAGCTCGAACACGGTGATGACCGACAGCACCGACGAAGCCTTGATGAGCTGCGACATCTCGTTGGTGAGCGGCGCGATCATGCGGCGGACGGCCTGGGGCAGGATCACGAGCCAGATGGTCTGCCGCCGCGAGAAGCCGAGCGCGAGCGACGCGTCGAACTGCGCCGCGCCGACCGACCCGACCGCGGCCCTCCCGATCTCGATCTGGTAGCCCGCCGAGTTGAAGGTGAGGGCGATGATCCCGACCCAGTAGGGGTCGATCCGGAGGCCGAGCTCAGGCGCGAGGAAGAACAGGACGAAGATCTGGACGATGATCGGGGTGCCGCGCACGAAGAACACGTACGCGTCCAGCACCCAGTTGAGCGGATTCCGGGCCTTGGTGTAGGCCCGGATCACGCCCAGCCAGATGCCGATCAGGGTGGCGAGCACCAGGGAGATGGCGCTCACTTCGATGGTGATCCGGAGGCCCGGGAGGAGCCTCGGGACCACCTCGATCATGTAGCCGAAGTCCACCGCGAGCCGTCGTGCCGGCCATGGCGGCGGCCGCCGTCAGGCACGCTGCTCACCACTCGGGGGCGACGTTGGGAAGCAGGTCCACGAAGGACTGCCCGAACCACTTGTTCTGCAGCGCCTCGAGGGTGCCGTCGGCCTTCATCTCCGCGATGATGTCGTTGAACGCTCCGCGCAGGTCCTCGTCCTCCTTGCGGAAGGCCATGCAGGTGAACTCCTGCCCCCAGTGCTTCGACGTGAAGGGGACGACGGCGAACTCCCCGTCGGCGGTCTTGGCGAACTCCATCAGGCTCACGATCGACGACGCGTAGGCCTCGACCCGACCGGCCCGCATGGCCTCGTAGGCGACCGCGTCGTCGTCGTAGGTCTTGATGTCGCCATCAAACGAATGGCCATGCTCTTCCGCCGACATCTGGAGCATCTTGATCGACGGCGTCCCGGCGCCCGCGCCGACGACCTTGTCGCTGAGGCCGCTCGCATCCGCGATCCCGCTGTCCGCATTGACGAGCAGACCGGAGCTCGCCTCCATGTAGGGGTACGAGAAGTTCACCCGCTTGAAGCGTTCCGGGGTGGCGGTCATGCCCCCGAGGATGAGGTCGAACTGCCCCGAATTGAGCGACTGGATCACCGCCGCCCAGTTCGTGTCGACCGGGTTGGCCTTGACGCCGAGGCGCTCGCCGATCTCGTTGGCGACGTCGATGTCGTAGCCGATGATGTCGTTGTTTTCATCGCGGAACTCGAACGGCCGGTACTGCGCTTCGAGGCCGTAGGTGAACTCGCCGCGCGCCTTGATGTCGTCGAGGGCGCCGGCCAGCGCCGTCGAGGACGGCACGGCGAGGGCGAGCACGAACGCGGCGCCGAATCCGGCGGAGGTGACGTTCCGGAGGGTTGGGAATGAGATTCTCACGGCGTGACTCCTGTTTGGGGTGTTTGGAGTACGGCGGCGAAATCCGTGCCGCCGGTGCAGGGGCGGAATCGATATTGTCACTTGTCAACAGAGACTATCACGGGCTCCGGCACCGCATGCCGGTGCATGTCCGTCCCGCCGCCCCGTCAAGTCCGTGACTTGTCCGACCCTCCGGCCGGAGCCCGGAGGGCATGGAGCGCTTCCCGGTCACGAACGAGCTCGACCTCGTTGATCGGCATCCGCTGCACCGGTCCCGAAAGGCGCGCGGTCGGGAACGCACCGCGCTGCGCCTCCCCGGGACCAGCGCCGGATATCGCGCCGTCCATCCCGTCGGCCTTCAGTCTCGAGGCAGGCCCGATTCGCCACATGCGGGCGATCGTCAAGGAGCTGGAGGCGCGCTGGGATGTCGTGGTCGCCGCCGATAGTGAGTCAGGATTTCGCGACCTCTCGCGGCCCTTCCCCTGCGACGATCGGGAGCCGCAAAGAGAATTGCGGGCGGGGAGCAAGCTCGCCATGATAGGGCGCCCGCCCGGCGGAGCCTTCCGGCGGCCCCGCCCCGACATGAGGACCCTTTCCCATGAGTCGATCCGCGAACTCCAATCCCGCCCAGCCCGACACCTGGACCTGGCCCGAGTCGCGCTGGCGCCCCATCGTCGAGAAGGTCCGCGCGGGGCGGTCGCTCAAGCCCGCCGCGTGGCCCGGCGGGGCGCGCTGCGCGGTCGCCCTCTCCTTCGACTCCGACCACGAGACCCAGACCCTGCGCTGGGGGGAGCGCTCCCCGGGGAAGCTCAGCCAGGGCGAGTACGGCGCCCGGGTCGGGGTGCCGCGCATATTGAAGCTGCTCGACCGATACGACGCGCCGTCCACGTTCTTCGTGCCGGCGGTGATTGCGATGCTCCACCCGCAGGAGCAGCGCGCAGTGGTCGGTGCGGGCCACGAAATCGGCATCCACTCGTGGATCCACGAGCTCAACTCGGCCCTGCCGCCGGCTGACGAGCGCGACCTCCAGATGCGGGCCGCGGACAAGCTCGAGGAGATCTCCGGCCAGCGTCCCGTCGGCATCCGCACCCCTTCCTGGGACTTCTCCGAGCACACCCTCGCGATCACCCGCGAGATGGGTCTCCTCTACGACTCCTCGCTCATGGCGGACGACGAGCCCTACGAGCTCGTCGAGGACGGCGAGGCGACCGGGATCGTGGAGCTCCCCGTCGAGTGGATCCGCGACGACGCGCCGTACTGGGCGATGGACCGCTTCTCCGGACTGCGGCCGTACACCCCCCCCGGGGGCGTGCTCGAGGTATTTTCGCGCGAGTTCGACGGCGCCTACGCCGAGGAGGGGCTCTTCCTCCTCACGATGCACCCGCACTTCATCGGCCACCGCTCCCGCATCCAGGTGCTGGAGGAGCTGATCCGCTACATCCGCTCCCACGCCGACGTGTGGTTCGCGACTCACGCGGACGTCGCGCGGCACTGCCGGGAACAGGCGGGAATGTAGGCGCCCCGGACCCGCCGGAGGGGCATTTCCCCGGGGGAACCCGGGCGCCGGGAGCCACGCGAACCGGTGCGTTCCCGGAGCCGCGTCCGGCGGGAGCGGCGTCCGCGCGGAAACGGCACCTCGGGAGCGAGAGTACCGCTCGCGTCTCGCGCCGGACCTGCTCCATCCGGATCGGGACCGTGTACCGGCCGCCCCGAGGCGCCCGACGACGAGCGCGGGCGGGGGGCGGGATCAGCCGCCCGCGGAGAGGAGGCAGGCGTCCGCCTGACCCGCGACGTGCTCGACGAGCGGCGGCACCGCATCGGCGCAGCGCGGCTCGGCGCGCGGGCACCGGGTCCGGAAACGGCACCCCGAAGGCAGGTTTCCGGGGTCGGGCGGCTCGCCCTCCAGCCAGAACGTCTCGGTGATCCGGCCCTTTCCGATCTGCGGGATGGCGGCCAGCAACGACTGGGTGTAGGGGTGTCGGGGGCGGTCGAAGACCTGCTCGGTCCGACCGAGCTCGACGACCTTCCCCAGGTACATGACGGCCACCCGGTCGCAGATCATGCGCACCACCGCGAGGTCGTGGCTGATGAAGACGTACGTGAGATCGAACTGTTTCTGGAGATCGAGGAACAGGTTCAGGATCGTCGCCTGCACGGAGACGTCGAGCCCGGAGGTCGGCTCGTCCAGCACCACCAGGGTGGGCTGCAGGGTGAGGATGCGGGCGAGCCCCACCCGCCGCTGCTGCCCGCCCGAGATCTCGTGCGGGTAGAGGTCGAGATGACCCTCGGGAAGGCCGACCGCCTCCAGGATGCCGCGCACGGCGGCGCGCCGAGCCGCCCGGTCCAGATTGGTGTGGATGACGAGGGGCTCGTCGAGCGACCGGCCGATCTTCCAGCGCGGGTCGAGCGACGCGCCCGGGTCCTGGTACGTGTACTGGAGGTCGCGGCGAAGGCTCCGCGCCTCGTAGGGCGTGGTGTCGGTGATGTCGTTGCCCTCGAAGACGACCCGCCCTCCGCTCGGGCGATGGATGCCCATCACCGTCTTGCCGAGGGTGGACTTGCCGCAGCCGCTCTCGCCGACGACCCCCAGGATCTCGCCCTTGGCGACCGTCAGCGAGACGTCGTCGAGGGCCCTCAGCCAGCCGATGCGCCGCTTCCAGGCATTGCGGATCGGAAAGTACTTCTTCAGCCCCTCGATCCGCAGCAGATCGCCGCCGGACCCGTTCGCGCCGGTCGCGCCGCTCACGCGGTTCACGCCGCCGCCTCCCCTGCACCGCCCTCCACGGGGTGGTAGCAGCGCACCAGGTGATCCGGCCCGACGACGGTGACTCCCGGACGGCCGGCGCGGCAGATCGCGGACGCGGAGTCGCAACGCGGATGGAAGCGGCAGCCCGAGGGCGGCTCGACCAACCCGGGAATCTGGCCCGGAATCCCGCTGATTCCGTGCTCGCGGCTCGGCAGGCTCTGGAGCAGACGCGTCGTGTAGACGTGGCGCGGCGCGGCGAAGAACTCGTCGGACGGAGCGCTCTCGACCTCCTGCCCGGCGTACATCACCGTGATCCGGTCGCAGATCTCGTAGGCCGTGCCGAGGTCGTGGGTGGTGAAGAGCACCGACACCCGGCGGTCGGTCGCGAGGCGGCGAAGGAGCTTGAGGATCTGCGCCTGGATGGTGACGTCGAGGGCGGTGGTCGGCTCGTCCGCGATGATGAGCTTCGGCTCGGGGAGGAGCGCGAGGGCGATCATGAGCCGCTGGCGCTGTCCCCCGGAGACCTCGTGCGGGTACTTGCGCAGGATCGCCTCCGGATCGGGGAGCTGCACCGTGCGCAGCAGCTCGAGCACCCGCTCGCGGTCGGCCCGCCGGCGGGCCCTCGGATAGCGCCGCATGCCCCCTCCGTGCTCCGCCGCCGGCGACTTCCACTTCATCAGCTCGTCGATCTGGGCACCGATGGTGAAGACCGGGTTGAACGACGAGAACGGGTCCTGGGGAACGAAGGTGATCTGGCGGCCCCGCACGTCGTCGGCGAGGGAGGCCGTATCCTCGTCCAGCAGGTTCCGCCCCTCGAAGTCGATCGCCCCCGAGCCGATCCGGGCCGAGTTCGCGGGCAGCACGCCGAGGATCGCGCGCGCGAGCGTCGTCTTGCCGCAGCCGGACTCCCCCACCAGGCCGACGATCTCGCCCCGCCCGATCCGGAAGTTGACGTGGTCGAGCACCCGCGCGAGCCCGCTCTCGGTGGCGAAACCGACCTCGAGGTCGGTGACCGCCAGGAGGCCGTCCATGCGCCCTCCCGCCGGCTCACCCATCGGTCGAGCGCCGGGTGCGGGGGTCGAGAATGTCGCGCAGGCCGTCCCCGAGCAGGTTGAAGCCCATCACCACCAGGAAGATGGCGAGTCCGGGCGCGGTCGCGTACCACCACGCCTCGGGAAGGAACTCGCGGCTCTCCGCGATCGTGCGCCCCCATTCGGGGCTCGGGGCGGGCGGCCCGAGGCCGAGGAAGCCGAGCACCGCCGCGGTGAGGATGGTGCCCCCCATGCCGATGGTGGTGCGCACGATGAGCGAGGACGAGATGTTCGGCAGCACGTGCAGCAGCATCACCCGCCAGGGCGACGCTCCGAGCGCGATCGACGCCTCGACGTAGGTCTCGTTGAGGGCGGAGCGCGTCTCCGCGTAGACGAGCCGCGCCCAGAACGGCCAGTACGTCGCGGAGAGGGCCAGGATGACGTTCTCGATGGATGGCCCGAGGGTCTGGGCGATGGCGATCGCGAGGACGATCTGGGGCACGGCGAGGAAGATGTCCGAGACCCGCATCAGGGCGTCCGACGCCCAGTTGCGGTAGTAGCCCGCGACGAGGCCGACCGGCACCCCGATGAGCACGCTCACCCCGATCGCGATGACCGCGATCGAGATGGTGATGCGCGCGCCGAAGAGGATCCGCGAGTAGACGTCCGAGCCCATCCGATCGGTGCCGAAGTAGTGGTCCCCCGAAGGACCGAGCAGGCGTTCCGGGGGGTGGAACTCGGTCACGTCCTCCGGGTGGGTGGAGAGCACCGGCGCGGCGATCGCGACCGCGACGAGCAGCACGACGATGAGCGCCCCGAGGGCCGCCGTTCGGTCGGCGGCGAGCTTTCGCAGCAGGAACCGGAAGGTCGCCACTACCGGAGCCTCGGCCCATTCCGCCCGATCATCGCGCTCGTTTCTCCAGGCTCGCTCATGGACCGGCTCGGTGGGACACCCTCGTTCAATGGGACTCGCGCGGGTCGATGAGACCGTGGGTGACGTCCACCAGCAGGTTGGCGATGATGAAGACGGCCCCGATGACGAGGGTGAACCCCATGATGGCGTTGTAGTCGGACTGCAGGATCGAGTTGACCGCGTAGAGCCCGAGCCCCGGCCAGTCGAAGACCGCCTCGACCACCACCGCGTTGGCAATCAGGTTGCCCAGGATGAGACCGAGCTGGGTGACCGTGCCGATGAGGGCATTGCGGAGCACGTAGCGCCAGATCACCACCCGGTGCGGAACCCCCATGGCAAGCTGGTAGTCGACGTAGTTCGAGTTGATCGCGTCCAGCACCCCGGCCCGGGTGAAGCGCATCACGGTCGCCATGGCCGGGAAGCCGAGCGTCACCGCGGGAAGGATCATGTGCGCGACCACGTCCCGGAACACCCCCCAGTCGCCCGCGACCGCCGAATCGATGAGGAAGAAGCCGGTGATGACGTCCGGCCCCCAGCCGTCCACCCGTCCCTGGAGCGGGGTCCACCCGAGGCGCATGGCGAAGAGGAGCTGGAACAGGATCGCGAGCCAGAACGCGGCGATGGCGAGTCCGGAGACCGTGAACACCCGCAGCGCGTGGTCGAGCCACGAGTTGCGCCGGACGGCGGCGAGGACGCCGAGCGGAATGCCGAGGATCGCGGACGCGACGATCGACACGAACGCCAGCTCGAGGGTCGCCGGAAGCCGGCCGACGAGGTCGTCGACGATCGGGCGCTGGGTGTAGAGGCTGACTCCGAAATCGCCCTGGGCAACCCCGAGCACGTAATTCCAGAGCTGCACCGGAATCGGCTTGTCGACGCCGAACTTCGCCTTGAGGGCGGCAATCTGCTCGGCGGTGGCGTTGTCGCCCGCGATGAACGCGATGGGATCGGCGGGAATGAGGTGGCTGATGGTGAACGTGATCGCGAGCAGGCCGAGCAACGTCGGCACGAACCACGCAAGGCGGTTGACGGTGAGGACGAGCGCGCGCATCGGGGATCGAAAAGTCCGCGGCCCGCCGCAAGGGGCGGGCCACGAAGGTCTCTCGGGTCTCCCGGGCTAGTCCATGGACACCCAGCGCATCTCCTGGCCGTTGCCGATCGGGCTGAAGCGCACGCCCTTGACGTCCTTGTTGAACGGGCCGAACCACTTGGTGTTGTAGACGAAGATCCCGGCCGCATCCTCCATCAGCAGCCGGTTGGCCTTCTCGTAGTTGGCCTTGCGCAACGCCTGGTCGGTCGAGGTCCGGGCCTCGCTCAGCAGGGCGTCGACCTCCTCGTTGCAGTACCACGAGTTGTTGCGGGCGCCGATCTGCTCGCAGGCGTACATCTCGCCCAGCCAGTTGTTCGGGTCCGCGTAGTAGGTCGACTTCCACAGGAACAGGGGGTCGTACATCTGCTCCTCGTCGCGCATCTTGCCCGACGCCACCGGCCAGGTCTCGGAGACGATCTTCGACTCGATGCCGATCTTGTTGAGCCCGTTCTGCAGGAGGGCCGCCGCCTGCTCGGTCTGACCGTAGCCGGCGAGCGCGCCGAGGGTGATCTCGCGCACCTCTTCCTTGACCATGGCGAGGTGCTCCTTCGCCTTCTCGAGGTCGTAGGTGTAGCCCTCGACGTCCGCCGGCGCGCCCCACATGTTGTTCGGCAGCGGGACCGGATCGCGGGCGACGGAGCCGGACAGGATGTTGTCGATGAACCCGTCGTAGTCGAAGGAGTAGGAAAGCGCCTTGCGGAAGTTCACGTCGTTCATCGGCGGGCGACCGTTGTGGATGATCGAGTAGAAGATCCGCATGGACTCCTGCTCGTCGACCACGACGTTCTCGCTCGCCGCGAGGCGCTTCACCTGGTCCTGCGGCAGATAGCCGTCCGTGCCGTGGAAATCGCCGTTCATCAGGCCGAGCACCCGCGAGTTGATCTCGACGACGGTCCGGAACTCGATCGTGTCGAGGGGATCCTCGACCATGTCCCAGCCGAAGAAGTGATCCTCGAAGCGGGTCGCCTGCCAGCCGATGGCCGGGTCGTAGCGCGTGAGCCGGAACGAGCCCGAGCCGGCATCGTTCTTCGAGAGCCACGCGGTGCCGAGGTCGCCGTCGGCTTCGTTCGCGCGGACCAGCTCCTCGTTGACGACGTGGATCTCGGGCACGGTGGCGAGGAAGATCGCCGACGGTTTCGACAAGGTGAAGACCACCGTCTTCGCGTCCGGCGCCTTGGTCGATCCCGGCGCGACGGTGCCCTCGAAGAGCGAGTAGGCCCCTTTCTTCATCTCGAGGATGCGGTCGATGGAGTAGGCGACGTCCGAGGCCTCGACCGGCGAGCCGTCGTGGAACTTCGCGTCGCGCAGGGTGAACGTGTAGGTCAGCCCGTCATCGGAGATGTCGACCTTCTCGGCGAGCCACGGCTCCAGGTGGGGCGGGTTGTCGAACCAGCGCATCAGCCCGTCGTAGAGGTTGATCCGCGAGGCGACTCGGCCGACGTCGAAGATGGCGTGCGGGTCCAGGGTGTCGTAGGCCGACGAGTTGGCGAAGATGAACTTGCCCCCCGCCTGGGCCGGCGCGGCCACGGCGGCGCCGGCCGCAAGGACCGCCGCAGCGGCGAGCCGTACCAGCCGGGGTGAATGGTCGAACAGTCTCATGTGCGTGTCTCCAGGTTGTGGTCCCAATGCGGCGCCGGGGTCCGCCCGCCGCCGCCGAAGCCCGAGCCGACCCCGGGCGAGCGCCTCAACGGTTCCATTGGAAGCCGTCGATCGTGATGTCCTGGCCGGTGATGAACATCGGCTCCGCGGTGGCGAGGAACGCGACCAGCTCCGCCACGTCGCGGGGCGAGCCCGTGCGCCGGAGCGCGATGCCCTCGATCAGCTCCGGCTCGCGCTCCGCGATGACGGGGTTCTTGGACGTGAGCTCGGTCTTGATGAGCCCGGGGCAGATGCAGTTGACGGCGATGTGCGGCCCGAGCTCCTTCGCGAGCGCCCGCGTCATCCCGATGATGCCGGCCTTGGCCGCGCCGTAGGCGAAGCGGGAGACCGCCGCGGTGACCCCCCCGGAGTGGGCGTTCAGCGACGACATCGAGACGATCCGCCCGTGCCCGCGTGCGAGCATCGCGGGCGCCACCGCCTGGATATAGTTGAAGCAGCTCTTCAGGTTGACGTCGATGGTGGCGTCCCACTGCTCTTCCGAGATGTCGAGGATCCCGACCGGCATGGGCCGGCCGGCGTTGTTGACGAGCACGTCGATCCGGCCCCATTCCGCGAGCACCCCGGCCGCGACCTCCTTCGCGCGCGTGTGCTCGGCGACGTCGGCCTCGAAGGTCAGACAGGGTGCGCCGAGGGCCTCGATCTCGGCCTTCGTGTTCGCCATCTCCGCCGCCAGCACGTCGACGAGGGCGACGGCAAGCCCCCGTTCGGCGAGCGCGTGGGCGCATCCGCGGCCAATGCCGCGCGCGCCTCCGGTGACGATCGCCACCCTGCGGTCCACTCGCCCCTCCCCGCCCGAACAGGCCGGATTCGTCTCGATCTTGACGAGGCATCGGCGCAAGGTCAATCTTCGCCCACCCATCGATTCGTACCGCCGAACCCCCATGAAGGAACCCGTGAAAGGCGCCGGACCGGGCTCCGCGCCGCCGTGCCTCCCGGCGCAGTTCGCGTAGCGATGGAGATCTCGTTCCCCGGGAAACGCGTCCTCGTCACCGGAGCCGCGCGTGGAATCGGACGGGCCATCGTCCACGCCTTCGCGGAGGAAGGGGCGGAGGTTCACGCCACCGACGTCGACGAGGGAGCGCTCCGCAAGGTGGCCGCGGAGGCGCCTTCACCCGTTTGGACCCACTCGCTCGACGTCACCGACTCGTCCGCCGTCGACACCCTGGTCGCGCGGATTGGATCCGTCGACATCGCGGTCCACGTCGCGGGCGGCGTGCTCGGGCAGACCGCCCGGCCGCTCGAAGAGACCTCCGACACGGACTGGCGCGCGATCCAGGCCGTCAACGTGGACGGGGCCTTCCACCTCGCCCGGGCGGTCGCCCCGGGGATGAAGACGCGGGGCGAGGGCCGCATCGTGATCATCTCCTCGGGGGCGGGGCTCAGGGTCTCGCGCACCGGCATCCACAGCTACGGCACCGCGAAGACGGCCCAGATCGGGCTCGCGCGCCAGCTCGCCTCGGAGCTCGGGCCGCACGGAATCACGGTCAACACCGTCGCCCCCGGCTTCATGCCGACGTCGCCCGACTACGTTCGCCAGTGGGAGGGCTATGGCGAGGCCGGGCAGCGAGCCCTCATCGAAGGCACCGCGATGCGCCGCCTCGGGCGCCCGGCCGACATCGCGGGCGCGGTGCTCTTCCTCGCCTCCGGCCACGCCGGCTGGATCACCGGCCAGACCCTGGCCGTCATGGGCGGCCCTTAGCCCGAGCCCGGTGACCCGTTGCCGGGGGCCGAACGGCGTTGCGGCCGGGCCGGATGGCCGGCATGCTGGGCGAATCGAAGGGACCTTGGAGAACGCAGCATGGCGGCACGGACGTTCAAGGCCCGGAGGCTGCCGGACGACGGGCCGCGCAACGGCTGGTACGAGACGTTGCCCCCGCCGCCGCCCGCGCGGCGGGTCACTGGCCGGAAACGGGTTGACTTCGCGGTGATCGGGGCCGGGACCTGCGGCTGCGCGGCGGCGCGGCGCCTCGGCGAGCTGCGCCCGGACGAGACCGTCGCGCTCGTCGAGGCGGCACGGGTCGGCTACGGAACCTCCGGGCGCAATGCGGGCTTCATGCTGGACCATCACAGCCACGGCGGCATGCGGCATTTCGAAACGGCGCGCAAGAACGATCGGCTGTTCGCGGCGGGAACCGCCCATCTCCGCGATCTCGTGCAGAAACACCAGATCCGATGCCAGTGGAGCGACTGGGGACGCATCTACGTCGCCGCCGAGGACGCCGCCGAAACGGATTTGAAGGCCGTCTCCGACGGCTTCGATGCCCTTGAAGTGCCGTGGCAGGGGCTCGGCCGGGACGAGCTCGAAGGGGTGACCGGCTCGCGCTTCTACCGGCGGGGGGTTCGCGCCGGCGGCTCCGCCCTCGTCCAGCCCGCGGCCATGATGCGCGGTCTCGCCGCCACCCTGCCCGCGAACGTCACCTTGTACGAGGAGAGCCCGGTGCTCGAGATCGGGACGACCGGGGGGTTCCGCATCGCCTGCCCCGACGGCACCATCGAGGCGTGCCGGATCGTGCTTGCCAACCACGTCTTCGCCGAGGAGATGGGGATCCTCAGGCACCGGATCGTTCCGCTCGCGAGCTTCGCAAGCCTCACCGAGCCCCTGTCCGACGCCCAGATGGGCCAGCTCGGGTCGGAAGGGGAGTTCGGCCTGCTCCCCGCCAACCCCAACGGCAGCACGGTGCGGCTGACCCTCGACCGGCGCATCCTCATGCGCAACTCCCTCCACTATGCCCGTGACAAGCGCTTTGCGCCCGAGCTGATCGACGAGGTGGCCGGCACCCACCGCCGCAGCATCGCCCGCCGCTGGCCCGATCTCGGCGAGGTGGCCCTCGCCGGCACCTGGGGCGGGATCCTCGGCTTCACCCGCAACGAGGGCGCCGTCTTCGGAGAGGTGCGCGACGGGATCTGGGCGGTGATGTCGTCCGATGCGGCGCCGATGACGAAGGGGGCGATTGCCGGCAAGCTGCTCGCGGAGCACATCTGCGGGGTGGACAGCGAGCTCCTGCGGCTGATGCTGTCCCTTCCCAGAGCCGCCTTGCTGCCCCCGGACCCGATCCTGCGCTTCTTCGTGCGTCGGCGGATCGGCCGAATCGCCGCCGCCGGGCCCGGCGAGAAGTGACCCGAGGTCCGCGGCAGCGGAGGCATCGCGGATGACCCGGCGGTGGTCCCGGACGGTCTTCGGGTGCGGCCGGACATTCTTCGCATCGATCGATATCCACGAAGTTCAGGCACACTTCGGGCCTCGAACCGGAAACTGAGAGCCTCCCGCGAGTGAACACGAACGAATCGAACGCGAGCCACCGGATTGGGGTCGACGTGGGTGGCACGTTCACCGACTTTTGCGTCTTCGACGAAGTGACCGGGGAGATGCGCTCCCTCAAGACCCTCTCGACACCCGCGACACCGGGCGCGGAAGTGATGAACGGAATCGCGGAGCTCGAACGCCGTCACGGGGCGCGGCCCGGCTCGATCGACTATTTCACGCACGGCACCACGGTCGGGGTGAACACGGTGATCCAGCGCCGCGGGGCGGCGCTCGCGCTCTTCACCACCCGCGGTTTCGAGGACGTCCTCGAGGTCGCGCGACTCAAGGTGCCCGACCCCTACGACCTCTTCTCGCGACGCCCGGCGCCGCTCGCCCCCCGCGAGCGCGTCTACGGCATCGGCGAGCGGACCCTCAAGGACGGCGGAATCGAGACGCCGGTGAAGCCGCAGGACGTGCACGCCGCGGTCGCCCGGGCGCGGGCGGACGGTGCGGACACCATCGTGGTAGCGCTGCTGCACGCCTATGCCAACCCGGCGAACGAGCGCGCGGTGCGGGACGCGATTCGCGCCGCGGCCCCCGCCATGGCCGTCACCCTGTCTTCCGATGTCTGGCCCGTCATCCGGGAGTACGAGCGCACGGTGACCGCAACCGTCGCCGGCTACGTGCAGCGACGGGTCGCGGAGTACATCGGCGCCCTCCAGGGCGCGCTCGGCGACGCCGGAGTGCCCGCCGAGCCGATGATCACCAAGTCGAACGGCGGCATCATGGCCGCGGAGCTCGGGAAGACCGACCCCATCGCGATGCTGCTCTCGGGAACCGCCTCCGGGGTCATCGGGGCGGCGGACATCGCGGGCCGGATCGGCGCCGCCGACGTGCTCAGCTTCGACGTCGGCGGGACCTCCGCGGACGTCGCCGTGATCCAGGGCGGCAAGCCCGCCTTCGGCACCGGCGAGACGGTCGGGGAGTTTCCGATCCACGTCCCGACGGTCTCCGTCACCTCGATCGGCGCCGGGGGCGGTTCGATCGCGCGGGTCGACGACTTCGGCGTCCTCAAGGTGGGTCCGGAGAGCGCCGGCTCGAATCCGGGCCCGGCCTGCTACGGCCAGGGCGGCACCGTCGCGACCATCACCGACGCCTTCGCGGTGCTGAACCTGCTCGGCGCGGGCGAGCTCGGCTACGGCGCCGTCGCCCTCGATCGCCCCGCCGCCGAACGCGCCGTCGCCACCCTCGCCGAGCCGCTCGGCCTTTCCCTTCCGGAGACCGCCGAGAGCATCATCCGGGTGGCCGTCTCGGGGATGTACCTCGAAGTGTCCAAGCTCCTGTCGCGCCATGGCGCGGACCCGCGCACATTCACCCTCCTCGCCTTCGGCGGCGCCGGACCGATGACCGCCTGTCTCCTCGCGCGCGAGCTCGGCATCCGGCGCACCGTCGTGCCCCCCACCCCGGGGGTGCTCTCGGCCTACGGAGGGCTGATCGCCGACATCCGCAACGACTTCATCCGCACCGCGTTCGTCGATCTCGATGCCAAGGGCCTTGGCGTGCTGGATGCCCATGCGCGGGAGCTCGAAACGCGCGCGCTCGAATGGCTCCGAGACGAGCAGGGTTTCGGCGGTGAAGCACGGCTCGTCTGGTCCGCCGACATGCGCTACCGCGGGCAGTCCTACGAGATCGAGACCGTGATCGACCGATCCGACATTGCCGCCGGACGGTCCGGAGCCCTCGCGGAAGCCTTCCACGCCACCCACGAGCGCGTCTATGACCACGCCGACCGCGAAGCCCCGGTCCAGGTCGTGAACCTGCGCCTCGTGGTGAGCGGCAGCGCGCCGAAGCCCGTGTTCCGGGAACAGCCCGTCGTGCCCGAAGCCGCCGCGCCCAGGGGCGGGGCGACCATCTTTCTCGACGGCGCCGAGCGCGAGGCCGCGCTCCACGACCGGGGCGACCTTCGCCCCGGCCGACACTTCGCCGGCCCCGCGATCATCGCCCAGGACGACTGCACCACCGTCGTCCCCCCCGGCTTCGCCGCCCGGACGGACGGCTGGGGCAACCTCGTACTCGAACCGGAGGCCTGAACATGCCCGTCGACCCGGTCACCCTCGAAATCCTCAAGAACCACACTCGGGCCGCCGCCGAGAGCATGGCGTTCACCCTGTACCGCACCGCGCACTCGACCTTCGTCAAGGAGACCGAGGACTTCACCACCGGGTTGACCACCCCCGCCGGGGAGACCTTCGCGACGCCGACCGAGCTCGGGGCCACCTGGTTCGTGGGGCTGAACTACGGGCGGGTAATCGAGATGATCGACGATTACCGCCCCGGAGACATCGCCCTCACCAACGACCCCTATTCCGGGTTCGTCTGCACCCACACCCCCGACATGCACATCTGGAAGCCGATCTTCCACGAGGACGAGATCGTCGCGTTCTCGGTCGGGCACGTCCACAACACCGACGTCGGCGGCGCGGTCCCCGCATCGCTTTCGCGGACCCTTTCGGAGATCCACCAGGAAGGGATACGCATCCCGCCCGCGAAGATCCTGGTCGAGGGCGAGCTGAACCGCCAGGTGCTGGACCTCTTCCTCACCAACGTCCGGGCTCCCGACCAGAACTGGGGCGACCTCAAGGCCCAGATCGCGGCCTGCAACACCGGGGAGCGCAAGGTCCGTGAGATGATCGAGCGCTTCGGGGTCGACGTCTTTCGCGAAGGGGTCGCGGACCTCCTGGACTATGCCGAAGCCCAGGCCCGCGCCATCGTCCGGAACCTGCCGGACGGAACGTATCCGTTCGCGGACTACATGGACGAGGACTCGGTCGACGGCTGGCCCTGCCGCCTCGCGCTCACCCTCGTCATCGACGGCGACGAGCTCGTTTTCGACTTCACCGGCTCCGACCCGCAGCTCGAGAGCTCGCTCAACATGCCGACCGGCGGCGACGAGCGTCACACCCTCCTGATGGTCGGCATGACCTACGTCCTCTACTCGCTGGACCCCTCCCTCTACCTGAATTCCGGGGTCGGCCGGGTCTGCCGCTGCATCCTGCCCTCGGGAACCATCGTGAATCCGGTGTTCCCGGCCGCGGTGGGAATGCGGACCCTCTCGTGCAGCCGGCTGCAGGGGCTGATCCTCGGCGCCTTCGCGCCGGCCGCCCCGGAGCGGCTCGCCGGGTCGCCGGGGTCGGGCGGGCCGATCATGAACGTCAACACCACCGACAACCGCACCGGACGGCGCATCATGGCCGCCATCAACCCGATGACCGGGGGCGCGGGAGGGCGCGCGGGGGAGGATGGACAGGACGGTTCCGGGGCGAACCAGGGCTTCCTCAAGAACACCCCCGTCGAGATCAACGAGGCCGAGGCGGGGATCAAGGTGCTGCGCTACGGACTCTCCCCCGACAGCGCCGGGCCGGGGCTGCACCGCGGCGGGATGGCGACGGAGATGCGCTTTCAGGCGTTCTCTCCCAACACTCGGGTCACCGCGCGCAACCGGGACCGCACCCGCTTCACCGGCTGGGGCATCGCGGGCGGGCGCGCCGGGGCGTCGTCGCGTTTCATCAAGAACCCCGGCACCAACCGGGAGGTCGACCTTGGCAACACCGATATCCTGACGATCGGCCCGGGGGACGTGATCCACGTGACCTGCGGCGGCGCCGGGGGCTGGGGCGATCCGTTGGAGCGCGACCCGGACGCGGTGCTGCTCGACTGGAGGCGGGGCTGGGTGACCACCGGGCACGCGCGCGACGCCTACGGGGTGGTGATTGCGCAAGGGGCGGTGGACGGCCCCGCGACCCGCGCCCTTCGCGCCGCGCGGGCCAATGGGACGGACAACCGTTTCTACGACGTCGGCGACGAATGCCGGGCCTTCGAGGCGGTGTGGACGGATGCCAACTACGCGGCGCTGACCGAGTGCCTCGCCCGGCTGCCCGTCCACTGGCGCTTCTACGCCAAGCACCGGATATTCGCCGCGCTCGAGCCCCTGTCCCCGGACGACCGGCGTGGCGACGGTTCGGACGTGCGGCAGGCGTTCGCGGCCCTGTGCGCCGAGTTCCCCGAGCTCTCCGACGCGGGTGGGGCCGCGGCCGCGTAGCCCGCGAACGCCGGGTTCGCTGACGGCCGGGCACGGATCGGTTACGCGGCGGGTCCGCGACGCGGTTGCGGGAGCCCGGACGCCGCGGGCGAGGAGGGCGAGGCGGCCCGCATGCACCGCGGGGTGGGCCATGGCATGATGGCCGCTCCGCACGTTTCCCGCCGGTCCAGGAGCGAAGCGTCATGACGACGAACGGCATCCCCGTATTCGACCTGCGGCGCTTCGAGAGCGCGGACCCGGCGGCGGTCGCGGGCGCCGCCCGGGAGCTCGACGGGATCTGCCGGGAGACCGGCTTTCTCGTCATCCGGAATCACGGCGTCGGCGAAGGGGTCCAGCGTGCGCTCCACGACGCGGCACGCTCCTTCTTCGACCTGCCGCTCGACGCGAAGATGACGGTCCGGCGGCCGCACCACGACCAGAATCGCGGCTACATCCCCTACGGCGAGGAGACGCTGGCCCGGATGCACGGCGCAGACACGCCTCCGGACTTCAAGGAGGTCTTCGCGATCGGGCCCTTCGACCGCCCGGACGACCGATACCATTCGCACGAGCTTTCCTATCCGAACTTCGCGCCCAACCTCTGGCCGGGCGCGTTTCCCGCCCTCGAGCCGGCCATGAAGATTTACTTCCTGGCACTCGAGGACCTCTCGCGGCGGCTCGCTCGCTGCATGGCCCTCGCCCTCGGACTTCCGGCGGACTGGTTCGCCGACAAGCTCGACCGCCATGCGAGCCAGTTGCGCCTGCTGCACTATCCAGCCCCCTCGCACGAGCTCGAGCCCGGGCAACTGCGATGCGGGGTCCACACCGATCTCGGAATGATGACGATCCTTCGCAACGAAGCCGCGGCGGGGGGCCTCCAGGTGCGCCCGCGCGGGCGCGACTGGATCGACGCCCCGGCCATCGAGGACACCTTCATCGTCAACATCGGCGATCTGCTGATGCGATGGACCAACGACCGGTGGGTCTCGACCCCGCACCGGGTGGCGGTACCCGAAGCCGATGCCCGGTCACGCTCGCGAAGACTCTCGATCGGCTACTTCACGCGGCCGAACTACGATGCCTCGATCGCGTGCATCGAAACGTGCACGGATCCGGCGCACCCCGCGCGCTATGCGCCCACCACCGTCAAGGTCTACAACGATCGGCGGTTCGCGCGCGGCGCCGGGCCGCGAAGGGCGGCCGGCGCCGGCGAGAGCGCAAACCCGAACTTCGGCTGACGGTCGGCCGTTCCGGACGACGTGCGTGAGGGTTACGCGCAACCTTCGGCGCGCGCCGATCCCGATATCGGCAAGAAGGCGGAAAGGGTGTCCGAGTCGACGGTTCGACGAGGTGCCTGCGCTGCGCGACCGGGACGCACCTCGCCGGGGCAGAATTGAAACGAATACACCCCCGAGACACCGGTGCCTCCGCCAACGTTTTCGGCAAGTTCAGGGCGGATGGTCTTCGCAGCAGGGACGAACGAGGGAACATGACTGAAACGGGAGCTGGATTTCGGGTCGGGGTGGACGTGGGCGGGACGTTCACCGACATGATCCTCGCGGATGGGGCGGGTGGCGCGCTCCGGGTCGCGAAGTCGCCGTCCGTTCCGAGCGCCCCCGCGGACGGCTTCTTCGGCGGAATGGACAGGATACTGGCCCGTTCGGGAGTTGCGCCCGAGGCCATCGACGCGGTCCTGCACGGCTCCACCGTCGCCACCAACGCGATCCTCGAAGGCAAGGTCGCGCGGACCGGCCTCGTGACCACCGCGGGATTCCGCCACGTGCTGGAGATCGGTCGGGCGGAGATCCCGCGCGAGGCCAACCTCTTCTCCTGGGTCAAGCCGCGACGCCCCGTCCGGGCGCGCCACATCTTCGAGGTGCCCGGGCGGATCCGGCTCGACGGGAGCGAGGCGGTGCCGCTCGATGAAGGAGCGCTCCGCGGAATCGGGGATGCAATTTCGGCCGCGCGCCTCGATGCGGTCGCGGTCGTGCTGCTCCACTCCTATGCCAATCCCCGGCACGAACGGCGGGTCGGGGAGGTCCTGCGCGGCCTCCTGCCCGAGGTGGAGATCGCGCTCTCCGTCGACGTCCTCCCGGTATTCCGGGAGTACGAGCGGACGGTCGCCACCACTTTGAACGCGTCGGTGCAGCCGGTGGTGGGGCACTACATCGGGCGGCTCGCCGAGGGCCTCGCCCGGCGCGAGATCCGCGCTCCGCTCTTCATCATGAAATCGAACGGCGGCACCTGCCCGCCGGACGAGGCGGCCCGGGGGGCGGTGCACCTCGCGCTGTCCGGCCCGGCCGCCGGCGCGCGCGGGGCGGCCTGGCTCGGGCGGCTCGCCGGAATGGACGACCTCCTCGGCATCGACATGGGCGGCACCAGCGCCGATGTCTCGCTCGTGCGCGACGGAGAGCCGGCGCGGACCACGGCCGGCAAGCTCGGCGAACATCCGCTGGCCCTCCCGATCATCGACATCCACACCATCGGGGCGGGCGGGGGCTCGGTCGCGACGGTCAACGCGCAGGGGTCCATCCGGGTCGGCCCGGAGAGCGCGGGAGCCGATCCGGGCCCCGCCTGCTACGCCAAGGGGGGCACCCGGGCGACCGTGTCGGACGCCAACCTCGTGCTCGGACGGATCCCGCCCCACCTCCTCGACGGCGAGGTCGCCCTCGACGGGACGGCAGCAGAGCGGGCGGTCCGGACGGGGGTCGCCGAGCCGCTCGGCATCGGCACGGTGGCGGCGGCGCGCGGCATCGTCGACCTCGTCAACGCCAACATGACCGGGGCGCTCAAGGTGATGTCGGTCGAGAGGGGGCTCGATCCGCGCGAGTTCGCCCTCGCCGCCTTCGGCGGAGCGGGCCCGGCGCACGGCGCGGACCTCATGCGAAGCCTCGGGGCCGGACGCCTGCTCGTGCCCCGCTATCCGGGGATCCTTTGCGCCATCGGACTGTTGACCGCGGATTTGCGCTACGACTTCGCGGTGACCCGGCTGCAACGGGCCGACGCCTACGACCCGACGGCGACCGAAGCGATCTTCGCCGAGCTGACCGACCGCGCCAACCGGCGGCTCGAAGCGGACGGCGTGCCTCCCGAGAGCCGCGAGTTCCAGCGTGCGGCGGACCTCCGCTATGCGAAGCAGGGGGTGGAGCTGACGGTGCCGGTAACCGCGGGCGGCCCCGTCGCCGAGGCTGCGCTCGCGACCCTCGTCGCGGACTTCCACTCGCTGCACGAGCGGCTCTACACCTTCGCCGACCCCGGCGCGCCGGTCGAGATCGTGAACCTGCGGGTCGAGGCGGTCGGCGCCACCGGCACGCTCGTCCTTCCCGAGATCCCGGCCGCCTCGAAGCGGCGCCCCGAGCCCGCCGGAGAACGCCCGGCGAGCCTGGACGGGAATGGCGCCGCCACGCCGCGCGCGACCCCCGTCTACCGTCGTGAGGCGCTGCTCGCCGGCCACGTCATCGAAGGCCCGGCAATCGTCGACCAGCTCGACTCCACGGTCGTCATCCTGCCCGGTCAGAGCGCGCTCACCGACCGCCACGCGAACCTCGTCGTAACGGAGGGGACACCATGACCCCGAGGTCCGATTCCGCTCCCGACCGCTTCACCCTCGAGCTCATCAAGGGCGCCCTCAACGCCGCCCGCGCCGAGATGGAGGCGCTCGTCGCGCGCACCGCGATGTCGCCCTTCATCCGCGAGAAGAAGGACTACTTCACCGCCTTCCTGAACCCGAAGGGAGAGCTCGTGGTCTCGACCTCCCTCACCCTCGCCGGCAACCTCGTCGACGCGATTCTCGACGAGTATCCGGCGCAGACCATGCGCGCCGGGGACCTCTACTGGTACAACGACTGCTACGGCACCCGGGGAGCGGTCAGCCACCTGCCCGACATGGCGTTCGTCATGCCGGTGTTCCACGAGGGCCGCCTGATCGCCTTCGCCGAGGCGTGGGGGCACCTCTGGGACGTCGGCGGCTCGGTGCCGGGCTCGATCAGCCCCTTCGCCACCTCCGTATTCCAGGAGGGCATCATGATCCCGCCGGTGCGGGTGATGCGCGAAGGTGTCGAGAACGAGGAGGTGGTCCGCATCCTCACCCGCAACTCGCGCTTTCCGGACATGCTGCGGGGCGATCTCAAGGCGATCATGGCCGCCTGCCGGCTCGGCGTCCGCCGGCTGACCGAGACGGTCGAGCGCCACGGGGTCGACGCGGTCGAGGCCGCGTTCGAGGCGATGATCACGGAGACCGAGCAGGCCCTGCGCGCCCGGATCGCGGACCGCATTCCCGACGGCGAGCACGCCTTCCGCGACCGGATCGATTCGGACGCGGTGACGGACCGCTCCTACTTCGTCGATACCGTGCTCCGGAAGACGAACGGATCGCTCGAGATCGACTTCAGCGCCTCCGACCGGCAGGCGCAGGGACCGATCAACTTCGTGATGGACGATTCGGTGCCGAAGTTCATGCTGGGCCTGTGGATGTGCATGGAACAGCCGGGAATCGGAATGAACGGCGGGTTCGAGCGGGCCGTCGAGACGGTCACCACCCGTCCCGGCACGCTCGTCGCGCCGCGCTTCCCGGCGCCGCTCGGCCTTCGCTCGCACACGATGATCCGGGTGACCACCTCGCTCTTCGGCGCGATCGCGCAGGCGACGGGCGGAAAGGCATCGGCTGCGCCGTCTGTCTACGTCCTTTACTACCTCCGGGGCCGGAACGCGGACGGGAGCGAGCCGCTTTGCATCGAGGGCCTCTCGGTCGGCTTCGGCGCGCGCACCTTCGCGGACGGGATCGACGCGGTCTACTACGTCGCGCAGGAGAACTATCCCATCGAATTCGCGGAGATGGAGTTCGGGGTCGAGATCGAGGCGTTCCGCATCCACCGGGACTCGGGCGGCGCCGGACGCTGGCGCGGGGGCTGCGGCATCGTGCGCGACGTGCGGGTGCTCTCGGACGAGGCGGTCATCGGCATGCGGATCGACAACTGCCGCCAGCCCGCGTTCGGCGTCAACGGCGGGATGAGCGGCCGTCCGGGACGGGTGGTCGTCAACCCGGACGGCCCGGACCCCCGCGAGCTCGCCACCATGAGCGACGGCAACCGGCTGTGCAAGGGAGACCTCGTGCGGATCGTCACCCCCGGCGGCGGGGGCTGGGGAGCCCCGGTCGATCGGCCGGCCGACGACGTGCTGTCGGACGTGCTGGACGGCTTCGTCTCCGAGGCGGCGGCCGCGCGAGACTACGGCGTGGTGCTCGCCGGCGACGAAGTGGACCAGGCGGCAACCGAGGCAAGCCGGGCGGCGATGGCGCGGCCCGGGAAGATGTTCCACCGCGGCGGCTACTACGACGCCCCCGACGACCGCCTCGATTCCGGCGCCGGGGCGTAGCGCCGGGCTTCTCCGCTCCCGCGCCGGGCGCGCTCGGGCCGACCGCCCGCCCGCGCCTCGCTTTCCGCCCCTCCGGTCCGAATCCGTCCGCCCCCCCCGCTTTCGGCCGACTACCGCTCCCGGCCCGGAAGACGAGCGAGCAGGCCGAACCGCAGGGGTCGTCCGTTACCGCGAAACGGGAGGCCACCAAGTGTCGAGACCCGGCCACTCGTCGCCGAAGAGCTCCGGCTCGGCGTATTCCCGAAGGCGTTCCCAGTGGTGTTCGCGGTCCTCGACGTAGAGCGATGCGGCGATGCCGCGGGCGAGCCGCTCGGCGCCCTCGGAGACGGCGGGAATGTCGTTGGCGAGGTTGCCGAGGCTGAGCTGCGACGCGTGCGTGAAGCAGTGCAGGCGTTCGAGCCCGACGATGTCCGATCCCGCGCGCGGCGAGAAGGAGAAGTCGGGAGCGAGATAGGGGCTCTCGCCCCATTCGCCCTTCGCCTCCGGCACCCGGTCGCGCCAGCGCAGAATCTCGGGCGACAGCGCCGCGAGCTCGCGCGGCGCGCCGAGGTCGAAGGCGAAGCCGGTACCTAGGATCACCCGATCGGCGACGAGCGCCCCCTTCGTGGTCTCGAGCCGGAGCGCGTCGCCGTGCCCGGTCGCGCCGAGGATCTCCGTCCCCAGCATGAGGCGCGCCTTCGGACTCGAAGCGATCCGCAGCACCGAGTCGCGCGGGGGGGCGATCCGGAAGCGGACCACGTGGTCGAGGAGTCGAAGCTTCTCCGCGTCCGGGAGGTCCGGAAAGCCGTGGGTGAAGCCGGGATAGACGGTCTGCTTCATCTTGTTGAGGCGCGGGAGGGCCGGGGCGCGGCCGACGAGGACGACCTCGGCCGCTCCCGCCCCGAGGGCGGTGGCGGCGTTGTCGAAGGCGGACGCGGCGAGCCCGATCACCACGACCCTGCGGCTCCGCAGCGCGGCGAAGTCGATGTCCTGCGAGCTGTGCAGGACCGGTCCCCCCACGAAAGGGGCCAACGGCCGCGGAACCCGAGGCGCGGCCTGTCCCTCGCGACCGGTCGCGAGGACGACGCGGCGGGCGTGAAGCGACCCCTTTCCGTCCGCGTTCCGGAGCCGCACCCGAACGCCCGCCGTTCCGGTTCCTGCCCCCGGCCCCGGCCCTGATCCCCGCCCGGCCGCCGGCTCATGTCGCGCCCCGGGCTCGAGCGCGACCACCCCGACCCCGTTCTCGATCCGGGCCCCCGTGACCCGGCGGTACCAGTCGAGGTAGTCCATCCAGACCGTCCGCGGAATGCGGCCGAGCCCCTCCCAGTCGTTCCCGCGCGCCTCCCACCAGGCCCGGAAAGTGAGTCCGGGAAGACCGAGCACGGGACCCGTCAGGTGCTTGGGCGAGCGCAGGACCTCCATGCGTGCGTAGGTACGCCAGGGACCCTCCCGCCCCTCGGGACTCCGGTCGACGTGGCGGAGATTCGAGATCCCGAGCCGGCGTAGGGCGAACGCCGCGGCCAGCCCGCACATGCCCCCGCCGACGATCAGCACATCCGTCATCCGCCGACCGTCCGATCCGACCCGGGGCGGGACCCAGTCGGCCGGGGGATGATTCAGGCGTTCGAAGTCCCGCGCGAGGTCAGCCTCGAGCTTCGCCAGTCCGTCAGTTCCGTCCACCGACACGTTCCGGGGTTCCATTCGTACGTCATCTCTCTCGCGGGCCCCACGGACCCGCGAGCGGAGCAGAATGATATCGGCAGGGCCGCCGGCGAAGTCCGGCGACGAGCGCCGTACAACTCACGGACCGGGCCGGATTCGACCCGACCCGTTCACGATTCCAGGACTCGTACGCCGATATTGACGTACGTCAAGACCAACGTAGACGAGGTCGTCGCCGGACGCGGGCGGTGCGTTTCAGGGCGCATGGTCGGGTGGCCGGTCAGGGCCGGGGGCGCGGGCGGCGGGGGGCGAGCAGGGCGAACGCGCCGGCAAGAGCCAGTGCGGCCGCCCCGCCGTAGGCGAGCGGATAGCCGCCGCCGGCCGCGATCGCGAGGCCGAAGAGCGACGGCAGCACCATCACCCCGAGGAACATTGCGGCCGATCCGAGCGCGGTCGCCTCGATGCGGCGGGCACCGCCGATGCGCGCGAACTCGCCGTAGGCGATGCCGGTATATCCGCTCGCGGTGGTGCCGGCCACCGCGCACACGAAAAGGACGGCGACGAACGACCAGTCCGGTGAGAACTGGCCGGCCGCCGCGGTCGCCGCAGCCATGATCAGACCGTGCAGGACGAGCAGGACACGGGCCCCGGTCCAGCGGTCCGCAATCACGCCCCAGATCGGCCGGCTGACCACCCCACTCACCTGGAACACGGCGAGCGCCTGGCCGGCGCGCACGAGGTCCGCCACGCCCCCCGACGTGAGGTGAACGACCAGGAAGGCGATGAAGCAGAGCTGGATCCCGGCGTAGAGGAACGTCGCGAACGTGAGGTTCCGCACCGCCCGGTCCGTGCGCAGCAGGCGCAGCGGCCCGAGCGCCCCCCGAAGCCCCAGCCGCGCCGACGGCGACCGGTCGGCGTCCCACCGGGCGCGCGGCGCCTGCATGACGAGGAGGAGCGCGAGGGCCGGGACCACCTGGACGAGCAGCGCCGCCGGCCAGCCGAAGTAGAGCACCATGGGCGGGACGAGGAGGCCGGCCAGGGTGCCGCCCAGCGGCACTCCGATCTGGCGGATGGACAAGATGAGGTTGAGCTGCCCCGGCCGCGTCCGGGGCACGATGAGATGCGTCGCCACCGGCGCCGTCGCCCCGTAGCCGAGCCCGAGAATCACCGCGCTCGCCGCGACGAGCCCGAGGTTGCCGCTCCCCGCGGCGAAGAGCATGGCGATGGTCGCCAGCACCGTGAACTGCCCGGTGCGGGCCGCTCCGAAGCGCCGGATGGCCGAGGGCGAGAGGAGCGCGGAGATCATCCCCACCCCGTAGACGCAGGAGATGAACACCCCCACGAGGGCCGGCTCGACTCCGAGGCCGCGCCCGACCTCCGGGGCGGCCGCCGGCATCGAGTACGCGGCCATGGTGGCGAGGGTCTGCAGAGCGAGGGTCGCGACCAGCGGCGCCCAGGGGCCGGAACGCGAAGAGGCCGCCGGGCCCGCGCCGGTTGCTCCGCTCACTTCTTCCCTCGTGCGGGGCGGGCCGGCAGGTCGTGCATCGCGGCAGGGGACGAAGCCCGACGGGGGGGCCGGAGGGCAGCGGCGGCAGACGAGAACGCGGTCAGGTCCGGCCGTGTTCGGGGCCGCCCGGCCCGGCAATCTCTTCCAGTACCGGCAGCAAGTAGCGGCGGAACCGTTCCGGATCTTCGTTCATCGGAAAGTGGCCGAGACCCTCCAAGACCGTCACCTCCACGCCCTCGATCGCGGCTGCGGTCCGCCGGCTGTCCTCCGGCGTGCAGGAGAAGTCGTACTCTCCGGTGAGGAGGTAGAGGGGACACCGGCCGGTGTCGATCCGGTGCGTGTCGTCGCGCAGGTCTCCGTCGACCCGGTAGAACCAGAGGTCGCCGCGGAACACCCCCGGACCGCCCTGCATGTACTGCCACAGCGTCTCCCACCGGTACTCGTCCGGACTCTCCGGGCCGACCAGCCCGGAAACGATCGCGGCGCACAGCTCGCCGCCGTGGACGTCCGGCTGGTGCAGCCAGTCGAGCTCGTACCAGCCCCGGGGCTGGAAGTCGGCCGCCTCCAGCCCGACGATGGCCCGGAAGCGATCGGGGTGGTGGAGGGCGAGGTAGAGGGCCATGCGGCCGCCGATCGAGCAGCCCATCACCACCGGTCGTTCGAGGGCCAGCCCCTCGCAGAACGCAAGGATCAGCTCCGCGTACGACTCGGACGTGAGGAGGTACTCCTCGTCGCGCCATCCGGCGGGCGGGAAGGACTTCCCGTGCCAGGGCATGTCGAAGGCCATGACCCGGAACCGGTCCGTGACCGCGCCGTCGGTCATCAGGTGCCGGTACTGGCGCCCGTCCGCCCCCGCGGTGTGCAGGCAAACGAGCGGGACGCCGCTTCCCGCCTCCTCGAAGTAGACGCGGTGGGGACGGCCGGCAAGCTCGAGGTGCACGTAACGGCCGGTGATCGGCTCGATGCGGGCGGGGGCAGCGGGCGCGGGCATGGCTCGAATCTCCTCGAACGGGGCGCGGCGCGGTGCGCCCCCGCGGGCCGGTCAGTTGTTGAGCCGGATGGTGTCCGGAAGGAAGGTCACCACCTCGGGAACGAAGGTGATGAGCAGGGCGAGCCCCACCATGATCAGGAAGAACGGCAGGGGCGCGATGGCGATGCGGCCGATGCGCTCCCCGGTCATCCCCTGGATCACGAACAGGTTGAAGCCGACCGGGGGGGTGATCTGGGCCATCTCCACCACGACCACGAGGAACACGCCGAACCAGATCTTGTCGAACCCCGCCGCCTGCACGAGCGGCAGGGTGATCGGCAGGGTCATGACGATGGTCGACATGCCCTCGAGCACGCAGCCGAGGATGGCGTAGAAGACGAGCAGCATCACGATGAGGGCGATGGGGGAAAGCTCGAGGGCCACGATCTCGTGCGCGATCATCCGCGGAACGCCGAGGAAGCCCATCGCGATGGACAGGAAATAGGCACCCGCCACGATGAGGCCGATCATGCTCACCGTGCGCACCGCCCCGAGGCTCGCCTTGCGGATCGTCTCGCGGGTGAGCGTCCCCTGCGCGGCGCTCACGATGAGCGCTCCCAGCCCCCCCACCGCGGACGCCTCGGAAGGACTCGCGAACCCGCCGTACATCGAGCCGAGGACGGCGAGGATCAGGAACACCACCGGCGCGAGGTGCCGGAGGCCCATCACCTTTTCCGCGAAGCTCAAGTTCTCGGACTCGTCCGGCGCGACGGAGGGATTCAAGGTGGCGCGGAATCCGAGCCAGGTCATGTAGAGGAAGGCGAGCAGGAGCCCCGGAATGACCCCGGCGATGAAGAGCTTGAGGATCGACGTCTCGGAGAGCACGCCGTAGATGATGAGGATGATGCTCGGCGGGATGAGGAACCCGAGGGTGCCGGCGCCGGCGAGCGAGCCCATCGCAAGGTCGCGGTCGTAGCCGCGGCGAAGCAGCTCCGTCAGGGTGATGCGGCCAACCGTCGCGGTGGTCGCGGCGGAGGAGCCGGAGATCGCCGCGAACATCGTGCATCCGAGCACGTTGACGTGCAGCAGCCGCCCCGGGAGGCGCGTCGTCCAAGGCGCGAGCCCGGCGAAGAGCGAGGCCGAGAGGCGGGAGTGGAACAGGATCTCCGCCATCAGGATGAACAGCGGCAGCGCGATGAGCTCCGGGGTGGTGGTGACGTTCCAGGTGAGCTGCGCGAGCAGCTTCTCGATCGGCATGCTGCGAAAGACGCCGAGGCCGACGAGCCCCGGCGCGAAGAGCGCGAGCCCGACCCACACGCCGAGTCCGAGCCCGACGGCGAGCACCGCGAGGACGACTCCGGCCGCGAGGACGGTCATCGGCTCATCCCACCCCGAAGTCCCGCCGGGCCTCTTCGTCCTCGGGCGGATCGCCGGCGAGCAACCGGATCATCCGAGCGACGAGCTGCAGGGTGAGGAGCACCGCTCCGAAGGCCATCGCCGCCTGCGGAATCACGAGGGGCGTCTCGTCGATGGTGGCTGACGTGCTGCCGGTCGCCCACGACTGCCACGCGAACGCGGCGAGCGACCACGCGAGCCAGCCGGCGACGACGATGCCGCCCAGGGTGGCGGCGAAGTCGAGCCAGTGGGCGGCCCGGGGGGGAACGCTCTGCGAGAGCAGCATCACCCGGACGTGCCCGCCCGTTCGCAAGGTGAACGCCGCGGCGAGGAAGATCGAGACCGCGAGGAAGTACGCGCTGTACTCCCAGGCGAAGGAGAGGCTGATGTTGAGGACGGTGCGGCAGAAGATCTCGGCGAGGATGAGGGCCGCGATCCCGACCACCAGCACCGCGGCCACGTAGCCGCAGGCCCGCGAAAGGACATCGAGCCCGGCCAGGACTCGCGCGAGGGCGGACACCGCGCCGGACCCTTCGACCGCTGCGATGGTCCGGACCGGACCCCGGCTCCGACGGGGCGATCCGCCGCAGCCGGAACCGGAGCCGAAACCCGCTAGCGGCCGATTTCCTGGAAGAAGCCGTCGATGATGGCCGGCCCCTCTTCGCCGAGCTCGGCCAGCGCCTCGGCCAGCATCTCGCTGGTCGCGGCCTGCATGTCGGCGAGCATCTGCGCCGACACCTCGGCCATCGCGACCCCGTTGTCGTTCAGGATCTTCGCCTTCGCCGCGTCCTCGGCCTTGCTGACCTGCCAGAACACGGGCTCGAGCATCCGGGCCACCGCTTCGATGGCGGACCGCTGCCCGTCCGTCAGGGCGTTCCAGGCATCGAGGTTCACGGAGACCATGTTCGACGACCAGACGTGGCTCGTCGGGTACATGTAGCCGAGGAACTCCCAGAACTTGCCGTCCACCCCGGAGCTCGCCGAGGTGGTGACGGCATCGATGGTACCGGCGGCGAGCGACGGCACCACCTCGCCCCAGGGAAGCTGCACCGAGGTCATCCCGACCCGGTTGAACATTTCCGTGGTGGTGTTGTTGTAGGTGCGGATCTTGATGCCGGCGAGGTCCGCCACGCCCTTGGCGTCCACCTTCGTGTACACGTACTGGCGCGGCCACGGCACCATGTAGAGGACCTTCTGGTTGTACTCCGCGGCCACCTTCTCGACGGCGGGCCGGAAGTGCCGGTGGAAGATCGCGAGCTGGTCGAGGTCCGTGATGAGGTAGGGCTGGGCCTCGAGGCCGAGGATCTTCCGCTCCCCGACCTGCTGGTTGAGGAGCACGTCCCCGATGGGAACGAGACCGTCGCGAACCGCGTTCAGCATCTCGGGGCCCTTGAACCCGAGGGAACCGCCGGCGTGGACGTTGATGGTGACCTCGCCGCCGGTGACCTGGTTGACCACCTTGGCGAACGTCTTCACGTTCTCGACGTGGAAGTTGCCGTCCGGCCAGGCGAGGGGAAGGTCCCACTCGGTGGCCGCCCGGGCGGGGGCGGTCAGGGAGGCGGCCGCAAGTGCTGCCGACGCGACGGCAGCGGCGGTGAGTTTCGCCGCATTGAGCATGTTTCGATTCCTCGTGGTGGTGCTCGGTTGGCCGAAGCGCGCGGATCGCCACGCGCTCCGAAGTTCGGCTCGAATCTATCAGACCCCCCGCCGCACCGCCACGCGCGGCCGCGCCCTGGAAGGCGTCCGCGCCCGATCAGGCGAGGAGCTGCGCAACCCTTGCCGCGACACTCAGCAGCCGATCGTCCTCGTGGCGCGGAGCGACGAGCTGCGCCCCGACGGGAAGGCCCTGGGGCCCGCGGAACGCCGGGATCGTGACCGCCGGCAGGTGGAGCGCGGTCCACAGGTAGTTGAATGCGATGTCGCCGGTGAAGCGCAGCCCGCGGGGGGCTTCGCCCGCTGCGCTCGGGGTGAGCACCGCGTCGTAGCCTGCGAACGCCTCGTCGACCGCGACCCGCCATCCGTGGAACCGCCTGAGCGCCTCCCGATAGCGGTCCGCCTCGACCGCCATCCCCAGGTCGTGGAGCGCGCGCGCGTCCACCGACAGGAGATCGGGGTGGGATTCGTGGTCGGGACCGAGGCACCGCGCCCCCTCGAACTGCTGCAGGAGGTTGTAGACATCCAGGCTGTCCTCGAGTCCGCGCGGCAGGTTCACGTCCTCGACCGACACCCCGGCCGCCGCGAGCCGTTTCGCCGCGTCATCGAGCGAGGACCGCGTCGCCTCGTCCGCCTCTTCCCAGTGATGGGTGCGGCAGAACCCGAGGCGCAGCCGCCCGGCATGCGGCTCCAGATCACCGGGTTCGACCCCGAGGAGCACGTCGCGGAAGAACGCGAGATCCTCGACGCACCTTGCCATGCAACCGAGGGTGTCGACGCTCTCCGCGTAGTGCCGGACCCCCGAAAAGCTGAGCAGGCCGAACGTCGGCTTGTACCCGTACACCCCGCAGAAGGTGGCCGGCCGGATTACCGATCCCGCGGTCTGGGTGCCGATTCCGAGCGGCACCATGCAATCGGCGACCGCTGCGGCGGAGCCGCTCGACGAGCCGCCCGGCGTGTGGCGGACATCGTGCGGGTTGCGGGTCGGGCCCGGGTAGCGTGCCGCGAACTCCGTCGTCACCGTCTTGCCGAGGACGATGCCGCCCGCCGCGTGGATGCGGTTGACGCAGACCGCGTCCGTTTCCGGCCAGTGATCGCGGTAGATGGGGGATCCGTACGTGGTGGGGGCATCCGCCGTGTCCACGATGTCCTTGACCCCGACCGGCACCCCGTGCATCGGCCCCGAGCCGTCGTGCGCGACCGCGGCATCGAGCACCTGCTCGCGATCGAGGTGGGCCCACGCCGCGATGTCGGGCTCGCGCTCCTCGATTCGATCGAGGCACGCGCGCACGAGCGCCTCGACGGTGAGCTCGCCCGCGTCGATGCGCCGAGCGGCCTCCACCGCGGTCAGTTCGTTCGGCCGTGTCGTCATCGTCGTCGTTCCCCCTTCGTTCGGCTCCTGCGCGCCACGTTCACAGGAACAAGGTCAGCACGCCGGTGTAGGCGTAGATCCGGTCCCGGCTGAGCTCCCCGTTGGCGAAGAACCCCACCATCGGGAACTCCCCGAGCGCGTCGCGGATGATCTCCGTCTCGCGCTCCGGTGGCTCGAACTGGTTCGGCCCCCGCGCGGCGCAACTGACGTAGACCCCGCCGCGGATCGTCCGGTCGCCCACCCGGCGCTTGAGATCCTCCGTCATCCTGCGCATGTCCCGCACCGCGCTCTCGCGGTCGCGCCGGCAGAACAGCACCCGGCCGCCTTCCGGCACCGTTTCGGCGATCGCGATCACCCGGTTCGCAGGATCGATCGCCGTCAGGTTGCGCACCGTGTAGTCGGCGGTGTCCGAGCCGACCACCGGAAGCGCGGCGAAGATGAGGCCCCCGACCCGGCGGAGATCCGCCGCGAGCTCTTCGCCGATGTCCTCGATGAAGGCATCGAGGGCGGGGCGTCCGTCCAGCTCGATGAGGATGTTCTCCTGGCCCCGGGTCACCGTGCGGGCCTTTCCGAGCGGGGTGCAGCCCTGACTGAGGGCGGTCGTCATCTCGAGCGCGGCCGGCGAGAACGCGACCCCGCTCAGGCATCCGGTGGCGCCGCCCGCGCGGTGCGGGGCGTCCCCGGCCGCGGCGGTGAGGCCTCCCACCAGGAAGCCGCCCGTGCCGGCCGCGAGGTGCTCCACCGCGCTCGCCGCGTCCGGGTGGCGCGGATCGACGTGGGCGAGCGCGAGCGGCATGCCGGCCGACGCGAGCCAGTCCCGCTCCTCGGCGGCGAGGCCGGAGCCCGCGTCGCGCCCCCCCGCGAAGAGCCGATAGCCATCCTCCGGCAGGTCGACCACGAGCGCGGCCGCCCCCGGTTCGCCGTAGTGCTCTTCGCCGGATGCGATCACGCCGTAGCCGACGGCCGCTACCCAGTCCGGCACGCCGGTGCGACGCCGCAACGCTTCGGAGAGCTCGTCGAGATGCGGCGCGAGCGCTTCGGCGGCATAGAGAATGCCGAGCCGCCCGTCGGCGCCCGCGAGCCGGGTGCCGATCTCGGCCGAGAGCGCGCGCCAGTCGCGGCCGAGGGCGACCGCCGCCGCGAACGGCCGGCCGCCGGCGGCGGGCATGGGCAAGGACATCGAAATTCCTCCGGCATGGCCTCGGTGCCCTGCCTCCAGGCACCGTAAAGGGGCCGCCCGCGACGATCAAGGCCGGCGACCGCGCTCGGTTCCGGGTCGAACCATCCGGCTCCGGCCCGCGAGCGACCCGGCGCTTCGACGGAGCCGCATCGCATCTGCGAGGATCGCGATCGGCGTACCCGGGATATTCCCGGCGCGGTACGAATGCCCTGCACGGAGAGAGAAACGATGAGCGGATGGACGGAGACCGGACGTGCGGTGGTGTATCCCTGGCACTGCGACCACCTCGGACACATGAACGTTCAGCACTACGTCGGCATGTTCGACATCGGCGCGTTCCACTTCCTGTCCATGCTCGGATTCGGATCGCACGACATGCACGAGCAGGGCGCCACCCTGGTCGATGCGCAGCACACCATACGCTTCATCCGGGAGCAGTCGCCCGGGAGCCTGGTCCGGATCGAGAGCGCGATCACCCGCATCGGCACGAAATCGCTCAACATTCGCCATCGGATGACCAACACGGAGACCGGCGACCTCGCGGCGACGACCGAGATCGTGATGGTCTACTTCGACCTCGAGACGCGAAAGTCCACCCCGCTCACCGAGGAGCTCAAGGAAGGAATGGCGGACTACGTCGTCGACCCCGATCAGCTTGCGTGACCGGCCGGACGTCCATGGGTTTCGGCATCGAGCGCGAGGGAGGCGACACGGTGGAGGTTCGGCGGGTCGCCCTTGTCGGGACCGGCGTCATCGGCGCCGGATGGGCGGCGCGGTTCGCGGTGAACGGCATCGACGTCCGCATCCACGACCCCGACCCGCGCGCGCCCGAACGCGTCGCCGGGGCGCTGGAGGACGCGAAGCGCGCCTGCGCCCGGCTCACTCTCGCTCCTCCGGCGCCGCCGGGGCGAATCGAGTTCGCGGCGGACGTCGACGAAGCGGTGGCCGGCGCCGGCTTCGTCCAGGAGAGCGCGCCCGAACGCGAGGAGGTGAAACGCGCCCTGCTGGCGGCGGCGAGCCGGGCGGCTCCTCCCGAAGCGGTCATCGCCTCGTCGACCTCGGGCCTCCTTCCGAGCCGCCTCCAGGCCGACTGCACCGCGCCGGAGCGGGTTCTGGTGGGCCATCCCTTCAACCCGGTCTACCTGCTGCCCCTCGTGGAGGTGGTCGGCGGGGACGCGACTTCGTCCGAAGCCCGGGATCGGGCCGCCGCCGTCTACCGCGCCGTCGGCATGCACCCCCTGGTGCTCGAGGCGGAGACCGACGCCTTCATCGCCGACCGGCTCATGGAGGCGCTCTGGCGCGAAGCCCTGCACCTCGTTCGCGACGGGGTTGCGACCGCGGAGCAGATCGACGAGGCGATCGCCTTCGGCCCGGGGCTCCGGTGGAGCGTCATGGGCACGTTCCTTCTCTACCGCCTCGCCGGCGGCGAGGCCGGCATGCAGCACTTCCTCGAGCAGTTCGCCCCGACCCTCGCGCTCCCCTGGTCGCATCTCCAGGGTCCGGAGCTGACGGAAGACCTCGCGGCCCGGATCACGACGCAATCGGACGCGCAGGCGGCCGGACGCACCATCCGTGAGCTCGTCCGGCTCCGGGACGACTGCCTCGTCTCGGTGATGCAGGGACTTCGCGTCCACGACCACGGTGCCGGGGCGACCCTTCGCGCCTGGGAAGCGAAGCTCTTCTCCCGCGCCCACCGCGCGGCGCGCTCGAAGAACCACGACCTCGCCCGGCCTCTCGCGCTCCATGCGGCGCGGGTCGATCCGGAGTGGGTGGACTTCAACAACCACATGACCGAGAGCCGCTACCTCCAGGTGTTCGGGGACGCCACGGACGCGCTGCTGCGCTTCGCGGGGGCGGACGACGGGTACATGGCGACCGGGCGGAGCTTCTACACCGTCGAGACCCACATCCGGCACCTCCGGGAGGTGGCGGGGGGCGAATCTGTCACGGTGACGACGCAGGTCCTCGGGAGCGACGAGAAGCGCGTGCAACTCTTCCATCGCATGTTTCACGACACGGGCGGGGGACCACGCGAGGAGGGGGCGGAACCCCGGCGCGGCGCCGAGCTCGCGACCGCGGAGCACATGCTGCTGCACGTGGACACCGCGGCCGGACGGGCCGCCCCCGCCGCGCCGGAAATCGCGGCGCGTCTCGCGGCGATCGCCGCCGCCCAGGCACCCCTCGGCACCCCGGACGGCGCCGGGCGCCGCATCGCGATGCCATAGCCGGTTTCGAGCGCGCACATTCCTCGTCCATCGCGTCGGATTCGAGACCGATTCCGACGCACGCGTGCCTGAAGACACGCAACGTTAATGCGGATACTCCCTGGTGCCGAATGGCCGGGGCGGAATGCGCGGGCAACGCGGGCGATTCCGGTGGATCGACTGCAAGCGAAGTGTGAAATACTCCGAATCATGGGCCGGATCGCTCCCGCCCCTCTTCCGAGACGAAGTCCCGCATTGCCAGGAGGAAATCTCATGAGACCGATACGGAAGACCTTTCGATACGCGGCGATCGCCATGCTTGCGGTCGCCGCATCCTCGGTATCCGCCGAGGAGCCGACCCGCGGCGGCACCCTCATCTGGTCGATGGGCGGCACGCCGCGCCACCTCAACCCGGCGGTGCAGTCCGGGATCTGGACCGGACAGCCGGGGGCTCAGCTTTTCGCCACCCCGCTTCGCTTCGACGAGAACTGGAACCCGCACCCCTATCTCGCGCGCGAGTGGGACATCTCCGACGACGGCCTCACCGTGACCCTCAAGCTGGTCGAAGGCGCCACCTTTCACGACGGCCATCCGATCACCTCGAGCGACGTCGCCTTCTCGATCATGACGGTGAAGGCAAACCATCCATTCAAGACGATGATGGCGCCGGTCGAGAGCGTGGAGACGCCGGACGACCTCACCGCCGTCATCAAGCTCTCGAAGCCGCATCCGGCCCTGCTCCTCGCGATGTCCTCGCAGCTCCTGTCCATCATTCCGGAGCACATCTACGGCGACGGCCAGGACCCGAAGAGCCACCCGCGCAATTCCGAAGACGTGGTGGGGTCCGGCCCGTTCAAATTCGTCGAGTTCAAGCGCGATCAGCACATCATCCTCGAGCGCAACGAGAATTTCTTCATCGAGGGGCGGCCTTACGTCGACCGGATCATCATGCGGATCATCAAGGACCCGTCGTCGCGCACCATCGCGGTGGAGAAGGGAGAGACGCTGCTCGCAACCTTCGAGGCGAATCCCCGCGAGCTCGCCCGCATGAAGGAGAACGACCAACTGGTCGTGACCGACCAGGGGTACGCGGCCATCGGACCGCTCGTGTGGCTCGCCTTCAACCACCAGCGGGAACCGACCAGCGATCCGGCCGTGCGCAGGGCGATCGCCTACGCCGTCGACCGGAACTTCATCATCAACGCGCTGCTCCTCGGCGCCCCCACCGAGGCGCGGACCGGCTTCCACCCCGGGAGCATCTTCTACGAGCCGGACGTCGAGCCCTACGACCTCGACATCGACAAGGCGAACCAGCTCCTCGACGAGGCGGGCTACGAGCGCGGGGCCGACGGCATGCGCTTCCCGCTCACCGTCGACTTCGGGAGCGCATTCACCCGTCCGCACGCGGAGTACCTCAAGCCACAGCTCAAGAAGATCGGCATCGACATGACGGTGCGGGCCTCCCCGGACTTCCCGTCCTGGGCAAAGCGCGTCTCCAACCACGAGTTCGACCTCACCTGGGACGTGGTGTTCAACTGGGGCGACCCCGTGATCGGGGTGCACCGCACCTATCTCAGCACCAACATCAAGAAGGGGGTCATCTGGTCGAACACCCAGGGCTATGCCAACCCCAAGGTCGACGAGATGCTGGACCTCGGCGGAAGGGAGCTCGACGCCGAGAAGCGCAGGGCGATCTACTCCGACGTCCAGAAGCTGCTCGCAGACGAGCTGCCCGTCTACTGGGTGCACACGCTGCCCTACCACACGGTCTACAGCAAGCGCATCGGCAACCCGCCGAAGACCATCTGGGGCACCTCCTCGCCGCTCGACGAGATCTACGTCCGGCCCGAGTGATCCGATCGCGGCACGATCCGCCCGCCGCCTCGCGCGGCGGGCGGTCGCGGCGGTGCTCCCGTCCGGGGGCGCCGCCAGGCCGCAACATTTCCCCGATGTCCTGCCGCGTACGCCGACTCGCTCGCAATCTCGCGCCGGATTCCCTCGCGACGAACATCGGGGAAATATTGTGGCAAGCTGATCGGGCATTCCGCGAGCGAGCGCCATGAGTGTCCTCACCCTTCTCGTGCGGCGCGGAGGCAACGGGCTTGCCCTCCTCCTCGCCGTCCTCGTCCTCAACTTCACCCTGATCCACAACGCGCCGGGGGACGTCGCGGACACCATCGCGGGCGACATGGGGGGCGCCGACGCGGAGGTGATGGCCCAGATCCGGCGCGACTACGGCCTGGACCGCCCCTTCCACGAGCAGCTCCTCGCCTACGTCGGCAAGCTCGCGCGGGGGGACCTCGGCTACTCGTTCTTCTTCAATCAGCCGGTGACGGAGCTCCTCCTCGAGCGGCTCCCCGCGACCCTGCTCCTCGTCCTGAGCGCGCAGGTGCTCGCGATCATGCTCGGGACCGTCCTCGGGGTCATCGCTGCGCGCCATCCGAACGGGTTGCTGAGCCACGGGGTCACCATCTTCGCGCTCCTCGGATTCTCGGCCCCGGTCTTCTGGACCGGCATCATGCTCATCATCCTCTTCTGCTCGATCTTTCCCGTCTTCCCGGTAGCCGGCATGATCGACGTCACCGTCGAGGGCGGGTGGTTCGTGAAGACCCTCGACGTGCTCTACCACCTCTTCCTCCCGATGGTGACCCTGGCGTCGATCTTCCTCGCCCTCTACAGCCGGCTCGCCCGCGCGAGCATGCTGGACGTCCTTGGCACGGATTACGTGCGCACCGCCCAGGCGAAGGGGCTCTCGGAGTTCCAGGTCGTCTACAAGCACGCCCTCCGGAATGCCCTCGGCCCGGTGGTGACCCTCGCGGGGCTCCAGTTCTCCGGTATCGTGTCCGGCGCAGTGCTGGTCGAGACGGTCTTCAGTTGGCCGGGGCTCGGCACCCTCGCCTTCCAGTCGATCACCGCCCGCGACGCCCCGATGGTGCTCGGGATCCTGTTCTTCTCGTCGCTCGTGGTGATCGTCGCGAACCTCGTGACCGACCTCGTCTACAGCCTTATCGATCCCCGCATCCGGATCGGGCACCGGGGTTAGCACGATGGCCACCGATTCCGCGGCGGTGCTCGACGGCGACCGGCTCGAAGTCGCGAAGGCCCGACACCCCCTCGCCGAAGCGGCGGGGATGTTCTTCCGCAACCACACCGCGGTGGCCGGGCTCGTCACCCTCGCGATCATCGTCGTGGGGTCCCTCGTCGGGCCGTACGTCTACACCGTCGACCCGTACGAGATGGTGTGGGCCCCGTTCTCCGAGCCCGGCGCGGATGGCTTCGTCTTCGGGACCGACTACCTCGGGCGCGACCTCTTCGCAGGTGTCGTCAACGGCGGGCGGGTGACCCTCGCGGTCGGACTCTCCGCCGCGTTGCTCTCCGTCTTCATCGGGGTCTCCATCGGGGCGCTCTCGGGGTACTACCGGGGCTGGGTGGAAGAGGCGCTCATGCGCATCACCGAATTCTTCCAGGTGTTGCCGACCCTGCTCTTCTCGATGGTGCTGGTGGCCCTCTTCGGAGCGTCGCTCGCGATGGTCACCTTCGCGATCGGGATCGTGAGCTGGACCGCCGTCGCCCGGGTCACGCGCTCGGAGTTCCTGCGTCTCCGGGAGATGGAATACGTCACCTCCTCGCGTTCGTCCGGAGCCCGGGACCTCGGGCTCATGCTGATCGTGATCCTGCCGAACGCCCTTCCTCCGATCGTGGTCCAGGCCGCGCTCATGGTGGGGAGCGCGATCCTCTTCGAGGCGGGGCTCTCGTTCCTGGGCCTGAGCGACCCCAACGTGGTGAGCTGGGGGCAGATCATCGGGTCCAACCGACCCTACATCCTGGACGCGGGCTGGACGGTCGCGCTCCCGGGATTCTTCATCTTCGTCACCGTGCTCGCGATCAGCCTGGTGGGCGACGGCCTCAACGACGCGCTCAACCCGAAGCTTCGCGAGCGATGAGCGAGCCGCACTCCGGGCCGCTCCTCAGCCTGCGCGACCTCACCGTCGAGTTCGCCACCCGCGACGGCACGGTGCCGGTGCTCGATCGCCTCTCCATCGACCTCGACGCGGGCGCCACCCTCGGACTCGTGGGGGAGTCCGGATGCGGCAAGTCCATGACCGCGCTCGCCATCATGGGGCTCGTCCCCTCGCCGCCCGGACGGTTCGCGGGGGGATCCATCCTGTTCGCGGACGAAGATCTCACCCGGGCCTCCGACGCGCATCTGCGAGACATCCGGGGCAATTCGATCTCGATGATCTTCCAGGAGCCCATGACCTCCCTCAACCCGGTCTACACCATCGGGGAGCAGATCGCGGAAGTGCTTCGCCGCCACCAGGACCTCGGGCGCCGCGCCGCCTGGGAGCGGGCCGTCGAGCTGCTCGACTCGGTGAGCATCCCCCTCCCGGGCCGGCGGGCTCACGACTACCCGCACCAGCTCTCGGGCGGCATGCGCCAGCGGGTGATGATTGCGATCGCGCTCGCGTGCCGGCCCCGCATCCTCATCGCCGACGAGCCGACCACCGCCCTCGACGTCACCGTGCAGGCGCAGATCTTCGATCTGCTGCAGGCGCTTCGCGAGGAGACGGGGACCGCCATCATCCTCATCACCCACGACATGGGAGTGGTGGCGGAGATGACCGAGCGGGTGGTGGTCATGTACGCGGGCCGCATGGTCGAGGAAGGCCCGGTGCGCGATATCCTGAGCGAGCCGCACCATCCCTATACCCGGGGACTCATCGCGAGCGTGCCGCACCTCCATGCGGAGGTGTCCGACGAGCCGGAGGACCTTCTGGAGATCCCCGGCATCGTGCCCTCGCTCGCGGAGTTCGGGCAGGAGCGCTGCCTCTTCGCGCCCCGCTGCCCGCGGGTGAGCGACCGATGCCGGAGCGAGCAGCCCCTCCTGCGCGGGAGCGGAGGGTGGCACAAGGCGGCCTGCTGGCATCCCGAAGCCGGCCCGGCATGAGCGCCGTGTCGGCCTCCGGACGTCCGGTCCTCAAGGTTCGCGACCTCGAGGTCCGCTTCTCGGTCAAGCGCGAGGGTCTCTTCGCCAAGCCCTCGCAGCTCTACGCGGTCGACGGGGTCTCGTTCGAGATCGCCCCCGGGCGGACCCTCGGCCTGGTCGGGGAGTCGGGCTCCGGCAAGTCCACCACCGCGCTTGCCGCGGCGCGGCTCATCCCGGCCCGCCGGGGCCACGTGGAGATCGACGGGGTCGACGTCCTCTCCCTCGAAGGCGAGGCGCTACGCCAGCAGCGCCGCAACGTCCAGTTCATCTTCCAGGACCCGTACTCGTCGCTCAATCCGCGCCTGCGGGCGCGCGACGTCGTGCGCGAGCCCCTCGACCGGCTGGGGATCGACTCGCCGGCCGAGCGGGCGAGCCGCGTCGCGGAGCTCTTCCGCGACGTGGGCCTGCGCCCCGAGCAGGAGCGCCTCTTTCCCCATCAGTTCTCCGGGGGCCAGCGCCAACGCCTCGGCGTCGCCCGGGCGATTGCCTCGCGGCCGAAGCTCGTCATCTGCGACGAGCCGGTGTCGGCCCTCGACGTGGCCGTGCAGGCCCAGATCCTGAACCTCCTCCGGCGCCTGCAGCGCGAGCACGGGCTCACCTACCTCTTCATCTCGCACGACCTCGGGGTGGTCCAGCACATGTGCAACGAGGTGGCGGTGATGTACACCGGGCGCATCGTGGAGCAGGCGTCGCGGGTGCGGCTCTTCACCCGGCCGCTGCACCCGTACACGAGAGCGCTCCTCTCCTCGGTGCCGTCCGCCGATCCCACCCTTGATTCGCGCGCCGGACGGATCCTCATCACCGGCGACCCGCCGAGCCCGATCGATCCGCCGCAGGGCTGCCGCTTCGCGTCGCGGTGCCCGATCGCGATCGAGCGCTGCCGCAGCGAGACCCCGCCGCTCGTCGCCCACGAACCGGACCACCGGGTCGCCTGCCACCGCGCGGGGGAACCGATCGGCGCGGACGCCACCCGCACCCACTGACCGTCATGCCCATGCCCGCGATCCTTCCCACACGCTGAAACCGGGTCCGACCCCCGGTTTCCGGCGACCGCCTCCATTTCTTACTGACGGACCTCACCATGTACACCATCTATCCCGCGCGCAAGATCATCACCATGAACGTCCGCCGCCCGGTGGTGAGCCACGTCGCGGTCCGCGACGGCTGGATCCTCGGCGCCGGCACCCTCGAGGAGCTCGCGGGCTGGGGTCCGCACGAGGTCGACGACCGCTTCGCGGACAAGGTCATCATGCCGGGTCTGGTGGAGGGCCACTGCCACAGCCGCGAAGGGAGCGGCTGGGACGAGACCTACGTCGGCTTCTATGACCGGACGGACCCGGACCGGGTCGTCCACCCCGGGCTCGCGTCCATCGACGAGGTGGTCGGACGGCTGCAGGAGGCGGAGCGGGCGATCGCCGATCCTGACGAGCCGCTGCTGGCCTGGGGTCTCGACCCCCTCTTCTTCGGCGGACGGCGAATGGTCGCCTCCGACCTCGACCGGGTGTCGACCACGCGCCCGGTCCTCGTGCTGCACCAGAGCGGCCACATCATCAACGCGAACCACGAGCTCATGCGGCGGGCCGGCGTCAGCCGGGACACCAACGTGATGGGGGTGATGAAGGATGCGGGCGGGGAGCCGACCGGCGAGCTCCAGGGTCCGGTGCTGCGGTCGATGCTCTACCGGGCGGCGGGACGCGACCGGGGCATCGCCTTCGGCGATCCGCGCGGGCTGTGGCGCTTCGCCCGCTCGGCGCAGATCGCGGGGGTCACCACCGCGACGGACCTCGCCAACGACCTGCCCGAGGAGACCGTGGCGGGCCAGATCGCGGCCACCTCCGACGACGGCTACCCGCTTCGCATCGTGCCCGCGTTCATCGGCATGTCGCGCCCCGCGGCCGACGGGGTCGAATGGGTCAGGTCGCTGATTCCACGCGGCAACGAGCGACTTCGCTACGGGCTCGTCAAGCTGGTGTTCGACGGCTCGATCCAGGGGTTCACCGCCCGGCTCAAGCACCCCGGCTACTACAACGGGGCCGAGAACGGCCTGTGGTACATCGACCCCGACGAGATGCCGAACATTCTCGGGACGTACCACCGGGCGGGGCTCCAGGTGCATATCCACACCAACGGCGACCAGGCGACGGAGGCGGCGATCGACGCCATCGAGACGGTGCTGAAGGGCGCTCCCGATCCGGACGCCCGCTTCACCCTCCAGCACTGCCAGATGGCCCACGACGCCCACTTCCGGCGCATGGCGCGACTCGGGATCTGCGCGAACCTCTTCGCCAACCACCTCTACTACTGGGGCGACCAGCACTACGCGCTGACGATGGGCCCGGAGCGGGCGGAGCGCATGGACGCGGCGGGGAGCGCGCAGCGTCTCGGGGTCGCGTACTCGATCCACTCCGATGCCCCGGTGACCCACCTCGCGCCCCTGTTCACGGCGTGGTGCGCGGTGAACCGACAGACTTCGACGGGGCGGGTGCTCGGCACCGGGGAGCGGGTGAGCGTGGCGGACGCGCTCCACGCGGTCACCATCGGCGCCGCGTTCACCCTCAAGCTGGACACGGAGATCGGCTCGATCGAGTGCGGCAAGCGGGCGGACTTCGCGATTCTCGAGGACGATCCGCTGGCCGTGGACCCGGCGAAGCTTCGCGACGTCCCGGTGTGGGGCACCGTCGTCGGCGGGCGCGTCTTCCCCAATTCCGAGATCGGAGCGGGCTGAGGGAGGCCGCGCCTCGGCGCCGCCCGCCGGAACGCGGGAAGACCATCCGGAATCGGAGCCAGGCCCCGGCTTCCCGCGAGCCGGGTGCGTCGATTCGCGGGCCGAAGGCCGCGGACCGGCCCAGGTCGGGGTCTCGACCCGCCGTTCCGGACTGCAGGCGTTCCGGAACTAACGGCACGAACCGGTCGGGAAGCGGCTCGCGGCGGCCGCGGGGTCAGGTATGTCCGGGCGGGTTCGGAGCCGACGCCCGGTCCACTGCGGCGCGGAGCTCCTCCGTGGGAGGAAGCTCGTCGAGTCCGATGAAGACCACGCCGGGGGACGGGGACGCCCGATCGGCAGGAGGAGTCCAGGGCGCTACCTCGACGGCCCTCCCGCTCACCTGAACGACCATCCACTCCGGCTCGGGATCCGGGCCCGGCCCCGGTTTGTGCACAATGACGAACCCCTTGGCGCGGAGCAGCCGGGGCGCCAGCGCCTCGCAGGCGGTGCGCAGGCGGTCCGGGTCGATCGGGTCCGGGCAAGGCACGAAGCGGGAACGGAACTGGTGGTAGTGGTCGGGAGCACCCTCGGGCGCGGACCGGGCGGGAGGGTCGACCGGGGCCGCGGCCAGGAGCTCCATCGGGATGTCCGCGCTCGTCGTGCGGATGACCGGGGCGCCGGAGCGATCGCGCAGCCACGCCTCGGCCGTCTCGCGCTCCCCGTCCGTGACCCGGTCGCACTTGTTGAGGACAAGGAGGTCGGCGGCGGCGAGCTGGCGGTCGACGGTGTCCCGGAGCCGTTCGTCCTCGTGGCGGGAACGGACCGTCTCCGCGTCGGTGAGGACGACGACGAGATCGCGCGCGAGACCGGGGTGCAGGGTCGCGACGTCCGCAATCGCGGACGGGTCCGCGACCCCGCTCGCTTCGACGAGGACCTGGTCCGGGGGACGGCCACCGTCCAGCAGGCGGTCGAGCGCGCCCACGAGGTCGTCGCCCATGGTGCAGCAGACACATCCGTTCGCGAACGTGACCGTGTCGCCGCCATGGGCGGCCACGAGGTCGCCATCGACGTTGATTTCGCCGAAGTCGTTGACCAGCACCGCGTAGCGGACCCCGTGGCGGCCGGCGAGGACGCGGTTGAGGAGCGTGGTCTTCCCCGCTCCGAGGAATCCGCCGATGACGCTCATCGGCACCCGTACGGTCACGACCCCCCTCCCGCCCGGCCGAACGCCGGCATCGTCGAGCTGCCTTGCCGGCTCATGATCCCGAGCTTCAGGCGGGGGCCGGAGTGAGCTTCTCCACGATTTCTCCCATCGCTTCGTCCGCGATGGCCAGGAGCTCCTCGTCCGTGCGGTTCTGGATCGGGTGGGGGACCCACACGATCGCGGGCTCGTAGCCGAGGGAAGCGGACTGCGCGGCCGCGGCCTCCTGAAACGCGGTGGTCGCGATCATGACGCCGGGGATGCCGCGCTCATCGAGGTCGAGCATGTCATGCAAACTGCACGATGTGCACGACCCTCAATCGGACAACGCGTCGACGACGACATCGACCTCCTCGGCGATGGTCTGCGCGAGGTCGACCGGCGCAGTGCGGGCGTTGGTGGGCTTGGCGTAGCGCTTCACGGTGAGGCCGCGATCGGCGAAGTGCGACTCGATCCGATCGAGGAAGGTGCTGCCGCGGGCCTTGCCGATGTCGAGCAGCCCCAGGGTGAGGCCGTCGAGGGACGGTGGGGGTGGACGTCGCTCGCGCCGGACCGCAGAAGTCTCCGCGGTCGGGTCGAGCAGCCGGATGCCTTCGTTCATCGTGTCGTTTCCTCCGTGGGGGTTCTGCCGGGTCCTGGATTCGCGGGCGCCTCGGAAGCACGTTCGTGCGTGCGT
The DNA here is from genome assembly GCA_026712715.1 of Immundisolibacterales bacterium. GTDB lineage: Bacteria > Pseudomonadota > Gammaproteobacteria > HK1 > HK1 > JAJDXW01. The sequence goes on along the minus strand of JAPOPW010000023.1, from coordinate 104,639 downwards.
GCGCGGCGCGGCGCGGCGCGGCGCGGGAAAAAGGGTTGCCGGGCCGATCAGCGCCCGATCTCCCGGGTGACGGGGACGGTTCCGCGGGCGCCGCTCGCCGCCCATCCCCCGATGACGGCGCTCATGAGGCCCGCCTCGCCACCGGCGCGGACGATGTTCAGTCCTCCGTCGCGGAACTTGGTCATCGATTCCTCGACGAGCTCGGACCGCACGCCCGCGTCGACCCCACCGGCGCCGCGCACGAGCTCCGTTCCGGGGCGCGCCGTCGCGGCCTCGAGCCCGGCCTTGATCCGGGCCTTGTCCCAGCCCCCTTCCTTGAAGATCCGCCAGTGCTCGGGGGAGAGGACGAGGAAGGCGTCGAAGCTCTTCACGAGCTTCGGGTGCCCGACCGAGTTGAGGGTCAACGCGAGGGAGCGGGCGAGCGACTCGGGGGTGCGCGATCCCTCGTCCATGTTCGGGCTCAGGCCCCCGCCGCCAAAGAGGGTGACCGCGGAGGTGCCCGGCGCGAGGCCGCGCTCGACGCTCAGGGGCGGCCAGTCCGGATCCGATTCGTCCTCCGCGAAGCAAAGGGTGTACTTGCCCGGCCAGCCGAGGGTCGCGCGGTCGATCCCCCCCGGCACCCCGCCCCCGACGTTGCGGATGAGAAGCTGAAGGGCACGGCCGATGCTCGCGTTCGCCCGGTTGCCCTGGCCGAGGGCGTTCACCCCCGAGTTCATGCCGATGCGGCGCGCGACAGGGCCGTTCACGATCACCATCGGGCTCGAGAAATACGTGGTGCAGAGAAGGCCGTGCATCGCGAACGCGGGATCGAGGGCCGCTTCCACGGCCGCGAGGACGACCGGCAGGTACTCCGGCTTGCAGCCGGAGAGGACCGCGTTGATCGCGACCTTCTCGACCGTGCACGGGGCGTTGTCGGGGGGAATCGCGCCGATGACCTCCTGCGGGTCGCGGGTCGTGCCCTTCAGCATGCGAAGCACCCGGACCGGGGTCGGTGGCACCACCGGCAGTCCGTCGCTCCAGCCCCGCGCGAAGCAGAGCTCGTGCTCGTCCTCCGGGGAAGCCACCTCGATGGCGCGGGCCGCGAGAGGCGGCGAGCCGAACGCGACCTCGAGAATCTCCTCCATGCCGGGGTCGACGCTCTTCGAGCCGCAGCCCGGCCGGAAGGCGGGGAGATCCGGGCCGAGCGAGCCGAGGTCCGTCACCCGCTCCCACTCGGTCCGGTCCCAGCCGACGGTGCGCTCGGCCTCCGTGCCGCCATCGAGGCGTATCAGGGTCGGCACCGTCTCGATGTCGAGGCGCCACGAATGCTCGAGGGCGCGGTCGTCCACGGCATCGAGGCCGTCCGGAAACGTCGGGTCGTCCTGGGTGTAGACGGTGAGCCCCGCGCCGCTCGCGGCGATCTCGCGGAGCACCGGCTGCACGAGCTCGCAGGTCGGACAGTCGCGCTTGGCGACGACGATGAAGCTCGTGCTCATGAACCCTCCCGCTCCCCTCATTCGTCAGTCGGGCGATTCTGCCCCATGCCCGGCGGCGCCACCAGATCGGGCCGGCGGCAACCGGGCGCGGGACGGTCGGCGAGGGTCAGCGGGCCTGGCGGGCGGCCAGGGCTTCGGCGACGCGCAGCACCACTCGCGCGCGCTCGGCGACCGGCACGTCCACCATCCTGCCGTCCACGGAAATCGCGCCGTCGCCTCGAGCCAGCGCCTCGTCATAGGCGGCGACGATGCGGCGCGCCTCCTCGAGCTCCGCCTCGCTCGGTCCGAACTCCTCGTTGCAGACCCGAACCTGGTTCGGGTGGATGCAGGTGGCTCCGCGAAGGCCCATCTTCTTCGAGCGCCGGACGATGCGTCGAAAACGCTCGACGTCGCGGAACTCGGCGATCGACCCGACGAAACCCATCGGCAGGAGCCCCGCCTCGTTCGCGCAGGCCACCAACTGCTGCTTCGGGCCGAAGAGGGTCTCCTCGTCGGGGGTCATGCCCATGGAGAGACCGAAGTCCTCCGACCCGAGCGAGAGCGCAACGGTGCGCGGGTCGGCATGGGCGATTGCGCGCAGGTTGAGATAGCCCTTCGCGGTCTCGACCGCGAGGACCAGCCGGATCCGGCCGGCCGGAATGCCGCGTTCGGCCTCGAGCTCCGCAACCGTCTCGGCGAGCGCGACGACATGCTCCGCGCTGTCCACCATCGGGCAAAGGAGCGCGGTGAGCTGGGGTCCGACGACCGCCTCGAGGTCGCGCACCGCGAGCCGCCAGGGCCGGTTGATGCGCACCAGGGTGTCGATGCCGCGGGCCGCGAATCCGCGCACGATGTCGGGGGCCGCCGCCCGGGCGGACGCCTTGGCGTTCGCCGCCACCGAGTCCTCGAGGTCGAGGATCAGCGCGTCCGCCCCGACCTCCGGCCCCTTGGCGATGAACCGCTCCGCCGTCGCCGGAATGAAGAGCTGCGACCGCCAGACGGGAAGACTCATTTCGCACCCTCCTCCTCGAGCTGCGCGCGGTCCGGGCCGAGACTGCCGAGGACCTCTTCGTTGTGCGCGCCGAGCGCGGGCGCGGGAGTCCGGATCGCGCCCGGGGTTCGCGAGAGGCGCGGGATGACGTTGTGCATCGGCAGCCGCCCGAGCTCGTGGTCGGGAAGGTTGACCAGGACCCCGCGCTCGCGCGCGTGGGGGTCTTCCTTCAGTTGCGCGGCGGAGTAGATCGGCCCCGCCGTCACCTCCTCCCGGTCGAAGACCTCCATCGCCTCGGCGAGGGTGCGCCCGGCGATGAAGCCGCCGACGATCGCGTCGACCTCCTCGCGGTGCGCGGAACGCGCCGGAGGGGTGGCGTAACGCGGATCGTCGCACATGTCGGCCCGGCCGATGGCCCGGAAGATGCGCATCGCCATCGACTGCATGGAGCCGCTCATGGCGATCCACTCGCCGTCCCTCGTCCGGTAGGCGTTGCGCGGCGAGGTGGTGTTGGACGCGTTTCCGACCCGCACGGGCGCCTCGCCGGTCGCGCTGTGGATTGCGGCGTCGGGGCCGAGGATCGAGACGAGCGGCTCCAGCAGCGAGAGGTCGATCACCTGGCCTCCGCCGCCCTTGAGCTCGATTTCCCGGAGCGCCACCATGACCCCGAACGCGCCGTAGAGCCCCGCCACCATGTCGGCGAGCGCGAGCGGCGGGAGGGCCGGTGGCTTGTCGGGAAAGCCGTTCTTGTACGCAAAGCCGGACATCGCTTCGACGAGCGTACCGAATCCGGGCTTGCCGGCGTAGGGTCCGGTCTGACCGTAGCCGCTCACGCGAACGACGATCAGATCGGGGTTGCGGGCAAGCAGGGTGTCCGGGCCGAGCCCCATGCGCTCGAGCGCGCCGGCCCGGAAGTTCTCGACCAGCACCCGGGCGCTCGGCACGAGGTCGAGCAGCGCCTTGCGCCCGGCTTCGCTTCGGAGATCGAGCGCGACGCTCTTCTTGTTGCGCGCATAGACCTTCCACGAGCACGCAACTCCGGCCGAGGTCCATTCCCGGAGCGCGTCGCCGCGAGCCGGGTCCTCGATCTTGACGACCTCGGCGCCGTGGTCTGCGAGCACGTGGGTACTCGCGTTCCCCGCCACGAGGCGGGAGATGTCGAGCACCCGCACGCCGTCGAGCGCGCGCGGGGCGTCGGGCTGGTAATCGAGGTCCATGCAGGCCGCTATTCCGGATCGGGACCGCGGACGATGGTGCGCGAACGGGCGGACGCCGGCAAGCCCCACCACCGCAAGCTCGGCGGGGCGAGTGGCCGCGCACTTCGCGGACGTCCGCGAGGAGGGAACGCCGGAAAGAGGGCAGTCGAGACAACGGAGGCGGTGGCGGACGGCATTCACGGTTACGATCCGACGATGGCGTGCTCCGCGAGGAACGGGAACATGACGGATTCGCGATTCGAGAGGAACGACCGCTTCGAACGGGGGCTCGCGCTTCGCCGGGAGGTGCTCGGCCGCGAGCACGTCGAGCGCTCGCTCGCCCGGGCGCAGGACGATCCGTTCCTGCTTCCCATCCAGCAGATCGCGGTGGAGTTCGGCTGGGGCGAGGTATGGTCGCGACCCGGCCTTCCCCTCAAGACCCGGAGCTTCCTCAGCATCGCGTACCTCGCCGCGCAGGGAAAGCTCGACGAGCTCGGGGCGCACGTCGCGGGGGCGGTGCGAAACGGCGCGAGCCGGGACGAGATCCGGGAGGTGCTGCTGCAGGCTGCCCTCTATTGCGGCATGCCGGTCGGCCTCGAGGCGTTCCGGGTCGCGAAGCGGGCGCTCGACGACCTTGACACCGAAATCGAGACGGACGAGGAACCGGCCGGGGGGGAGGGCTCGTGAAGACGGTGAAACGGGGCGGAAAGTCGGTATACGGCGCGAGCGTCGGGATCCTGATGCTGGAGACCCGCTTCCCGCGCATTCCGGGCGATGTCGGCAACGCCGCGACGTGGCCCTTTCCCGTGCTCTACCGGATCGTGGCCGATGCCTCTCCGGACCGGGTCGTGCGCCAGGGCGGCACCGGCCTGCTCGACGCCTTCGTCGAAGCGGGACGGGAGCTCGTTCGCATCGGCGCCGACGGGCTTACCACGAGCTGCGGCTTCCTCGCCCTCCAACAGGCGGAGCTCACGCGCGCCTGCGGGGTGCCGGTCGCGACGTCATCGCTCATGCAGGTGGCCGCCGTCGATGCGTTGCTGCCGCCCGACAAGCGGGCCGGCATCCTCACCATCTCGCAGGCCTCCCTCACGGAGCGACACCTCGCCCTCTCCGGTGCGCCCCTCGACGCGCCGGTCGCGGGCACCGACCATGGCCGGGAGTTCACGCGCGTCATCCTGGACGACGAAGCGGAGCTCGACGTAGACCTCGCGCGCCGGGACGTGGTGGACAGCGCGCGGGGCCTCGTCGAGGAACACCCGGAAGTCGGCGCCATCGTGCTCGAGTGCACCAACATGTGTCCGTACTCCGCGGACGTGGCGGAGGCGGTCGGGCTCCCGGTCTACGACTTCGTGAGCTTCGTGACCTGGTTCCAGTCGGGCCTCGCGCCCCGCCGCTTCTGAGCGCCGGACCCGCTCAGCCGTCGAGCCGGAACCCGCCGCGACCGTCCCGCGTCTCGACCCGGCCTCCCGAAGTGGGGAAGGCCGCCGGTGACGGTCAGAGGGGGTCGGGGCCGCGCGCCGGCCGCATCCGAACCCTCGCCGCCGGAGTTGTCGCCGTGCCCGATTCGATCGTCATCTATCACAACCCCCGGTGCAGCAAGTCGCGCGCCGCCCTTGCGCTCATCCATGATCGCGGGGTCGAGCCGGAAGTCGTCGAGTACCTGGAGACGCCGCTCGACGCGGAGGCGTTGCGCGAGCTTCTCGCCACTCTCGGAATGAGCGCGCGCGACCTCGTTCGAAGCGGCGAGGCGCCGTACCGCGAGCTCGGTCTTGCTGCGCCCGACACCTCCGAAGACGACCTGGTCGCGGCGATCGCCGCCAACCCGATCCTGATGCAGCGCCCCGTGGTGCGCCGCGGCGACCGAGCGGTGGTCGGACGACCGCCCGAGAGGATCGCCGAGCTCCTCGACCCCTGAACCGCCCCCCGCGCAAGACTCGGGCCGAGTTGACCGCACGCGGCCGAGCCCCGATAGTGCGGCGCCTCCCCCGAGCCACCCGAGGCAAGCGATGTTCTTCGACGATCGACGCAAGCACGGTCTTCGGCACAACCCGTTCAAGGCCCTCGTCGCGCCCCGTCCCATCGCCTGGGTGAGCAGCGTGGACGTCGACGGAGTGCCGAACCTCGCCCCGTTCAGCTACTTCAACGCATGCGCGGACCGGCCGCCGACCATCGTGTTCGCGCCCAACAACCCGCGCCCGAATGGCGGCGGCAAGGACACCCTGCGCAACATCGAGCAGACCAACGAGTTCGTCGTCAACCTCGCGGGGTACGACCTGCGCGACGCGATGAACGAGACCTCCGCGCACGTCGACCCGTCCGTCGACGAGTTCGCCCTCGCGGGCCTCACTCCGGCTCCATCGGTGCACGTCAGGGCGCCGCGAATTCTGGAAGCGCCGGTGAGCCTCGAATGCCGCTTCCTCACCCGTCTCCGGCTTCCGAGCGACCATCCCAAGGTCGAGAACAACCTGGTGATCGGCCAGGTCGTCGGCACCCACATCGACGACCGGATCATCCGCGAGGGGATGGTGGACATGGCCGCCTACCGGCCGATCGCCCGCCTCGGCTACATGGACTACACCTCGGTCGAAACCGTGTTCGAGATGCTGCGGCCCGACTGACCGCCCGTTTCCGCCGCGCTGGCTGGCGGTCCCGACGTGCCAACGAGCAATGCGGACCGACTTCTTCGATTGATGCGGATCCTCGACCTTCAACCCCGGGCGGCGGCTCGGTTCGAGGTGCGCAAGTCCGGTTACCTGGCGCGCGCGAAGGCGACGAGCGCGGCGTCGGACCCTCCTCCCGTCGCGATGACGATGAACTGCCTTCCCGACCGCGCGCGGTAGGTCATCGGGTTCGCGTGGGCCCGGAACGTCGTTGCGCCACGCCAGACCTCGGCCCCCGTCGCCTTGTCGAACGCATAGAGGTACGGAGCCCCGCCACCGACGAACACGAGGCCGCCGCCGGTCACCATCGGGCCGGAGTTGCCGCGCGTGCCCAGCCGTTCCGGCAGATCGACGCCGCGGAGCAGCGGGTGTTCGCGGACGTCGGGGCTGCCCGCGCCGAACGGCACCTTCCACGCGATCTCGCCCGCGTTGAGGTCGATCGCCACCAGGTGCGCGTATGGCGGCTTGACGAGCGGGATCGGGCCGAGTCCGCTCTCCGGGGTCTCCGCGGCACCCGGACCGTCGGCTTCGCGAAACATGAGAACCGTCGCCCCGTAGGGACAGTTGTTGCTGTACTCGACGTCGACTTGCCGGTCGTCGCCCGCGTTCACGCACACCTGGTTGGTGTCGGCATCTTCCGATGTGCGCACGAACAGCCACCCGGTCTCGGGGTCGAATGCCGCCCCGCCCCAGTTCGCGCCACCGCTCGCGCCCGGGCGCTGGAGCGTCCCCTGAAGGCTCGGCGGGGTGAACAACGGACCGAGGCGGAACCGCTTCATCTCCTCGACCGCGAGCGCGTGGATTTCCGGTGTGAGGTCGTTCGCGTCCCCGAGCGACACGCCCTGCGCGCTGATCGGCGGCGGCTTCGTCGGGAACGGCTGCGTCGGATGCAGCACCTCGCCCGGCACATCCGTCGCCGTGTCGACCGCGCGCTCTTCGATGGGCCACACCGGCTCGCCCGTCACCCGGTCGAACACGTACGTGAAGCCGTTCTTGGACACTTGCGCCACCGCGTCGATTTCGCGCCCTCCCACCGTGATCGTCGCGAGGTTCGGCGCCGCGGCCAGGTCGTAGTCCCACACCCCGTGATGCACGGTCTGGAAGTGCCACCGCCGCTCGCCCGTGCGCGCATCCAGGCACACCAGCGATTCGGCGAAGAGGTTCGCCCCGAGCCGGCGCCCTCCCCAGTAGTCGCTGCTCGGGGTGCTCGTCGGCGCGTAGAGCAACCCGCGCTCGGCATCAAGAGACATCAGCCCCCAGACGTTCGCGTGGCCGGTGTAGCGCCACGACTCGTCCTCCCAGGTGTCCGCGCCGAAGGCGTCGCTCGATTGCGGGATGGTGAAGAAGACCCAGCGGCGCTCGCCCGTGCGAGCGTCGAACGCCTGCACGGTTCCCGGCGGGTCGAACTTGCGCTGCAACCGGTCGGGAATGCGGCTGCCCACGATCACCAGGTCCTCGAACACCACCGGCGGCGAGGTCTGGCCGAACTCGAAGCGGGACACCGGACGGCCGTGGCCCTCGGTCAGCAGAACGCTCCCGCTCCCGCCGAAGCGCGGGTCCGGCTCACCGGTCGCGGCATTGATCGCGTAGAGCCGGTCGCGGCTGTTGAGGAAGATGCGCGCGTCGTCGCCGTCGCTCCACCAGGCGATGCCCCGGTGCCTGAACCCCCTCGGACCCGTCCCCTTGGGTCCCCCTTCGTAGACCTTGGGATCGAAGGTCCAAAGTGGGGCGCCGGTCTCCGCGTCGAGGGCCGCCACCCGGGTGTACATGGTGGAGAGGTACAGGACGTTGTCGACCATGATGGGCGTTGCCTGGAAGGGCCCCGGACGGGTGCCGTACTCCTCGAGGGGCATCTCGTCCGGCTCCCATGTCCACACGATCTCCAGCTCGCCGACGTTCGCAGCCGTGACTTCGTCCACTGCGGAATACTTGGTATGCGCGGGCTCGGAGCCGACATGCGGCCACTCGATCATGGCGCCCGGTTCCCGGGCCCCTGCGAGGCCGGCAAACACGAGGGCGGCTGAAGCGACCAATCGATTCATGGCGATGTGTCCGACAGGAACGGGCCGCGGCTACGCCGCGAATTATAGTTCGTCCGTTCGCTAAAATGCCGCGATGAGCGGCGAGGACGGGAGAGCCCCACGCAACCAGGGGCCCATGCGCTGGCTCCATCCGCAACCATCGCAGTTACGAAACGTCATCCGGCCTCCAATTCCCATGACCGGATCCCGCTTCAATACCCTGGAGGTACCCTCGAGGCCCGCATTCGGTAAAGTCCTTCCTCGCCGGCCGTCGCTCGCCACGACGCGGCTGACGGCGACCCGAGTTCGTCCGGTGAGCCGGGCGAAGCCCGGCCGGGCGGTCCGGAGGAGACGGTGAAGACATGTACGAGTCGCTGGGATTCGAGGAGCTGACGCCGCTCGGGGCTTCCGTTCTGCTCGGTCTCGGGCTGGGGTTCCTCTATGGAGGGTTGGCGCAGCGCAGCGCGTTCTGCCTGCGCCGGAGCCTCGTCGGGGAATGGCGCGACTGCCTCCCGGCCCTCGGCGTGTGGGTGATGGGGCTTGCGACGGCGATTGCCGGGACCCGGCTGGCCGTCGCCGCCGGCCTCGTCTCGTTCGAGGCGCACCGGTTCCTCGCCCCGGACCTCCCGGTCGTGTCCGCGCTCGTCGGCGGTGCGCTCTTCGGAGCCGGGATGGTGCTGGCCGGGGGCTGCGTCTCGCGACTCACGGTGCTGGCCGGTGGCGGAAACCTGCGCGCCCTGCTCGTCCTCGTCGTCTTTGCGGTGACCGCGCACGCGACGATGAAGGGCGTGCTCGCGCCGCTTCGCGAGACGCTCGGCGCCGCGAAGATCCCCGGCGATGGAGCGGCCGCGCTCACCGCCCTCCCGGGGAGTGAAGTCTGGCCGCTCGGCCTCGCCTTCACCGCGGCGGTCTTCTCACTCCGCTCGGGCGCGCGGGCCTCTCATGTCGCGATGGCGGGGGCGATCGGGCTTCTGGTGCCCCTTGGCTGGATTGGGACGGGGTTCGTGCTCCTGGACGACTTCGATCCGATTCCCCTGCAGTCACTGGGGTTTACGGGACCGATGGCGGACACCCTGTTCTGGACGGTGGCGGCGACGTCGATACCGGCCGGCTTCGGGACCGGCCTGGTGGCGGGGGTCATCGCCGGCAGCCTGGCCGCCGCCCTCGTGGCCGGCGACTTCCGCTGGGAGAGCCTGGAAGGACCGCGGCAGACCGGGCGCTACCTCGCCGGGGCGGTGATGATGGGGGTGGGCGGCGTGCTCGCGGGCGGCTGCACGGTCGGCGCCGGACTCTCCGGCGTCTCGACCGCCAGCTTCGCCGCCCTGCTCACCCTCGCCGCCATGGCCGCGTCGGCAAGGGTCGCAGGGGCGGCCCTCGCCGGCCGGTAGCGCCGCCGGGCCGGCCCCCGGAAGCAAGCCGCGGGCGCCGGACTCAGCCGAACATGTCCTCGGAGATCGCGTCGTACCAGCCGAGCGACTCCTCGTAGGTTGCCTTGCGGAGCTCGGCGCTTTCGCCGGTCTTGGAGATGAAGCCGTCCGTCTTGGCGATCTTCTCGTCGGTCGCCTCGTAGGAAGCACCCACCTTGACCCCGTCGTGGGTGCCGATGAGCGACCAGCAGGTGTTGGAGAAGCGGGCCGGAAACACCTTCGAGCCGGTGAGCGCCCCGCGCACCGCCATGGCGCAGACCTTCGCCTGGCTGTTGGCCGAGAACCCCGATTTCGGCATGTCGCCCTGCTGCGAGGCGTCACCGAGCACGTGGATGTTCTCGTCCGCCCGGCTCTGCATGGTATGCGGCACCACCGGCGCCCAGCCGCCCTCGTTGGTGATGCCCGCGAGCGCTGCGATGCCGCCCGCCTGCTGGGCCGGGATGACATTGCACACGTCGACCTTCATCGCCTCGCCGTCGACCACCACCTCCATGGAATCGGGCCGCACCTCCACCCGGTCGCCGCCGAACTCCGGACCGATGCGTTCGATCATGCCGGGGTAATGACGCTGCCAGCCGTCCTCGAACAGCCCCTGCTTGGAGAACTTCTCCTTCGGATCGACGATCAGGATCTTTGCCGTCGGGTTGGCCCCCTTCAGGACATGGGCCACCATCGAGATTCGCTCGTAGGGCCCCGGCGGGCAGCGGAAGGGGTTGGGCGGCGCCACCATGCAATAGACGCCGCCCTGCGGCATGGCCTCGATCTGCGCCCGGAGAAGCTGGGTCTGCGAGCCGGCCTTGTAGGCATGCGGCATGCGGTTCTGCTGCGTGAGGTCCCAACCCGGAACGGACTCCGGGCGGAAGTCGATGCCGGGCGACAGCACGAGGCGGTCGTAGGAGAGGCTGCCCCCGCCGGCGAGCCCCACGCTCCGGTGGTCGCGATCGACGGAGACCGCCCAGTCGTGCACGACGTTGATCCCGTGCCTCGCGGCCAGGGCTCCGTAGCTGTGCCCGATGGACGCGAAGTCGCGGAACCCGCCGATGTAGAGGTTCGAGAAGAAGCAGGAGTAGTAGTTGCGGGTCGGTTCGACGAGCGTCACGTCCACCGCACCCTTCGAATCGCTGGCGATGTAGCGCGCCGCGGTGGCACCACCCGCTCCGCCGCCCACGACGACCGCCCGCGGGCGGGCCTTCCCCAATACGGCGGGCGCCGACAGCACCGTCGACGCGGCGACCGCGGACCCGAGAAACCGGCGGCGGCTCAGTCCGCTACGATCACCTTGCTGATTCATGTCGCGTTCTTCCTGTCTCATGGTTGATCCTCGTCGCGGCTGAAATGCGCCGCGAGGGCGGCGATCTCCTCGTCCGAAAGGCGCCCCGCCACAAGCTGCATGGCCGGGTGCACCCGCTTGCCGCGTTTGTATGCCTGCAAGGCTAGCACGAAGTCGTCGCGCGGCCATCCGGTGATGGAGGGGATACCCTCGGCGGCGCCGTCCCCGCGGTGGCAGGTGGTGCATTCGCCCGCGAGGTAGGCGCCGTACTCGGGATCTCCCGGTATGGTGAGGAGCCGCGGGTCGAGGCCGTATTCCTCGGGGGTCGCGGTCGGTTCCGCGGGTGGCAGGTCGGACCCCGCGCCGGAAAAGACGCGCAGCCAGGCGAGAAGGTCCGCCCGGTCGCCCGCTCCCTCCATGCCGGCGAAGCTCATGCGCGAGCGCGGCACGAGCGCGCGCGGATCGGCAAGGAACGCTTCGAGCGTCGCCTCGTTCCAGACGAGGCCGCCGGAACCCGCCGCCTTCATGGCCGGAGAATATTCGAAATCCGTGAGCGAGCCGGCCGGCCGGCCGAAGACGTCGTTGAGGTGCGGGCCGATTCGATGCCCCGCGCCGCTTCCCGCCTGGTGGCAGCGCTTGCACTGGCCGTAGAGCGCCTTGCCGCGCTCCGCATCCGCACTCCCTGCGCCGGCGGCCGGGAGAACCGACAGCAGGACTGCGACGAGAAGTCCGGAAACGCCAGGTGCCGATGCGACGGCTGAACGGACCCGGCTTCCCCGGGCGCCCTCGCTCGACGGCACTCCGTCCGCGAAGGCGCAAACGGGGCGTGCCCAACGGGCCGCCACCCGGGGACGGCTTCGCCGGTCAGCCCGGATTGACGGAGACCCGTTTGCTGAGACCGTATATTGACCCGTCATCGTCCACCCATTCGAATTCGAGCTCGCCCGACTCCGGGACGGCCATCTCGAACTCGAAGTAGGGATCGGCCGACACCGCGCGCTCGAGTTCGACGGAGATCGCGACCTCGCCGTCGAAGCGAACCGAGAAACGGTTGATGATCCGGCGCGGCACGGGCTTTCCGTCGCGGTCGTGGAGCAGCCCGGTGTGCATCGGATGGGTGATCCGGGTCCTGACCCGGAAGGGAACGCCCGCCGTCACCGATTTCGGAAACCGTACCCGTGGGGTGGGTCGCGCCATGCCTCCCTCCTCAACCGCAGCCGCCGGCGGTCACCACGATCGCCCGGGTGGTCTTGCGAAACGTGCCGTCCGCCAATTCCGCCACCGCGATCACGTTCTGGCTCCCGGCGAGGCGGATACGAGTCGAGGCGGCGGGCGTCGCGAGACTTCCGAAAGCGAAGACGACGACCCCCGGACTCGGGTTGCCGTCGGCGAAGAGGGCGATGCGCCTCGCCCCCTCGGCGGCGACCCGAACCGGAACCGCGCCGCCGTTGTCGGCGATCTCCGGCACCTCGAGCACCACGCCGCCATCGCGCGGCGTCGCGCCCCCGCTGAACTGCGCGATGGCCTCCTCCACGCGGTTCGAGGCCGCCTGCGCACCACAGGGCAGCATCGCGGCCGCCGCGGCGCCGCCGAGCCGCAATACATCCCTTCGGGTCAGAGCCATGTCCCGGCCTCCGTGCGCCCGCGACGCAAACGATAGCGCCTCGGTCCGCGACGGCGCCCGTCACGCTGCGCCGAAGGGTGGCCGGAAACGGTCATGTCGCGGTCTGCCGCTCTTCTTCCGCCGCCACCTCGGCCTCCCACGCGCCGTAGTCTAGGTCGGGGTTCTCGCGGCGGCGGATGGCGTCGCGCTCGCGGCCCTTGAGGAGCGCGGTGAGGGCCTCATTGTAGGGGGCGGCCAGGCCGAGACGGTGCGACTCGCGGACGAGGGCGCCGTTGATCGCGTCGATCTCGGTCCGCCGGGCCGCCTCCACGTGCTGGAGCATCGAGGGCCGGCTGAACTTGAGCCGGCAACTGCGCTTGATCCCCGCCCGCACGTCCGCCTCCTCGACGGGTATCTCCTTGGTCCGGACGAGGGCGAACGCCTCGTCCAGCACCCGGTCCTGGAGGGCATCCATCTCGGGGAGGCGAGAGACCTCGCCGAGGCGAAGCCCGGTCGTGGCGCAGAGCGCGTTGATCGCGCTGTTGACGATGAACTTGGTCCAGATCCGGGCGTTGATGTCGTCCTTGACGTGAACTTCGAAGCCGGCCCGCTCGAGCGCCGCGCCCACCCGTTGCAGGCGGTTCGTGCGGCGGCCGTCGAGCTCACCGATCGAGGTCGGGCCGCGGTGGGTCATCACCACGTGGCCGGGCGCCTCGACGAGCGCGCTGCACATGCTGGAGCCGCCGAGCACCCGCTCCGCCCCCAGCTCCGCCTGGAGCGTCTCGACGTTGCCGATCCCGTTCTGGAACGTGATCGCGCACCCCGTGGGGGCGAGGAGATGATCGGCGGCCCGCGCCGCGTCCCGGGTCGCGTTGGTGTCGGTGAAGACGACCACGAGGTCGGCCCAACCTCCGCCGGCCGGCTCGAGCCCCTCCGCGCCGCGGGCCGCGGGCAGGCGCACGACGTGCTCGCCGAATGCGCCCGAGATGCGCAGGCCGTCGCGGCGAATCGCCTCGACGTGGTCGCCCCGTGCATCGACGAGACTCACGTCTTCGCCCGTGATTGCGAGCATCCCCCCGTAGGAGCCGCCCATCGCCCCCGCTCCGACCACCGCGATCCGCACCTGTCCCTCTCCTCGCCCTGACTCGGCCACGCGCATTCCAACCGTCTTGCGAGCCGCATGCAAGCCGCGCGGACATCATGCGCCGGTCCCCTGCCCCCCCAGCATCCGGCGCAAGGCGTGGGTGACCACGGCATTGAGGCTGATTCCTTCCCGGCGGGCGTACAACATGGCCCGGCGGTGCAGCTCGCGCCCCGGACGCACATTGAAGCTGCCCTTGAGCGGAAGGTCAGGCTCGCGTCCTTCGCTCCGACACATTTCCAGGTAGTCGTCCACGGCTTCGCAAAATGAGCGTTTCAGGCTCCTCGCGTCCGCGCCTTCATACGTCACGAGGTCGCGGATGAACTCGAGGCGCCCGTGGAAGATCTCATCCGCGTCGCTGTAGAGAACCGAACCGAGATAACCGCGATGCTCCAGCAGATCGCTCATATCAGCTCTTCCTCGGTCAGAAGGCGCAGGACCTCGTCAATCGTGTACATCTTCACGATGTTGCCGGGATGGGGCCGGTGAAGGCTGATCGCGGGCGCATCGGGATGGACGAAGCGGCGCCGGGAGCCGTCGGTTGCACCGGATCGAGCCTCCACATAGCCGACACCCGCCAGCAAACGGACCAACTCCTCCCACGCGAAATTCCTGGGCCGAGTACGGAAGCGACGGACAAGCTTGTCTCTTCTCGTCATCGTGCCAACCGCTCTCCGTCGTCCCTGACCGACGCAGGATAGACCCATCGAAAGGAATTTCGCAACTGATGACGGTTGCAGATTGCACGGACGGTCACCCAGACGGAAACAGAGTGCGATGGAGCACGAGCGTATGGGATATGCTTCGGTCGATTGCAGCAATGCTGACGGGACGGGAATGACAGATTCGACCAAGGTGGGCGCCGCAGCCCTCGCGGAGTTTGTCTTCGCCACCCAGGATGCGGAGTTCGACGACGGCGACGCGGAGCGCGTGACCAACCTCCTCGCCAACACCAGGCGGACCCTCGCGGCCCTCGCCGACCGACCCCGCTTCGACGCCGAGCCATCCGAGACGGTGACCCTGATGCGACGGCTCGCTCCCGGGGCGGGAGAAGGCGGCGCGGACGGAGACGCGCCGTGACCTCGCCGGCGGAGCTGTCCCTCTGCGATGCGGCGGAGCGCATCCGCTCCCGAGAGCTCTCCTCGCGCGAGGTCACCGCCGCCTGCGTCGAGCGCATCGAGCGCCATGCCGGCGACCTCAACTGCTTCATACGCTTCGACCCGGACGAAGCGCTGGCCCGGGCCGACGCCGCGGATCGGGCGCTCGCGGCCGGAACCGAAGCGGGGCCGCTGCACGGCGTGCCCCTCGCCCACAAGGACATGTTCTACCGGGCGGGGGTCGTGTGCACCTGCGGCTCGAAGATCCGGCGCGACTTCGTGCCGGACCGCACCGCCACCGTCCTCGCCCGGCTCGACGCGGCCGGCGCGCTCGACATCGGCGCGCTCAACCTCTCGGAGTTCGCGCACGGTCCCACCGGACACAACGCGCACTTTGGAGCGTGCCGCAATCCCTGGAACCTCGCGCACATCTCCGGCGGCTCGTCGAGCGGCTCCGGGTCCTCGGTGGCCGCCCGCCTCGTCTTCGGCGCGCTCGGGTCGGATACGGGCGGCTCGGTACGCCTCCCCGCCGCCGCCAACGGCCTCGTCGGCATCAAGCCCACCCAGACCCGGGTGAGCCGCCACGCGATGATGGGCCTCTCGTTCTCGCTCGACAACGCAGGCCCTCTCACCCGCACGGTGCGCGATGCGGCGCGCCTCCTCGGGGTCATCGCGGGGCACGATCAGGAGGACGCGACGAGCAGCCCGCTGCCGGTGCCGGACTACGAGGCCGCGACGCTCGCCCCCGACATCCGCGGGCTCCGGGTCGGGGTGCCCCGGAACTATTACCACGACACGGTGGCCACCGAGGTGAAGTCCCTGCTCGACGGCTCGCTCCGGGAGCTCGAGGGGCTCGGGGCGGAAGTCGTCGAGGTCACCGTGCCCCACCACGAGCACATCGCGCACCTTCAGCACATCGTCCAGACCTCGGAGGCGGCGACCCTGCACGCGGACTGGCTCGCGGGCCGCGCCGGCGACTACGGCCCCCAGGTCCGGGCCCGGATCCTGCCCGGCCTCGCAACGCCGGTCACCTGGTACCTGCGGGCGCTCCAGCTCCGGCCGCGCATCGTCGCCGACTTCGTGGAGCAGGTGTTCGGGGCCTGCGACGTCCTGCACCTGCCGGCGATGGCGATTCCCGTCCCGACCATCGAGGAGACCGATGTCGGCGCGTCGCGCGAGTTCACCCGGATCATCGCCGGCATCGTACGCTGCACCCTCCCCATCAGCTTCCTCACCTGCCCGTCCATCGTGATGCCGTGCGGCTTCACCGCCAACGGACTGCCCTGCTCGTTCCAGCTCGCGGGCCGCCCCTTCGACGAAGCCACCCTGTTCCGGGCAGCCGCCGCCTACGAGGAGGCGACCGGCTTCTCGTCCCTCGCCCCCGCGCTCTGACTCCGGACCTCGGGGCGGAGGCAACGTTCGATTTCCACTCACCAACAGGAGAATTCTCGCGCCAAGAAAGATGAAGAGCCACGTTTAGCCCGCATCCGTCACCGATTTGGGATATGGAGTTCATTCTGCTGGTACTGGACGCGGATTGGTTCGCGATACGCGTCGTGGTCCGTTCGGCGCTACGCTCGCAGGGTGTTCGGACCGTTTCAGGAGCGTTTGTTGCCGGTTCACCGGGCCACATTGACCTGGATTGCGAACTGCGGGCGTGCGCCGACCTCGGCGTCGCGCCGGTGTTCGGTCAATGCGATGCAGGGGTGGTCAAGCTATCCGGGCCCACGCCATAGCGGTTCTCGTTGCAGGTTCGCCAGCACCTCAGCAAAGACCCTGGCTTAGGGATAGGCCTGGGAGAACGACAGCCACACCCGACGGGCCGTAATGCGGATCCGTGTCCCGACCTTCAACAGCTTCCGCCTCAGGGTGGAGCACTGAGCGCGGGCCAGCTCGGTGCCCTGGGCGCCGAGTGCTCGAAGTGACTGCATCAACACATAGGCGAAGGAGGAGAAGTACAGGCGGTTACGTCACGAAATGGGACGGCGGGACGATGTGGCGTTCGGGGGGGAGGTACAAGGTGGTGCGCTTGAGCCACCGGAGCGCGGCGGAATCGAACTCGTCGCGCCGGTGCATCAGGAACCCGTTGTCCCACATGACGACGTCGCCGATCCGCCAATCGTGGGCGTACACGAATTCGGGCCGGACCGCGTGCGCGCGGATTTCGCCGAGAAGGTTCCGGCTCTCGTCCTCCGGCCAGCCTTCGATCCCGGCCGCGGTCACCGGATCGAGATAGAGCGCCTTCTCGCCCGTCATCGGGTGGATGTTGACGAGCGGGTGCGCGACGGGTGGGGTCCGGCGGCGAAGCTCCTTCGACATCGGCGCCTCGTCGTCGTAGGTGGACTGGCGAAGCAGGTAGTCGTAGACCACGTGCAGCGGCTCGATCCGGCGCTTCGTCGCCTCGGGCAGGGCCTCCCACGCGAGCTTGAGGTTCGCCCAGTACGTGCGGCCTCCGTCCGGCGGCATCTCCACCATGTAGAGCATGCTGCCGGTAGAGGGGTTCGCGACGTAGCTCTGATCCGTGTGCCAGTCGAGCTCGCCCGCGCCGAGCCCGCCGATGGACTCGCCCGTTCCGTCGCGCATGTTCGAGATGTGGATGACTCCGGAGCGATGGCGCGACCCCCAGTCCGGGCGCACGGTCACGTCGAGTTCGCCGAAGTGCCGGCCGAAGGCGGCGTACTCCGCTTCGGAGAGCGATTGGCGCCGGAATACCAGCACCCCGTGGCGGGTCCAGGCGTCGCGGAGCGCGGCGAGGATGGGATCGGGAAGCTCGCGCCAGAGCTCGAGCCCGGAAACCTCGCGGGCGAATCCGCCGTGGATGGGGCGCACCTCCATCGTCGTCACCCGCCCGTACCCGTGAGCCGGTAGCCCGGCGTGCATCCGTGGTCGCGGCGTGCCGGCCCCGGATCGGAGCACTGATGCCGACCACGGATCATCGCGCGACGACGCTCCGGCGCGCCGCTCAGGCCACGCGGGCCGGTTCGGTGCGGGGGAAGGCGGGGGCGTATCCGTGGTCTCCTTCGAGCGCCGCTCGGAGCTCGGCACCGTCGGCCGCCGGGAGCATCCGGAACGGCGGACGCACGGCCGCCCAGCCCGGGTCGTCCCGGTAGTGTGCGACGAGTTGCTTCATGGCCGGGATCACCGGCTTCGCCTGGATGCACGCGCGCAATGCGGAGATCCCCGCCTGGAGCTCGTCCGCATCCTCGTTGCCGGCCCGCCAGGCGTCGTAGACCCCGCGGATGCGGCGGGCGTTGACGTTGCCGGTCGCGGTGATGCAGCCGCCGCCGCCGTGGCGAAGGTTGTCGAGAAGGAAGGTCTCCGAGCCCGAGAGGACCCGGAATCCCGGGTACGCGGCGAGCAGGGCTTCGGTGTAGGACCAGTCTCCGGAGCTGTCCTTGAGTCCCACCACGACACCAGGAAACGCATCGATGAGGCGCCCCACCAGCTCGACCGGGAACCCGATCACCGCCTGCGGCGGGATGTGGTAGAGGTAGATGCGAAGCCGCGCGTCGGCGATCCGGTCGATGACCTCGGCGAAGTGCTCGAACACTCCGTCGTCGCTCACTCCCTTGAAGTAGAACGGCGGCAGCACCATGCCCCCGCCGCAGCCGGCTTCCACCGCATGGCGGCAAAGCTCCACCGTGTCCGGGATGGAGCACAGCCCGGTCCCCGGCATCAGGCGAGCCGGATCGATGCCCGCTTCGAGCAGGGCGTCGAGCAGCCGGCGCCGTTCGGCGAGACCGAGAGACAGGGCCTCTCCGGTGGTGCCGAATGGAGCGAGTCCCGTGCAGCCGTCCTCGAGCAGCCACGCCGCGTGGTCCGCGAACCGGGCCGGGTCCGGATCGAGGTTCGCATCGTAGGGAGTGAGAACCGGCGCGATTACGCCGGAGAAGAGATTGTCGTCACCCATCGCGGAAATTCTCCTTCTGCGCCGGGAAGCGCCGGCGGCGGTTTCGCTCGCGGATCCGGCTAATCTAGCGCCCACTCGCATCCGCGTCGAGATCGCTTCACCGGTCGCCCGGCCCGGCCCACCGTTTCCGATCGTTTTCGATCGGTTCCGGTCAGTTCGACCCCGTCCTTCCCGCCGCGAACCCGTAGCGCGGCGGCATCCGCACCGGATCGCGCCGCGCCCGGCCCGTTTAGAATGCACCGCTCGTCCGGGCTCCGGTCCGCCCGCCTCGACGCGCGCGGGTCCGGCCCGCTTCACCTGCATCCGCATCGGGAGCCACGATGACCGTCAACTTCGCCATGATCGCCACCGGGCGGATCGCCGACAACCAGCTTGCTCCCGCCGTGACCGAGGCGGAGGGGGCGCGGCTCTGGAGCGTGCTCTCGCGTGACCGCGGGCGGGCCGCGGACTTCGCCGCCCGGCACGGCGCGGCTTCCCCGGTTCCCGCCCACGACGACCTCGACGAGGTGCTCGCGGACCCCGAGCTCGATGCGGTCATCATCGCGTCTCCGGACAAGATCCACGCCGCGCAGGGGATAGCGGCGGCTCGCGCGGGCAAGCACGTCTTCGCGGAGAAGCCCATGGTCACGGATCGGGCGGACGGACGCGCCCTGGTGGATGCGTGCCGCGATGCGGAAGTCAAGCTCGGAGTGGCCTTCCACATGCGCTGGCACGCCGGGCACCGGGCCCTCGCGGAAGAGGCCCGCGCGGGACGCTTCGGCACCATCCGCCACATGCGCGTCAACTGGACCCAGCGCCAGCCGGACGCCTCCAACTGGCGTGCTTCGCCCGAGGTCGGCCGCTGGTGGAGCCTCGGCGGGGTCGGGCCCCACTGCATCGACCAGGTCTGCTGGTTCATGCAGCCGGAGGCCGGCGAAGTTCGCACCCTGCATGGCGTCATCGACAACTCGGTCTGGAACAGCGCTCACGACGAGACCGCGGTCCTCGTCCTTCACTTCGAGAACGGCGCGACGGCCGAGATCTGCACCTCCATGCAGTTCGTCTCGCCGAAGCGCATGGAGGTCTACGGGGAGGAGGGATGGGCCATCTGCGAGGAGACCTTCGGCTACGACGGGGACGGACGCATCTGGACCGACCGGGGCGAGTTCGACTTCCCGGTGCGCAACCCCTACGTCGACGAGGTGCGCGACTTCGTGCTCGCGGTCGAGGAGGACCGCGAGCCCGAGGTCGACGGCGAGGAGGGGCTTCGCAACGTCGACCTGCTCCTGCGCGCGGTCGGCGCCTGATCCGATTCGAAACGGCATGCGGCCGGCCGCGCCGCGACCGTCTCGAAGGTCTTCCGCTTCCTTGCCCCGCGGGCCGGAGGAGGTGCGCCGCGCGAGACGGAATCAGGGCTCGTTGATGCGGTCGAGGGGATAGATGGGACGGCGGACGTTGCGGAAGTCGAGCATGTCGTAGTCGGAGGTGCACACCCCGGTGCCGGCGCACTCGAGCACGTCGCGGGCGATGTCCGCGAAACCGGCCCGGTAGTGGATGCGGCTCTTCAGCATCAGGAAGCGCCGTTTGCCGGGGTCGATCCCGAGGCTCAGGAAGCAGTTGAGGTCGTTCGGCTCGTGGTGCCGCGAGATGACCACGATCTCGACCCGGCCGGTGTCGAGCACCACCGTCGGTCCCATGTTCATCTCGATCCCGGTTCCGGCGGGACCGAGGTTGCGGAACCGTCCCTCCGAGATGAGCTTGACCCGGCCGGTGACCTCGAGCGGCTCGCCGGCCATGCCGATGGCCGGCATGTCGATCTTGCCGCCGAGCATCACCGTCGTCTCGGCCCCGATGCCGGCCGCGATGAGCTCGCGCACCGCCCCCGGGTCGTGGATCGCGAACACCGCGACGTCGTCGAGCTCCGCCTCGGCGATCGCCCCGAGGACGGTCATCGAGTCCATCGTCCCGCCCGACGCCGCGTTGTCGTAGTGATCGAGGAGAATGACCGGGCCGTCGCCCCGGGCGGCGGGATGCGGCGCCGCCGCCCCCTCCGCGCCGGCTCCGTCCGCCGCGTCCCGGGCACGGGCGATGGAGTCCGCAAGGGGCTCGATCCGGTACACGAACGCGTCGCGGTTGGTCCACGCGAAGTCGAGGAGTTCGTCGCGCATCTCCTCGGCCGCCGCCCGATCGCCGTCCGTCACCACCACGCAGCTCAGGCCCGCGTTGGAGATGTCGGCATGCGGGAACCCGGTGAAGAGACTGACGGCGAGCGCGCCCTCCTCCTCCATCTCGCGCGCCTTGCCCTGCAGCTCGCGGTTCGGGAAATCGCCGCTTCCCTGCCGCATGACGTGCGGGAGCATCGGCCGATTGCCCCAGACCGTGACCGGCCGCGCCTCGCCCCGGAGCATGGCGAAGATCGGCCGCGCGGCGCGCACCCCGGTCTCGTGATAGTCGATGTGGGGATAGGTCTGGTATCCGGCGACGACGTCCGCGTTGTCCGTCATCGCCGGATAGAGGTTGGCGTGCATGTCGAGGGTCACCCCGATCGGGACGTCCGGCGCGATCGCCCGGATGCGCACGAGCAGCTCGCCCTCGCCGTCCTCGTGCCGCTCGGTCACCATCGCGCCGTGCAGGTCGAGCAGGATCGCGTCGCACCCGCCCGCGACCGTCGCGAGAATCGCGTCGCAGATGTGCTCGTAAGCCGCGCTCTGGACCGGCCCGCTCGGGGGCGCGCTGGCCGCGATGGACGGCACGAGCTCCGCCCCCGCCGCCTCCGCCACGTCGATGAACCCCGCCATGCACGAGCCGGTACCCCGGTATGCCGCGAGCACCGCCTCGCCCTCGATGGGACGTTCCGCCCCCTTCGCGAACCGGGCCAGATCGGTCGGAACCGGCGAGAACGTGTTCGTCTCGTGCTTCATCATCGCGAGGACCACGCGGGTCATGCCTCTACCTCCATTCGTGTTCGTTCATCGGTATCGGAGCCACGGGCCGGCACCATCCGGTCCGGGCCGTTCCACCTCGGTGCCCGAGGGCGGGAAGTCAGTGCGAGAGGGCGGGGATGCCGAACGCGGCTCCGTAGCGGCGGCCCGCCTCCAGGAAATCACCGTACTTGCGATGCCCCGCGGTATGGTGGGCGCAAGCGATGAGCACCCGCTCGGGATCGGCGGTTCGCCCGCGCACGCAGTCCTCGAGCATGCATTGCGCGATCTCCTGGTTGTGGGGGTCGTTCCCCGTGCGGCAGGCGGCGAGCGCGAGCCGTTCGATGAGCGGCTCGCGGTCCGCGCCGCTGTCGAGATAGGCCCTCGTCCATGCCTCGCTCGCTTCGATGTCGACGGCGACGATGGCCTCCTCCATCCGGTCGAGGACCGCCCCGGGCGCGAGACGGTCCGCCCCGGTCGGAGCCTCGATCTCGACCGGCTGCATGTCTCCGGTATGGGCCTGGTGGTGGGCGGTCCGCTCGAGGAACGCGGCGGCGAGGAAGACGAGCTTGACCTGGTGCCGGTGGGAGAAGTTCTCCATGAACCAGCCGTGCGTGCTGGCGTACTGGTAGCAGTGCTGGGACATCGAGAAATTGTTGGGATTCCGGGTCTCGATGACGGCCTGGGCGGCGCCGATCCGAATCGCGTCGAGGAGGTCCGAAAGCCGCTTCCCGGCCCGCAGGAGCTCCGCGATGCGCTCGGTGCCGGCCGGCTCGGGCTCGCGGATGAGACGATGCACGAGGTCGCTCGTCTCCTTCGCGCTCATCGGTTCGGAGTTCGCCATGAGCGCGCGCTCGCGCTCGGTCGTCCCCGCGTAGGGGATGGCGGAGATCCGATCCTCCTCGATGTAGACGGTGATCGCGTTGCACGCCATCTCGTAGGTCGAGTACCAGCGCGGTCCGACCGCCATGTCGAGCGCCCCGGCATAGAGGACCGGATGCGCGCGGTCCCAGCCGATCGCGTCGCCGAGCTCGACGGTGGAGCGCGCCCGGTAGCTCTTGTGGCCGGTGGTGTACGAGCGGTTGTGGAGCATGCGGTCCTGCACGTCGATGAGGCCCGCGAAGACGAGCTCGGCGAGCACCTCGCGCCGGTGCCCGGGCTCTTCCATGAGGCCGAGGAACACCCGGTACGCCTCGAGGACGTTGCCCCGCTGGACGAGGGTGAGCCAGTGCCCGAGCCGCTCTCGAAGCGACCCCTCGAGGGGCTCCGGCTCCTGGTCGGGCCAGTGGACGACCGGCGCGGGCGGCGGACCGGCGGGCAGCTTCCCGCCGCGCGCGTAGTGCCCGGGCGCCTTCAGGATCTTCTGGTTCCAGATGTCGAGGCCGGTCGGGATGTACCAGATGGTCTGGGCCATCGCGAGGCCGGCCGCTTCGGGTGGCAGGAGCTTGACCAGGTTGAGGGTCGCCCGGGCGCTGAGCAGGCAGTGGTCGTTGTTGACGAAGTTGACGAACCCGTCGTCGATGCGCTCGTGATACGGCACGTGGGTGTAGGGGCCGTGGATGCGGACCGCCTCGAGCAGCATCTCCTCGAGCGGACGGCCTTCGCGGAAGAGGTCGTAGTAGACCTCGCTCGCGCCAATCTGATCGCGGTCGAGGATCCGCTCCTCGAGGGCGGCGTAACGCTCCGACACGGGCGCGGGTCGGTCTGCAACCGGCGCTTCACTCATGCTGTTCCTCCTTTTCCGGGCTCCGAATCCGGCAACCGGTCAAGTCTGCCATCGAATCGCCTCGAATTGCGGCCGGGGGGCCGCGCGAACGCCCAATCGGGACCCATTCGACCACCAGGCGCCGAACGGGCGGACCGGCCACCGGCCGGCCGCACCCGAGGCACGGCCGCGGCGCTCCATGCGTCTCGCGCCGGCGGCGCAATCCATTCCCCGCCGCGCGCACGCGCGCACGGGGTTCCGTCCGAGGTCAGCTCGCGCCGGAGTCCGCCAGGGGGCCGCGCGCGATGGCGCGCCCGATCACGACGTTCTGGATCTCGGTCGTGCCGTCGAGGTACTGCGCCATCTTCGCGCACGCGAGATGACGCGCGAGCGGGTGCTCGGTCAGGAGTCCCGGCGCGCCCATCGCCTGCATGCAGTCGCCGATGCGGGCGAGGGCGGCCCGGGTCGCGAACTTCTTCGCGTGCGCGGCGGCGAGGGTGTGGCCGTCCCCGCCGCCGTCGAGGAGCGCGGCGGCGCGCGCGGTGAGGAGGCGTGCCGCCTCGAGGTCCGTCGCGACATCCGCGAGCAGCCACTGAAGACCCTGGTGCTCGAGGGTCGTCCTTCCGAACGAGCGCCGGCGGGCCGAGAAGCCGAGCGCGGTGTCGAGCGAGCGCCCGAGCATCCCGCAACACATGGCGGCGACATTGACCCGCGCGAAGTCGATCCCCGCCATCGCCGCCTTGAAGCCGTCTCCGGGACCGAGCAGGACGGCGTCCGCATTCACCCGACACCCGTCGAAGCGGAATCCGCCGGCCCCGACGGCATGGCCGCCGAGCAGGCGATATGCCGGCTCACGGACGACCCCGGGGGCGTCGGCCTCGACGAGGAAACAGGCGATGCCGCGCCACCGTGCGCAAGGATCGGTCTGCGCGTACACGCTGAGGAGGTGGGCGCCCGCCGCGTTGCTCGCCCACGCCTTCACTCCGTCGAGCCGCCAGGCGGAACCGTCCCGCCGCGCGGTGGTGGTGATGGCCGCGGCATCGCTCCCGCCCTGCGGTTCGGTGAGGAGGAACGCTCCGATCCGCTCCCCCGCAATCAGGGACGGCAGCCAGCGGGACTGTTGGGCCGGGGTCCCGTTCCGGGAGAGGTTTCGGGCGAGGTTGTTGTGCACCACGAACGAGAACGCGGACGCCATGCACGCGGACGCGAACGCCTCCACCGCGAGCGCCATCGCGGGCATTGCGAGACCGCGCCCTCCGAGCGCCTCCGGCACCGTCAGCCCGCAGAGCCCGCGCCCCGCCGCCTCGCGGAATGCCTGCGCCGGCACCCGTCCCGCTTCGTCCCACGCCACCGCGTTGGGCTCGATGACCTCGCGGGCGAATGCACGCGCCGCCTCGACCGCCGCCGCCTCGCGCTCCGGAATCGGGGACATCACCGCCTCCAGACCGCTCGTCCATTCTTCCAGACCGTTCATCCGTTCTCCGCCTCCAGGCGACAACGACCTCGGAATCCCGCCTTGTACCGGGTCATGGATGGCCTGCGCCTCGACGCTCTTGCTTCGGCGGGCGGTTTCACGATTCGCGCTCGCGCCGGCGGATCGAATCCACGAACCGCAGCAGGTCGTCGAGGCGATGCTCCACGACGTCCCGCACGACCGCGAGATCGACCGTGTCGTAGCCATGCACGAGGATGTTCCGAAATCCGGCCATGTCACGAAGCGTTCCGGCGAGCGGCGGCTCGATCCACCCGGCCTGTTCGAGACGATCGAACAGCTCGCGATTGGTGCGCGGCTCGCCGAGGCGCTCATCCGACACGATGTGCGACGCCGTGTCGAGCGTCGCCTGCAGGGCGAGCTGGAGCGTGTGTTCTACGAACCGTGCCTCCCGCACGTCGGACACGATGGCTTCCGGTCGCGCCAGCTCCCGCAATTCGCGCACGCACGACTCGATGACCGCGAGCCGTTTTGCGAGCAGCTCCGGATCGGTCACTCGACCGGTCTCATCGGAAGGCGCCGGTACTCGCGCAGAATCGGCTGGAGGTCGAACCATTCGTTGCGGGTCTGGACTTCGAACCGGATCCGCAACGGCGGGTCGCGGTCGGCGAGCAGCACGCCGTCACGGAGCACGCGGACCCGCAGATCGGCCGGCGCCCGGTTCATCGCGACGACTTGGGTCGTGCGCCGGAGCACGCGTTCGATCTCGCCCTCGAGCCGCAGGGGAAGAGTGTCGAACGTCGCATCGGGCGTGCTTCGATGGAGGACTGCGACGTCGACATCGCTCCGGGCTCGCGCCTCCCCTCGTGCGAAGCTCCCGAAAAGCCATGCGGCAATGAGGTCGGGGCCCGCAGACTCGGCGAAGAATTCGTTCAGACGCTGCAAGATGGCCGCGCGGTTCATGTCCGATTATAGGCGCCGCAACCTCGGGCGGCGGCTGCCATACACGGCAGGCCGGGACGCTTCCCGAACCCGGGTGCCGTGGCGCGCGCAATCCCGCACCACTGCGGCGCGGCGCCCTGCATCTCTATGCGATGCGGGCCCCGGCCCGGGCGAAGCTGCGGCGGTACTCGGTCGAAGAGCGCCGTCCGTCTCCGTTACCCTGTCCTCCCGGCGTATCCGAGACGCTGTGGGGAACACCGATGATTCGTCTCTACGACAACCACCTGTCCGGCAACGGATACAAGCCGCGCCTGCTCCTCGCGCACCTCGGGCGCAGCTACGAACGCATCGAGGTCGACATCCTGAAGGGCGAGACGCGGACGCCGGAGTTCCTCGTCAAGAACCCCGACGGCCGCATCCCGGTGCTCGAGCTGGAAGACGGGACCTGCCTCGCCGAGTCCAACGCGATCCTCTTCTATCTGGCGGAGGACTCTCCCTTTCTTCCGTCCGACCGCCTCGCCCGCGCCCGCGTCCTGCAGTGGATGTTCTTCGAGCAGTACAGCCACGAGCCCTGCATCGCGGTTGCGCGTCACTGGATTCAGCACCTGGAGATGACCGATGACCAGCGCGCGCAGCTCCCCGCCCGGCAGGCGGGCGGACGGGCCGCGCTTGCCGTCATGGAGCACCATCTCGCTGGCTCGGACTGGTTCGGGGGCAGCGAGGTCAGCATCGCGGACTTCGCGCTCTACGCCTACACCCACGTGGCGGACGAAGGCGGGTTCGACCTCGCGGACTACCCCGCGGTCGGCCGCTGGCTCGAGCGGGTCGCGAACCTGGCGGGACATGTCCCGATGAACCCCGCGCCGGAAGGAGTCGTACGGCCCGCGAACGGATAGTCGCCCGGGAGCATTGCCGTCGCGGCGGACCGATCTCGACGCGGCTCCCGGAGAGGACGAGGGTCCTTCGATTCCACCGAGGTAGCGGGAACCCCGGCCCCACGCGGAAGACGGGCGCGTTCAGCCGTCGGGACGGGCGGGAAGACGGCCGGTCGCGGGCAGCACCTCGACGAGGGCCGCGCCGACGATCAGCATCGAACCGACGATCTGGGCCGCGCCGAAGGGCTCGCCCGCGAATGCCGCGGCGGTCGCGAGACCGGTCACCACTTCCATCATCATCAGCAATCCGGCACGTCCCGGGCTGACCAGCCGCACCGCCCACAGAATGCCCAGCGCGCTCGCGACGCTCAACGCGGCGACGACGACGACAATGACCACGGACTCTGCGGTGACGGCCGGCGGCGGCCCCGCGGAAACGAACGGCAGGCTCGCGACGACCAGGGTGGCCACCGTGCCACCGACGAAGAGAGCCGTTACGTGCGCGAGCGGCGCGACCGCGACGTCCTGGTGCACGCGAATCGTTCCGAATGCCCAGGCGACCCCGGCGGTCAGCGCGAACCAGTCGCCCGCGTTGCGCGGGAGCGGGACGCCGCTCTCCCCGCCGAGCACCACCCACAGCCCGCCAATCCCGAGAGCGAGGGCGGTGAGCCGGGCGCCCGTCAGGCGTTCCCGGAGCAGGAGGCGGCCGAGCACCGTCGCCCAGACCGGGCTCAGATAGAAGAGCAGGATCGCGGAAACGACCTCGGTGAGCGCGATCGAGATCGAGTAGAGGATGAACGCCCCCCCGGTGAGAAGGCCCGTCACCAACATTCGCGGTGAGAATGCGGCGCGACCGCCGGGCCACCGGACGAGCAGCGGCGCGAGGAGAACGAGTCCGACCACGAAGACCGCGAGCGTGAGCCAGACGACCCCGAACCCGCGTGCCTCGAGGTACCGCACCGGAATCCAGTAGATCCCCCACAGGGCGCCGGAGACCGCGATCGCGAGCTCGGGTCCGGTGAGGCGCGAGAGCCTCATCGCGATGTCGCGCTCAGCGTCCCGGGCGGCAGGCGGAGTTGTCGGAAGCCGACTGCCACCTCACGGGGAGCGCGGGCCGGCCGCCGCGTTCGGGCTGGTCCACCGCAACCGGCGGGCAGACGATGGCGCCGGCAGGGCACGGCGCGGTCTGCGCACCGTGCCCTGCCGAACGGCCGAAGCGCGGACACCGCCCGGGATGCGCCGACCGGCGGGCCGTGCACTCAGGTGTTGAGGAAGTTGAGAGGCAGACCGGGACGCGGCCAGTCCATCGCGACCAGGCGCCCTTCCCACGAGAGCGTCACGAACGCGGTCTTGAGGTCCGGTCCCCCGAAGCAGATGTTGGTGGTGTAGGGGTCGTCGAACGGGACGAACTCGAGGGTCCCGCCCTGCGGCTTCGCCACCGTGATTCCGGCGGTCATGAGAGTGGCCACGCAGATGTTGCCGGAGGCCTCGAGGGCCAGCGAGTCGAAGCGCTGCCAGCCGCCGTCGCAGGTGACGAGCCGGCCGCCATTGAGAGAGGGCGGAAACCGCTCCATCGCCACCTCTCCTTCCCCGGTGATCGCATAGGCCCAGAGCCGGGCGCCCTCCGTCTCCGCCACGTAGAGGGTCTTCTCGTCGGGCGAGAGGCCGATGCCGTTCGCGGTGAGAAAGGGATGCACCACCTCGCGGACCAGGCTTCCGTCGGAGCGGGCGTAGTAGATGCCGCCGCGATCGATCTCGCGTTCGCGCACCTTTCCGAGGTCGGTGAACCAGAACCCGCCCTCGCGATCGAACACGATGTCGTTCGGACCCTTGAGGGGGCGCCCGTCGCACGAGTCGTAGAGCACCTCGACCGCCCCGGTGTCGAGGTCCACCCGCTCGATGCGGCCGCTCACGTAGTCGTCCGCCTGGCCGATCGAGCGGCGGTTGCCGTTCGGCTCCACCTGCCACCTGAACCCGCCGTTGTTGCAGATGTAGCACTTTCCGTCCGGGCCGATGGCCGCCCCGTTGGGACCGCCGCCCGTCTCCGCCACGATCTCCTTGCGTCCGTCCGGAAACACCCGGGTGAGGGTTCCGCGGCCGATCTCGACCACGAGCACGGTGCCGTCCGGCATCGCGATCGGCCCTTCCGGAAAGAGGAGGCCGTCGGTAATCGTGCGGTACTGCGTCATCTGGGGCTCCTGGGTGGGAAAGCGGCCGGCCGGTCCGGCCGGGTCGTCCGCGCCGCCGGGCGGCGGCGCGGGATGAAAGGATGCATTGGAACGCGACGGCAGGCGCGGGCGCAATAGGATATCGGCCCCGGCGGGCCGGAACCGGATTGCGCGCCGTCGGCCCGACCGGACCGCGGGGAATCCCCTTGCGCCGGCTTGCGGCTGCGATCCGGTCCGACCGGCGCGCATCCTTCCGGCCCTGCAGGCCGAATCGGTCAGGGACGCCCCCCACGACCGCGATTCGCGACGGGCGAGTGTGGCTCGGTTCGAATTTCGGTGCTTCCCGTCGATTCGAGTCGCCGTCGGGAACCCCGCTTCGTTGACGCGTCGCCATCGTCATGGTATTGGGAGGGTCCGAAGACCGCACCGAGACGGAGGCGAGCGATGGACGAACCCACGGCGGTGACGCGTGACGAGCGAGGCAACTGGAGCCCGAACTACCTCGAACAGCTTCCGGCCCCGATGGTCTGGCCGCCACGACTGCTCGGATGCCTCAAATGGCTCTTCGGCTGGCCCGGGTACCTCTGGCCGTGGAACACCGTGTTCCTTGGCTTCGCACTCATCGCGTGGTTCTTCTTCTTGCCGCCCATGGAGGCGATGAAGACCTTCGAGCCGGGGTGGATCGCCCTCATCTTCGTCCGCAACCTCGGCTTGACGATCCTGTACTTCGGCGGCCTTCACCTCTGGTTCTACATGTTGAAGGGCCAGGGAACGGACTACCGCTACTCGACCCAGCTCCCCCCGGACAAGGCCAAGTCGCGCCACTTCGGAAAACAAGTCCGCGAGAACGTGTTCTGGTCCCTCGCGAGCGGAGTGACGATCTGGACCGCCTATGAAGCGGTGACCTGGTGGCTATACGCGAACGAGATGCTTCCGTTCATCTCGTGGGCGTCGAATCCGGTCTGGTTCATCGCCCTCATCGTGCTGATCCCGCTGATCCGCGAGGTTCACTTCTACCTCGTGCACCGCCTGCTGCACTGGCAACCGCTGTATCGGGCCGCCCACTACCTTCACCATCGCAACGTCAACATCGGGCCGTGGTCGGGGCTCTCGATGCACCCGATCGAGCACCTGCTCTACTTCTCCGGCGTCATCGTGCACTGGGTGATCGCATCGCACCCCTTCCATGCCATGTTCCACCTCTGCCACCTCGGCTTTTCGCCGGCGGCCGGGCATGCCGGATTCGAGGAGATCGGGAAGGAAGGAAAAAAGGGGCTCAAGATCGGCGCCTACATGCACTTTCTCCACCATCGGTACTTCGAGTGCAACTACGGCGGAGACGGCCTCCCGATCATCGACAAGCTGATGGGCACCTTCCATGACGGATCGCCGGAAGCCCACGAACGGATGACGCGCAGACTTCGCGAACGCCGGTGGGCCAGGCAGGCCGCCGCCACCTGAGGCCCGCACCGCCGGGCGCGCTCGCCCGGCGGTCGAGCGAACCGGCCCGGCGCGGGCCGGACCCCCTCCGAACCCCGGCGTCGATTGCTGTCCGCCGCTCCGCGGGTCCGCAACGGGCGACGCGGGCGGCCCGGGGAGGCCGGAGTCGGCGTCGGCATCCGGCGGTCCGGACTCGACCCGCCGCCCCATTCCGGCCAGCGGGCGGTCCGGCCGTACAATCAACCGATGGAAGGCGCTGACGGACAGATGAAAGTCAAGATTCTCTACGGGCGCGGCGGGCTTGACGTTCGGCTGCCCGACGGGTGCGAGCCGACGGTGATCGAGAAGCCGCCGATGCCGGTCATCGGGGACGCGAAATCCGCAGTCGCCGCGGCGCTCGACCAGGGAGGCCTCGCCGCGGCGGCGGCGGGGGCGCGCTCGGCGTGCATCCTCATCTGCGACATCACCCGCCCGGTTCCGAACCGGCTGTTCCTCAAGCCCCTCGTCGAGCGCCTGGTACGGTCCGGGGTACCGCGCGATGCGGTTACCGTGCTCGTGGCGACCGGCCTGCACCGTCCCAACCTCGGCGAAGAGCTCGCGGAGGTGGTGGGCGACCCGTGGGTGCTCAAGCACGTCCGGGTGGAGAACCACTACGCGCGCGACGCCGCCGACCACGTCGACCTCGGCTGCACCCGCCGCGGAACCCCGATTCGACTCGACCGGCGTTTCGTCGAGGCGGACGTGCGGATCGCGACCGGGCTCGTCGAGCCGCACTTCATGGCCGGCTACTCCGGCGGGCGGAAGGTCATCGCCCCCGGTATCGCCCATGCCGACACGATCACGACCTTCCACAACCACCGCTTCATGTCCGACCCGTGCGCGGACAACTGCGTGCTGGACGGCAATCCGCTGCACCGCGAGCAGCTCGAGATCCTCGAGCGGATCGGGGGCGCCCTCGCCCTCAACACGGTGATCGACGACCAGCGCCGGCTCGCGTTCGTCAACTTCGGCGAATGCCGTACGAGCCACCTCGATGCGGTGGCGTTTGTCCGCCGGTACGCCGAGGTTGCGCTCCCGCGCCGATTCACCACGGTCGTGACGAGCGCGGCCGGCTATCCGCTCGACAAGACGTACTACCAGACGGTGAAGGGGATGGTGGGCGCCCTCGGAGCGCTCGCAGACGGAGGGGACCTGGTCGTCGCCTCGGAGTGCTCCGAAGGGCTCGGATCAGCGGAGTACCGCGCCGCCCAGCGCCGGCTCGTCGACGCGGGACCGGAAGCGTTCCTCGCTTCCATCTCCGGCAAGGCGAACGCCGACATCGACGAGTGGCAGACGCAGATGCAGACCCGTTCGCTCGCGCGCGGGCGGATCTCGCTCTTCAGCGAGGGGCTCGTTCCGGCCGACCGCGCGTTGACCGGCGTGGAGTCCGTGGCCTCGGTGGAGCGTGCGGTCGCGCGCAGCATCGAGCGCCACCGTGACCGCCGCGTGGCGGTGATTCCGGAGGGACCCTACGTCATTCCGCGCGCCGCTTGAGCCCGGTAAGCCGGGAGGATTGAAACGGTCGACCTCAGGCCGGCGGTTCCGGGATCTCCGGCGTCCGCCTTCCCTGTTCGCCGAGTGGGGGCATGCGCGGACCCGTTTCCTGACGTCGCGACGATACGCGAGCTCGGTTTCCTTGACGCTTGGCCGCGCCGTACGTCTCGTCGACCGCGCGAAGACTGGACACGAAATTCCCACATCGAGCTCGCGCCGGCCACTCTTCGACCTCGCGAAGACTGGTCACGCAGTCCGGGAATCGAGCTCGCGCCGGCCGTTCGTCGACCGCGCGCAGATTGGTCACGCAGTCCGGGAATCGAACGCGCGCCGGCCGTTCGTCGACCACACGAAGATTGGTCACGCAGTCCGGGAATCGAACGCGCGCCGGCCGTTCGTCGACCACGCGCAGATTGGTCACGAAATTCCCACATCGAGCTCGCGCCGGCCACTCTTCGACCTCGCGGAGACTGGTCACGTAATCCGCAATCCGTCCGCATCGAAGCGTTGAAGCTTGGCGAGCTCCGGGGCCAGGAGAACCGAATCCCCATACTGCAACGGATTGTCTCCATCGGCCCGAACGGTCAGCGTTGCGCCGAGCTCCTCGCACCGGACATGGAAGAACGTATCGGCCCCGAGATGCTCGGACACCCCGACCGTGCCCTTCCATTCTCCTTCGTTCGCGGATATCCGGATATGTTCCGGCCGGATCCCGATCGTGTGCGCACCGTGCCTGTCCGCTTCATCGCCGCGGAGGAAGTTCATCTTCGGAGACCCGATGAAGCTCGCGACAAAGAGGTTTCGAGGGTTGTGATAGAGCTCGAGCGGTGAGCCGACCTGCTCGATCACTCCCGCCTGGAGCACGACGATCTTGTCGGCCATCGTCATGGCTTCGACCTGGTCGTGCGTCACGTAGATCATCGTCGTCTTGAGGGATTGGTGGAGTTCAGAAATCTCCAGCCGCATGTTGACCCGCAACGCGGCGTCGAGATTCGACAGGGGCTCGTCAAACAGAAACGCCTCCGGCTCGCGCACGATGGCTCGCCCGATCGCAACCCTTTGACGCTGACCTCCCGAGAGCTGGCCCGGACGCCGGTCGAGGTATTCGGTGAGATTGAGCACGTGCGCCGCGGATTCAACCCGTCGGCTCTGTTCGGCCTTGTCCAGCTTTGCCATCCGCAACGGAAAGGCGATGTTCTTTCGGACCGACATGTGCGGATAAAGCGCGTAGGACTGGAACACCATCGCGAGACGGCGCCTGGCGGGCGGGACCTCGGTGACATCGACTCCATCGATCTCGACCCGCCCGCTGGTGATGTCCTCCAATCCGGCTATGAGTCGAAGAAGCGTGGACTTGCCACAGCCGGACGGTCCCACGAACACTACGAATTCGCCGTCGCGGATCTCCAGGTCGAGCGGCGGGATGACCTCGACGTCATCGAAGCTCTTGCTGACGTTCTTCAGAGTAATCAGGCCCATTTCTTGCCCTTCACTTCACCGCCCCGAAGGTGAGGCCACGAACCAATTGCTTCTGGCTGAACCAACCGACGATCAGGATCGGGGCAATGGCCATCGTCGAGGCCGCACTGAGCTTGGCATAGAAAAGACCCTCGGGACTGGAAAAGCTCGCAATGAAAGCGGTCAGCGGAGCGGCCTTGGCAGCGGTGAGGTTGAGCGTCCAGAAGGCCTCGTTCCAAGCGAGGATCACGTTGAGCAGAAGCGTTGACGCGATACCGGGCACGGCCATGGGGACCAGCACGAACAGGATTTCCGACCTCAGCTCCGCGCCATCCATCCGAGCGGCCTCCAGAATGTCGACCGGAATCTCCCGAAAGTAGGTGAAGAGCATCCAGACGATGATCGGCAGGTTGATCAGCGTGAGCACGATGACCAGCCCGAGACGCGTGTCAAGCAGTCCGGCGTCGCGGAAGATCAAGTAGATCGGAATAAGCACGCCGACGGGGGGCAGCATCTTCGTGCTCAACATCCACATCAGAATATCTTTCGTGCGTTTGGCCGGCACGAACGCCATCGCCCAGGCCGCCGGAACGGCAATCAGAAGTCCCAGACCGGTGGACCCGAACGAAATGACGACCGAATTCCAGAAATGCTTGAGATAGTCCGTGCGTTGATTTACCGCGTCGTAGGCGGAAAGAGTCCAGTCGAACAGCAGGAAAGACGGTGGCGAGGCGATCGCTTCCGCCTCCGTCTTGAACCCGGTCAGGAACGTCCAGAGGATCGGGAAGAAGATTGTGAGACCAACCCCCCATCCAAGGATGGTCGTCAGCATCTTCCGGCGGGCGGGGACTGCGCGGGCCATGTCTCAGGCGTCCAGATTCCTGCCGATCATCCGCATCAGGAAGATGGCAACGATGTTGGCGAGGACAATGGCGATCACCCCTCCTGCGGAGCCTCCGCCCACGTCGAATTGCAGGAGCGACTGTGCGTAGACCAGGAATGTCAGATTCGTCGTCGCCGTCCCCGGACCGCCGTTCGTCGTGACGAGTATTTCCGCGAAGATCGACAAAAGGAAGATGGTCTGGATGAGAATCACCACGGTGATCGCACGGGCGAGATGCGGAAGCACGATGAAAAGAAGGCGATTTATCGATCCGGCGCCGTCCATTTCAGATGCCTCGAGCTGCTCGCGGTCGAGCGACTGGAGCGCGGTAAGAAGAATCAGCGTGGCAAACGGAAGCCATTGCCAGGAAACAATGGCAATTATCGAGGATAGCGGGGCGTGCGCAAAGAAATCGAACGGCTCCAGCCCCAGCAGCCCGGAAAGTTGGGCAAATAGCCCGTTCACCGGATTCATGAACATGTTCTTCCAGACCAGCGCCGAAACGGTGGGCATCACGAAAAATGGCGCGATGACCAGAAGACGCACTATATTCCGCCCCCACATCTCCTGGTCGAGCAGGAGCGCAAGCAGAACGCCTCCAATGATGGTGATGATCAGGACGCCGATGACCAACGTCAGCGTGTTTCGAATCGCATCCCAGAAGCTGGGATCGGTCAAGAAGAAATAGTAGTTGGTCCACCCGGTCCATTGCTCCATGCCGGGCATCAGGAGGTTGTAACGCAGAAAGGAGAAATAGAGCGTGAGTCCGAGCGGAACGAGCATCCAGCAAAGAAGCAGCGCTACCGCCGGCGATATCATCAGCCGGCCTGCCACCCTTGCGTGCCGTGCTGCCATCACACCACCGTTGGCACAAGGAATTTCCGCAAGAAGCGGAATCGCGCGCTCGCGCGATCCCGCTTCCCGGCCATGCGGCTACTTGATGTATCCAGCCTTGGTCATTTCACGAACCGCAAACGACTGGGAGTTCGCCAACGCCTCGTCGACCGAAATCGTGCCCGCCAAGGCGGCCGAGATCTGGTTGCCGACATAGGTGCCGATTCCCTGAAACTCGGGAATTGCCACGAACTGGACACCGGTATAGGGCACGGGCTCGAGGGTGGCGTCCGCAGGGTTCGCCGCCAGAATCGATGCCTCGACCGTTTGCGCGAACGGTGCCGCGGAGACGTACATCTCATTGGCATACGTCGACATCCGCGTACCCGGAGGTGCCGCGACCCAGCCCTCCGTCTCGCCGACGAGCTTCACGTAGTCCTTCGACGTCGACCATTCCAGGAAGCTCTTCGCGGCGGCTTCCTTGCCGGAACTGTTCGGGATGGCGAGCGCCCAGGCCCAGAACCAGCCGGCTCCCTTGTCGGTGACGTTGATCGGCGCCGCCGTGAAGTCGGTCTTGTCCGCAACCGTGGATTCGTTCGGGTTGTAGATGAAGCCCGCTGCCGAGGTCGCGTCGACCCATGTGGCGCACTTGCCGTCGGCGAACAGAGCCCGGTTCTCGTTGTGGCCATTGCTCGAAGCGCCCGGGGGACCATAGCTGTTCATCAGGTCCACGTAGTAGTTGACCGCATCCTTCCATGGCTGAGTGTCAAGCTGCGGATTCCAGTCCATGTCGAACCACCGGCCGCCGAAGGTGTTCACCATCGGTCCGACGAAGGCCATATTCTCACCCCATCCGGCCTTGCCGCGCTGGCAGGTTCCGTAGACTCCGTTGTCCGGATCATGCAGCTTTTTCGCATACTCGGCGAGCTGTGCATAGGTAATCTGATCGGGCATCTCGATGCCGGCGGCTTCGAAGAGATCCTTGCGGTAGAAGGTGAATGAGCTTTCAGCGTAAAACGGCACCGCGTAAAGATTGCCGTTTGCGGAGAGGCCATTTCGAACGCTCTCGTAGATATCGTCGTAGTCGTAGCCTTCGCCGAGATCGTCAAGTTGCTTCAACCATCCCGCAGCTCCCCAAATCGGCGCCTCATATGCCCCGATGGTAATGATGTCGAACTGGCCGCCGTTTGTCGCGATATCCGTCGTGACGCGCTGGCGGAGCACGTTCTCCTCGAGCACGACCCAGTTCAACGTGTGTCCGGTCGCAGCCTCCCATTGAGGCGACAGCTTCTGCATGACAATCATGTCGGAGTTGTTGACCGTTGCGATGGTCAGCTCTTCGGCTGCCGCGAGCGAACCGAATGCACTCGCGGCGACAAGGCCGATAGCCGCCGACCGGAACAAGCCCCGGGAGGGCGTGGCGTAGTCTCCCATTATGGATTCTCCAAGTCTGGTGTTGGGTGGGAGGCGCGATGGTAGAGGCCGATTTCTACGGGTGTCAAGCAAAAACCGGTGCGTTCGGGTCCGCGATGGAATCTCCCGGTGGACGCGTGGAGTGCGTTCCTGGCGTCATTTTCGCTCGCTGCACGCAAACGGGCCCTGCGGGCTTGGGGATCGGGTTCTCGGGATGCGTGGCGCGATTCGGGGGGGTCGGTTCCCGTTTCGTTATCCTTCAGGCATCGCAGGGGTTGCCGGCGCCGAAATTCGGGCGAGAGAGCGCACCGCGCTGCGCTTCTCGCCATTGCCCGAAGTCACGGCTTCACCCCGCAATGCGGCGCCATGTCTACCCGCGTCCCGATGACCGAGTCGATGACCGAGCCTTGACAGGGAGATCCGCATCTGCGACCTTTTCTTCGAGCCCCTTTGCCGGCAAAGGGTCTTCCGGGCCTTGCCCCCGTATTTTCCGCTGATGAGGGGGAACGCCCTGCTCGCGAAGAACACGCTGTCCGCGCCGATCGCGTTCCATTCGAACCCGGAGGGCCACTCACGGGCGAAGCCGTCGGCGATCTCGTTCCTGTCCCGTGCGTCGGCCATGGCGTCCGGCCGGTTCCGCCGGGAAAGGCTCGTCGTGGTCCCGACCTGCGGAGCGCTCGAGTGAGTCCGCCGGCCATTGGACCGGCATCGCTCGAGGGGCGAAGAGCCTGGGTGACCGGCGCCGCGGGCGGGATCGGGGCCGCGACCTGCGCTCGTTTCGCCGACGCGGGGGCCGACGTCATCGCGACCGACATCGCGATGAGCGATGCGCTCGGCGAGCTTGCCGCCCGGGTGCCACTCGTCTTCAAGCCCTACGACCTGCTCGACGACGCTCAACTCGAAGCCTGCGCCGAGGACATCGAGAGCTCCGGGGCCGACATCCTTCTCAACAACGCGGCGCTGTTCGACATGGGGTCGGTGCTCGACGCCGGCCTCGATCAATACCACCGGGTGTTCGGACTGAACGTTAGGGCGATGTACCGGGTGATGCAGGCCATGGCGAGGGGTCTCGTCGGCCGGGGGCGCGGCGGGTCGATCATCAATCTCGCGAGCCAGGCCGGGCGTCGCGGCGAAGCGCTCGTAGCGCACTACTGCGCGTCCAAGGCGGCGGTCATCAGCTATACCCAGTCGGCGGCGCTCGCGTTGGCCCCGCACGGCATCCGGGTCAACGCCCTCGCTCCCGGCGTGGTGGACACCCCGATGTGGGACGAGGTCGACGCCCTGTTCGCGCGGTTCGAAAGCCTCGAGATTGGCGAGAAGAAGCGCGAAGTCGCCGATGCCAATCCGATGGGGCGAATGGGCGAACCCGACGACATCGCTCGGGTGGCCCTGTTCCTCGCGTCCGATCTGGCCCGATACGTGACCGGCCAGACCGTCAATGTCGACGGTGGAAACGTCCTCAGCTAGAGAGGCTGTGCCCCGGACCGACGAGACATGTTCGAAGCCACCCATCCCTGTTCGAGACCCGGCCGCTCCGTAGCGGTGGCAGCCTCGTACGTTTCGTTCCTGAAACCGATTTGCAAACTTGACTCAACTGTACGGGTCGGGGCCCCTCAAGGAGTCCAGGTACGCGGCACCGCGACGGTCATCGTTCCCGACATCGAGGAGGAGAAGGCCGCGTAATGCACCCGGTGGGAGAGGCAGCCCTGCTGCGCACGACCTACGACCGGGACGCGACCCGAGTTGGCGTCGTGCACGTCGGAGTCGGTGCGTTTCACCGCGCCCACCAGGCCGTCTTTTTCGACGACCTGATGGAACGCACGGGCGACCTCGATTGGGCGATCGCCGGCGTCAACCTGCGGCCCGCGCAGTCCGGAGACATCGCGCGGCTGCAAGGCGGAGGGGGCGCGTATGTCGTCAAGTCCTATGGCCCGGATGGCGGCTCGGAGTTTCGTCAGGTTCGGGCGCACAAGGCGCTCCTCGACTGGTCCCGGCAAGCCGCGCGGGCCGAGGACGTCGTGGCCGATGCCGGTGTGCAGGCGCTGTCGCTGACGGTCACCGAGAGTGGCTATTGTCTTGCCGACGACGGCGGCCTCGACCTCGGCAACCACGAGATCCGGGCCGAGCTCGAAGGCACCGGGAAGAGCTCGGTGTACGCCTACCTTCAGGCCGCGCTGGGCAAGCGCCGCGCCGCCGGCGGGCGGCCCCTGACCGTCCTTTGCTGCGACAACCTGCGCGACAACGGCACGATGCTCGAGCGGAATCTCGGAGCCTACCTGTCCGCGGCCGGGGACCCGGGGCTCGCATCCTGGATTGCCGACCACGTTTCGTTCCCCTGCTCGATGGTGGACCGGATTACCCCCCGGCCGGAGCCGCGGCACGCACGCGAGGTCGCGGAGCGATTCGGGATCGCCGACGACTTCACGGTTCATTGCGAGCGCTTCATGCAATGGGTGATCGGAGACGAATTCCGCGGGGCCCGCCCCGAGCTCGAGGCCGCCGGGGCGGAGCTCGTCGCGGAGGTCCGCCCCTACGAAGAAGCGAAGATCCGGATCCTGAACGGTGGACACCTGGCCCTCGCCTACCTCGCGGCATTGCGAGGGTTCGAGACCTACGATGCGGCGCTGCGGGACCCGGCGCTCAGTGCCTTCTTCGATGAGCTGACCGCTTCGGAGATCCTGCCTTCACTCGATTCGCAGACGCCGGTCGATCTCCCCGCGTATCGGGAATCGGTGAAGAGACGCTTCCTGAATCGATCCATCGCCGACCGGATCTCCCGGATCGCGATGGACGGCGCCAGCAAGTTTCCGGTGTTCCTGCTGCCCACGATTCGCGAGTGCTACGCGCGCGGCATCGTGCCTCGCTCGGCGTTGACTTCGGTCGCGAGCTGGTACGTATTTCTCCGCCATCTCGAGACGGGACGTCTCGAATTCGACTATGTCGATCCGAAGCTGCCGATGATCCGTCCGCTGCTCGGCGCCGGCCGCGAGGAAGAGTTCGCACGACTCACCGCCCTCTGGGGAGACATGGCGATCCGCCACCCGGAGTTCGTTCACGAAGTATGCGCGCGGATCGCCGAGCTCGAGCGGGAGTACCCCGGCGCCTGACCGCACGGTCTCGGCCCGGCCGAAATGAGCCGATTCAATGCGTGGCCGGATCGGGCGGGGCCGGTCTCGGTCTCGACACGCCGTACTTGAAAGGCAGCGAACGGGCGTTCATGTAGCCCTGCAGGCCGACCCTGGACCATCCGATGGCGGTCTTGCGGAACGCGCGGAAGCTGTCCCAGACTTCCTGGGTGGCCGGATCGCCGGTGCCCACCTGATCGACGACCTCGGCCGACATCTTTCCGATCTGGGTGAGCAGCCGGTCGGAAAACTTGTGCACCTTCACGTCGTACTCTTTCACGAGGGTATCGAGGGCGCCCGGGCTGCGGCCGTCGTACTCGACGCTCTGCACGAACACCTCGGCCTCGAGTACCGCCCGGACGATCTCGCGGTCTTCGGCCGAAAGGCTCGACCAGAAAGACTTGTTGATCGCATAGCTCGAGGTCGTTCCCGGCTCCTGGAACCCCGGCCAGTGATAGTGCTTGACGACCCGATGGAACCCGAACGCGAGGTCGTGCCACGGACCGAACCACTCCGTCCCGTCGATGGCGCCGGAATGCAGGGCGGCAAAGATCCGGTCGGCCGGCAGGTTGACCACCTTGACCCCGAGGGCACGCAGCACCGCACCACCAAGCCCCGGCATGCGGAACCGAACCCCGTGCAGATCGGAGAGTCGCGCGATCCGCCGGTTGAACCAGCCGCCCATCTTCGCGCCCGCCGACGGACCGACGAAGGGGACCATGCCGAACTGGGAATGGAGATTCCTCCACAACCGGTAGCCTCCCCCGTGCATCAGCCATGCCCAGGTCTCGAGGTGGGTCATGCCGAACGGCACGGCGGTGAAGAAGTTGAATGCGGGGCTCTTGTCGGGGAAGTAGTACTCGAGCGAGAAGTACATCTCCGCCGTGCCCTCCGACACCGCATCGAACACGCCGAACGCGGGGACCAGCTCGTCGGCGTGAAAGAGCCGGACGTTGATCCGTCCACCGGTGGCGGTAGTGATACGCCGCGCGACCCGGGCCGCGGAGGTGCCGAACCCGGGAAAGTTCTTCGGAAACGACGTGACGAGCTTGAGCTCCTTCCGTCCCTGGCCGATCGCCGGGGCGGAGGCCGCGGCCCCCGCCATGGCCACACCGGCAGCCGGTCCCGTCGCGAGGAACTGGCGGCGCCTCATCGTACGACTCCCATGGTGCGACTGCTTCTCGGACTTCGAGGACTTCCCGTCTCCGGTCACCGGCTCCGAAGCTCAAGAGGGCGCCATAGCTCCCTGTCACCGGGGATGATAGCGCGTTTCGGCGCGCTGTCATCCCGCCTCCCGGACCGGCCCGACGAGGACACACCGGACATCCGGAGCGTACGCCTCCTGGCCGGACAGGCCGGTCGTTCGTGCGATCTCGGTCCCGGCCCGGGCGGAATCTGCATGCTCGCAACAAGATGAGGAACGGGGCGAAATCGATTGACGGCCCTGATTCCGCTCACTACAATCGGGCTCGCAAAATTCAATTTTATCAACTGATTATGTTTTTCGATGAAGGTTCCTCCCTCTATCGGGTTTTACCCCGGTAGTTGACGGGGCGGCGGATGTCGCCCCTTTTTTTTGTTCTCTCCGCTCAATCGCGCGGGCACTGGATTCGCTCGAAAAAGACACCGATCGTGAGGCGGTCGGACATCTGTCGGCCCGAAGTCGCGGGTGGTTCTCCCGGGAACCTCCTCGACTCAGGCCGCCGGGCCGTTGCACTTCACGGTCCCTGCTTCGCTTGGGCTCGGGCGACCGCAGTGGGGGCGGTCTCTTGCCTGCTTGGCGTCCGCCCCCTCTGCTAAAGTGGCACGGAGGACTGGAGTACGCGAGCACCAATGACCGACTTTCGAGGTTTCGGCACCGCCTTGACCGCATTCCTGGAAGAGCTCCGCTCGAACAACGAACGGGACTGGTTCAACGCGAACCGGCAACGCTACGAGGATGCCGTGCGCGAGCCCGCCCGTGCGTTCATCCGGGAGATGGCCCCGGCGCTCGCCGCCATCTCCCCTCATTTCCGCGCGGACGATCGCAAGCAGGGCGGCTCCCTGATGCGAGTCCATCGGGACACCAGGTTCTCGCGCGACAAGACCCCCTACAAGACCAACGTCGGAATCCAGTTCCGCCACGCCCTCGG
The DNA here is from genome assembly GCA_026712715.1 of Immundisolibacterales bacterium. Classification (GTDB taxonomy): domain Bacteria; phylum Pseudomonadota; class Gammaproteobacteria; order HK1; family HK1; genus JAJDXW01. Next base: position 63,029 of record JAPOPW010000023.1, on the reverse strand, counting down.
CCGTGACGTGCACGCGCCCGGGTTCTATGTCCATCTCGAGCCGGGGAGCGCATTCATGGGGGCCGGCATGTGGCATCCGGATTCGGGTGCCCTGTTCATGATCCGCTCGCGCATCGACGAGGAGCCGGACAGGTGGTGCGAGGTCCGCGACGAGGAGGCGTTCCGGTCCTGCTACCGGCTCGGCGGGGAGAGCCTGAAGACGATGCCGCGCGGGTTCGCCAAGGACCATCCGCTCGCCGAGGACCTCAGGCGAAAGGACTTCATCGCCGGCCACGAGCTCCCGCTGGCGGAAGCGCTCGGGCCGGAATTTGTCGATCTGGCCGTTTCGCGCATTCGCGACTCGGCGCGATTCGTGCGCTTCCTCTGCGAAGCGATTGACGTTCCATTCTGACGATGAACGAGCCTGCGCGGCGCACGGCACGCGTGCATGACCGAGTCCCGTCCCGACTCCCGGCCTCGCAGTGAGCGCATTCGACGCGATCGTCGTCGGAGCCGGCGTCATCGGCGCGGGTACCGCCTTCGCGCTCGCCCGGAGCGGGTTCCGGGTCGCCCTTCTCGACACGGGGCCGGTCGGCTCCGCGCCCGGCGAGACCGGCGGAACGAGCCGGGCGAGCTTCGCCTGGATCAACGCGACGGCCAAGACCGACCGCGAGGACTATCATCGCCTGAACGCGGCCGGCGTCGAGCACTACCGCTCGCTCGCCCGTGAGTTCGGAGAGGCGCGGCTCGGGCTCCATCCCACCGGCATGATCGCGTGGGCCAACCCGGACGACGACGACCGCCGGCGGGCGTTGCGCGGGCAGGTGGAGCGGCTGCGGGAATGGAATTCTCCGGTCACCTCGCTCGATGAGAGCGGCTTGCGGACCCTCGAGCCGCATGTCACATTTGCGCGGGGCGCAGAGGGCTTTCTCGCCTACGGCGATGCATGGCTCGATGCGCCGCGCGCCATCGATCTGTTCTGTGAGCGGATTCGGGCCGAAGGGGGAACGGTCCACTTCGGTGCGCAGGGAAGGGTCGACGCCCTGCTGCGCGACGACGCGGGAGCCGTGCGGGGGGTCCGGGCCGGGTCCCGGCGCCTCGCGGCCCCGGTAGTGGTGGCGGCGCTCGGCCCGGACACCGAGAACACGCTCCGGGCTTGGCTCGGGCCGGGAGAGCTCGGCAACCGTCCGTTCCTCGACCGCCGGCCCGGCCTCCTCGTCGACATCCCGGATACGGGGTCCTTCCGGCTCGTCCGGCACGTGCTCTACACGGGAGACAATGCGTTCCACATGAGGCCGGAGCCGGCCGGCGGCATTCGCATCGGCTCCGAAGACGCGGATCCTCCGCAGGGCGAAGCCCCCGACGACCGGAAAGCGCGGGTCCTCGCCCTCCTCGCCCGGGCCCGCGCCCTCATCCCCGCCATCGGCGGGGACGTGCCCCTGGATACGCTGGCGCGCGAATGCACGGCACGGGTCGGAGTCCGGCCGGTGCCGGCGGATGACCGCACGATCATCGGGCCGGTCGGCGGCGCCCCCGGCCTCTACGTCATCGTCACCCACAGCGGGGTGACCCTCGGCCCCTGGCTCGGGGAGCTCGCCACGGAGGAAATCGCGAGCGGCGCGATGCCCCCCGAGCTCGCCCCCTTCCGCTTCGACCGCTTCGCCTGACGCGCCGAACCGGCGCCCTGCGGTCAGGCGATGACGATGTGCTCGCGGGTGATGATGAAGGGGAGCTCGCCCGCGGCGATGAAGTGGGCCTCGTCGGCGCGCGTGCGGGCGTAGGCTTCGGTCCGGGCGGACTCGCGCATGGCGGCGGTGCTCTCGAACCACGTGATCGCGACCCCGTCGCAGGGCGGCTGGCGGCCGTTCGCGTAGCCGCCCCGGCGGCAGTGGCTCTGCACGTAACGGAGGATCATCGGAATCTCGCGCGCGAGCGGACCGTGCACCTCGCGCCAGTAGCGCTGGAACTCGTCGACCCCGAGGTCCGGGCGGCGCTGCACGAACTCGATGTTCTTCACGCGCCCCTCCGGAAGCTCGCTGTCCTTGATGAGGTGCTCGTCCGTCACGATGGTCTTCATCGTGGAACGGTCGATGAACCGTGCCTCGTCCTCCTGCACCGCGCGCAGCGCGTCGGTGCCGCCGAGCGCCCGGATCGCGTCCACGTCGTCGAACCAGACCTCGGCGGTACCGTCGTAGGCCGGCTCCCCCTTGCGATACCCGCCGAGGAGGGTGTGGGACTGGACGTAGCGGCGTAGTCCCGGAAGCTCGCGGACCACCTCGGCGTGGCGCGTCCGCCAGTATTCCTGAAAGGGCTCGACCTCCATGCCTGCCCGGCGCTTGAAGTAGACGACCAGCTTGACCATCGATCTCCCCGGGGGACTCGCTCCGCCGCGGTCCGACCGCGCGCGGGTAACCACATGATAGGGCACCGGTCCCGAGAAGCGGATCGCGCTACCGCCGGAGCGCTGCCGATTGCCCGCTCCTGCGCCCGATCTGCCCGTCAGCCGTCCAGCAGGTTGACCGACCTCAGCCCGGGATAGATTGAGAAACCGCGGTCCAGGGTCACCCACTCGCAGCCGTGCTCGATTGCCAAGGCCGCATGGAAGGCATCCGGAAACCGGTTTCCGGTCAGCCGAAGCATGGTGCACATGCCCCGGAAAATGCGCCAATGGCCGTCACCGGGACGAAGCGGCAGGCTGACGGGTTGGGCAAGCAGCGCATCGACGAAGGAAATGGCAGCCTCGTTCGGCGTGGGAGGGTGGAATATCCGCGGGTGCGTCAATACGCGGAGAACACCGCTCAGCACCAACTCGGACAAGCCGATCCGATCCCGGCCGGACAGGGAATTCTCGAGCCATGATCGGCATCGCCCATGCTGAACCGCGTCCTCGCGGAATGCGCTGACGAGGACGTTGACGTCAGGACTCTGCATTCATGAGACCTTCTAGCGCCGCATTGTCCGTGAGGTCCACCCCGGGCTGCACCCCGTGACCCCGAAATACCGGTATGGGCGGCGCATCCGTGGTAGCCCCCCTCGGGCCGGCCAGGAATTCCCGAAGAGCCTGCTCGATCGTAGCCTTCAGGGTCTTGCGTTCTCCCGCCGCGTGGGCCTTGACCGCGCGCAGCAGCTCGTCGTTGATTTCAATCGTGGTACGCATGTGGGAAAGTATATTGAGGGATGTGTTTTCGCACAAAAAGCCCCGCAACGTCCGGAATGCGGGGAACGGCCAGTCGGCCGGGGCGGGTTACCGGCTATTTCGGGCGAGGCGTGCGATGATCGCGAGCCGCGAGGCCGGGCCGGGGAGTCACGGCCGCGAGCGCCTCGGAGGTTCACGGCAGGGGCAATGGCTGCAGATCCAAAGACCGTCTCCGCCCTGGAACGGCTCAGCTCCCTTGCGCTTCGGTTCTCCGGAATGGAGGGGATCGGGGTGTCGTTCGAGTTCTTTCCTCCCCGGACGGAGGAAATGGAGAGGACGCTGTGGCGCTCGATTCTCCGCCTCGCGCCGCTCGAGCCGAGGTTCGTGTCGGTCACCTACGGGGCGGGGGGCGGCACCCGACATCGCACCCACGCCACGGTGCACAGGATCCTTCGCGAGACCCCGCTGACCCCGGCGGCGCATCTCACGTGCGTCGGCGCGTCTCGCGCGGAGGTGGACGAGGTGGCTCGGTCCTACCACGCGGCCGGGGTCCGCCACATCGTCGCCCTTCGCGGCGACCCTCCGGAGGCCGGCGCCGGCTACGCACCCCACCCCGGAGGCTACCCCCACGCCGTGGATCTCGTGGCCGGGCTTCGCCGCATCGCGGATTTCGACATCTCGGTCGCCGCCTACCCCGAGATCCACCCCGAGGCTCCGAACCTCGCATTCGACCTGGACAACCTCAAGCGAAAGCTGGACGCGGGGGCGAGCCGCGCCATCACCCAGTTCTTCTTCGACACCGAGCTGTTCCTTCGATTCCGTGATCGGGTCCGCCGGGCCGGCATCGGGGCGCCGCTGATCCCCGGCGTCCTGCCGGTGACCAACTACGGCCAGGTCGCCCGATTCGCCGGCATGTGCGGGGCGAACGTGCCGTCATGGCTGACGCGGCTCTTCGAGACGCTCGAGGACGATCCGGTGGCGCGCAAGCTCGTCGCCGCGATGGTGGCCGGGGAGCAGTGCCGGATCCTCGCCGCCGAGGGCGTCTCCGACTTTCACTTCTATACCCTGAACCGCGCCGACCTCACGTTCGCGATCTGCCACATGCTGGGCCTTCGGGCCGCGGCATCCGCCTCCGTCGAGTAGCCCTCGGACCCATCGCCCCGAGCGTACCGTTTCACCGCGTCGGTCGGCATCGCCCGGCCGGCGTCCGGGGATGCCTCCCCTCGCCCGCACCCGGGATTCGCGGCGCGTCCGTCCGGAGCGGTCGCCCGCCGCGGGCGGCTCAGTGCCAGGCGCGGGGCTTCCCGCGAACGCTGATGCGCCACAGCAGACGGGTGTTCCGTTCGTCCGTCGCGGGGCCGATCGGCGTTCCCGAGTGCAGCGTCTGGGTCGTGTCGTAGATCGCGATGTCCCCGACCCGGTACCGGTGCCGGTAGATGAACCGTTCCTGGAGCACGTGCCGCTTGAGCTCCTTCAGTATCTCCGTGCCTTCCTCCTCGTCCATCCCCTCGATCGCGTAGGGGGTGCCGGCCACTCCATAGAGGGTCCTTCGACCGGTTATGTCGTGGGGCCGGACGATCAGGTGCGGGACGGCCGGCACCCGCGCGATCTGGTCGTTGGTGATGAGAGGATTCGCGACCGCCTCGTCCCCCTCCCCACTGCTCGCGCCGTAGAGGTGCCAGGCGCGGCGTCCTTCGAGACGTTGCTTCATTTCTCCCGGCAGCTCGTCGTACGCGCTCTTGAGATCGGCGAGCTGGGTCTCCCCGCCGGTCTCGGGGGACTTGATCGAGAAGAGCATCGTCACGCTCGACGGCACCGCCTCGTAGGACTGGTCGGTATGCCAGAAGGCGGCGCCGTTTCGCACCGCATCGTTCTCCTTCCACTCCCCGCCGTGATTGCCGATCGCCATCATCTCCGGATAGCCCGGCATGCGCAGGTGGTCGAGAACGTGCGGAATGGGCTCGCCCCACCAGCGCCCGAAACCGAGGTACCGATCCTCGCTCATCCGCTGCCCGCGGATGACGAGCAGCCGATGTTCGTGGACGGCTTCGGCGAGAGACTTGAGCACCTCGTCGCCGAGACCCTGTGCAATGTCGACCCCGGTAGCCTCGGCGCCAAAGCTCGCACCCTTCAGCGGATTGATCGAAAGCATGTCCACTACTCCTTCGCCGGATGCGCCGTCGGCGCTCCAGCTCCGTCCCGTACCTGCCCGCTTGCCGTCCGTCCGGTCGTCCGGTCTCGGCGGAATTGTAGGCCATCCTTACCTTCGTCCATCCGGGCCACGCAGTCTCCGTGCGTCGCACCGTCCATCAACGTTCGCCGCGCCGCGGCAATAGCGAAGCGGCGCGGGGAGACTGCGGAACGCGGAACGCACGCCCCACGCGCAGCATGCGGGCTTCGCGCTCTGCGCCCCGGCGCGCGGTGGCAGCGGGAATTGGTCGCATCGGCTAAGGTAGCCCGCCGTGAGCGCGAGAGCCCGCATGTCCGACGTACCGGTATTGGACCTGACGCCGATTCGCCGCGGCGATCCCGGCGAGCGCCCGAGCCTTGCACGCGGAATCGACGAGGCGCTCCGCGAGGTCGGCTTCTTCGTGATCGTCGGACACGGCGTCGAGCGCGCCGAGACCGAAGAAACCATCGAGGCCGGCAAGCGGTTCTTCGACCTCCCGGGCGAGGAAAAGCGCAAGGTCGCGAACCGGGGCACGCCCTTTCGGGGCTACGTCGGACTCGGCGACGAGAACCTCTCCTACACCGAAGACGAGGCGACCCCGCCCGACTGGAAGGAGTTCTACACCATGGGCCGCCCGGACCTCGCGGATCCGTACTATCGCCGCCCGGACCTTGCCGCCACCTTCAAGCCGAACGTGTGGCCCGCGGCGATGCCGAAGCTGCGAATTACGATGGAACGCCACTATCGCTCGATGGAGGGGCTGACGGACCTCGTCATGCGCGGCCTCGCGCTGGCCCTCGAGCTCGACGAAGGGTTCTTTCGCGACAAGCTCGACCGCCACGACAGCACGTTCCGGGTGGCGAACTATCCGCACCAGCGCCATCCGCCCGCGCCGGGGCAGCTTCGCGCCGGCGCGCATACGGACTACGGCGCAATCACCCTGCTCGCCACCGAGCGCGCGCCGGGCGGGCTCCAGATCCGCCGCCGCGACGGCGCCTGGACGGACGCCCCGGTGGTGCCGGAGGGGTTCGTCGTCAACATCGGCGACCTCATGATGACCTGGACCAACGACCGCTGGCTCTCGAACCTGCATCGCGTCGTCAATCCGCCTCCGGACGTCTCCGGCTCGACCCGCCGCCTTTCGCTCGTCTACTTCGCGAACTGCAATCCGGATGCCCGGATCGAATGCCTCCCCGCGTGCGCGGGAGCGGACCGCCCCCCTCGTCATCCACCGGTAACCGCGGGGGAGCACCGCAGGATGAAGATCGAGAAGTCGGTAAGGGGACCCGCGCCGAAGTCCGTTCCGCAGACGCGGTGAATCCTCCGTACGGTGCCCCGGATCGGCGCGCGGTGTTCGCGCCGCGTCCATCGGAACGGCGGGGTCAGCCGCGGCGGAGCACGCGTCCCGGGCGAGCGCCGGTCGAACGCGACCCGTCCCACACCGCCTCGCCGTTCGCCATCACGAGATGGATTCCCGCCGCCGGCTGCACGGGATCGTCGTAGGTCGCGCGGTCGATGATTGCGGCGGGATCGAAGATGACGATGTCGGCGGCCGCGCCGGGGCGCACGACGCCACGGTCCGCAAAGCCGAAGCGGGCGGCGGCGAGACCCGTCATCTTGTGAACCGCGGTCTGAAGCGGGAAGAGCCCGACCTCGCGCGAGTAATGCCCGAGGACCCGTGGGAAGGTGCCCCAGAGTCGCGGGTGGGGTTTCTCGTCATGAGGGCTCCCGTCCGAGCCGATCATCGAGTGCGGGTAGGCGAGGATCCGGCGCACGTCCTCTTCGTCCATCATGAAGTAGACCGCACCGGCCGGCTGCAGCCGGTCGGCGGCGGCGAGGATGTCGACCCCCCATTCGGCTGCAATTTCCGCGAGATCGCGACCGGCCATCTCCGGGCATGGCTCCGACCAGGTGAGAAGGACCCGCGCGGAGTCCTCGATGAGGGCGGGCAGGAGCACCGACGATCCGGCCGTGTAGGGATAGACGTCGAGGCCCACCTCCTGTGTCCGGCGGGCATCGTCGATCCGGCGAAGCGTATCGCGGGTGCGCCCGAAATTCCTCGGCCCCGCGCACTTGTGATGCGACACGACCACCGGGAGCTTCGCTCGCGAGCCGATCTCGAACGTTTCGTCGAGCGAGTCGAGGACGTGGTCGTGCTCGTCTCGCATGTGGGTGGTGTGCACGCCGCCCGCGCGGGCGGCGACTTCGGCGAGCGCCACCACCTCGTCGGTCGGCGCCGCGCGGTTCGGGGGGTAGAAGAGGCCGGTGGAGAATCCGATTGCACCGGCCGCCATGCCTTCCTCGAGCCGCTCCTGCATCACCGCGATTTCGGTGTCCGTCGCGGGCCGATCGAGGTCGTCCATCGCGCCGGTACGAAGGGTCGCGTGGCCGATCAGAATGGCGGTGTTGATCGCGGCGGGAGCCCGTTCGAGCTCGGTCACGTACGACGCCACGGTTGGAAAACGCCACCACTCCGGCCCGCCGAAGAGGTTGAGGGGCGGCGGGGTAGGACGACCGGGCTCGAGCGGTGCGAGGCTGGAGCCGCAGTTTCCGATCACCACCGTGGTCACCCCCTGACTCGCCTTGAACGCCATGTCGGGATCCGACAGGAGCGCGCGGTCGTCGTGGGTGTGGACGTCGATGAATCCGGGCGCGACCGCCCTCCCGCTCGCATCGATTTCGTGCTCGGCCGCGACCGCGCCAAGGTCCCCGACGGCCGCGATGCGCTCACCGGAAATGGCGACGTCGGCGGCGCGGGGCGGCCCGCCGGTGCCGTCGACGAGGGTTCCGTGACGAATGACGATGTCGCAGCGCCGGCCGGTGTCGCTCATGGGAACGTTCCTCGAGGGTATGGGCGACCGGGCTGCAATACGCTCGCCCGCTCAGCGATAGCTCATGCGAAGGCTCGTCTTTCCGCTCAACACGGCAAACCTTCCGTTCTCGATCGAGGTGATGGGTTCGAACGTGGTGCGGCCCACCAGCTCGCCACCGATGTAGACCGCGCTCGCGAGGTAGATGGCGGCGCCGAGCTCCCCTCGCTCGCCGATCGCGGGGTCAGTCGTGGTCACGCGCTCGGCTACCCCCGCCGGATCGCAATGGACGGCATTCTCGGGTCCCATCTCGATCAGGGTCCCTGCCTCGATCGTCACCCAACCCTTGGGTTCGCCCTCGCCAATCATCGTGTCCAGTGCGACTGCCGCGACCAGCTCAGCGAGAACCGGCCAGGGACGGATCGCGTTGTGGAGCACCGCAACGACCGCCCCGCTCGCCTCGTCCCGCCGCAGCGCGGTCCCCACGTCCGGCCGGCGGAGTACGCGTTCGGTGTTGCGGCAATGAGCGCCCCCCTTCATGTCGATCGCGATGAGGCCGCAATCGCCCTCCGGATTGGCCGCGACCACTTCATCGACCGCCCGGGCCGCCCGCTCGCCGGCCACCAGCCGCTCGAGAACGTCCCCGTTCATCGGCTTGCCGTCGACCCCGGTCGTCGGCGGGATCCGATGGCCGGTCACGAGCCCCCCGCGCGGGTCGGCGGGTACGTATTGCGCGAGTGGCGCGGGGCGGTCGGGGCCGCTCGAGATCACCCCGGCGACCCGGGCGCTCGCGAAACTCTTCGGGGGTCCGACGCCCGTGGTCTCGCCGTCGGTAAACAGGGTCGAGGTACCGCCGCGCTGGGTCTCCGAACGAAGCTGCTCGCCATGCTCACCGATGGCCGCGTAGGTGACGAAGCCTCCGATCGCGCCGGCCCCGACCTTCTCGGCCGCGGCCAACGCATCAAAGACGGCGCGCCCCGCATTCGGCCCGAATGCACCGATTCCAATGGTCATCGACCACCTTCCCGCGCCACGCCCTTTTCGTGCCTCATCCGGTCAGGCCTTCGACATTGTTGAACCGCTGCAGGACGCCGGTATCCCTCAGGTACTCGTTCTCGGGGACGAGCGGCGGCAGCAACTGCACCTTGCCTTCCGCATCGTAGTACTTGTCGACGTTGTCCGGTGTCAGCACGAGCTGCGGGCACTTGGTGAGCGGCGGAGGCTCGACGCCATTCAGGACGGCGGTCGCCATGGCAATGAGGTACTGCCCCCAGTGCGTGGCGAATACCGAACCCTCGGCAATCCACTGCGGGTTGTTTCGGAGCTCGCCGAGCGCCGCGACGGAGCCACCGAGTCCGGCCACGATGGTGTTCTCCTGGCGTCCTGCCTCGGTGATCGCGCGCCATCCGCCAAGCGTCGAATCGTCATTGACCGAGTAGAGCAGGATGTGGCGATCGTCCGGCAACGTCTGGAGCGCGTTCTTGACCGCCGTGTAGCTCTCCTCCAACGCTCCCGCACCGTCTACCTGGATGCCGGTATCGCCGATCGACGTCGTGGTCGCGCTGATGTCTTCGGGCTTGATCTTCGTCATGCCGTCCATGGTCTCGGCCGCAGTGACGTAGAAATAGCGTACGCAGTCGTTGACCTCGACGCCGGCGGCCGACGCCTGGATGATGATTGCGGTCGTGTCGTTGCCGGTCCACCCCTTCGCCTTGGCGTGCGGGACCACGACGTTCGCGGTATCGGTGCCGATCTCCTGGTTGACGAGGTTGAACCAGTGGCCTCCGGGGATGGGGACGTTGATCGCGATGAACGGGACGCCCGCGTCATCGAAAATCCGTCTGAGCGCCTGCCCGATTCCCTCCACACCGTTGTACTCGAGAATGAGGTCGGGCCGGTCCTGCACCATCAGGCGCGCGTTGGCCATGGTCTTCTCGCTGTCGAATTCATTGTTGTAGCGCCTGAACTCGTACCCCATCAGCTCGGCTGCGTTCTCGATGCCGTTTCCGAGCTGCACGAAGAGCTCGCCTTTCTCAAACACGTTGGCAAAGCTGATCCGGATGGGATCGGCCGCGTGCGCCCGCCGGCTCACCGCCGCCGTCATCGCTGTCGCCGCCGAGACGGTCAGTCCGAGAGCGGTCAGCCGCGTGATCATCTCGCGGCGCGTGAGTGATTGCTTGCTCATTTCGTCTTCTCCCAATTGTTGTGCAGGGTGGCCCTATCCTGACATGACGGCCCGAAATCGTCCGAAGCCCACCGCGAGAAGCAAGATGACGCCGGTCGCGATCTGTTGATAGAAGGCCGGCACCATGAGCAGCGCCATGCCGTTGGCGATCGTGCCGAGCACGAGCACTCCGAGGAGCGTGCCGCCGACCCCGCCGACCCCGCCGAACAGGGCCGCCCCACCGAGGATCACGGAGGCGATGGACGTCAACGCCGCGTCGGCCCCCACTGTGGCCGACCCGGCGAGGAGCTGGCTCGACACCACCACACCAGCAAACGCGGCCAGGCCCGCGCAGGTCGCGTAGATCGCGATCGTGATCTCGTCGACACGCAAGCCGGCGAGCCGACTCGCCTCTCGGTTTCCGCCAATCGCGTAGATGCGCCGGCCGATCACGGTGAAGCGCATCGCGAACCAGATGACGAGGCTGAGCCCGATCAGGGTGACCACGTAGTACGGCACCCGTCCGTAGGTCCGCTCCGCAAGCACTCCCACCTCGATGTTCTTCATCGGAATCGTCACGCCGTTCGAGAGCGCGTAGGCGAGTCCGGCGGCAATCGAAAGGGTCCCGAGGGTGGCGATCAGGGGATTGATGCCGACCTTGGTCACAATCAGGCCGTTGCATACGCCGACGGCCGCTCCGACGAGGACCGCGAGCAGCATCGCCGCCGGGGTCGCCATCTCGGCGTTGCCGAAGATGACGAACGTGACCGCGCCAAGCGGAACCACGCCGCTCACCGAGAGGTCGAATCCGCCCGAGACGATCGCGAGGGTCTGTCCGAGCGCGACGATCCCGATTACGGTGACGTTGGTCAGGATGTTGAGGGCATTCGAATAGCTGAAGAAATAGTCCGAGGTGAGGGCGAAGAAGATCACCACCGCGACGTAGAACGCGCCGATTCCGAAGAACTGTGCCTGCGTCGACTGCCAGCGGCTCTTGACCGACTCCGGGTCGCGCCCGCCCGCCGACATTCCGCCGCCCATGCCGACATGTTCGTTCATTCTTCCTCCGGAGCCGCGCCCTGTCGCGCCGGCATGGTCAGTGAAGCTGAGCGAGCTCCTCCTCGGTTCCTTCTTCCGGAAGCTTTCCGAGAATGATCATGCCCAGGACCTGGTCCTTGGTGACGTCGGCGGTATGGCGCGTTCCCACCTGCCGCCCGTTCGACATGACGGTGATTCGATCGGACAGGTCGAAAACGTCGTGGATATCGTGGCTGATCACGAGCATTCCGATTCCCGCGGACTTGAGGCGGAGGACGAGATCCTTGAATGCGCGCGTCTCGCGCTGCCCGAGGGCCGCGGTCGGCTCGTCCATGATGAGAACCTTGGCGTTGAAGTAGATGGCCCGGGCGATGGCGATCGACTGGCGCTGGCCGCCCGAGAGACTGAGCACGGGGTCTCTCAGGGACACGAAACTCGGGTTGATTCGATTGATGACCTCGCGGGCCGCGCGCTCCATCGCGGCATTGTCGAGCGTCCCGTAGCGCGTGTGGATTTCGCGCCCGATGAAGAAATTCGCCACCGCATCCAGGTTGTCGTGAAGGGCAAGGTCCTGGTAGATCGTCTCGATGCCGTGGCGCTTGGCGTCGCGGGGGTTGCCGATGCCGACCGGGTTCCCATTGACATGGATCGCCCCGTCGTCCATCTGGTAGGCGCCCGACAGGATCTTGATGAGGGTCGACTTCCCGGCACCATTGTGGCCGACGATACCCACCACTTCGCCCGCCATGACCGAGATCGAGACGCCCTCGACCGCATGGACGCCGCCGAACGACTTGTGGATGTCTCGCATCTCGACGAGCGGCGGGCCGCTCGTCACTTCCGGACTACCGCTCGGCATGGCCAAGGGAATCCCTCATGGGGAACGCGATCGGACGAACTGCGCCGATCTCCGATCTCTAGTGTACAGAAGGCGCTTCGCTGCGCTCACCGCGGACTCGCGGTCCCGGTCTGGCTGAAGAGGATGCGGCGCTCCTCCTCGCTCGGGGGCGCGGTCCGGCGCCACTCCTTGCCGACGTCGACTCCCCGCCGGGCGGCGGGTCGGTCCTTCATGCTCCGGTGCCAGCGCACCACGTTCGGATACGCATCCAGGGACTGCCCGAACATCTTGTACGGGAGCAGCCAGGGCCACGTCGCCATGTCGGCGATGGAGTAGTCGCCGGCGAGGAATTCCCGGTCGGCGAGACGCCGGTCCATGACCCCGATGAGCCGGTCGTACTCCTTGGCGTAGCGATCGTGGGAATACGGGTTCGGCTCGGGTGCATAGTTCACGAAGTGGCTGAGCTGCCCCGCCATCGGACCGAAGCCGCCGACCTGCCAGTAGAGCCACTGCAGGGCCTCGAAGCGCGCATTCGCTTCGCGGGGGAGGAACCGGCCTGACTTCTCCGCGAGGTAGCAGAGGATCGCCCCCGACTCGAAGATCGCGATTTCCCCCTCGGGCCCATCCGGATCGACGATCGCGGGCATCCGATTGTTCGGGCTGATCGCGAGGAACTCGGACTTGAACTGGTCGCCCTGCCCGATGTTGACCGGCACCACCCGGTAAGGCAGACCGCACTCCTCGAGCATGATGGAGATCTTCCATCCGTTGGGGGTGGGCCAGTAGTAGAGATCGATCATCGATTTTCTCCGATCGCTTCGTCGGGATTGGGCGATTAGCCCAACACAACCCCTCGCCGGTTGCCGTCGCGAGTGCGCCAGGATGCTGCGAAGGCGCCAACACCAGTGAGGTTCTCGCTTCCGCGGCAGAAGACCGGCGGAGAATCGCGGCGGACACGTTCGAACGACGTGGCGAGGGAAACGGCTGCGGGCATCGGGAACGCCTCCGCCGAGGGATCAGTCGGCGACGGCGGCAAGCTGGCGACCGACGAGCTGGCTGTAGAGACCGGGACGCCGCAGGAGCTCGTCGTGGCGCCCCATCTCGACCACCCGACCTTCGTCCATGACCACGATGCGCCCCGCGCTCCGCACGGTGGAAAGGCGGTGCGCGATGATCACCGTGGTGCGGTCGTGCATCAGCGTCTCGAGGGCGTGCTGCACGGCCTGCTCGCTCACCGCGTCGAGATGCGAGGTCGCTTCGTCGAGGACGAGGACCGGTGCGTCCTTGAGGAACGCGCGCGCGATGGCGACCCGCTGGCGCTGTCCGCCGGAGAGGCGCACTCCGCGCTCCCCGACCGGGGTGTCGAGCCCTTCCGGCAGGGCGGACGCGAAGTCGGCGAGCGCGGCCCGTTCGACGGCGCGGACAATCTCCGCCTCGTCCGCCTCCGGCCGCGCCACCAGGATGTTCGCCCGCAGGGTCTCGTTGAAGAGCCAGGTGTCCTGGCTGACGAGGGCGATCCGGGCACGGAGCTCGTCGAGTCGCCACTCCCGCAGGTCATGCCCGGCGAGGCGCACGCTGCCATGCTCCGGATCGAAGAAACGAAGCAACAGGTGGGCGGCGGTCGTCTTGCCGGCCCCCGACGGACCGACGAGGGCGATGCGCATTCCCGCGGGTATCTCGAAGGACACTCCGGAGAGCGCCCGATCCTCGCGCCCGGGGTAGCGGAAGTCGACCGCCTCCATCGCCAGGGTCATGTCTCCGGCCGCCCGGCGCGGCCCGGCCGCGGGCGGCGGCCGGGCGCTCGTCCCGCGCAAGCCCCGGGGCGATGCATCCGCGTCCGCTCCCTCCGGCCGCCCCGCAGGACCCGCCGCATCGCCCGACGGGGCCGGGTGGGGGTCCGGCCCGGTCGCATCCACCCCCGGGCCGTCCCGCACCGTCACCGGCTCCCCGTGCACCGCGTACAGCCGGCGCGTCGCCCCGAGAGTATCGGAGAGCTGGCGGCCGATGTACGCGATTTCCGACACGGGCAGGAACGAGGCCATCGCGAGCAGGGCGAGAAGAGGCAGGAGCGCCGCGTCCAGCTGGCCGTTCGACACGAGCCACGCCCCGGTCACCACCACCACGAGACCGCCGAGCCCGGTGGCCGTTTCGAGCACCACGTTCTGGATGGTGAGGCTCTGAAAGAAGGGGAGGCGAAGCTCGACATGACGGCGGGCGAGCGCGACGAACTCGCGGCGCCGCTCGGGCGTGCGCTCGAAGGCGACGATCTCGCCGAGTCCCTGGATGGTGTCCACCGCGTGGGCATTGAGATCGGCGAGCGCCTCGCGGGCCCGCGATCCGAGCACGTCCACCCGGTGGCGCGCGAGGAAGGGGCTGAGCACGACCACCGCGAGGATTGGCGCGAGGGCGGCCGCGAGCGGCCAACCGAACCACAGCAGCACCCCCAAGACGGATGCGGGAACGAGCACGGCCACCAGTCCGGGCGCGATGGTGTGCGCGAAGAAGTACTCCACCATCTCCACGTCGTGGGTCGCCATCGCCACGAGGTCGCCGGAGCGGCGGCGGAGCAGCCAGGCCGGGGCGAGGGCGTCGATCTTGCGATAGAGGTCGATGCGCATCTGCGCGAGCATGCGGAACGCCATGTCATGGGCGACCCATGACTCGAGCCAATGCAGGATGCCGGCCGCCGGCGCGGCCGCGACGAGGGCGTACAGCCAGGGCGTGAAGTCCTCCCCGCGCTTGAGCGCAGCCACCGCCAGCGCGCTCAGGACCCCGACCCCGATGAGGCAGGCGACCCGCACGACCCCGAAGCCGAACGTGAGGGCGAGGCGGCCGCGCCAGGGACGAACATGCCGGAATAGCTCGCGAAACGCCCCCATCCAGCCGAGACCCTCGGCCCGGGTGATCTCGTCCGTGGGGCCGCCGGCCGCGAACAGCGGAGCCAGATCCTCGGTCGGTGGTCGTCCGGCCGGAGCGGCAAGCTCGATGTCCCCGGGCGCGCGGCTCTCCTCGGCCTGGCCACGCATCAGGCGGAAGTAGACTCCGCTCGCGCGCATGAGCTCCGCATGGCGTCCCGATTCCACCACCTTCCCGCCATCGAGCACGAGGATGCGGTCCGCCCCGATGACGCTCGACAGTCGGTGGGCGAAGACCAGGGTGGTGCGGCCCGCCATCAGCCGTTCGAGCGCCTCCTGGATGACCGCTTCGTTCTCGGCATCGACGGCGCTCAGGGCTTCGTCCAGCACCAGGATGGGCGCATCGCGGAGGATTGCGCGGGCGATCGCGATTCGCTGCCGCTGCCCGCCCGAAAGCCGTACCCCGCGCTCCCCGACCACCGTCCGGTAGCCGTCCGGCAGCCGCTCGATGAACCCGTGCGCATTCGCGGCGCGCGCCGCCTCGGCAAGCTCTTCGTGCGTCGCGCCCGGCCGCCCGAACCGCAGGTTGTCCTCCACCGTGCCGTGAAAGAGGACGGTGTCCTGGTTGACGACCGCGATTCGTCCGTGGACCTCGGACGCGGGCAGCTCGCGGAGATCGCGCCCGCCGATTCGAACCGTACCCCCGTCGGGGTCGTACAGGCGAAGGAGCAGGCGGACGATCGACGTCTTGCCGGCGCCACTCGCTCCGACGAACCCGACCCGTTCCCCGGCGCCGATCCGGAAATCGAGACCGCGATGGGCCGGGCGGCGCGCCCCGGGATAGGCGAATCGCACTCCCTCGAACTCGACCGTCGGCGCCATCGGCTCCGACTCCCCGGGCACTTCCCCGGATTCCCTCGACGACGCGTACTCCACGATGGGACGCCCGGCGAGCAGGCTCAGCACGCCGTCGGCCGCCGCCATGCCGACGAGCCCCTGGTGGAGCAGGGCACGAAGGTCGCGCTGCGGGCGGAACACCTCGATCCCCATCATCAACACGACGAGCAGCTCGGCAAGGGACATCACCCCCGCGTCCACCCGGAACGCGCCGAACCCGAGCACCACCGCGGCACCGACCGCAAGGCCGACATCGGTGATCCCGCGCCCGAGGGAGTTGACTGCGAGCACCCACATCGTGGTGCGGAAGACCTCCTGCGCGCGCGCGGCAAGCCGGCGGCCGCGCTCGCCGCTCTGGCCGAACGCCTTGAGCGTGGCAAGTCCCTGGAGGGTATCGAGAAACTCCGCCGCGAAAGTGGAGTACGCGCGCTGGCGGCGGCGGCTGTTCTCGCGGTCCCAGCGCGTGAACACGGCCGGCGCGAACAGGGTGAAGAGGGCGAAGGCGAGGAGGAGCAGGGCGACCGGAATGTCGAGGAAGGCGAGAAACGCGAACACGAGAAGCGGGGTCAGCGCGGCCACGCAGAGCTGGGGCAGGAACTGGCCGAACCAGGTCTCGAGCTGCTCGACCCCCTCGACGAGGGATACCAGCACCTGCCCGGTGCGCTCGAGGCCGAACCACGCGGGCCCGAGCTCGGTGACCTTGTCGAAGAGGCGCTCGCGAAGGTGCATCTGCACCCGGGCGGCGGTGCGGTGCGCAATCATGTTGCGCCAGTACTCGAGCCACCCGCGGAGCAGCATGATCGCCCCGACGAGCGCGAACTTCGCGGCCAGCGACTCGAGCGGCTCGCCCGCGAATACGCCGGCAATCAGCCAGCCGAGGGCGGCGAACCGTCCGATCCCGACGAGGGCGGCGGCAAGGCCGACCGCGACGGCGAACGCGATCCGGCCGCGCACGCCGGCGGTGAACGCGAAGAGGCCCCGGTCCGGCAACACCGGGTAACTCAGCCTCGCCGCCAGGCGCCGAGCGGCACCCGCGCCCCTGGTCGTCCCGCAGGCCGAACGCCGTCTCCGCTCATCCGGACACCGCCGGTGCTGCGGGCGCCGCGGCCGCCAGCAGGCGAGAGACGAGGCGTTCCGCGTCCCCGTCCACGAGCATTGCATCGCGCGCGCCCCGTCCGATGAACCCGGCGCGAACACCCCCGTCGATCATCGCCACGAGCGGCTCGAAGTACCCGTTCACGTTGAGCACGCCACACGGCTTTCCGATGAGATCCAGGTAGTTGCCGCTCAATACCTCGAACAGCTCGTCGTAGGTCCCGAGTCCGCCCGGCAGGGTCAGAAAGGCGGACGCCCGATCGAACATCACGTCCTTGCGCTCCCCCATCGAGTCGACCATGACCAGCTCGCTCAGCCCGGCCGCGAGCACCTCGCGGTCCGAGAGGAATCGCGGCGCGACGCCGACGATGTGGACGCCGGCCTCGATCGCGGCTTCGGCGAGCACGCCCATCATCCCGCCGCCCCCGCCGCCATAGACGAGCCCGAGACCGCGGGCGGCGGCCGCCCGGGCCACGGCGCGGGCGGCTTCCGTGTGGTCGGAATCGCGCGCGGGGCGGGCGCCGGCGAAGACGCAGAGAGATCTCATGGACATCATCGGTTCTCTTGTACGTGAGGTTCAGGAACTGCCCGGCAAGGTACTCGCCCGACTGCGCCCCTCGGCACGCGGGCGGCGCGTCTCGGCATCCAAGGGTCCTTGGGGCAATCCATTCGGACGAGGACGATTCGACCGACGCTCGGCGGCCGGTGCCCCGCACCTAGCGCTTCCGGCACCCGTCGAGACGCGACCGCCACTCGTCCGCCTTTCCGGCGTCCACGGCGACCCCGAGCTCTCCGTTCTCGTGGGCCCGAACCAGGCGGCGGACGGCTGCGCAATGTCCGCCCCGCGCGCCGTGCGTGTACCACTCGAGGGCGAGGGTCTCGTCCGCCGCCACCATGATTCCCTCGCCACGCTCCGCCAACAGGGCCATGAAGGTCTGGGCCGGAGGAAAACGGTTCTCCGCCGCGGTCTCGATGAGCCGCACGGCCACCAATTGGTCGAAGTCCGCCCCACCGAGCCCGAACATGTGCAGCATGCCGAGATGGTAGGTCGAAGCGGGGTCGCCGGCGGCGGCGAGAGGCTCCCAAACCTCGCGCGCCCGGCCGTATCCCGGGTGCTTCGGATCCCGGGAGGCCACTGCCTCGTCGTAGATGGCGAGGGCCGCGCGATGCGCCTCCCGCACCTCGACGCTCGCCGGACCGACCTCCGCCTCGGACAGAACGTTCGCCTGCCGGTACTCGCCGAGGCCGGCCGCATCGTCATCCCCGGGATCTGCGCCGCCGCACGACAGCAGGAACCCGAGCATTGCAATCGCGGTCCACTTGGCAATGGCAGGCACTGAAGTCACTCTCCCCATGCACCCAAATCCGCGCGGACGTTCCGTCCGTCGGCCAGTGCCGCGATTGTGGAGAATCCACGTTCAACGAAGCGTTCGAACGGCCAGCCCCGTCACCGGGACTGCGGCATGCGTCGCTCACCGGGCTCGTCGTGACGCTGCACCGCCACGATGCCAAGTGCGATCCGCGGCACGCGGGCCGTCGCGGCGAGAATAGCACGCCCCCCGGCGCGGCAGGTTGCCCGCATTCAGTGCCGAAAACGAGCCGAACGCGGGATTCGTGATCGACGTCGCCAAGCCCTTACCGATGCCTCCGGGAAGGCCGGCCCTTCGCGCCCACCCGCGGAGAGCTCGATTCAGTCTCTCGGCGTTGAAACGGCTTCACGACGGTCTCCGGATCGGCCTTGAGGACGTGGATGGTGGGGCCGAGTGGCCCGGTATGCGTCGTCGTGGCGTCCTTCATGAGGGCAGCCGTCCCGAGGTGGAAGTCGGCGGGCCGCTCGCGTCTCGGGATTGGCCGGTCGGTGTCGAGTTCGTCAGGCGAGCCGCCGCCACAGGACGGCGCCGCCGCAGACCGCCGCAGGAATGACGACGAGGGCGGCGAACGGGACGGCCAGCAACAGAGCGGCCGGGGCGCCGAGGCCGAACGCCGCTACACGATTCGCTCGCAGGAGCGCTACGGTGTCACGAAAATCGAGCCCTCGATTTTCCGCCGCGAAATCCACGAACTGCACGGCGAGCATCCAGGCACCGAAGGCGAACCAGAACACCGGCGCAGCCACGTTGACGACCGGAATCAGGGTCAGCACGAACATCGCGATCAGCCGCGGCAGGTGGTAGGCGAGCTTCCGGCCTTCCCGGGCCGCCGCCCGCACGATGGCGCGACCCATGTTCTCATCGAAGTCCGGTCCGGCGCCGAATTCCTCGCGCTCGGCACGCGCGGACAGTGCGCCGAGGAACGGGCTCGCGAGCAGCACGGCGACAAACCCGTACAACCAGCCGGCGGCGATTATCCCGAGCAGGTAGAGCAGAGGCGCGAGCACGTCGTCGAGCCAGTCCAGCCAGTCCGGCGTCAGGGCGACGAACCATTCCCGCGCTTCTTCGAGCAATGCATGGCCCGACACGAGGAGGATCGAGATCGCGACGAAGCTCACCGCGAGGGGCCCCCACACGAATCGCCGCAGGGGCCTGGACCGGGCGAGTCCCACCCCCCTGCGAAAGCAGCTCAGCCCCGTGCCTAGGCTCACTTGCCCACCCACGCTTGCGCGTTCAATGCGAGCTGCCGCCGAGCTGCGTGGCGGCCGCGCCGACCCAGCGGCCGCGGGTCGCGGCGACCGCGAGGCCGAACAGTGCGAGCCCGGCGATCGCGAACGCCACCATCTGAAATCGGACGCCCATCCATTCGATGAGGGCGCCCCCGAGGATGAGCCCCACCGCGTTGCCGTAGACCGCCAGCATCCGGACCCCCATGACCCGGCCCCGGTAGGCGGGCGCGGTCACCATCAACAGCACCGCGCCCATGGAAGTCATTCCAAGGCTCTGCGCGAACCCGATCAGGACCAGCACCGCCACGCCTTGGGCGAAGGAACCGGTGAACGCGAGGGCCGCGACCAGCCCGAGCCACGCGGCGAGACCGACCGCCATCACGGTCGCCGGAGGCCGCAGCCGCGTCACCGCGAGGACCGTCGAGGCGATGAACGCACCGGCGGCGAACGCCACGATGAGCTGCGCGAGCCCGTTCTCGTCCACTCCGTACAGGTCTCTCGCGACCGCGGGGAGGAGTCCGAGAACGCTCGGAAAGGCGAGGAGGTTCGCCAACAGAGCGAGAAAGAGCAGGAAGCGGATGTTCTCCGAGGACCGCATGTACGCGAGCCCGCGGCCGAACTCGGCGGCGAACCGGGTCGCGGCCGAGCCGGCCGACAGCTCGGCCCGGCCAAGCGGCGGGGGCGAGATCCCGAAACCGATGAGGGTCGCGAGGAGATAGAACGCCGCTACCGCCACATAGGCCTGGCCCACTCCGAACGCGGCCATGATTCCCGCTCCGGCCAGAGCTCCGATGATTCTGGGGGCATCCAGGGTAAGCCGCTGGAACCCGCTCGCGTTCATCAGGAGCCGCGACGGGATGGTGTCGGCGAGGAGGGAGAAGCGCATCATCATGTCGAGTGGCCGCAGGAGCCCGCCGAGCCCGGCGATCACGAACGCATGCCACGGCTCGAGCAGTCCCGCGAGTCCGAGCGCGGCGGCCGCGGCCGCGATGAGCGCGAGGGCCCCGCGCATGGAGAGAATCAGGGTGCGGCGGCTCATGCGATCCGCCACCACGCCAAGTCCGGGCGCGAGGAGGGTACCGCCGTACTGCATGGCGGCGACGACAGCCAGCAGGAATGGCGAACCGGTCTCGACGAGGACGAACCAGCCGAGGATCAGGTTCTCCATCTCGAACCCGGAAGAGGTCGTAACGTCCGAGCCCCACTGGAAGCGGAAGCTCCGAACCGCGAAAGGGGCGAGCAGACTGCGCGCGCCGCCCGCTTCGCCCGGACTCGGGTTCAGGACTCTTGGCACCGGCGGGCGAATCCGTCCGGCTGTTTCTCACCCTCCGCACCGGTCTCCACGACCGCCGCGGGCAATCAGCGCGGGAGGTCGGAGCGGCCCATCAGGTGCTCGTCGACCGCGCGGGCCGCCTGGCGGCCTTCGCGAATCGCCCACACCACGAGCGACTGGCCGCGGCGCATGTCGCCGCAGGCGAACACGCCGTCCACGGAGGTGCGGTAGTCGTTGGTATCGGCGAGGACGTTGCCGCGCGGGTCGAGCTCGACCCCGAGATCGGCCAGCATGCCCTCGTGCACGGGATGCAGGAAGCCCATCGCGAGGAGGACGAGATCGGCCGGAAGCTCGAAGTCACCGCCCTCGACCTTGACCATCTGCGGACGCGAGCCGGGGCCGTCCTGCTTCCATTCGATTCGCGAACACGCGAGCGCCCGCACGCGGCCGTCCCGGCCGTGGATCGTTCCCGTCGTAACGCTGAAGTCGCGCTCCGCCCCTTCCGCCTGAGAGCTCGAGGTGCGGAATCGCAGCGGCCAGTTCGGCCAGGTCAGGAGCTTCTCCTCCTGATCCGGAGGACGCGGCAGGATCTCGAGCTGGGTGACCGACCGAGCGCCCTGCCGGAAGGAGGTGCCGATGCAGTCCGATCCCGTGTCGCCGCCCCCGATGACCACGACGTGCTTGCCTTCGGCGGTTATTGCCACCTCCTCCGGAACCACGTCGCCCGCCACCCGCCGGTTCTGCTGGGGCAGGAATTCCATCGCGAAGTGCACGCCGTCGAGGCCGCGACCGTCGACCGGCAGGTCGCGCGGCTCTTCCGCTCCGCCCGCAAGGACCACGGCATCGAATTCCTCGATGAGCGCGTGCACGGAGACGTCGACTCCCACGTGCACGCCGGCCCGGAACTCGACCCCCTCCGCCTCCATCTGCCGCATCCGGCGATCGATGATCTCCTTCTCCATCTTGAAGTCGGGAATGCCGTAGCGGAGCAGGCCGCCGATGCGGTCGTTCTTCTCGAGCAGCTCCACCGCATGTCCGGCGCGCGCGAGCTGCTGGGCGCAGGCGAGGCCGGAGGGACCGGAACCCACCACCGCGACCCTGCGCCCGGTCCGCCGTGAGGCCGGCTGCGGCGTGATCCATCCGTCGCTCCAGCCGCGATCGGCAATCGAGCACTCGATGGTCTTGATGGTGACCGGATCGTCGTTGAGGTTCAGCGTGCACGCTTCCTCGCACGGCGCCGGACAGATCCGGCCGGTGACCTCGGGGAAATTGTTGGTCGAGTGCAGGACCTCGAGCGCCGCGCGCCACCGCGACTCGAAGACGAGGTGGTTCCAGTCGGGAATGATGTTGTTGACCGGGCAGCCGTCGTGACAGAAGGGTATGCCGCAGTCCATGCACCGCGCGCCCTGGCGGCCGAGGTCCTCGTCCGGGAGCTCGACGATGAACTCGCGCCAGTTCCGGACCCGTTTCTCGACGGGGAGGTAGGTCCGATCCTGGCGCTCGTACTCCAGAAACCCGGTGGGCTTGCCCATCAGAGCGCGGCTGCCGCGAGGGGGAGATCCACTGCCTCCTCGCGCCTCCGCTCCTCGAGCGCACGCCGGTAGTCGACCGGCATGATCTTGACGAATCGCCCGATCCGGTTCTCCCAGTCCGCGAGCATGCGGCGCGCCACGTCGCTCCCGGTATAGTGGAGATGGCGCTCGATGAGCCCCCGAAGGCGCGCTTCGTCGAACCGGGTCATGTCCGGGTGGTAGTCGGCGCGTCCCGCCGCTTCCGAGCCCGCCGCCGGCACGTCACCGTCGCGACGGATGGTGTCGAGCTCCACCATCGAGGTGTTGCAGCGAACCGCGAAGTCCCCGTCCTCGTCGTAGACATAGGCGATTCCGCCGCTCATGCCGGCCGCGAAGTTGCGTCCCGTGCGGCCGAGCACCACCACGACGCCCCCGGTCATGTACTCGCAGCCGTGGTCCCCCACGCCCTCCACCACCGCGATGGCGCCGGAGTTGCGGACCGCGAACCGTTCGCCGGCGACCCCCCGGAAGTAGCACTCCCCGGCGATCGCCCCGTAGAGAACCGTATTCCCGATGAGGATGTTCTCCTCGGGCACGAGCGGCGACTCGCGCGAAGGGTATATGGCGAGGCGTCCGCCCGAGAGTCCCTTGCCGACATAGTCGTTGGAGTCGCCCTCGAGCTCGATGCTGACCCCGCAGGCGAGAAACGCGCCGAAGCTCTGTCCGCCCGTGCCCCGCGCCCGGATGTGAATGGTGTCGTCGGGCAGCCCCGCGTGGCCGTGGCGCTTGGCGATCTCCCCCGAAAGCATCGCCCCCACGGTGCGGTGGGAGTTGCGAACCTCCACGTCGATGCGCACCGGGCCGTGCCCTTCGAGGGCCGGGCGGGCGCGGCGGATGAGCTCGTGGTCGAGAGAACGCTCGAGGCCGTGGTCCTGCTCCTCGCAATTGAATATGGCCACCCCGGGCGCGGCCTGCGGCTTGTGCAGGATGCGGGAGAAGTCGAGGCCCCGCGCCTTGGAATGCTCGATCGCGCGCCGCATGTCGAGGCGCTGCGACTGCCCCACCATTTCCTCGAACTTCCGGAAACCGAGCTTCGCCATCAGCTCGCGCACCTCTTCGGCCACGAAGAAGAAGTAGTTGATGACGTGCTCGGGCTGGCCGGTGAACCGGGCGCGGAGCACCGGATCCTGCGTCGCGACCCCCACCGGGCAGGTGTTGAGGTGGCACTTGCGCATCATGATGCAGCCGCTCGCGACGAGGGGAGCGGTCGCGAAGCCGAACTCGTCGGCGCCGAGCAGCGCCCCGATGACCACGTCCCGCCCGGTGCGGATCCCGCCGTCCACCTGCACCGCGATGCGCCCGCGAAGCGCGTTGAGGACGAGGGTCTGATGGGTCTCGGCGAGCCCGATCTCCCACGGCGAGCCGGCGTGCTTGATGGACGTGAGGGGACTCGCTCCCGTGCCGCCGTCGTGTCCGGCGATGGTGACGTGGTCCGCGTGACACTTGGACACGCCGGCCGCCACCGTGCCGACGCCGACCTCGGACACCAGCTTCACGCTGACCCGGGCCTCGGGGTTCACGGTCTTCAGGTCGTACACGAGCTGCGCGAGGTCCTCGATCGAGTAGATGTCGTGGTGCGGCGGCGGGGAGATGAGGCCCACCCCCGGGGTCGAGTAACGAACGCGAGCGATCGTCCGGTCGACCTTGTGGCCGGGAAGCTGCCCGCCTTCGCCGGGCTTGGCCCCCTGCGCGATCTTGATCTGGAGCTCGTCGGCGTTCACCAGGTACTCGGTGGTGACGCCGAAACGCCCGGAGGCGACCTGCTTGATCGCCGAACGCATGGAATCGCCGTTCGGGAGCAGCTTGTACCGGTCGGACAGCTCCCCGCCCTCGCCGGTATTCGAGCGTCCCCCGATCCGGTTCATCGCGATTGCGAGGTTGGTGTGCGCCTCGTAGGAAATCGAACCGAAGGACATCGCGCCGGTCGAGAAACGCTTGACGATGGAGGCCGCGGACTCCACTTCGTCGATGGGGACGGCACCGCCCGCGGCCTCCGGGAACCGGAAGTCGAAGAGCCCGCGCAGGGTGAGCAGGCGCTCGCTCTGCTCGTTGATGAGGGCGGTGAACTCCCGGAAGGTGTCGAAGCGCTCGCCGCGCACCGCGTGCTGGAGCTTCGAGATCGACTGCGGCGTCCACATGTGGGCCTCGCCCCGCACCCGGAACGCGTAGTCGCCACCGACGTCGAGGGCGTTGCGGAAAAGCGGCGCGTCGCCCCACGCCTCTTCGTGGCGGCGCATCGCGTCGGTCGCGATCTCCTCGATGCCGATGCCTTCGACCCGGGTCGCGGTCCCGGTGAAGTACTTCTCGACGAACCGGCTCGAGAGCCCGACCGCGTCGAAGATCTGTGCGCCGCAGTAGGACTGGTAGGTCGAGATGCCCATCTTGGCCATCACCTTGAGCAGCCCCTTGCCGACCGCCTTGATGAAGTGGGCCTCAAGCTCTTCGTAGGGCGCGTTCAGCCGTTTCTCGCGGGCGAGGGAAGCCAGGGTCTCGTACGCAAGCCAGGGGTTGACCGCCTCGGCGCCGTAGCCGGCGAGGGTGCTGAAGTGGTGGACCTCGCGGGCCGCGCCCGATTCCACGATGAGCCCCGTCTCGGTGCGCAGCCCCGCCCGCACCAGGTGGTGGTGGACGGCAGCGGTCGCGAGCAGCGACGGGATCGGCACGTGGAAGGAATCCACCGAGCGATCGGAGAGGATGAGGATGTTGTAGTGCCCGCGCACCGCCTCCTCGGCTTCGGCGCAGACCCGGTCGAGGGCCGCTTCCATCCCGGCCGCCCCCCGCTCCGCCGGATAGCAGATGTCGATGGTGCGCGAGCGGAAGCGCCCGCCGGTGTGTTGCTCGATCTCCCGAATGGTCTGCAGGTCGCGATTGGTGAGGACCGGCTGCTCCACCTCGACCCTGCCCTGGGTGCCCCTCTCGTCGAGATCCAGCAGGTTCGGGCGCGGTCCGATGATCGAGATGAGCGACATCACGAGCTGCTCGCGGATCGAATCGATGGCCGGGTTGGTGACCTGGGCGAAGTTCTGCCGGAAATAGTTCGCGAGCGGCTTGGGGCGCGCGGAGAGCACCGCGACCGGATTGTCCGCGCCCATCGACCCGACCGCCTCCTCCGCGTTCTCGGCCATCGGCGCCATCAGGAACTCGATGTCCTCGCGGGTGTAGCCGAATGCCTGCTGGCGCTGGAGGAGGGGCTCGTTCGCGGCCGGCTCGGCATGGCCGTTGGCGGGGAGGTCGCGGAGGCGGATCTGGGTCTCGTCGAGCCAGCGCTGCCAGGGATGCGACGCGGCGAGCTCCGCCTTGAGCTCCTCGTCGCCGATGATGCGTCCCTGCTCGAGATCGACGAGCAGCATCCTTCCCGGCTGAAGCCGCCACTTGCGGACGATCCGCGCTTCGGGGATGTCGAGCACGCCGACCTCGGACGCCATGATCAGCCGGTCGTCGTCGGTCACGACGTAGCGGGCGGGACGAAGGCCGTTGCGGTCGAGGGTCGCCCCGATCTGGCGCCCGTCGGTGAACGCGATCGCGGCGGGGCCGTCCCAGGGCTCCATGAGCGCCGCGTGATAC
Organism: Immundisolibacterales bacterium; assembly: GCA_026712715.1. Lineage (GTDB taxonomy): Bacteria > Pseudomonadota > Gammaproteobacteria > HK1 > HK1 > JAJDXW01. The sequence goes on along the minus strand of JAPOPW010000023.1, from coordinate 37,040 downwards.
TCGTAGAACGCCCGGCGGGCGGGGTCCATCAGCGGGTTGTCCTGCCACGCCTCGGGAATCATCAGCATCATCGCGTGGGCGAGCGAGTAGCCACCGGCGACCAGCAGCTCGAGTGCGTTGTCGAACGTAGCGGAGTCCGAGATGCCCTCACGGATGATCGGCCACAGCTTGTCGAGGTCGTCGCCGAGAAGCGGCGAGCTCATCCCGTGGCGGCGCGAGTTCATCCAGTTGATGTTCCCGCGAACGGTGTTGATCTCCCCGTTGTGACACAGGAACCGGAACGGATGGGCGAGCTCCCAGGAAGGGAAGGTGTTGGTGGAGAAACGCTGGTGCACGAGGGCGAGGGCGGACTCCGTGCGCTCGTCCACCAGGTCGGGGAAATAGGTGTCGAGCCGTTTCGCGAGCACCATGCCCTTGTAGCAGACGGTGCGGGCGGAGAGAGTGGCGACGTAGAAGCCGGCGCCCCCGAACCCCCGGTCCCCGACCGCGCTCGGCATCACCTTGCGGATGACGAGGAGCTTGCGCTCGAAGGAGTCGACGTCCGCGCAGCCCGGCCCCCGACCGATGAACAACTGCCGGATTCGCGGTTCGTTGGGCTTGACGCTCTCGCCGAGAACGGAGGAATCGACGGGGACGTCCCGCCAGCCGAGGAGGGTCTGGCCTTCCGCCGCGACGACCTCGGCGAACGCGTCCTCGCAGGCGCGGCGCGCGGCATCTTCCTTCGGAAGGAACAACATGCCCACCCCGTAGCGGCCCGGCGCGGGCAGCTCGAAGCCGAGCGTCGCGCACTCCTCGCGCAGCAGCCGGTCGGGAACCTGAATGAGGATTCCGGCGCCGTCGCCGGCGAGCGGGTCCGCCCCGACCGCGCCGCGATGGGTGACGTTGCAAAGAAGCTGCATCCCCTGGCGCACGATGTCGTGGCTCGCGCGGTTGCGGATGTCCACGACGAAGCCGATGCCGCACGAGTCGTGCTCGTGGGAAGGGTCGTAGAGTCCTTGGGGAGCGGGTAGCGGCACTTCGCGGGTCCTGTCTTGAGCTTCCTCGGGTTGGGGTCCGAGCCGGAGCGGTCTGCGCGCGGCCCGCGTATCGTTCGAATGCGCCGGCCGCGAGCTTGCCTCCGCGCGGCAAACGAACGCTCAAATTTGCCACATATCGAGGGAATTTCCTATACCTTCGACGCAAACGCGACATGGCCGGCGCGAGATTCAGCCAATCACGGGCGAACTGTCTCGGTCGCGCGATCATCCGGTCGTCCCGGCACGGGTTTCCCTCCCCGGTCACGGCGCGAGCGCCCCGCTCCTTCAACCGCTCTCCCCAAGGCCGCCCCGCTCCAGCGAATGCTCCGGTGCGGCGCAGTTGGTGGAACGGCACCGCGCGGAGAGCGTCATCGCGTTCCCTCGAAAGGGAATCCTTGACGGAAGCGGCCGCCCCCGGCGGGCTAGCGCACGAGACGGGTGTGCGGGAATGCGGCGTACCACCCGAACCAGAAGGCCCGTTGCGCCGGGATGCGCGCGAGCTCGCGGCCGTCTTCCGCGGCAAGGGCCTGCTCGCCCAGGGTCCAGATCGTGCCGGAGCTGTCCTCCACCCTCCGGTCGCCGTCGTATCCGGTGAACGTCACCTCTTTGCTCGCATAGGCCCGGTTGGCCCCCGAGGGGTCGGTGAGCACGACGAGCGCGGTGCTCTCGATCGCATCGTGATGGACGGGATTCGCGGCGAGGAAGTCGGCCGCGAACGCGACCGGATGGTCGCGATGTTCGGCGAGGAGCACCGTGAACACCTCGTCCTTGTTCTTCAGTCGGGTGTCGAGGGCCGGGACCTGGAACATCAGGTCGTCGGTCGCGAAGTAGTCGTGGTATGCGGCCCCTTCGGAGTAGTCGCGTTCGTGGCCGGTCTCGAGCGACAGAACCCGGGTGTCCGGATGGCGCCGCCGCCACTCGCCCCAGGTGGTGGTCACCACGCTGCCGCGGTCGAGCACGATGCCGCTCCCGGCAAGCGGCCCGAGGACCGGCGTTCCCCGCATCGTGCTCCACAGCGACTGCGTGGCCTGGTCGTACATGAGCTTGTTCGAACGGTAGAGGAACCCGCTCGTGCCGAGCGCGTGATTCACGCCGTCGTGCTCGGTGTGGAAGAGGATCACGGTTCCGCAGAGCGTGCAGTAGACGCCCGCGACCGGCACGCCTCCGACGGTGTCGACGAACATCTCGTGCCAGGCGAGGATGCGTTTCGGATAGGCTCGGGAATCTCCGTTGACCGAGACGCCGAACACGACGTTGTCGTCCTCGAGGTACTCCGCATCCGCCGCCGCGAGCATCGAGGGGTTCCGAAGCGGCGGGATGCCGTCCTGCCGGACGCCGCCCCACACGATCTCGTCCAGCCGGATGAGCGGCTCGCCGGCCTCGTCGAAGTACGCCGCGAAACGCGGATCGATGTAGGCGTAGAGCGCACCCTTGAAGGCGGCGTAGCGCGGGTGTCGCGCTGCGGGCGCATTCCACATCTCGCGCTGCCACTCCCCGTGGTCGTAACCGTGCGAGACTCCGAACTCGCGCTCCATGATTCCCATGAGGGCGGCGGCGACTCCCCGCTCGCGGGCGAAACGGATTACCTCGAGGGCCATCGGCAGGTACGAAGGCTTCCACGTCGACTCGATCCGACGCATCGCGCCCGCCAGCTCGGTCACTCCACCGGCGATCAGGGTGAGGAATGCCCGGACGTCCGCGCGCTCGGCTTCTTCGGCCCGAGGCTGGCCGGTTGCACCGAGCGGCATCGCGATGACCGCGAGCGCGACGACGAGACTGCGGATGGCATTCATTTCCTGGCTCCAGGGGACCGCGGGAAGGGTGAAGGCTGCGGTGCACACTTACCGCACTACGCGCCGAATTGGAATGCGCCAGGCGCTTCGTCACCTCGATTGGACGAGGTCACCTCGCAACCGGACCCACGGAGACCACGGGACCGAGGCACGCCCGGCTCTCTCCGATCGCGGAACGTACCGATGGTGCTCGCCGCCGTGACCTCTCTCTCGCGCCTCGAAGGCGGTTGCAGATCGCGTCACGACTTTGTACGATTTTCCGAATCCGTTTTTCATACTCTGACTCTCATGCGAATCTCCGAACGGGGCCAGATCACGATTCCCAAAGCCTTGAGAGACCGCTTCGGGATGAATCACAACGTGGAGGTCGAGATGACCCCCACTCCCGAGGGTCTGCTCATCCACAAGAGAACGGCGGCCAGGCATCCGGTCGAACGCGTCTACGGACTGCTCGATGGCGGCGGCAGCACGGACGAGTATCTCGAGGAGATCCGCGGGCGGTGATGACGGCGGTGGACACGAGCATTCTGCTCGACGTGTTCCTCGCCGACCCGTGCCACGGCGAACAATCGAGAGAGCGGCTGCGCGCGGCGTATGACGCGGGTGCCATCCTCGTCTGCGACATCGTCTACGCCGAGCTGGCCCCGGCATTCCGTGACCGCGCCACGCTCGATGCCGCACTTCGAGACATCAACGCGCCGACCTCTCCGGTCGATTCCGCAATCGCATACGAAGCCGGGCGGCGCTGGATGCGCTATCGCCAGGCCGGAGGGCCACGGAAGCGAATCATCTCCGATTTTCTGATTGGTGCCCACGCAGTCGCGGTTTCCGATGCGTTCCTGACGCGGGACCGAGGCTTCTACGCCACGTACTTCCCCGAGTTGCGGGGATCCTGAACCGCGGCGGAGGAACCCACCGGCCGGTCGCGGTCGCTGCCGGGGCATTCCCGACCCGGGATCGCGGCTTGTCCGCTGCGCACTTCCCTAAATGACGAACCCGGATGCCGCGGGAGGGGGAGACGCGGCCGACGGCTGCGGAACGAGACACGGGACGAGAGCGTTCAGCGGACGAGCAGGACGCCGGCGTTGGCCGCCCAGGAGATCGTCTCGCGCTCCCCCGGATCGTAGGAGCGGTCGCTCGCCGAGCGGTGCTGCTCGACGTGCACGTAGTGACCGGGGGCGACCTCGAACACGTCCGTCTCGAGGGAGCCGAGGAACTCGGTGGTCACGTAGGTGCCCTCGATGCGGTTGGCGAGGTCCGGCCGCCCGCCGGTCGCCATGAGGTCCGCCCGCACCGAGAACCACGCGTCGCGCCCGACCGGAACCGCCTCGCCGTCGTCCGGGGCGCGGACGTAGAACACCTGCCCGAAGCTCTCGACGAAGACGAGCGAGCCGCTGTGCGAACGGATGGTCCCCGGCATGATGTTGTTGTTGCCGATGAACTCGGCGACGAACCTCGTGCGGGGATGCTCGTAGATCTCGCGCGAGGTCCCGATCTGCTGGACGACCGCATCGCTCATGACGATGACCTTGTCGGCCATCGACATCGCTTCCTGCTGCGAATGGGTGACCATCACGAAGGTGATCCCCGTCTCGCGCTGGATCTTCTTGAGCTCCACCATCATCTGCTGGCGAAGGTTGTAGTCGAGCGCCCCGAGCGGCTCGTCGAGGAGGAGCACGGTGGGCTCGCCGATGAGGGCGCGGGCAAGCGCCACTCTTTGCTGCTGCCCGCCGCTCAGGTCGCTCGGCCGGCGCGTGGCGAGCTCCGCGAGGCTCACCATCTCGAGCATCTGCCACACCCGGCGCGTCCGCTCCTCCGGGTTCATGCCCTTCATCTTGAGGCTGAACTCGACGTTCTGGAACACGGTGCGGTGGGGGAAGAGCGCGAAGCTCTGGAACATCATCGCGGTATCGCGCTGCGAGGGCGGGAGGTCGGTGACTTCCTGCCCCGCGATGTAGATGCGCCCCTCGGTGGCGTCCTCGAGCCCCCCGATCATGCGCAGCAGCGTGGTCTTGCCGCAGCCGCTCGGTCCGAGCATCGACACGAATTCGCCGTGCACGAAGTCGGCCGAGAAGTCGATGACCGCACGGGTGTCCTCGCCGAACGTCTTCGAGACGTTGCGAAGGGCCACGTCCGGGCACCCCGGCCCGCTGGCCGGAAGCAGGCCGCTCGCGTCCTCTTCCGTGGCCCCCGGGGCGGCCTGAATTGCCGGTTCGCCCTGCGCCACGGCCGTGGCCGTCTACTGTTCGTCCATCGCGTGGGCCGTCGCCTGCACGAGCGACCACACCGTCTCGAACGGCACGTCGTCGAAGTAGCCCTGCTGGTTGAGGGCCGAGAGCACGCCCACCGCAGCGCGCGCGGCGGCGTCTTCTCCCGCCTCCGCGGTCAGCTTCTCGAGCGCCTCCGAGAGCGGCACGGAGCGATCCTCGCCGAGGGCGGCGTCGGCCAGCGCCTCCAGCCGCTCCACGCCCTGTCGGAACGCGAGCGGCTCGTTCGGGCGGCCGAAGAGGCCGCGGACACCGTTGCGCGCGAGGCGGTCGCGGAGCCCGTCCGGCATCCCCTGGGCAACCCCTTCCAGGATCTCCCCGAGCCCGAAGCCCGAGGTGAACAGCCCGCGGATCGTGTCCATGGTTCCGTCCGCCCCGCCCCCGTACATCCGGATCTGGGCCTGGGCGAGGGCGCCGCCCATCGCCCGCGCCTGGTCGATGTGAACGTCGCGCTCCGCCTCGATGTGCATCTTCGCGAGCTCGAGGAACGTCGCGGCCTCGTTGTACTTCTTGAGCGCGCCCGCCTTGGTCTCGAGCCCCCTCGCCTCCGCCTCGAACATCCGCTCGGTATTGACCACCCGAAGGGTCTCGATCTCCATCTCCGCCCGGCCCCGCGCGCCGGCCTCGCGCTCGATGCCGACGGCCTGGATCTGCTGCGACTCGCTCGCCGCCCGCGCCCGCGCGAGGGTCGCCTCCGCCTCCTCGGCGGCCGCCTCGCGCCGTGCCTCGGACTGGGTCACCATGTGCGTGCGCGTGCTCCGGGCCTTCGCCGCCTCGCCGATCTCGCGCGCGCCCGCGCCCGCCTCGGCCTCGATGCGGTCGATCTCCTTCTGCCGTTCCGCGGCCGCGACGAGGGGCACGGAGTCGGCCGCCGACTGGGCACGCCGGCGCGCCGCCGTCGCCTCGAGCCGCTCCGACTCGGCGACCTCGAGCTCGCGGGTCTTCGCCGCCACCGCGATCTCCCGATCCCGTTCCTCCTGCTCGCGCGCGAGGAAGCGGCGGATGTCGGCCCGCTCGCGATCGCCTTCCTTCTCGATCACCGCGATCTCGCGCTCGCGCTCCTCGAGCTCCACCGAGCGCACGCGCTGCACCCGCGCCCGATCGAGCGCCTCCTCCTTGGCGACGAGGGCGATCTCCCGATCCCGCTCCTCCTGCTCGCGCAGGCGCCGGCGCTGCACCTCGGCCCGGTCGAGCTCCTCGCCCTTGGCCGCGAGCGCGATCTCCCGATCCCGCTCCTCCTGCTCGCGCGCGAGGGTGCGCCGGATCTCGGCCGCTTCGCGCCGCTCGGTGTCTTCGAGGATGGCGATCGACTTCGCGATCCCGGCCTGCTCCACCTCCTGCGCGGTGCGGATCTCCTCGCGTTCCACCTCGAGGCGCTGCTCGAGGATGAAGCGCTGCTTGGCGGAGAGGATCCGGGTCTGCTCGTCGGACACCTCCTGGTCCTGCCGGGCCGCCGCGAACGCCTCCTGCTTGTCGAGGTCGAGCATCGCGAGGCGGGTCTCGAGGGAGCGGGCGCGCATCGCGAGGCTCGCCTCCTCCTGCGCCCGGTGCCGCAGGGCGCGCGCCGCCTCCTCCGCCTCGGTCACCGCGGTGATCCGTTCGATGTCGGCGCGCTGGCGCTCGCGCTCCTTCGTCGCGAGCTCGATGTCCCGGTCCTTCTCGGCGCTCTCGCGCGAGAGTCCGCGCGCGATGTCCGCGAGCTCCTCCTCCCGCGCCTTCTCGATGAGCTCGATCTGGCGGTCCTTGCGCGCCTTCTCCAGGGCGAGGTCGCGCCGCACGTCCGCGAGCTCCTGCTCGCTCGCCTTCTCGATGAGGGCGATGTCGCGGTCGCGCCGGTTCCGCTCGATGGCGAGATCCTTCTCGATGCCGGCCGCCTCGCGACGCCGGGCCTCCTCGGTGACCGCGACGTCGCGCTCGGTCCGCATCCGTTCGATGTCCTTCTCGTTGTCGATCTCCTTCGTCTCCACCGCCATGCGCTGGTCGAGCACGTAGATCTGCTTCTGGCCCACCTGGAGGGCCTGCTCGTTCGAGATCTCCTTGTCCTGCTGCGCGCGGGCGAACGCTTCCTGGCGCTCGATCTCGAAGAGCTCGAGCTGGGCATCGAGGTCGCGCTGGCGGATCGCGACCGTGGTGCGCTTCTCGGTGTTGTGCACGGTGCGGCGCGCGTTCGAGGTGATCTCGGTGATGATCTTGAGTCCCTCGGCGTCGAACACGTTGTCGGTCTTGAAGAATTCGCGCCCCGACTGCTCAAGGGCGACGATCGTGACCTCCTCGAGGACGAGACCGTTCGCGCTGAAGCTCTCGGTGACGTTGGTGCGGATCTCGCGCGCGAAGGAGTCACGGTTCTCGTGGAGCTCGTCCAGGGTCTTGGTCGCGGCGTAGCTGCGCAGGGCGCTCACCACCTTGGCCTCGAGGAGGTTCCGGACCCGCTCCGCGTCGAAGGTCCGCTCCCCGAGGCTGCGGGCGGCGGTCAGGAGGTCGTCGGTGGTGTGTCCGACGTGGGTGTAGAGCTCCGCGACCACGTCCACCCGGATCTTGTCCGAGGTGAGGACCGCCTGCTCGCGCGCCCGGCTCACGACGAGCTTCAGGGTCTCGAGGGAGACCCAGGTGACCTCGTGAAACACCGGGAGGACGACGGCGCCCTTGCCGAGCGAGACCTTCGTCCCGAGGAAACCGGTGCGGATGAACCCCACGTTCGCCGGCGCCCGCTTGTAGACCCATATCGAGATCACGTAGAGGATGGCGATGATGACGATCGCCAGCACGACGAGGGTGATGATGGTTTCCATTGATTGATCCGTGTTCGTGACCTGGCTCTGATTCGTCGCGGGCGCTATCGCGCCGGAGCCGATGCGATTGCCGTTCGGAACCGCGTCAGGCCCAAGCCTCCGGCCGCTCGCCGAAATCGAAGGTGGGAAGCGTACCGCGTTCGCGGCGCAGGCGCGCGCGGGCGTCGTCCGTCGCCGCCCGGTCGACCTCGTGCCCCGGCCCGTTCAGCGCGACACCGTAGCCCGCCCGGGCCGCCTCCGCGGTGAGGAGCCCCCGCACCACGTCGCGGCGCACAGCGGCGGGCTCGCGTTCGAGCGCGTCGCCCCAGCCGCCGCCGCCCGCGGTCCGGAACACGATCCGGTCGCCCGGCGCCACCCGCACGTTGTCGATCTTGGACGGCAGCCTCTCGCGGCTTCCGTCCGTCCGGACCAGCCACTTCTCCGAGCAGGCGCCGGGCCGTCCCCCGAGGATTCCCCACGGCTGGGTGAGGTGGCGGTCGTCGTGAATCGAGACCTCGCCGTCCTCGAGCAGCCGGTAGACCTTCTCCACCCCGTTTCCGCCCCGGTGCAGTCCCGGCCCGCCGGTGTCGGGAATGGACCGATAGCCCTCGATGCGCATCGGGTAGTAGCTCTCGAGGTACTCGGAGGGGATGTTCTCGAAGAGCGGCCACCACGAGTGCCCGTCCATTCCGTCCCCGACCGGCCGCCCGGGAATTCCGCCGTAGAGAATCTCCATGAGCTGGAACGGCCGGCCTTCCGAGTCCTTTCCGGAGTAGAGGAAGTGCGGGCTCGAGCCGTACCCGGCGGCGGTCGCCATCTCCGGGGCGTTCCGGCTGAGCGCGCCCCCGAGCACGTCGAACTGCCGGGCGAGCGCGTGGGTGCGCGAGCCGAGGGGAGCGGGAAAGTCCGGATGCAGGAGCGACCCTTTCGGCAGGGTGACGTGGATGATGTCGTAGAACCCGTCGTTGAACAGGATCTGGGGGTCGAACACCATGATCATGTAGACCCCGATGAACATCTTGAACATCCCCTCGTGGAGATAGAAGTTCACCGGGCCGGGGGCCTGCGGCGAGGTCCCCGTCCAGTCGAAGAACGCATGCTCGCCCTCGCGCCAGACGGTGAGCTTGAGCTTGAACGGTCCGTTGCCGCACCCGTCGTCGTCGATGAAGTCCTCGAAGGTCTGCGGCTCCTCGGGCAGGTTCTGGACGATGAGCTTGCGCATCGCCCGCTCGGTCCGCTCGAGAAGGGCGGTGCACGCGCGCCGGTAGACGTCCGCCCCGAAGCGCTCGCAGATCTCGATGACCCGCCGCTCGCCGGCCCGGCAGCCCGCGATGATCGCCATGAGATCGCTCAGGTTCATCTCCGGCGTGCGGGTGTTGTTCATGATGATGTCGAGGGCGGCGCGATTCAGCTTGCCCCCCTCGTAGATCTTGACGGGCGGGATGCGCAGCCCTTCGCCGTAGATCGAGGTCGCGGCGGTCGGCATGCTGCACGGGATCGGACCGCCGACGTCCATCATGTGCCCGAACATCGAGCTGAAGCCGATGACCTCCCCCTGGTGGAAGACCGGAAGGAGCACCATCCAGTCGTTGATGTGGCTGATCGCGCCGCCGCACTTGTAGGGATCGCTCTGCAGGATGATGTCCCCCGGGGCGAGCTCGAACGCCTGCTCGGCGAGCATCTCGGAGATGTAGGAGCCGAACTGCCCGACGATCATCCGGCCCGCCGCGTCGGTGATCATCGGGAACTCGTCGTGCTGCTCGCGGATGACGGGGGACATCGCGGACCGGAACAGCACCGCGTCCATTTCGTGGCGGGCGTTGCGGAGCGCGTTCTCGATGAGGTCGAGGGTGATCGGATCGAGGGCGGTGTCCGGCGCGCGCCGGGGACGGGCCGCCCGGGGGGGAGCCGAAGCCGTGCCCGGCGCGGCCGCGCCGAGCCGGTCCGGGGCGGTCGCCGGCAGCGGCCGGGACCGATCCGCCGCGCCGCTCCCGTTCGACGCGGATCGCGCCGCGGCCGAGGAAGCGGCGGCACCGTTGCCCGCCGCGCCGCGGCCGGGAGGCGCAGCCGCCGTCCCGTCCCGCCCGTTGCCGCTTGCGCCGTTGCCGTTGGCCGGGGCGCGGTTCCCGGCATCCTCGAAGAGCCGGTCGAACTGTTCGCGGCTCGATCGAAGCATCTCGTCGAGCGAGATGGTCCGTCCCGATTCGTGTAGTGTCGCCATTTACGCTCTCCCGATCTCGAGGATTCCGATGGCGCCTCGAGTCAAAACAGGAACCGAAACCGTGGCAGGATCGGGCAGAGCGGTCAAGCCTCGGCGGGTTCCCGAACCTGGCGAGGCTGCGCCCCGGACCAACGAGACCGGTTCGAAGCCACCCGGTTACGCGCGAACCCCCAACCCGCCATGCAGGGAGAAATGCGAGCATTTCCCTTGGTAGCGGGCTCGTGCGTCTCGTTCATGAAACCGCCTCGCAAACTTGACTCATCCGTAAGGATCGGGGCCCCTCGAGGAGTCCGGGCGCTATCCGCCCCTGCTGCCCGAGGGGCGGATCAGGATGTTGAGATGGGGGTCGACCTCCCCTTCGTGACCGGGATGGATCACGGTGGTCGAGTCGCGCTGGGTGATCACCGCCGGGCCGGAGATCCGGTTCCCCGGCCGGAGCCTGTCCCGGTCGTGGACGTTCGTCGTCATGAACTGTCCGTCGAAGAACACCGGGTGCCGGCCGGTCACCGCGGCGGCAGGGTCCGGCCCCTCGCTCTCGAAGCGCGGAAACTCCACCTTGACCACCCGACCGACCGCGACCGCCCGCGCGTTCACGAGCTCCACCGGCTGGTCGAGGCGGAAGCCGTACTGGCGCTCATGCAGGTCGCCGAATCGCTCTGCCGCTTCCGCGAGCCGTCCCGCCCGGAGCACCTCCGGGTCCACCGGGATCGCGAATTCGTACCCCTGGCGGAAGTAGCGCACGTCGAGCTCGAAGGCGATGGACTGCCGGTCCGCCGGCACCCCTTCGTTCCCGAGCCACCCCCGCGCCTCCTCGCCGAGCCCGGCGAGCGCGTCCGCCACCTCCTCGGACCGGACCTCGTCCATGGTGCGGATGAGAGTGTGGGCGAATTCGTTCTTGATGTCCGAGTAGAGGAAGCCGAGGGCGGAGAGCACGCCCGGAGTGGGCGGGACGATCACCGGGTAGCACCCGGCGAGGATCCCCATCGCGTTCCCGTGCAGCGGCCCCGCCCCGCCGAACGCGACGAGGGCGAAGTCGCGCGGGTCGAGGCCCTTTTGCACGGTGACGAGCCGCAACGCCCCGAACATGTTCTCGTTGACGATGTCGAGAATCCCCTGGGCGGCCTGGTGCACGTCGAGTCCGAGCGCCCGGGCGGTCTTCCCCACCGCCTCCTCGGCCGCCGCGACGTCGAGCTGCATCTCGCCGCCGAGCAGCGAGGGCGGGAGCCGGCCGAGCACCACGTTCGCGTCCGTCACCGTCGGCCGGTCTCCGCCCCGGCCGTAGCACGCCGGACCGGGCCGCGCCCCCGCGCTCTCCGGACCCACCCGCAGCGCCCCGGTCATCGGCACGTGGGCGATGGAGCCGCCCCCCGCGCCGACGCTGTGCACCTCGACCGACGGCACCTTGATGGGGTAGTAGCCGAGCGAGGTCTGGCGCGAGATGGTGGGCTTCCCGTCCTGGATGAGGGAGACGTCCGTGGATGTCCCCCCCATGTCGAATCCGAGGGCGTCGGGGTGGCCCGCGAGGGAGGCGAGGAAGGCGGCGCCCGACACCCCGCCCGCCGGCCCCGAAAGCATGGTGTGAACCGGCGACTCGGCCGCGTGCGCGACGCTCATCAGGCCTCCGTCGGAGCGCACGATGTGGACGTGGGGGCTGAAGTCGACCTCGCGGAGCTTCTCCTCGAAGTGGCCGAGGTAGCGACGCATGCTCGGCCCGACGTACGCGTTCATCACCGCGACGAGGGTCCGCTCGTACTCGCGGAACTCGGCAAGGATGTCCGAGGCGATGGTGACGGAGAGCTCGGGCGCCCGCTCGCGCACGAGCTCCGCGAGCCGCCGCTCGTGCGCAGGGTTCGCGTACGCGTGGAGGAGGGAGACCGTGATCGACTCGACCCCGGCGGAGACGAGTTCCTCGATCGCGGCGCGCGCCCGCCCCTCGTCGAGAGGAGTCACCACCTCGCCCCGTGCGCTCATTCTCTCCGGAACGCCCCGGGTGTGCTCGAGATCGGCAAGTGGATCGGGCTTTTGCATGATCATCCAGCCCGCGAGCGGTCCGGGGGTCTGGGAGCGGGCGAGATGCAGGATCTGCTCGAAGTCCGCGGTGACGAGGAGGCCGACCTTCGCGCCCTTCTCCTCGAGAACGATGTTCGTGGACACGGTCGTGCCGTGCAGCAGGCTGGACACCTTCCCGGCCGACTCGCCGCTGCGCTCGAGGACGCCGCGCACCCCGATCAGGATGCCGACCGACTGGTCCTCCGGGGTGGACGGGGTCTTGTGCAGCGAGATCCGTCCGGACTCGTCGTCGAAGAGCAGGAGATCGGTGAACGTGCCCCCGACGTCTATTCCAAGACGGCTCGCCATGCGATCGCGAAGATGGAGCTAGCCCCTCGCGCCGGCGTCCGTGGAGGGCGGGCGAGAGCGATCGGAACCGGCTCGGGGCGGGGGCCGGCGCGGGCGCCAGCCGGTGCGCAGCGCCCGCACGAGGTGGTGCAGCAGGTAGAAGAGGATGGCGAGAATGACCATCACCACGATGCTGACGATGCGCGCGCCGAATCCGACCTCGACGGCCGTTCCGCCAGCATCGCCGGCGGGCATCATGAGCTGCTCGCTCAGCATCTCGATGGCCTGGATGATCGCTCCCGCGAAGAAGATGACCGCGACGAGGATCGCGATCTGGAGCGTGTCGTACACGAGCGCGGCCGCGTCGAGCTCCCCGCCGTCGCGGAACACCTGGCCGCGGAAGGACTGCCAGTGGGCGATGACGTAGGCGACCACGCCGACGAGCGAGGCGAACCAGAACAGGACGTTGCTGAAATGGATGCCCGGGATGTGCTCCAGCAGGTAGGTCTCGAAGGGCTGGTAGAAATAGAGGAAGACGAGTGCGACGACGACCGCGACCAGCGCGATCCACGGCCGGGGACGCCGCCAGCGGGACACTTCGTCGTTCATGCCGTCCTCGAGCCTTCAGGACATCGGGCGAAGCGGCACCGGCGGCACCGCGCCGAAGCATGGTACATCAATGCGCGGGGGCAGGGCCCAGCGCGTCGCGGAAGGCGGCGAGGGATCGCTCGACAGGCCCGCGATCGAGACCGTGCACGATGAACACGATGCGGGACCCGCGCCACGGACCGGTCCCGCCCTCGTCCCGCTCCCAGGTGCGCGGCCACGCGGGCAGATGGGTCGGGGGATGCACGGTGTGCTGGACCGCGTTCAGCAGCACCGGACCGTCGAGCCCGGGCACGTCCACGATTCCCTTCACCCGCAGGATGTTCTCGCCGTGGCGATGGAGGAGCATGCCGAGCCAGATCCCGAACACGGTCCAGTCGATGGGCTCGTCGGTCTCGATGCGGAACGAGGTGACGTCTTCGGTGTGGCGGTGCGGGGCGGCTCCGCTCGGCGGCTCGCCCGTGCGGGTGGCGGACGATGCGGGGCGCAGATGCTCCGGACGCGCGCCGGCAACGATGCCGACCCGACCCCGGGCGCCGGATTCCGGCTCGGCTGCGCAATCGCCGGCGCGAGCCGGCGCCATCGGGAGCTCCCCTGGCTCTGCGCCCGGGCCGAGTCCGAGCCACCGCTCCGCCTCGGCCTGCCGCGACTGCGCACGATGGACGTCGTCGACGAGCAGCGCGACCGGGTCGGGGCCGATCGCCCGTTCGTCCTCTTCGCCATCGCCGCCCGGGGGAGCGGCCCGGCGGATGGAGGCCGCCGGGTTGAGGGCCCGGAGACGGCCCTCGAGGAAGCGCACCGATTCGCGCTCCGCCAGATCGGTCTTGGTGAGGATCAACCGATCCGCGAGGGCCGCCTGCCTCACGGATTCCGGATGACGCTCGAGCTGGGCGGAGCCGTGGAGCGCGTCCACCACCGTGACCACCGCGCCCGGGCGATAGTGGTGGCGAAGCACCGGATCGGCGGTCAGGGTGTGCAGGACGGGGGCCGGGTCGGCCAACCCGGACGACTCGATGACCACCCGGTCATAGCGCGGCGCTTCGCGCCGTTCGCGCCGCCCGTGCAGGTCGAGCAGAGCGCCGCGCAGGTCGTCTCGCACCGCACAGCACACGCACCCGTTGTCGAGGAGCACCATGTCCCCGGCGACCGGCTCGAGGAGATGGTGATCGAGTCCGACCTCCCCGAACTCGTTCACCAGCACCGCGGTCGACGCGAGCCGGGGCGAGACGAGGAGCCGGCGAAGGAGGGTGGTCTTGCCGCTACCGAGGAACCCGGTCACCACGTTGACCGGAATGAGCCGGCTCCAGTCCGGCCCGCTCACGGGGCCGGCTCCCACCTCTCGCAATCGGATCCGGCGCCGTCCGGGAGCGTGGCGGGCGCGCTCCGATCCGCACGGCTCACCAGGCAGAGCACGGCGGGGAGCATGCGCTCCGCGATCACCTCCACCCCCGCCGCGTTCGGATGGAGCCCGTCCGCCTGATTGAGCGCCGTCACGGTGGCGACCCCTTCCAGCAGGAACGGATAGAGGAGCGCGCCGTGCCGGGCGGCGAGGTCCGGGTAGACGGGATCGAACCGCGCGCCGTAGTCCGGGCCGAGGTTGGGGGGCGCGAGCATCCCCGCGAGAAGCACCGGGAGCCGTCGCCCGGAGAGGACCGCGAGCAGGCGATCCAGGTTCGAGCGGGTCACCGCGGGGTCGATTGCCCGCAATCCGTCGTTCGCGCCGAGGGCGACGACGACCGCGTGCGGATCGTCCGCGAGTGCCCAGTCGATCCGCGCGAGCCCGCCCGAGGTCGTATCGCCGGACACCCCCGCGTTGATGACCCGGGCATCGAGCCCGAGCGCGCGCAGGGCGGCTTCCACCCGGGCGGGAAGCGCTTCGTGCGAAGCGAGCCCGTACCCGGCGGTGAGGCTGTCCCCGAGCATGAGGATCCGGAGCGGGCCGTCCGCCGCGGCGAGCCTCGTCCCGAACGCGAGAATCACTGCCGCGGCGGCGAGTCCCAGGGCCGCCCTCGCGCGACCCCACGCCCCCCGCGGCAGTCGCACAGCCCGCGCCGTACGGCGATTCGACTCGCCCTCCGGTCCGAACCGCCCCGGGTGATTCCGAAACCTGCGCCCGAGGGTAAAGATGGGTAAAGAACCCCCGAAGCGGAGGAGACCGGACCGTTCCGGTTGGTATCCTGCGCGCCGTTCCCCGCTCACCCAAGAGCCGCCATGTCCGATGTCGCCCATCATTCCATCGTATCGCTGAGAGATCTCTCCGTCACCCTGACCGGGGCGGCGGGCCCGGTGGAGATCCTGCGCGGCATCGATCTCGACCTCCCTGCGGGAGAGTCGGTCAGCGTGGTGGGGCCTTCCGGCGCCGGGAAGACCACCCTCCTCATGGTCGTCGGGGGCCTCGAACGGCCGACCGCGGGCCGGGTCGAGGTGGCGGGCGAGGACCTAGCCGCCCTCGACGAGGACGAGCTCGCGAGGTTCCGCGGCGCGCACGTCGGCATCGTCTTCCAGGCGTTCCACCTCATTCCCACGATGACCGCCATCGAGAACGTCGCCGCGCCGCGCGAGCTCGCGGGCGCGGCCGACGCGTTCGAACGGGCGCGCGAAGAGCTCGCCGCGGTGGGGCTCGAGCACCGCCTCGGCCATTACCCGGGCGAGCTCTCGGGGGGCGAGCAGCAGCGGGTGGCCATCGCCCGCGCGCTCGTCAACCGCCCGGACCTGCTGCTCGCGGACGAGCCGACGGGGAACCTCGACGCGGCGACCGGCGACCAGGTCATCCGGCATCTCTTCGTGCGGTGCCGCGACCGGAAGGCGGCCCTCCTCCTCATCACCCACGAGGCGCGACTCGCCGCCCTCTGCGACCGCACGATCCGCATGGCGGACGGCCGCATCGAGGCCGCGACGGCCGGCGACCGGGGTCCGGACCGGAACCGCGGCACGTCCGGGGGCGAGGTCCGGGGGATCAAGAACGGAAAAGGCGGCGGGGACCCGGACGGGGCCGGAACGGAGCAGGCGGCGCCGGACCGAACCCCGCCCGGCCCGTCCGGCAACGCCGACGCCGGTTCCGGCACCGGATCGGACGGCCCACGCTCCGCCGCCGCCGTCACCGCTTCCTCCGGCTAGCCCGGATGGCGCCCGTCGCTTTCCGGTTCGCGGCCCGCGAGCTTCGCCAGGGGGTTCGGGGCCTTCGCGGCTTCGGGGTCTTTCTCGGCTGCCTCGCCCTCGGGGTGGCGGCGATCGCCGGGGTGCTCTCGACCGCGACCTCGATCGTGACCGGCCTCCGGGCGGACGGTCGCGAGGTGCTGGGCGGCGACCTCGCCATCCGCGCCATCTACCGGGAGCTCGACGACGAAGCGCGGGCCGTCGTCGAGCGGGCCACGGACGGTCTCTCCCACTTCGCGGAGATGCGCACCATGGCGCGCCGCCCCGGCGACGTGGCGGACACGAGCGTGCTCGTCGAGCTCAAGGCGGTGGACGGGCTCTATCCCCTCTTCGGCTCGTTCGAAGCACGGCGACGCGACGGTAGCGCCGTCACCCTCGCGCGCGGGCTCGAGCGCGCGGACGGGCGCTGGGGGGCGCTCGCCGAGCCCGCCCTCATCGACCGGCTCGGGCTCGAGGACGGCGGTCCCCTCGCCATCGGGGGCATCGAGGTAGACGTGCGGGGCGCGATCGAGCGCGAGCCCGACCGGGGGGGATCGGGGGGGCCGTTCGGTCTCTGGCCGCGGGTGGTCGTGAGCATGGACGCGCTCGCGGCATCCGGGCTGCTCCGCGAAGGGAGCCTCGTCTACCACCAGTACGCGCTGCGGCTGCCCGAAGGCGCAGACGTGGAAGCGGTGCAGGCGGACCTCGGGGAGCGTCTGCGAGACGGGGGCTGGGAGATCCGCTCGTTCACGAACGCCGCCCCCCAGATCCAGCGGATGGTGGAGCGGCTCGGCTCCTTCCTGAGCCTCGTCGGCCTGACCGCCCTTCTCGTCGGGGGGGTCGGGGTCAGCAACGCGGTCCGCGCCTGGCTTGACCGGCGGCTCGCGGTGATCGCGACCCTGAAGTGCATCGGTGCTTCGCGCCGGGTCGTGTTCTCGACCTATCTCAGCCAGTTGACGGTGATCGCGGGACTCGGGGTGATCGCGGGGCTCGGCATCGGCGCCCTCGCCCCGGTCGTGGTCGGCGAGCTGCTCGAGACGCTGCTGCCGACGCCGATCGCCCTCGGCGTGTATCCGGGCGTGCTCGTCCTGAGCGCCCTCTTCGGGTTGCTGACCGCCGCTACGTTCACGGTCTGGCCCCTCTCGCGGGCGCAGGAGACTCCGGCCGTCGCCCTGTTCCGGGGGGTCGGAATCGGGGCCCGGCCCGGCCGCCCCGGGCATCTCGCGGCCGCCCTCGCGGGCGGGGCGCTCCTTGCGGGACTCGCGATCGCGAGCGCCCCGGACCGCGCCTTCGCGGCGTGGTTCACCGCCGGCGCCGCGCTCACCCTGCTCGCGTTCCGGGGGGCCGGGTGGGGGGTGGTGAAGGCGGCGAGGGCTCTGCACCAGGGCACCCGCGCCGGACCGGGCGGGCGCCCGTCGCGCCTCGGCCCGCGCCTGCGGATGGCCGTCGCGAACCTCTACCGGCCCGGCAACGCGACCGGCGACATCGTGCTCTCGCTCGGGCTCGGCCTCACCGTGCTCGTCACCGTCGCCCTCGTCGAGGGGAACCTCCGGCGCGGGATTGCGGAGTCGCTCCCCGAGGAAGCCCCCGCGTTCTTCTTTCTCGGAGTCGAAGCGGACCGCCTCGATTCCTTCCGGGAAACGGTCACCGGGGTCGAGGGCACGAACGGGTTCCGGTCCGTTCCCTTTCTGCGCGGACGGGTCGTCCGGGTGAACGGCCTGGATCCGGAGGAGGCGCTCGTCAACGACGAGCACGGCTGGGTCATCCGGGGGGATCGGGGGCTGAGCTACGCGGCGACCGCGCCCGACAGCCCGGTCGTCGCCGGCGAATGGTGGCCGCAAGACTATGCCGGGCCGCCTCTCCTTTCGGTCGATGTCGACGTCATCGACGCGTTCGAGCTCGAGCTTGGCGACACCATCACCGTCAACGTCCTCGGCCGCGAGATCACCGCGGAAGTACGCCACGTCCGCCAGGTCGAATGGCGGGGCATGCAGCTCAACTTCGCCCTGCTCCTTTCACCCGAGCCGATGCGCCGCGCGCCGCACGGCCACGTGGCGACGGTGCGGGCGGACCCGGAGGCCGAGATCGGGGTCGAACGGACCCTCGCGCGCGAGTTTCCGGAGATTACGGTCGTTCGGGTGCGCGAAGCGCTCGGAAGGGTCGCCGAGGTCATGGGCAACATCGCGGCGGCGGCGCGGGCGGTGGGCGGGATCACCCTGCTCGCGGGCGCGCTCGTGCTCGCCGGGGCGGTCGCCGCCGGGCACCGCCGGCGCACCTACGAGAGCGTCGTGCTCAAGGTCCTCGGAGTGCGACGACGCGACGTGGCCCTCATCCACGCGGCGGAGTTCGGGCTCCTCGGACTCCTCGCCGGGGCGGTGGCGGCGGCGGCCGGCACGTTGACGGCATGGGCGGTCGTCACCCAGGTGCTCGAGCAGGAGTGGACGTTCCTCCCGGGCACCGTCGCGGCCACCGTCACCTTCTGCGTCGTGCTGACCCTCGCTCTCGGGCTCGTCGGGACCTGGCGCGCCCTCGGCGAGCCCGCCTCGCCGCACCTGCGCAACGAGTGAGCGCCGCGGCCGCGGAGCCCGGAAGCGGCATGCGGAGAAAGCCGCGACGCTCCTGAGGCGGATCGGCGACTTTCCGGGGCGGACGCCGTTACTCGGCCACCGCGGGCCGGGCGCACCCGTCAAGGCACCGGCGCAATGCCGGAAATGGCCCGCGCGAAACCCTGCGGCGGCGGTGCGAAGCAGGGGTTTCGGGAGCGCGTGCCGGTCAGCGGCGCCCTTCGTCGAGGCGAGCCCGGAGCGCCGCGAGCTCGGCCTCGGCGGCCTCTGCGCGCGACTCCGCCGCATCGGCCCGGGATTCGGCAGCCGCTACCTGAGACTCTGCCGTGGCGATCTGCGACTGCGCGGCGGCGGCCTTTGACTCCGCCGTGGCGACCTTTGACTCCGCCGCGGCGGCCCGCAACCTGGCGGCCCGGTGCGCGGCGTATTGCTCGACGAGGCTGAGAAGGCGCTCGCCCGTCGCCGGGTCGAAGAAATGCGACTCCTCCCCCTGTACCCGGAAGTCGAGCGCCAGCGAGTCGCTGCGAAGAAGCAGCGTCCCGTCGATCGACTCCACCACCGGCTGCGGAACGTACGCGCCATCCACGAGCCGGCGGCCCTTGAGCTTGAGCCCGAGGTACTCCCCCGTCGGGTCGTACTGCCAGTACTCCTGCACCCCGAGCCGTTCGTAGAGCTTCGCCTTGCGCCCGTCGTCCTCGCGCCACGTGCTGACGGACGCGACTTCCATCACGAAGGCGGGCACCACGCCCTCCTCCCACAGCTTGTAGATCGGGCGCTTGTGATTCGGTACCCCGAACGCGACGAACACGTCCGGCGCCACCCGGGCGCGCGGGTTTCCTTCCTCGTAGTAGATGAAGAGGTCCCCGGACACGTAGACGTCCGGCCGGTCCCGGAAATGGGTGAGGAGCGCGCTGACCGAATCGAGGATCGCGCGAAGCTGCCAGTCGTTCTCCGCCATCGGTTGGCCGTCGCCGCTCGGATATTCAACCGTGGCGGCGGGTCGGACGATTCGGCTCATCAGGGGGTCCCTCCATGCGGCGACGCCGGGGCGGACAGGACCGGCTCCCGCAGGTCCCGGACGACGGCGACGATAGCACGCGCATTACCGTTCCTCAAACGACGATCCGGGGTCGGATGATGGCGCAGGAGCGGGGTCTGCGTCGTCAGCAATTCTCCCCGACAACCGTGGTATTTCAACCCGATGTGACCGCGCCGGGAACGCATGGCGGGACGACGAAGCGCCCGTCTCGGACCAATGCCCGCGCCGATCTCGAGGAGCCGTGGTCCCCCGTGGGCGGCCTGCGCCCGGCCAGGGAATGGCGCCTTGCCACGGCGCACCGATTCTTCCGCGCTAGCGGGAGAGGCGGGCGAGGAGGCCGGGATCGAGGGGGTCGCAGGGGCGGCCGAGGAGGCGCTCGGCCGCCGGCCACAGCGCGCCGAGATCCGGCACGACCTCGCTGCGGCCGGTCTTCGTCCGCAGCACGTAGGACGACGCGGCCCATTCCGCGAGAACGAGCCCGAGCGGGTCGAGCACCCGGTTGACGAGGCGAACCCGTTGCTGGCGCTCCTGCGCCGGGGTAACTTGCGCCCGCTCCGGCCCGCCGCCCGCGGTTCGGTCGGAGCCTCCGAAGATGGCCGGGCTCGCGGCCCGCTCGGTCCAGTGACGCTCGCCCGCGAACATCCCGCACAGGCCGCACATGGCGAGGGTCAGTCCGCGCCCGCGGGCTCCGCCTCACGCGGGCTGCGGGCCCGGAAGTCGTCCGCGATCTCGTCGAAGGTGCAAAAGCGCACCCCGGAGTGCGAGGAGATGTACTCGAAGATACGCTCGTGCATGAGCAGCACCTGGGGACGCCCCGAGACGTCGGGGTGGATGGTCATGGTGAAGACGGCGTAGTCGTACTCCCGGTACACCCAGTCGAACTGGTCCTTCCAGAGCTGCTCGATGTCCCGCGGATTGGCGAACCCGTAGCTGTTCGGGGCGGTCTTGATGAACATCATCGGCGGCAGGTCGTCGAGGTACCAGCTTCCCGGGATGTCGATGAGGTCCGTCTCCTCGCCGCGAACGAGCGGCTTCATCCACTCGCTCGGATGCTTCGAGTAGTCGATCTTGGTCCAACTGTCCCCCACCCGCACATAGAAGGGGTGGAAGTCGTTGTTCATCAGGCTGTGGTCGTACTTGATGCCGCGCTTGAGGAGGAGCTCGTTGGTGTACGGGCTGAACTCCCACCAGGGCGCGACGTAGCCGGTCGGCGCGCGCCCGCAGAGGCGGTCGATGAGGTCGATGCACTTGTCGAGCACCGCCTCCTCCTGCTCCGGGGTCATTGCGATGGGATTCTCGTGGGAGTAGCCGTGAACCCCGATCTCGTGCCCCGCGTCCGCCACCATCCGGCACTCGTCCGGAAAGGTCTCGATGGAGTGGCCGGGAATGAACCAGGAGGTGCGGATGCCGAACCGGTCGAAGAGACGGACCATGCGCGGCACCCCGACCTCGCCCGCGAAGAGTCCGCGGGAGATGTCGCAGGGGGAATCCTCGCCGCCGTAGGAGCCGAGCCAGCCGGCGACCGCGTCCACGTCCACCCCGTAGGCGCACAGGATCTCCTTGCGCCCGCCCGGCCGCGCGAGGAACTCCTCGCGAACTTCGGCGGTCGGGCCGGAGTGCGACGCCGCGCTCGAGTGCACGAGCGGCCGTGGCCGATAACGTTCACGCATCCCCTTCTCTCCTCCGGTTGCGGCCGCCGCCCGAACCGGCGGCCATGACGCCGGTCCGGCGCAAGCCCCTCCACCCGCAAGATCCACCGCCGCCGGGCGGCCCCGGCCGATCTTCGTGCCAATGTAGGAGACGGGCCGTCCGCCCGCAACCGGACCGGGCTCCGCCTCGCCCGGCGCCCCGCCGCACGCGCTCGCTATACTGGACCGCAAACGCCGTCCCGCCGGCGGACGGCAGGGCACGCGCCCGCTCATCGCGCGATCAGTGCAGGCCGGATCCCGGCGCCGCTCGCCGGACGACGGGGCATAGTCACTCCACGAATCCGACTTCGGAGAACCGAAGATGACCGAAGACGCCGCCCTCGCCCGGGCCCGGACCGAGTTCGCCGCGCTGCGCGACACGATCGAAGGGCTCGACGATGCATCCCTCGATCTCCTGTTCCGGGTCGCCCGCACCCCGAACGCCTTCGACGAGACCCGCGAAGTGCCGGACGCACTGCTCCGCGCGGCCTTCGACATCGCCCGCATGGGCCCGACATCCGCGAACTCGCAGCCGATGCGCATCGTCTTCGTGCGCAGCGCGGACGGCAAGGCGAAGCTCGAGCCGTCGCTCTCGGAAGGCAACCGGGACAAGACGATGGCAGCGCCGGTCACCGCGATCATCGCCCACGACACCGAGTTCTGGCGCGATTCCCCGCGCACCTTCATCCGCGACCTTGGCTCCACCTTCGGCGACAACCCGGCCGCGTCTGAAGTGGCCGCGTTTCGCAACGGCACCCTGGGGGCTGCCTACTTCCTGATCGCCTGCCGGGCGCTCGGGCTCGACTGCGGGGCGATGTCCGGCTTCGACAACGGTGTGGTCGACGACGCATTCTTCGCGGGAACGAGCGTGAAGTCGAACTTCCTCTGCAACCTCGGTTGGGGGAAGCCGGAGAGCATCATGGGCCCCCGCCTCTACCGCTACGAGTTCGACGAGGTCTGCCGGTATGCCTGAGCAGCGGCCGCACTCCGCCGCCTACCGGCTCGTCGGGACCAACGGCTCGCCCTACTCCGTCAAGCTTCGCGCGATCCTGCGCTACCGCCGGCTCCCGTTCGTCTGGGAGCTCCGCACGGAGCGGAACCGGGCCGAGCTGGCGGACGTTCGCCCGCCCGTCATCCCGGTCCTGCAGTATCCGGAGGACGGGAGCTACCACGTCGACACGACACCGATCGCCTGCGCCCTCGAGGCACGCCATCCGGGGGAGCGCTCGATCCTGCCGGACGACCCGGCGCACGCCTTCCTCTGTCACCTCATCGAGGACCTGGCGGACGAGTGGCTGACCAAGGCGATGTTCCACTACCGGTGGGCGTACGAACCGGACATCCGTTACGCGGGGTACTGGATCGCCGACGACTTCTACCCCGACCGGGTCGGCGAGGCGCGCGAGGCGGCGGCGAGAGACTTCGCGAGACGCCAGATCGAACGGATGCCCCTCGTCGGCTGCACCCCCGCGAACGCGCCGGTGATCGAGGAGAGCTACCACCGGGTGCTCGCCGCCCTCGAGCCGCACGTCGGGGCGTACCGATTTCTGTTCGGGACGCGGCCCTCGCTCGCCGACTTCGGGCTCTTCGGCCAGCTCCGGACCCTCGCCACCGATCCGACGCCGCTCGCGATCATGCGCGCCGAGGCGCAGCGGACCGAGAGCTGGGTGCGCCAGCTCGACGACGCCTCCGGAATCGAAGGCGAGTGGATCGGGTCAAACGAGCCGCGGCCGGAGGCCGTCACCGGGCTGCTGCGGCTCTTCGGGGAGGTGTACCTCCCGTTCCTTGCCGCCAATGCCGGGGCGGCCGCGAGGGGCGAGGCCGAGTTCGAGGTCGAGCTCCTCGGCCGGCCCTTCCGGCAGGGCGTGTTCCGCTACCAGGTCAAGTGCCTCGCCGAGCTCCGGCGGCGCCTCGCCGAGCTCGATGGCGAAGCGCGCGAACGGGTCCGGCGCGCCCTCGAGGACACGGGCGGCTGGGAGCTCCTCGCCGGCTGAGCCCCCTGCGATCCTGCAGCCCGCCCCGGCTCAATGCGGCGGGCCGCGCCCCCTCCGGTCGCGTCAGGGCGCCGCCTCTTCGAAGCCGGGAAGGTCGTCCTCGAACTGGTACCAGGGTGCGCGCGAACCGACGAAGATGTGACTGTCGACGCCCCGGCCCGGGTCGTCGTCGAGCGAGCCCATGGGAATGATCGCGATCCCGCGGTCCGGGTCGCGCCGCGGAGCGCCCGAGCCGCACGCCCGGCAGAAGGTGTGGGCGAAGAACCGGGCCTCGGGCAGCCGCCAGGTGACCGCGAGGTCTTCGCCGCGGACGTAATGCATCCCGTCGGCGGACGTGAACCCGTTCGTGGTGTGGGCGGCGGCGCGCGCCCGCCGGCAGCGCGAGCAGTGGCAGTTGTGGACCCGCGCGAAGGACTCGGTCACCTCGTAGGCGATGCCGCCGCACACGCAGCTTCCGCGCAGGGCACCCGGCGCGGCCGGCGCGGCCGGCGGGGGGCGCTCGACTACCGGCAGGTCCCGGCGGGGCGGCCATTCGTCGAACCCCGGGAGCCGGTCCGCGATGGTGTGCCAGGGCGCGCGCGAGGCCCGGAAGATGTGGACGGCGGGACGCACCCCGGGATCGTCCGCGAAGAGCCCGGCCGGGACGAACCACCCACCGGACGGAGACCGGTCGGGAAGGGACGATCCGCAAGTGCGGCAGAAGGAGCGGTGGAAGCCCGGGGACGACTCGTAGCGGACGATCGCGTCCTCCGCCGCCGTCCACCGGAACGCGCCGGCGGCCACCCGGGCCATCGTGGCGAACGGCGCCCCGTGGTGCTTGCGGCACATCGAGCAGTGACAGTGGGCCATGTCGCGCACCTCGTCGGCGACGAAGCGCACGGTCCCGCAAAGACAGGTTCCTTCGGTCATGCCGGCCTCGCGAAGCGGAAGTTGACGGGCCGCGAGCATAGCGCGAACCGGCCCCGTGTCGTCTCCCGCCCGGTTCCGTTCGCCCCGCCCCCAATTCCGGTTGTCACGGACGTGGCGAATCGGCGATCCGAACGACCGGACATCGCATTCGCGCCGGTCCAGCTCGGGAGCGTCCGGGCGCGCACCCCGGATCCGGGCACGGCCGGGCGGCACGGCGCGGCTCGCCGCCACCTGGCGCGCGGCCTTGTCACCGGGACCGGTCTGGGGTAAAGAGTCCCGCGAAGGCCCTCGCCCGACGGGCCGGAGGTTCGAGGACATGCACGACTGGACGGCCGACACGCGCAGCGACTACGAGCGCAAGGGCTTTGCGTCGCGCGCCGGGTTCGGGGCCAAGCCCGCCCTCCTCGTCATCGACTTCATCAACGGGTTCACCGACCCGGGCACCGATCTCGGCGGCGACTTCTCGAACGAGATCGAGGTGACCGCACGCCTTCAGGCGGCATTCCGCGCGGCCGGGCTCCCGGTCGCCTACACCACCGTCGCGTACCACCCGGACTTGAGCGACGGCGGAACGTTCGTGAAGAAGGTGCCGGCCCTCGGGCTCCTCGTGCGGGGCACCCCGTGGACCGAGGTGGACGACCGCATCCGCCCCGAGCCGGGGGAGATCGTCGCGGAGAAGCAGTTCGCGAGCGCGTTCTTCGGCACCGACATCGATTCTCGGCTCAAGGCATTCGGAGTGGACACCCTCGTCCTCACCGGCTGCACCACGAGCGGGTGCGTGCGCGCTTCGGCCATCGACTCGATGCAGTACGGCTACCACACCGTCGTCGTCCGCGACGCGGTGGGCGACCGGGCGGCGGGTCCGCACGAGGCGAACCTCTTCGACATCGATGCCAAGTACGGGGACGTCGTCGACAGCGGGGAAGTCCTCGCGTGGCTCGCGGGCGAGGGCGGGCGAGCCGATCCCGAGCGCGCGGTGGACGACTTCCGGCGCTGGTGGGCGGCGGGGGAGCCGGAGGCGGCCGTCCGATGAGCTCGCGCTACACCTCCGCCTTCGACGACCTCCTCGCGAAGAACCGGCGCGATCTGGACGCCCTCTACCAGAGCGCCGGGCCGTCCGCTCCGAGCCGGGCTCCGGCCGCACCCGCGACCGCGCCTCCGGCGCCAGCGCCGGCCTCCTCGGCCCCCCGCGACGCGGACCCGGCGGCGCCCTCGGCACCGTCCGCCACCCTGCCTTCGATCGCGTCCCCGGCCGAACGCCTCCTCGACGAGCGTTACGGGGACGGCTGGCGGTTCGAAGTGACGAGCCGGCGCCGCGAGAAGGACGAGGTCATCGTGGTCGGCCCCCTGCGCCTGCCCGGCTCGGGCGGGGTGCGGACCCAGTTCGGTTCCGCCCGAATCGCGGCGGCCGGCGGCTCGTCCACGGGCTCCGCGGGCGGGGTCGCCTTCTCATTCGGCGAAGGGGCCGGAGAAAGCCCGCTCGCGGCGGAGGAAGCCGCGTTCGAGCGCGCCCGCGAGGACGCCCTCGCGAGCTGCGCCGCCCTGCTGTAGCCCTCCCGTTCCACCGTTGGCTCGAATGGCCGGATTGGTCCGGGCGGGCGAGATTTCCCGGGGTCGGAGTGCGGATTCGGGTCCGGGCCGATGAACCAGATGAGGGGTGTGCGCAATCGGGATGGAGTTCCTGACCCATGAACTGCTGATTGCCCTCGGCGTCGCGGTGGCGGCCGGACTGATGCGGGGCTTCGCGGGTGTCGGTTCGGGAATGCTGATGGCGCCGGTGTTCGCGATACTGTTCGGACCGGTTCAAACGGTTGCCATCATCATCCTCATGGAGGTCGTGGTGACCGCCCAGCTTCTCCCCGGCGTCCGTCGGGAGATCAACTGGCGGATAGTCGCGCCGATGGGTTTCGCGGCAGCGCTTCTCATGCCCGTGGGGAGTTGGCTCCTGGTCTCGCTCGATCCAGCGCTGCTGGTGCGGGGAATCGCGATCGTCGTCGTCGTGTTCTCGTTGATTCTCATGGTCGGCTGGCGCTACGAGGGCGAGAAGAGGCTCTGGGCGAGCCTCGGCGTCGGTGGCATCTCCGGGGTGCTGATCGCTTCGACGAGCCTCGGCAACCCGCCGGTCATGGTCTATCTCCTTTCCGGACGGGACACGGCCGCGACCAACCGCGCCAACTTCACCGGGTTCTTCGCCGTCACCCTGGTGGCGCTGATCGCCATGATGGCACTTGCCGGACTCATCGACCGAGACGCAATCGTGACGGCGGCGATGCTGCTGCCGGTTTTCATGCTGGGCGCATGGATCGGATCGAGGCTCTTCCGGAAATCGAGCGAAGCGCTCTACCGGCGGGTTGCGCTCGGGCTCCTGTTGTGCGTCGGGCTCTACGGCCTGCTCCGGTGAACCGCAGCCGCCAAGCGCTCGAGGCGCAACCGGAGACCGCATCATGACCGCGATGAAGACGGAGGCGATGGCGCAGTTGGTGGAGCTCTGCGCGGCCGCGCGGGAGCGTCGGCGCCCGGTGCCCGCTCCCCTGCCGCCGGATTGCCGGCCGCCGTCGCTCGACGAGGCCTACCGCGTCCAGGCGGCGCTGAACGAGCGGCTGAGCGGCCGGCTCGGGGCCGTTTGCGGCCGCAAGATCGGCTGCACGACACCGGTGATGCAACGCTACCTTCGGATCGAGCACCCGTGCGCCGGCGCCCTCCACGCCGGCCGGACCCATCGAAGCCCGGCGGCCGCGCCGTTCGGCGAACACTGGCGGCCGGGGGGCGAATGCGAGATCGCAGTGCGGCTCGGACGGCCCCTCTCCACGGCGGACGCGCCGTTCGACCGCACGGCTGTCGCGGACGCGGTCGCGAGCTGCATGGCGGCGATCGAGATCGTCGACGATCGCTACGAGAACTTTCGCGCGCTCGATGCCGCGAGTCTCGTCGCCGACGACTTCTTCAATGCCGGGGCGGTGGTCGGCGTCCCGGTCTCTGCGTGGTCCGGCCTCGACCTCGCGGCCCTGCGGGGTGTCATGACGATCAACGGGGTCGAGGTCGGGGCCGGGATCGGGGCCGACGTGATGGGCCACCCGCTCGAGGCGCTCGCCTGGCTCGCCAACCACGCCGCCGCAACCGGCCGGCCCCTCTCGGAGGGCGACCTGGTGCTCACCGGGAGCATCGTCGAGACGCATTGGGTGGGGCCGGGCGACACGGTGCGAGTCGAAATCGAGGGCCTCGGCGAAGCCATCGTATCGTTCGCGCCCTGAGTCCCGGCGGGTCGGCGGGCAAGGCGGGCGCCGGGGGTCGATCGCCCAGTCGATCATGGCGCGGTCGGGCTTCCTCCTCGACGCCTGCCGCGCGGAATGGATGCGCGCGTGCGCGCTGCCCCGAGCCGCCACGGACCTCGGCAATCCGCCGTCTACAATTGCCCCGGGGACTGAACCGAGGCGGAGATCAGATGGCGGTCAAGGTGGTGATGCAGCATGAGCTGCCGATGGGAGCAACCGAGCGGATCCGGGAAATGGCGGAGGTGGCGATCGATCCCGATCTCGATCCGGGCGCGGGCGCGGGCGCCGACATCGTCGTTGCGGTAGGCGGGAAGGTCGACGCCGAGTTCATGACCAGGGCCGGGGGTCGACTCAAGATGATCGCCACTCCCGGAATCGGGGTCGACAAGATCGACGTGGATGCGGCGGCCGAGCGCGGCATCATCGTCATCCACAATCCCGACGCGCCCACCCAGTCAACGGCGGAACACACGGTCGCGCTGCTGATGTCCATGGCGGCTCGGATCATGACCGGCGACCGATTCTTGCGCGGCGATCGGACGATCGGCCGCGAGGACATGCGGGGAACCGAGCTGTTGGGCCGCAATCTGGGGGTTGTCGGCTACGGACGAATCGGACGCCGGGTGGCGGAGATCTGCGCCCTCGGACTGAAGATGAACGTCACCGTCCACGACCCGTACGTCGACCTGCAGCAGGGCACTCCGGAGGGGGTGACGCTCACGGACGACCTCGACGCGGTGTTGAGCGATGCCCGGTTCGTCACGCTGCACGCACCCCTGCTGCCCGGCACCCGCCACCTCGTTTCGGAGCGCGAGCTGCGCCTCATCCCGCGGGGCGGCTATCTCGTGAATGCCTCGCGAGGGTCGGTGGTCGACGAGCCGGCCCTGATCCGGGTCCTCGAGGACGGGCATCTCGCGGGCGCCGCGCTCGATGTCACCGATCCGGAACCACCCCTTCCGGACAACCCGCTGCTCCGGATGAAGAACGTGATCGTGACCCCCCATATCGCATCCGGCACCGATCGCGGCATTCACGCGATGATGCACGGGGTCGCCGACCAGATCGCCCAGGTGATCGACGGAACGCCGCCTCGCAGCATGGTCAAGCCGGAGGTCTGGCCGGGGCGGTTCGCCGGGTGGTCGGCCTCGGACTCCGACGGCTGACGACCGCAACCCCGTCGAAGCCGGGCGGGCAACGATGCGTGGCCGTCGCATGGTCTCGCCGGCGCGTGCGGCGCACGGTGCCGGGCACGGCAGGTCGGCAGCCCGCCGGCCTGACACCATCGCTGCGCTTGCCGTGACGCCGCGGGGCTCGCGCCGTCGCGCCGAGCGCAGGGCGAGCCTCCCGGGAAGCCGCCGTTTCCGCCGCGAAGATTCGGGACCGGGACAGACGCCATCATGACGATGACAGAAAACGCCGAATCGGTTCCGGCGATCTGCCGGGAACCGCTGGACGGTCCCGGAGTCTGGGGGCGGAAGGACGTTTCGGAAGCCGACTGGCGGATGCCGATCCCGCCCGCGGCGCTCGCCGAGATCGAAGAGCTGGTCCTCACCCTGCGCCGCCATCCAATGGAGACGGTCGCCCTCGACCCGCGCGACTACGCTCTCGATGCCTGCCGCCGCTTCATGGTCCGGGTACGCGAATCGCTCGACCACGGCGTCGGTTTCGCAGTGCTCGACCGGCTCCCGACGGACGCCTTCGACAAGGCGGAGCTCAAGAACGTCTACTGGCTGCTGAGCGGCATGATCGCCCGACCGGTCGCGCAGTCCTTCGACGGGCGGCTGCTCTACGACGTTCGGGACACCGGCCGGCGGATCGAAACCCGAGTCCGCGGCGATCTCACCCGCCAGGAGCTCTCCTGGCACACGGACTACGGGTTCAACTTCCCGCCGCCCCATATCGGGCTCCTCGTCCTTCGAACCGCGCGCGAGGGGGGAACCAGCCGGGTGGCCAGCATGCTCGCCACTCACAACCTGCTGCGCGACCGTCGTCCGGCGCTGCTCGAGAGGCTCTACGACCCGTTCTGCTGGAACCGCCAGGGCGAGCACGCGGAAGGCGACGCGGTCGTTCACCGGTTTCCGGTCTTCACCTACGACGGAAAGGAGGTGCGGGGCCGTTTCATCAAGTGGCTGCTCTACAAGGGTTACGAGCTGACCGGCGAGCATTTCGACGAGGCCGGCCGGGACGCGATCGAGACGATGTTCGACATCATGAGCGAGCCGGATCGCCATGTGTCGTTTTCTCTTCAAGCGGGTCAAATCCAGTACGTGAACAACTTCCGAATCGCCCATTGCCGGACGGAATACGAGGACCCGGCGGACGATCCGGAGGCGCGCAGGCACCTGTTGAGGATTTTCCTTCGAGACGAGGGCAAACGAAGCTTCATGGGATAGCCGCCCCTCTCCCGGTCCTCGTCCGAGGTCGGGGCTCGTCGCAGGAAGCGACTCGGCGTTCGGCCGGCGCCGGGAACGGAGCAGGCGTCCGCCCGCTCCGAGGAGCGTCAGCCGGCTGCGTCGTTCGCCGGCAATCCCTGACCGAAGCGCCTGCCATCCGCGGCCAGGTGCGCCAGCTCCTCCGTCGTGCTGTCGCGACCGAGCACGGCGTTTCGATGGGGGAACCGGCCGAACCGGGCAACGACGTCGCGGTGGCGCGTCCAGCCCGCGATGCTCCTTTCCACGTAGGCGTGCCAGGCCGGATCGGCCTGCTGCCGCAGCACCCGCAGGAGCCCGAGTCCGCGGTCCTGCTCGGCGACGTCTTCGCGGTGGTGGAACGGGTGATAGAGCCAGATCCGCGCGACCGGATGCAAGCTCCGGTCCAGTCCCCGGTCGATGGCATGGTTGACGACCTCGAAGGCGCACGGATCGCCCGCATACGCTTCGGCCCGGCCGCGATGGAGGTTCCGGGTGAACTGGTCGAGCAACAGGACGAGGGCCAGCGCGCCGTCCGGCGTGTTCCGCCAGCCCATCAACTCGCGCGCGCAGGCGCGCGGCACCAGGTCGCCGAAACGCACGCGGATCGCGTCGTCGACCGCCGGACCGCCCTCGTACCACCAGTCGTGGCGGGCAAGCGCCCGATCCGGGCCGTCGCGGCTGTCGCTCAGCCAGAAGGCGACGAGGTCGGCGATGAGGTCGGCGTTCACGCCGGGATGTTCGCAGGCGCGGGCAGGCGACCGCAATCGTCGCGGCCTTCGTTCGCGGCCCGCGCGGGTCATTGTGGCGCCAGCTATCCGAGGTGCGTCAGCTCGTCCGCGTACTCTTCGAGCGCGGCTCGGCCCTTCGGGGTAAGCCCGTAGGTCCCGCGTCCGGCTCCCGGCGGGCGTTCGAACCAGCCGTAGTGATCGGCGTACATGATCGCCCGGGCCCGTGCGACGCCCGTGTCGTGGGCCACCTTCGCCGCCTTCGTCGGACCGTTCAGGTCGAGGCAGGCGGCGCATCGGAGCGCATCCTGGCGGTAGGCGGTCATCACCTTGCGCCGGGTGGCACCGCCCTCGTTCGGATCGCCGACCCGGCGCTGAAACTCGCGGAGCAGCCTTCCGAGCCGGTCCCTTCGTCGGCGCGGACGGAACTGCGCCGGGTCGAGCAACGCCTCGACGAGCGGTTCGCGCCCGTGCCGCACGGTGAGCAGGCCGAGACCGAGGCGGCGGCAGAGCGCGAGCGCGTCCTTGCGCCGGGTCGTCCGCCCCGAGAATGGGGGTACGCCGAGATACACGTTCTCGGTGACGCCCTGGCGAGCAATCCCCTGGAAGACGAGCCCGAGGGTGAAGCTCGTCTTGAGCTCCACGATGACGGGCGCCTCGTCGCCCCGCACCGCGACGAGGTCGCAGCTCTCGACCTCGCCCTTGACCGCGTACCCCTGGGCTTCGAGGAACGCCTTGACGGGGGCATAAAGTTCGGTCTCGCGCACGGGTAGGACTCTGCCACACTCGCCGGCTCGGCGACTTCCATGGCCGTGGCGTTCATTTCCGCATCCGATCCGCATCGCATCGCCGGGGCTTCGGGATGTGTTTCACGCCAGGAAAGGCCGGTCCGGCGGCCGGCGGCCGGCGGCCGGCGGCCGGCAGTCACGATACGGTGAACGGATCCTTGACGAAATGGAACTCCGTCGTGTTCGAAAGGTCGTCGAGCACGCGCGTTTCGCCGCTTCGCCGATAGCCGAGCGCCGCGTAGAAGGCATGCGCCTCCAGGAAGCGCGTGTCGGACCACAGCTCCACGAAGCGGCTGCCGCGGCGGTGGCCGGCCGTTTCCGCCATGCCGACCAGGCGCCGGGCGATCCCCCGCCCGCGAAGTTCCGCGATCACGTACAGCTTGTGCAGCTCGATACCGGAGGGGTCGGCGGCCGGCGCCCCCCCGCCGCCGGCCACGATGCCGCGGGCGGCATCCTCCAAGACCCAGTACTCGCCACCGATGGCGTCGAAATGGCTCCGCATGGCGCGAAGCTGCGGCTCTTCCGCATCGACATCGAGTATGCAGCCCTCATAGGCCGACCAGCATACGTCGATCAGGCGGATCAGCCCGTCCGCATCGGTGTCCCGGACCCGGCGCACAACGGCGTTCACCGCGGCACCGCGGCGGCGGGAACCGGAAAGGCGATAAAGCCGGCCCGATCCTCGAGGTCGGCACGCGCCACGGTCTTCAGCACGGTAGGGGACTCCCGTCGAACCCGCGCGAGTCTAGCCGACGGGATCGCGCCCGTGCATGGGTCGAATCCGGCGCGCCGGCCTCGTAGGGGATCGGGCGCCATTCGCCATCGAGCGCCGGGCTTCCACGGTCAAACGACGCCGGCGCGGTAGCCGGGTCCACCGCCCGCTCCGACGCCCGTCATCCGGACTCCGCCCCGCGAACCTCCTCGAAGGCGTCCCGTCCGTACCATGACCGAGACCCGATGGCGGCGCCGCAGGGCTTTCGCGGGCACGGCGGCCGGAACCCGCTCCACGTCCGTTCCGGTCCGGCCCGCGGCATTCACGACGAGTGCCGCGGCCCTCATCGTTTGGAGATCGGCCGCCGCGCCCGCTCCTTTCTGATCACCCGGCCCGCCATGGCGCCTTCGTGGCGGCCACGGTCCACGACCACCTGCCCGTTGACCGCCACGTACTCGATACCCCTCGGATAGCACTGATTGCCGTCCAGGGCGGCGCTGACGTTGTCGAGGTCGAAGACCGTGATGTCGGCGTCGGCCCCTTCGCGCAGCACTCCCTTGCGCGCAAGACCCATGGTGCGGGCCGCGTAGGACGTCATCTTGCGCACCGCCTCCTCGAGCCGGAGCAGCTTCGTCTCGCGCACGTAGTATCCGAGGACCCTCGGAAACGACCCGTACTGTCCGATCGACGGATTGCCTTCCACGAACCCCATCGCGTCGGTCTCGATCATCGTCAGCGGATGCACGACGGCCGCCGCCAGGTCTTCGGTCTGCCTGAAGATGCGGTACATGGTCGCCTGGCAGCGCTCCTCCAGCACGAGATCCATCACCGTGGTCTCGGGGTCGGTGCCCTTGCGACGGCTGATCTCGGCGATGGTGAGTCCCTGGAAATCGCGGTTGGGTTCGCTCAGGACCCGCGCGAGGCGTATCTCGTCCCAGCGGCTGACCGCGGTGTCGGCCGCGATCCGGGCCGTCTCCGCGACCATCGCATCCTTCATCCGGCTGCGTTGGTCGGGGTCGCGCAACCGCCGGAAGAGCTCCTCCAGACTGCCTTCGCTCACCCAGTGCGGCAGCAGCAGGCGAAGCGTGGTGCCCGCCGCCAGGGGGTATACGTCGGTGGTGACCTCCAGTCCCTCCCCGCGCGCCCGTTCGATCGTGTCCAGGACCGCGCCGATCTTCCCCACGTTCGCCTCGCCGTGGACCCCGATGTGGGAGATCACCACCGGCAGCTTCGCCTGGCGGCCGACCGCGAAGCTCTCCTCGAGTGACTCGAAGATGCGGTCGCTGTAGTCGCGCATGTGGGTCCCGAACATGCCCCCGCAGGCCGCCGACACCTTCGCGAGCTCGATGACCTCGTCGCTTGCCGCATAGTCGCCGGGCGCGTAGGCGAGCCCCACCGAAAGCCCGAACGCCCCCGCCTCCATCGCTTCGCGGACGGTGGACTTCATGCGCGCGAGCTCGGCCTCGGTCGGAGGTCGGTTCTCGAAGCCCATCGCGTCGATGCGCACCGTTCCGTGGCCGACCATGGGAACGAAATTGGTGGGCAGGTCGAAGGACTCCAGCTCGCGAAGGTAGTCGTCGAAGGTGCGCCAGCCCCACGACAGCACCCCGTCCACCGGCGCCTCGAACGCGACGTAGGCCTTGAGGAGATCGAGGGTGTCGGGATTGACCGGCGCGGCCGATTCGCCACACTGTCCCGCGCACTCCGTCGTGATGCCCTGGCGGAGCTTGAAGTCCCGGGGATTGCCGGGATCGAGGACGGTGAAGTCGGCATGACAGTGCGCGTCGATGAACCCCGGCGCGACGTACAGCCCCTCCGCGTCGATGACCCGCTCGGCCTTGTCCTCGATCCGGCCCACGGCGGCGATCGAGCCGTCCTTGACGGCGATGTCGGCGCGGAACCACGGGTTGCCGGTGCCGTCGACCACCCTTCCGTCGCGAATCAACAGGTCGTACATGAAGCGTCCCTCCGGTCGGCCGGGGCGGCCGCCACCTCGTATCCTGCACGAAGCCGTGCTTCCCGTGGCCCGGCGTCACGCGAGCGATTCGGCGACCGGTCTCGCCCGCGCGTCCGGCGCGCGACCGAGTTCTGCGACCTCCCGACGGCGCCGCAGCGCGCACCGGTTCACCACGATGGCGAGCGCGCCGGTCGCTCCGTCGAACCGGGGCTGACTACCCGGCCCCGATTCGGGCGCTCGCCACTTCGACCGCGGATTCGCGC
Source organism: Immundisolibacterales bacterium (assembly GCA_026712715.1). GTDB lineage: Bacteria > Pseudomonadota > Gammaproteobacteria > HK1 > HK1 > JAJDXW01. The sequence goes on along the minus strand of JAPOPW010000023.1, from coordinate 2,575 downwards.
TCGTCCTGACGAGCGGCCGCGGCTTCGCGCAGGGCCGCGACGACCGATGCATCCGCTCGCTCGGGAGTGCCGGAGTCGAATGGCGGGTGCGGGGAGTATTCGATTCCGAGCTGGATTTTCTGGGCGATCTCCGCGCCGAACCATTGCGATGCCACGGTCAGGGCGAAGTCGATTCCGGCCGTGACGCCGCCGCCCGTGATGACGTTGCCGTCGACGACCACGCGCTCGGCGACGGGCTCGCACCCGAAGGCGGCGAGCATGGGGAGCGACATCCAGTGGGTCGTCGCCCGCTTTCCCCGAAGGAGCCCCGCCGCCCCGAGCACCAGCGCGCCCGTGCAAACGGAAGTGACGTAGCGCGCGCCGGATGCCTGCCGGTGGAGGAAATCCAGGGTCTCCCGGTCGTTCAGCAGCGGGTTCATGCCCGCCCCGCCCGGCACGCACACGAGGTCGAGCTCCGGGCACCTGGCGAACGTGGTGGAAGGCAGCAGCCGCATGCCGCCGTCGGCAACGACGGGTTCCGGGGACTTCGAGACGAGGTGCACGTCGGTGTCCGGGAACCGGATGAACACCTCGTACGGACCCGTCAGGTCGAGCTGAGTGAGCTTCGGGAACAAGAGCAGTCCGATCTGGTATCGCACGGTGGTTCGCTCCTCGCGTCTTCGCTGCGACTCTACCAGCGACGCTCCCATTGCCGCGTGTGGCGGTCCGCCGACGCCTCGTCGCCGGCGGGGCCTGCAAGCCGGCGCCGCCATCCGGACCGATGGCCTGGCCGGTGACCCGGGGCGAGCGACTCACGTGCGCCGCTCTCCGGGGTCACCGGGCCGGAGCTGATGGACCTGGTGCCGATCTGGGACGCCATGATCGAAGACCTGAACGCGTCGGCGAGTTGAGCCGAGCTTGAAGCCGGACCTTGCGATGTCCCGGAAGGAACCGACCTCGCCATGACACTCGGACCGCTTCTCGCGTTCCGCATCGCACGGCTGATCGCAATCGCGAGCCCGGGTCCCGCCATGCCGATGGCCATCAAGGCCAGCCTGAGCGGCAGCCGCCGCACCGGGGCTGCGGTCCGCGGCCGCGATTGGAACTAGACTCCGGTACTCCTCCCCGCCAGGAGACCCCGCCATGCCGCTCACCTGCGCCCACCTCGTCGGCAGCCTGCCCTATCCGGATGCGGACACGGCCTTCACCGAGATCGGCCGCCGGCTCGGGGCGCATCTGAAGCGCGTCCCGGACGGCGAGACCGGGGAGCGGGCGCGCTGGATCTACTGGCAGCGGGCCAAGGTGGCGGCGCATCCCGCGATGGAGGTCGCGGCCGACGAGGACAAGGCGCGGATCCACCAGTGGGACGGCAAGCTCATCCGCGAGTGGGAACTCTTCCGCTTCCGCGCCGGGGTCGATCCGGCGACGGTCGAGTTCGACCCCGGCTACGCACCCGAGGCCATTGGCTCATACGCCCGCTTCGCCGCCATGCGGGGCGCCGGGGCCTTGCCCGCGGGGGTGCGCTTCCAGGTCTGCCTCCCGACCCCGATGGCGATCGGCTACTGGTTCGTCTCGCCCTCGGCCCGGCCCGAGTTCTTCGCCGCCTACGAGCGCGCGTTCCGGGCCGACCTTGCGAAGATGTGCGCCGCGATTCCGCACGACGACCTCGCCATCCAGTGGGACGTATGCCAGGAGGTACTCGCCTGGGAGGGCTATTTCCCGAACCGGCCGGAGAGCTACAAGGCCGACATCACCGGCCTGCTCGCGCGGCTCGGCAACGCGGTGCCGGAGCCGGTGGAGCTCGGCTATCACCTCTGCTACGGGACGCCGAACGACGAGCACGTCGTCATGCCGGCCGACCTCGCCAACACGGTCGAGATCACCCACGGCATCCTCGCCGGGCTCGTGCGGTCGCTCGAGTACGTCCACGTCCCGGCGCCGAAGCACCGCGACGACGAAGACTACTACGCTCCGCTCGCCGCATTGCGCCTGCCCGCGGGCTGCGACCTCTACCTCGGCGTCATCCACCACGACGACCGCGACGGCGACCGCCGCCGAATTGCAGCCGCGGCGAAGGCCGTCGCCGACTTCGGCATCGCGACCGAATGCGGCTGGGGCCGCGGCGACCCCGCCCGCGCCCCCGGCCTCCTCGACAGCCACCGCATCGCGCTCGAGCGCCGCTGACCCACGCGCGCGCAACCACACCGGGCGGTCGCGATCGAAGACCCGACCGGAGGTACACCGGAATGGCGGAACGGAGTTTCTTGTCCGAAGGTCGTTTTCCGGAACGAGCGCGATGCCGGACTCGGTGACGGCCGGCAACCGCGCCGAGCCCATCGAACGGCGCTCAGCATGAATCGGGACCGGCTTCGATGACGCACGAACTCCCGGACGCCGGGAAATCCGACACCGATCACCTTGGCCCCGGTCGCTATCGCTGCGCCGGGTGCCTGCTCAGGGATGATCCTTGTTAGGTTTGAAGATGAGCCGATTGATTGCGTGAGCTCGCTGTTGACGGCGAGGAGAGGGTGTCGAGCGGCTTTTGGCGGTCGCGGAGCGGTCCGATGGGGTTCAGCAGCGCCGCGCCCGGTTGGAG
>JAPOPW010000021.1 GCA_026712715.1 Immundisolibacterales bacterium | reverse complement strand
TTCGGCGACGGGTGGGGTGACCACGGCCGGAGTGGGCTCGGCTTCGGCGACGGGTGGGGTGACCACGGCCGGAGTGGGCTCGGCCTCGGCGACGGGTGGGGTGACCACGGGCGGTGGCGGTTCGGCCTCGGCAACGGGCGGGGTGGCCACGGGCGGAGGTGGCTCGGCCTCGGCAACGGGTGGGGTGACCACGGCCGGAGTGGGCTCGGCCTCGGCAACGGGCGCGGGCACTTCGGCCGGTGGCGCATCGGTGTCGGCGACCGGGGCCGATTCGTCGGCGGGAGGCGCGACCGGTGGCTTCTCGGCCGTTTCCGTCGTTTCCGGCACGAACACGCGCTCGCCTGGCGAGCGGGTCATTTCGTACCATATGAATCCGGCCACGAACACCAGCAGCAGGATGACGACCGCCCACGAGATCGACCGCTTGGCAGTCACTCAGCCGGTTCCTCGCGTGCGGGAGGAGGAAGCGGCGGGACCCCGACGGGAGACCCCCCCCGCGGGTCTCGCGCTGGCCCGGGAGCTGCGGCGGGAGCGCGGTCCCGCGTCTTGATCGGCGTCGAAGAGCGAGCTCAGCTCTTCCATCATCGCGCCCCCGAGCTGCTCGGCGTCCACCAGGGTGACCGCGCGGTGGTAGTAGCGGGTCACGTCGTGCCCGATTCCAATCGCGATGAGCTCGACCGCGTCGCCGCTCTCGATCAGATTGATGACTTCGCGCAGGTGTCGTTCGAGATAGCTGCCCGGATTGACCGAGAGGGTCGAATCGTCGACGGGCGCTCCGTCACTGATCACCATCAGGATCCGTCGTTGCTCGCGGCGGGCGAGCAGGCGGTGATATGCCCACAGGAGCGCTTCGCCGTCGATGTTCTCCTTGAGGATCCCCTCGCGCAGCATGAGTCCGAGGTTCTTCCGGGCTCGCCGCCAGGGCGCGTCCGCCGTCTTGTAGACGATGTGCCGCAGATCGTTCAGCCGGCCCGCGTGCGCCGGCTTGCCGGCGGCGAGCCACCGCTCGCGCGACTGGCCGCCCTTCCAGGCGCGGGTCGTGAAACCGAGGATCTCCACCTTGACGCCGCATCGTTCGAGGGTGCGGGCGAGGATGTCGGCGCTGATCGCCGCGAGGGTGATGGGCCGCCCGCGCATCGACCCCGAGTTGTCGATCAGCAGGGTGACCACCGTATCGCGAAACTCGGTGTCCTTCTCCTGCTTGTAGCTGAGCGGCTGCATCGGGTTGACCACGACCCGCGCGAGCCGGGCCGCGTCGAGCAGCCCCTCGTCGAGGTCGAACAGCCACGCGCGCGATTGCCGGGCGAGGAGACGCCGCTGGAGTCGGTTCGCGAGTCGGGCGATCACCTTGTGCAGGTTGGCGACATGCTGGTCGAGCTGGTTCCGGAGCCGGCCGAGCTCCTCCGCGTCGCACAGCTCGCTCGCCTCCGCGGTCTCGTCGTGCTCGGTGGTGAACGCGCGATACTCGCGTTCGCCCGGTTCGTTGCGGCCCGTGAAGGGCGCGGGAGGCTGACGGTCGGCGTCCGCGTCGTCCTCTCCGAGCGACGAGGCGTCGAGATCCGCCTCGTCCAGGTCCGCCATCTCCTCGCTGGACTCTCCGGTGGTCTCCTGCCCCTCCGACTCCTCGCTTCCTTCCGGGTCCGCGGAGAGCGCCTCCGCGTCGACCTCGCCGGACTCCTGCTCCTCGCCTTCGTTCTCGTCCTGATCCCCGCTCTCGTTGCCCTCCTCGCGCCGGTCGTCGTCCTCCGCGAGCCCGAGCACCCGGAGGAGCTCGCGCGAACGGTTGGCAAACTCCCGCTGGTTGCCGACCACCTGCGAAAGGTCTTCAAGGTTCGACGCGATTTTCGGCTCGAGGATCGGTCGCCACAGCTCCACCATCCGCTTCGCGGACGGGGGAGGCTCCTCGCCGGTCAGAGCTTCGCGCGCGAGCAACCGGAGCACTTCCGGAAGCGGGGCATGCTCGCCCTGGACGATCTCCGCGTAGCCGCGGGACTGGCAATGGTTCTCGAGGGCGGCCCCGAGATTGCGGCGGACCCCGGCCATGAACTGCGATCCGAGGGTCTCGCAGCGAACCTGCTCGAATGCATCGAACACCGCGCGGGCGTCCTCGTCCGCGGGCGCCCGCGAGCGATGGATGCGCGAGTCGTGATAACGCCGGCGAAGCGCCACCGCATCGGCTTCGCCCCGGATACGGGCCGCCTCGTCGGAGTCGATTCGGGTTCCCGGCGTCGGGAGGGTCAGGGTGTTTCCCGTCAGGGTGGCCTGGGAGGGTCCGAACTGGACGTCGAGCTCCCCGTCGTCCGCAAGCGACCGGGTCGCCGCCGCGGTGACGAAGCGGAACTGCTCTACGGGGGACTCGCTGCGTGGCACCGGAATTCCTGGCCGTGCCGTCTTCGCGTACGGCCCGCCGTCAGCCGGCCGCGTGCACGCCGGTTCCTTCCGGCAACTCGGCGCCGAAGCATCGCTGGTAGTACTCGGCCACCACCGGCCGCTCCACCTCGTCGCACTTGTTGAGAAAGCTCAACCGGAACGAGAGGCCCAGGTCGTCTCCGAAGATTGACGCGTTCTCCGCCCAGGTGATGACGGTTCGGGGGCTCATGACGGTGGAGATGTCGCCGCTCATGAACCCGGAGCGGGTCATCGCCGCGAGCTTGACCATGGAATGGATGGCATTGCGCTTCTCGTCGGAGTCGTAGTCGGGCACCTTTGCGAGCACGATGCCCACCTCGGCGTCGTGATGAAGGTAGTTGAGAGTGGTGACGATGTTCCACCGATCCATCTGCCCCTGATTGATCGGCTGGGTTCCGTGGTAAAGGCCGGTGGTGTCGCCGAGACCGATGGTGTTCGCGGTCGCGAACAGCCGGAACGACGGATGGGGATGCAATACCCGGGACTGGTCGAGCAGGGTCATCCGGCCATCCGCTTCCAGCACGCGCTGAATGACGAACATGACATCCGGTCTTCCTGCGTCGTATTCGTCGAAAACGATTGCGGTAGGGCTCTGGAAAGCCCACGGCAGCATCCCTTCGCGGAACTCGGTCACCTGCACCCCGTCGCGGATAACGATAGCGTCCTTGCCGATGAGATCGATGCGGGAGATGTGGCTGTCCAGGTTGACCCTTACGCAGGGCCAATTCAGGTGCGCCGCTACCTGCTCGATATGCGTGGACTTTCCGGTCCCGTGGTATCCCTGGATCAGGACCCGGCGGTTGAATGCGAACCCGGCAAGAATCGCGAGCGTGGTCGTCGGGTCGAAGCGATACGTTTCGTCCACGGGGGGAACGTGCTCGCTCCGTGCGCTGAATGCAGGAACCTCGAGTTCGGTATCGATTCCGAAGGTCTGCCGTACCGAAATCCGGATGTCAGGCACGCCGCCATTCATGGCTGCCCCGGAAGCGCCGTTCGAAGTCATTCTCTGGTCTCAATGGGAATTCAGATTGGGGCGATATTCTAGCCCGGAAATTTCATCCGCTTCCCGTTTCGGGCGCGGAAGTGTCTTCCGGTTTCGGCCGTACCCCCGCGCGCTTGCCGCATTGCGCCGGCGTTCGGCGGTTCGGGGCCGCACCCGCACCCTTCCCGGTGCCGTTTCGCCTGGCCGGCCGTCCGCGCGGCCGCCCGGTCCGCGGGCCCTGGTGGCGACTGACGGAGAATGCCGGTCGCCCGCACCGATGGCGCGCGTCGGGCCAGGATCCATGCGGCGGTGTCCGCCGGGCGAGAGGACCGGATCAGCTCCCCGCCGACATTTGCGCGGAACGCGGGAGGTCTTGCGCGGAGCCGGTAGCGATTCCCGCACTCTCGACGATGGCGGGAATCAGATCCTCCCGGCCGAGGGTCATGAGGTGCACCCCCTCGCAGATTGGCTCGAGCTCCGCGATCGTCCGGGCCGCGATCGCCGTGCTCGCCGCATCGACGTTCCGCGAGCCCGCGATTTCTTCGATGAGCGCCTCCGGCACTTCGATGCCCGGCACGTTCTCGTTCAGGTAGCGGGCCATCCGCACCGACTTGATGGGAATGACGCCGGCAATGACCGACACCCCGAGGCCTTCGAAGCGCTCCAGCCGGCGCGCGAACCGCGCGAACGCCGCCATGTCGTAGACCGCCTGGGTCTGGAAGAAGCGGGCGCCGGCTTCGACCTTGGCCGCCATCCGCTCCATCTCGCCGTCGAGGTCCGGGCTCCCCGGGTTGACCACCGCTCCGATGCACAGCTCCGGCGCGCCGCGCAGCGCGTTGCCCGCGAGGTCACGGCCCTCGTTGAGTCCGCGCACGGTCTCGATGATCGCGACCGAGCCGAGGTCGAATACCGCCTTCGCGTCGGGGTGGTCGCCGTGCGAGGGCGCGTCCCCCGTCATCAGCACGACGTTGGAGACGCCGAGCGCGGCGGCCGCCAGAAGGTCCGCCTGGATGGCGATGCGGTTGCGGTCCCGGGCCGTCATCTGGAGGATGGGCTCGACCCCTTCGTCCAGCAGCCGCCGGGCGGCCCCGACGGGGGCCATGCTCATTCGGGCGTTATGCGAGTCGGTCAGGTTGAACGCGTCGACGAAGCCGGCGAGCGAGCGAGCGGCCTCGAGCATGGGCGCAAGGTCGAGGCCCTTCGGAGGGGTGAGCTCGCTCGTGACGACGAATCGTCCCGACCCGACGAGATCCGTGATTCGAGGCATGGCGGCCGGCTTCCTTTTCGGTTGGTGTGGGTTGGAGGGAGAATCGCGGGCACGTTGCGAGCGCCCGGCGGGAAGGCACTTCTCGATTCAGTCCGTTCCGGGCGCGACCGCGACCCCGGCCGGGACCGGCGTGCGCTTTCTCTCGAGCACCGAGAACGCGATGGAGAGAAGGGGCGGAATGATCGCGAGGGTGAGCACGGCCGACAGCGCGAGCCCGCCGACGACCACCGAGCCGAGTCCCCGATAGAGCTCCGAACCCGCCCCGGGGAAGAGCACGAGGGGGAGCATCCCGAACACGGACGTCAGGGTGGACATGAAGATCGGCCGGATGCGGTTGCGCGTTGCGGCGACGATCGCCTCGACCGGCTCCAGCCCGTCGTCGCGCAGGTGGTGCAGGGCCTGGTGCACGAGGAGGATCGCGTTGTTGACGACGATTCCGATGAGGATGACGAACCCGAGCATGGTGAGCATGTCGAGGGCCTGGGGCTGGTACAGGTTGAGAATAGCGAGCCCGCCGACCGCACCGGCCGTGGCAAGGGGCACGGAGAGGACGATCAGCGCGGGATAGACGAAGCTCTCGAAGAGGATCGCCATTACCAGGTAGACGATGACGAGCGCCATGACGAGCTGCCACTTCATGGCCTCGTGCGTCGCGGTCAGCTTGTCGGCGGTGCCGGACAGCCCCATCCGGACCCCTTCCGGCAATCCGTCGCGCGCGATGGGCGCGATGATCCGCGCACGGACCGTTTCCATCGCCTCCTCGAGGGTCATCGACGGGGGCGGCCGGATCTCCAGGGTCACCGTGCGCACCCGCTCCCGGTGAAGGATCTCGGTGGGACCGGCGGTGACGCGCACGTCGGCGAGCGAGCGCACCGGGAGGATCGCCCCGGAGGAGGCAACCACCGGGAGATCGGCGATCTGCTGGGTGCGCTCGTTCCGGGGGCCTGCGAGCACGAAGTCCAGCCTCCTCCCGTCGGCGGTGACCTCCGCGATCCGAAGCCCGTCGTTGAACACGTCCACCGCCTCGCCGAGCTCGCGCACGCTCACCCCGCTGTCCGCGAGGCGGGCGCGATCGGGCGCGATGCGCACCTCCGGGGCCCCGAGCTCCAGCCCCGGCCGGGGTCGGACCTGGGTCCCTTCGGATCGGGGCAGGACCTCGAGGACCTGGCCCATGGTCCGCCGGGCAACCTCGAGCACGGTCTCGAGCTCCGGTCCCTTGATGTCGAGGTCCACGCGCTTGCCGCCGCCGACGGTGCGCCCGAAGAGGGAAGGCTGGGTCACGAATCCGAACGTCCCGGGCTCGCGGAACACGGGACCGGATATGACCGGAATGAGCTCGCCGGCGCGCTCCGGCTCTGCGCTCGTCGCCCCGACGAACGTCCGCGAAGGGGTGGCGACGAAGAAGAAGTTGTCGATCCCGGGCGGTGGACGCCGGTTCGCGCCGGCGCCGAAGCTCCGGCCGCCCGGTTGGGCCCCCGGGGGCGGTCGCTCCCCACGGTTGCCGGCCCTGGTCGGAAGCGGCGCGTCGCCCGGCGGTCCGGCCGTGCCGGAGGAGCGTGCCGTCGCCCCGCTTCCGTCCGGGGCCGTCGCACTCGCGCCCCGCCCTCCGGTGCTTGCAGGGCTGCCGGCGGCAACCGGTGGGGTCGCGTCGCCGCCTTCCGCCCGGCGCGATACTGTCCAGTGCCGCCGGACTGCGTCCTCCACGTCCCGGGCGATCGCCGTCGTCGTCTCGAGGTTGTAGCCGGGCGGCGGGAGAATCATGCCGAAGACCAGGTTTCGATTGCCCTCCGGCAGGTACTCGAGCTTGGGGAGATAGCGCAGGGTAGCCATGCTCGTCGCCCCGCACACGAGGACCACGATGAGCGCGGCGGCGATGCGCGAGCGCGCGACGAGGCCCGCGTAGCCGACGAACAACCGCGTGAAGCCGCGCCCGGCGGCATCGATCCCCGGCAGCCGCAGTCCCCGCCGGATTCGTCCCCGCGTGTCGAGAAGCCGGCTCCCGAGGGCCGGGATCACGGTCACCGCCACCAGCAGCGACAGCATGACCGCCACCGAGATCGCGACCGCGATGTCCCGGAAGAGCTGCGCGATCTCGAGCTCGAGCACCAGGATGGGGATGAACACCATGACCGTCGTGAGGGCGGACACGAGCACCGCGCCCCACACCTGGGAAGCGCCGCGGCGGGCCGCCTCCCACGCCGGCACGCCCTGTTCCCGGAGCCGGTAGATGTTCTCGAGGACGACGATCGCCGCGTCGACCACCATGCCGACGGCGAAGGCGAGCCCGGCAAGCGAAATGACGTTGATCGAACGGCCGAGGGCGGCCATCGCGACGAACGAGCCGACGATCGAGACCGGGATCGCGAGGACCACGGTCGTGGTCGCCCGCAACGAACGCAGGAACACGAGGAGCACGATGGCGGCCAGCGCGCCGCCGACGTAGACATTCTGCTGCACCAGGTCGATGGCCGAGTCGATGTACACCGTCTCGTCGTAGACCTGGTGCAGGGTGAGCCCCGCGTCGCGGATTGGACCCGCCCTCAGCTCCGCGACCGCCTCCCGGATGCCCTCCATCGTCTCGATGACGTTCGCGCCGATCTCGCGCTTGATGCTCACCGCGAGCGCCGGGGTTCCGAGATTGCGTATGCGGGCGCGCGGTTCCTGGTAGGCGAAGCGAACGTCGGCCACGTCCCCGACGGTGAGCCGCGCGATGCGGCCGCTCGCCGGATCGCGCACCGTGCGCAGCAGCACGTTGCGCACGTCGTCGACCGATTCGATCGCGCCATCGGTGCGGACGACGTACCGGCGTTTGCCTTCCTCGACCTCGCCGGCGCTCACCGACGCGTCCGCCGCGCGCAGCCGGCCGAGAACCTCGCTCACGGTGAGGCGCGCGCGGGCGAGCCGGAACGGATCGATCTCCACCCGGAGCTCCCGCCGGCTGGTGCCGTAGACGTCCACCCGACCGACCCCCGGCACCCGTTCCAGGCGTTCCTGCACCACGTCTTCGACGAACTCCCCGAAGGTGTGGATCGGCCGCTCGTCGCCGGGTCCGGACCGGATGGCCATCCACGCGATCGAGCTGTCCTCGCTGCCCCGGGTCCGGAGGGTCGGCTCGCCGGCCTCCGCGGGGTAGCCCGATACCCGGTCGAGGCGGTTCGCCACGAGCAGCAACGCCTTGTCCATGTCCATCGCGACGTTGAACTCGAGGGTGATTCGAGCCCGGCCGTCCTCGGACGCGCTCTCCATCGAGGCGAGGCCCTCGAGGCCCTTGAACGCTTCCTCCTGGCGATTGACGATCTCGCGTTCGATCTCGGCCGGCGACCCGCCCCTCCAGTTGGTGGTGACGTTGATGACCGGCCGGGTCACGTCCGGGGTGAGCTGGATGGGAATGGTTCGAAGCGCGAGCGCACCGAACATGGTGACCATCAGGACGGCCGCGATGACCGCCCGCGGGCGGGCAATGGAATAGCCGATGAGGTTCATGGGCGGACGTTCAGGAGCCTGCGCCGGTGTCCGCTTCGCCTCGGTCTTCCGCTACGGGTTCCGGCCCGGAGCGCGGGAGTGCCGCGGGCTCGCGCGGCCCGGCCCCGGAGCGGGCCAGGGGACCGGAGCCCGCGGCCGCTCCCCGCGGCTTGTACCGGATCGCCTGTCCCGGATTGATGCGCTCGTTCCCCCGCACGACCACGAGCTCGCCGGCGTCGAGGCCCTCCGTGACGACGAACCGTCCTCCCGCCGACTCCCCGATCCGGATTGCCCGGACCTCCGCCCGCGCCGCCTGCGGCGCGCCCTCGACGACGTAGACGAGGGAGCGGCCGCCGCGGCTCACCACCGCATCCTTGTGCACGGAAGCCGCAATCTCGGGGCCCGCGATCGGGACCCGCACCACGACCGACTGGTTCGGGGCGGGGCGCACGGCATCGGGTCCCGGGTCGAATCGCGGCGTGAAGCGAACCGGCCGCGTGCGGGTGAGGGGATTCTCGTCCGGCACGATCGCCCGCACCGTCGCCGGGTACACGATTCCATCGTCGAGCTCGACGTTCACCTCGGTTCCGAGGGAGAGACCGGCGAGGCGGTCCGCGGGCACGTCGGCTTCCACCTCCAGGTGCTGGTCGTCGACCAGGGTCACCACCGGATCGCCCGCCTTGACGTAGCCGCCGGGGGCGGTCCGACGGGCCGTCACGACACCGGGATAGGGGGCGCGCACCGTGATGCGCTCGAGCTCGATCTCCGCCATCCGGCGCTGGACCCCGGCGCGGGCGAGTGCCGCCGCCGCCTCGCGCACCCGGCTGCGGCGCCGCACCAGCTCCTGGCGCTTGTCTTCGAAAGCGGCCTTCGGAAACGCGGACGAGTTCTTGAGCCTCTCCAGCCGCTCGAGCTCCTGCCGAACGAGGTCCACCTCCGCCTCCGCCGTCCGCACCCGGGCGGCCTCGAGTGACTCGTCCGCCTTCTTTTGCGCGAGGCGAGCCTCCGGGAGGTCGCGGGCGAGGACGATGAGCACATCCCCGGCCTGCACGCGATCGCCGATCCGCACGGCGACCTCCGCCACCGGACCGCCGATGGTCGCCGCCACGGTCCCGTGCTCGCGGGGCACGACCCTGCCGACCACCGGCGCGGTCTGAGCAATGGGTTCCTCGCGGACGGCGTCCACCTCGACCAGGGCGGGCGGGCGGCGGCTCTGGGCGGCGGCCGGAAACAGGGACGGCGCAACCAGGACGAGGGCAAGAATGCCTGCGGAGAGATGCCCGGCGCTGCGCATGCCATTGGCGTCCACTGGCGGATGGACGGCGGATTGTAGTCCGTCCGCCGCCGTGCTGCCGCTAACCGGGCCGCGCGAGCGGATCGAGGGTTTCCTGGAGCGCGTCGCCCAGGCGGTTGACCGCGAGCACGGTGACGAAGATGAGCGCCCCGGGAAGGACCGCGATCAGCGGCGCGCTCGCCATGAGCTCCTGCGCGTTGTTCAGCATGTTTCCCCAGCTCGGGAGCGGGGGCTGGATTCCGAGTCCGAGAAAGCTCAGGACCGATTCGAGCAGGATGACGTGGCCGACGGCGAGGGTCCCCGCGACGAGCAGCGGAGACGCCACGTTCGGAAGGAGGTGGCGCACCATGATTCGCAACGGTCCCGCCCCGACCCCGACCGCGGCCCGCACGTAGTCGCGCTCGCGCACGCTCAAGGTCGCGCCGCGCACCAGCCGGGCGGCTCCCGGCCACCCGAACAGGGCGACGATCACCACGATGCGGGCGACGCTCGCCGCTTCCGACACCGCCCACTCGGGCGGCAGGCCGGCCTTCGAGAGGTCCACCGCCGCGAGCACGATGAGGAGGGGGAGGAGCGGGGCGGCGGCCACCCCGTCCGTGAAGCGCATGAGCGTCGCGTCCACCCAGCCTCCGAAGTACCCCGCGACGAGTCCGACCAGGGTGCCGAGGACCGCCGCGGCGAGCGCGCCCGCGATCCCGACCGCGAGCGAAACCCGCCCGCCGTGAAGAAGGCGAAGGGCGGTGTCCCGCCCGAGCTCGTCGGTGCCGAGCCAGTGCGCGGCCGAGGGATGCTCGAGCCGGGAAAAGAGATCCACCCGGTCGGGATCGAGGCCGCTCAGCGCCTCGAAGAGCGGGGCGGCGATGCAAAGGACCGTGAGGATGCAAAGGACCGATGCCGCGGCGAGCCCGCGCCGGCCGGTGGGCCGGGCCGGACGAGGAGGGTTGCTCCTCATCGGTACGTGACGCGCGGGTCGAGCCACGCGTACGCGAGATCCGCGAGGAGGCTTGCGAGCAGGGTCACCGCGGTTGCCAGCAGCAGGGCCGCGAGAGCGAGGTTGAAGTCGTTGCCCAGGATCGCGTCGTAGATGAGCTTTCCCGTGCCCGGCCACGCGAAGACCGCCTCGACGACGAGGGCCCCGGAAACGAGGGTCCCCATGTCGAGCGCGATCACGGTGGTGACCGGGATCATCGCGTTGCGGAGCGCGTGTGCGAGCACCACCCGGGCGGTTCCCGCCCCCTTGGCGTACGCGGTTCGGATATGGTGCTGCGCGAGCGCTTCGATGACGGCCGCGCGCATGAAGCGAAGGTGCCCGCCGACGGAAGCGAAGACGAGGGTCGCGACCGGAAGCACGAGGAAGTGAAGCCGCCCGAACCCGCTTCGGCCGGCCGCGACTTCGCCCGTCCCCCCCGCCGGCAGCACCCCGAGACCGACCGCGAAGACGACGATGAGGAGGAGGGCCAGCCAGAACACGGGCATTGACACGCCGGCCAGCGCGGCGAAGTTGACGAGCCGGTCGTACCACGAGAACGGCTTCATGGCGGCCAGGGTCCCGGCCGGGAGGGCGATGGCGAGGGTGAGGACGAAGCTCGTCCCGAGCAGGACCAGGGTGTTCGCAAGCGCCGGGCCGAGCACCTCGAGGACCGGCGCGGCGTAGAGACGCGAGTACCCGAGATCGCCGCGCACGGCGTGCCCGGCCCACGCCCACCAGCGCTCCAGCACGGGACGGTCCAGACCGAAGAGCGCCTTGAGGCGTTCGGCGTCCTCGGGGGTGAGGTCCGGGTCCGAGGACACCATGAGGTCGATGGGATCGCCCGGCATGAGTCCGATGAGGGCGTACACCGCGACCGACATGATCCCGAGGACCAGGGCGCCCTGCCACAGCCGGCCGAGGAGGAGGGCGGTCATGCGGACCCAGTTTCCGGTTCGGAGCGCGCTCAGTCCGGGCGGCCGGCGCGATCATGGCCGCCAGAGCGGTCCGCCGAGCGCTGTGCGACCTGCAACCCGGCGCTCAAGGGGCTGCTTCGACCGGGTTCACGATTCTGATGTTCGGAAAGCGCATGAAATCACGATCGGTCGTGGCGACGGACGCTCCGTGCTCCATGGCCAGCGCAGCAAGGTGCGCGTCCATCACCATGGCGCCCTTCGCCTGACCCTCCTCGCACATCCTGCTCAGATGCCGCCATGCCCGCGGTCCCGGCTGGAGGATCCGGACATTGGGCAGAGCAAGCCACTTCTCGATCAGTGAACACGCTTCGCTCGGCGATAACGGGTGGGTGTAGATCCGTCGATCCGAGGAAATGCGGGCAAACGCAAGCAGGGAGACCAGAGCGAACCGGACCGGATGCCCGGAAGACAGCGTGGCCTCGAGCCAGTTGCGGGACGGATCGTGGTGAGGGCTTTCAGCGTCGTAGGCGTAGAGGAGCAGGTTGGCGTCGACCAGTATCACCGGTGCTGCACGCCGTCCAGGACCTCGAGCAGACCACCGATGTCGTCCAGGTCGAAGCCCGGCCGGGCGCCCATTGCCCGGGGCTCGACCTTGAACGGGGCCTCCAGATCGTCCTCCGAAGGAGACTCGAAGCTACGGCGCAGGCAGGTGTTCACCGTTTCCTTGAGGCTCTTGCCGGTACGCTCCATTTCGTCACGCAGCTTCGCCACATTGTCTTCGTCGAGGGTCAGCGTCGTTCTCATTAACTTGATGCTAAGATCCATGCATCATGATGTCAACGCATTGATGCGGACGGTTCGTCCCCGTCGTGGAGTGCGTACCGAGGTTGCGTAAACCCGCGGGTTACGCCGTGATTGCGGTTCGTCGATCCTCTTCGATGGGTGTTTGAGCCCCGCCGGAGGACTCATGGCATCGATCGATCTCGGCGGCATGGCCGTGCCGGAGACGGCCCTCGCGTGGAAGTTCGTGCGGGCCACGGGTCCGGGCGGACAAAACGTCAACAAGGTGTCGACGGCGGTCGAGTGCCGGCTGAACCTCGACGCGGCGGGTATCCGGGGCGGGGTCCGCGAGCGCCTCGAGCGGATCGCCGGCAGCCGCCTGAACGCGGCCGGCGAAGTCGTCGTCTTCGTCGACACGCACCGCTCACAGTTCCGGAATCGCGAGGCGGCCCTCGCGCGCCTCGCCGCCCTCGTCGAGGTGGCGCGGCCCGAGCCTCGCCCGCGGGTCCCCACCCGTCCGACCGCCGGCGCCCGTGCGCGCCGCCGCGACGAAAAGAAGCGCCGCGGCGCAGTCAAGAAGCTTCGCAGCTCGGTCGACAGTCGCGAAGATTGAAGGTAGTTTCGCCGGCAAACCAGCCGGCGAAACAATATGAGATCTTGCTCTCTCGTTCTCCGTCGGCTATGGTCCCTCGCCATGGCCTCAGTTTCCAGCATGAAATTCGACTTCGGAATCGCCGGCCTCCCGCCGAGACAGGCGTCGCTCTGGGGCATCCGTTCCGGCGAACGAGGCACCCACACGAGCCGGACCATCATGCTGGACGAACTGACGCAACTCCTGGAATCGGTCCCGGGACAAGTGAGTCGCGAGGAGTACGTCGATGCCGTCACGCGCGACAACTGCCTTGGTAAGCGGACCGCCGCGACCCGCCAGATTTCACTTCAGCGTCTGACCGAGCTCTACGGCCTGGATGGTCGGTTGCTGCTCTTCCGTGCGCTCAGGGATTTCTGGGGACGGTTCGGGTCAAGCCGCCCGCTGCTCTCCCTCCTTCTCGCCCTGGCACGTGACCCGCTGCTTCGAGCGACCGCTCGCGCTGTCATCGCGACGCCGATCGGCCACGAATTTGGACGGCAGGCCATGAAGGAAGACCTGGCCGCCGCCGTCGAGCACCGCCTGAATGACGCGACGCTTGACAAGGTGGTGCGGAACGCCTCGTCGTCCTGGACACAGTCCGGCCACCTGAAGGGCCGGAGCAGGAAGACTAGACATCGGGTCGAGGCGTCGCCCGCAGTGGCGGCCTACGCGCTGTTGCTGGGGTTCGCGGTGGGTCGTCGCGGCCAACTGTTGTTCGAGACTCCCTGGGTTGCGATTCTGGATTTGTACCCCGGTACCCTCCTCGATCTCGCCGTGGATGCCGGTCGGCTCGGACTGATGGAATTCAAGCACTCGGGGCAGATCGTCGACATATCGTTTCCAACGACATACTCCGGCAGAGAACGGGGGCTGTTGCATGGGCCGCATTGACACCTTGGCCGAGCGCTACAAGCGCCATATATCCCTTCCGTGGCAGAAGGATCTTGCCGGCGCGCAGCGCGCCATCTTCATCGTCTACGACAAAGCGGATGAGCGGCGACTGCGCGCGCGCAAGACGCTGTTCGAGATGGCGACCAAGGATGGCGGCCACGAATGGATCGAGTGCGATCTGACCGGCGCGTTCGCCGAATGGATGGCGAGCACCGAGTACCGAGAAAGCTACTTCGAGTCTCCGCAGGACCTAGAGCTGAAGCTCGAGGAAAACTTTCTCGAGCACGTCGCAGGTCGGGTACGGGCGACGCTGACGGCGCCGGAAGCAGGCGACGGGTCGGTCGTGGCTCTTTTTGGCGTCGCCTCCCTGTTCGGGTTCGCCCGCGTGTCGGAATTGATGGGGGCGGTAGAACGGGACGTGAGAGGCCGCATCGTGGTGTTTTTCCCCGGTGAGTACGAAGACAGCAACTATCGGCTGCTGGACGCGCGGGATGGGTGGAACTATCTCGCGGTTCCTATCACCCTGCGCGAACATCGAGGCGTGTACAGCGTAAGCCCCTCTCCCCCCGGGAGAGGGGTTTGGGGTGAGGGGGAGATGTGAAGAACCGGGACGTCTACGAGCGGGACCCCGACGGAATCTCGCTCCTCAACAACGGTGTCGCGGCCATGACGGACGCGGCAACCGAGGACGAGCGGCGTACGCTTCGGTTCGAGCTCGAGCACTTCGTGTGCGAAGGCCAGTATCGAAGCGGACTCGTCCGCATTCTCGAGTCCTACCTCGGCCTCCAGGGTCAGCCCGAGCAGGCTGCCGCGTGGATCAGCGGCTTCTTCGGCAGCGGAAAGTCGCATCTCGCGAAGATGTTGCGTTTTCTGTGGGTGGACTACGCCTTTCCCAGGGACGGTGCCACCGCTCGTGGCGTCGCGCGGTTGCCACCCGAGATAGCGGAACTGTTCAGAGAGATCTCGACCCTCGGTCGGCGGGGAAATGGGCTCCACGCGGCCGCGGGAACGCTCGGTGCGGGAGCCGGGAGCAGCGTCCGGCTCGCCCTGCTCAGCATCGTGTTCAAGTCTTCCGGGCTCCCTGAGAGCTTCCCCCAGGCGCGCTTCTCCCTCTGGCTCAGGAAGAACGGAATCTACGACCGGGTTCGTGCCGAGGTCGAGGCGGCGGGTCGGAGCCTCCGGAGCGAGCTGAGCGACCTCTACGTAAGCCCCGTCATCGCGAGGGCGCTCCTTACCGCGGACCCCGGATTCGCGGCCGGCGAGCGGGACGCGAGGGCGGCACTCCGCGCGCAGTTTCCGAAGCCCGACGACATCACGACGGGCGAGTTCGTCGATGCATTGCAGGAAGCGCTCGCTCGGGACGGCGGGATGCCGGGCACGGTCATCATTCTCGACGAGGTGCAGCAGTACATCGGCGATGACACCAACCGCTCGTACGTCGTCCAGGAAATCGTCGAAGCTTGCAGCAAGCGCTTCGGCGACCGTCTGCTCTTCGTGGGCACGGGCCAGACCGCACTGTCCGGAACACCGGCGCTTCAACGCCTCCAGGGCCGGTTCACGGTCAATGTCGAGCTCTCGGACTACGACGTCGAGACGGTCATCCGCCGGGTCGTTCTGGCCAAGCGCACCGATCGGCTGAGGGATATCCAATCCACGCTGGAGGCGAGCGCCGGGGAGATCGATCGTCATCTTCGCAGCACCCGGATCGCTCCACGCCCGGACGACAGGTCCGCTCTCGTCGATGACTACCCGATGCTTCCCGTTCGCCGGCGCTTCTGGGAGCACACCCTGAGAGCGGTCGATCGAGCGGGAACGGCCGGCCAGCTCCGCACGCAGCTTCGCATCGTCTACGACGCCATCCGCCGCACCGCCGACCATCCGGTGGGCACGGTGGTGCCGGCCGACTTCCTCTTCGAGGAGCTCTCGGCGAGTCTGCTGCAATCCGGCGTATTGCTCCGCGAGATCCACGAGGCGATCGTCAACCAGCGTGCCGATGGAACCCACGACGGGGAGCTCAAGTTCCGACTCTGCGCGCTCGTGTTCCTCATCCGAAAGCTTCCGCGCGAGGCCGGTGCCGACATCGGCGTCCGCGCGACCGCGGAGACGCTGGCGGATCTCATGGTGCAAGACCTGGCCGCGGACGGCGCGGCGCTGCGGAGCCGCCTGCCGGTGCTTCTCGACGCGCTCGTGGAAGCCGGAACCCTGATGAAGCTCGATGACGAGTACGGCCTGCAAACCCAGGAGGGCAGCGATTGGGAGGCCGAGTTCCGCAACCGGAGGAGCCGGATTGCCAACGACGCGGCGAGCATGGCCGCTAGGCGCGCTTCGCTCCTTGGCGACGCGGTGCAGAACGCGATTTCGTCCATCGGGTTGCGCCAGGGATCATGCCGGGAGCCACGGAAGCTCTCCTCGCACCTGAGTCCCGATCCACCACCCAATGCGGGAAACGACGTCCCCGTGTGGATCCGCGACGGATGGGGGGCCGGTGAGAGCAGCGTGCTGGGCGACGCCCGTGCAGACGGAACGGACAGTCGCATCGTGCACGTGTTCGTGCCGAAGTCGCGCGCCGACGCGCTCGCGCGCCTCATCGCCGCCCGGAGCGCCGCCAACGAGACGCTGGAGTACAAGGGAGTGCCGTCGAGTCCCGAAGGCATCGAAGCCCGCCAGGGCATGGAAACCCGGAAGGTCGAGGCAGAGAACCAACTGCGCGCCGTGGTTTCCGACATTGTCGACGGCGCCAAGGTGTTCCAGGGCGGTGGCAACGAACGGCTTGAGTCGACCTTGGTCGACAAGGTCCGGGAGGCGGCCGGCGCGTCTCTGGTCCGGCTCTTCGAGCGCTTCGACGAGGCCGACGATGCCCGCTGGTCAAAGGTGATCGAACGGGCCCGCGGGGGCGCCGAGCACCCTCTCGAAGTGATCGACTTCAGAGGGAAGACCGAAGAGCATGGGGTATCCTCGGCCGTGCTGTCGTTTATCGGCGCGGGAAAGAGGGGCCGGGAGGTGCGTTCGCACTTCTCCGCTCCGCCCTACGGATGGCCGAGAGACGCCATCGACGCCGCCCTAATCAGTCTCTTCGGGTCCGGACACCTGCGCGCCACGTTGAACGGCGTGGCCGTGCCGCCGCGGCAGCTCGATCAGGCGAAGATTCCGACGGCCGAGTTTCGGGCAGAGCATGCGACCGTTGACACCAAGCAACGCCTCAGGCTGCGCAAGCTGTTTCAGGACGCGGGGGTTGCTTGCAAGCCAAACGAAGAGTCGGAGGCGGCCGGCCGGATGTTGAAGCTACTGGGAGACATGGCACGAAGCGCAGGAGGGGATGCGCCGCTCCCGGAGCGCCCCGATACCCACCACTTGACGGAACTGGAGACGCTGGCCGGCAACGAGCAGCTTCTCGCTGTACTCGACCGACACGATGAGCTTGCCAAGAATCTGAATGAGTGGACCAACGCGGCCAAGCTTGCCTCCGAGCGGCTGCCCGTCTTCGAGCGTTTGCGAGCGCTTGCCGGGCATGCGCAAGGGCTCGACGTCGCGCGGGACGTGGAGCTGCAAATCGAGGCAATCCTCACGGAACGGCGGTTGCTGGACGCATCCGACCCCGTTCCCGTCCTCGCTTCGAAGCTGACGGATGCGCTGCGTAGCGGGCTCGTAGCGTCGCAGAAGCGCTACGACGAGACCTGGGACGGCGAGCGGCAGCGCTTGGACGAAGCTGAGAGCTGGCGCCGGATTGAACCCGAGGACCGGGAGCGGATTCTCACCCGCTTCCTGATCAAGCAGGCTTCCAAGGGGCCAACGGGGACCGAGCAGGAAGTCTTGGAGTCGCTGGGCCGCATCTCTCTCGGCGATTGGCGGACGCGCGCGGACGCCCTCGCCAAGCAGTTCGCGGACGCTCGCGCGGAGGTGGATCGGCTCGTCGAACCGAAGATCCGTCATGTGAAGCTGCCGAGCGTTACCCTTCGAACGGAGGCGGACGTCAAGGCGTGGACCGAGACGACCGAGCGCGAGCTGCTGGAGCAGATCCGGCGCGGTCCCATCGCCATCGGCTGAG
Organism: Immundisolibacterales bacterium; assembly: GCA_026712715.1. Lineage (GTDB taxonomy): Bacteria > Pseudomonadota > Gammaproteobacteria > HK1 > HK1 > JAJDXW01. Next base: position 34,640 of record JAPOPW010000021.1, on the reverse strand, counting down.
GAGGCGCACGATGCTCAACTGCATCAAGCTCAAGAACATCCTCTCGTTCGGCCCCGACGGGATGGAGCTTGAGCTCAAGCCCCTGAACGTATTGATCGGACCCAACGGCTCCGGCAAGTCGAACCTCATCGAGGCGATCGGGCTCCTCCAGGCGGCGCCGAAGGAGTTGACCGCACCCATCATCGCCGGCGGTGGTGTCAGCAACTGGATTTGGAAAGGGGGAAGCTCCACATTCCCTACTGCCAGGTCCGTTTCCGCCGAGATTGAGGCGGGTTTGGACTATCCGAGTGGTAAGCAGCCGTTACGCCACAGCCTTGCCTTCATTGAGAAGGGACACGGTCTTGAGGTGATCGATGAGAGAATAGAATCCGAAACGCCGATTCCGACCGGCGGCGCTGAAGTAAAGGTATATTTTGAGTGGTGCGATGGTCGCCCGAGCCTTCCCCGCGAGAACCAGAATCGACCGCGGTTGCTACTCTTTGACGATCGTCAGAAATCTATCCTTTCCCAGCTCCGGGACCCCTATCACCATCCGGCAATTACGTGGCTCGGTGACATTTACCCCCGGATTCGGCTGTACCGCGAGTGGTCGTTTGGCCGGAGAACTCCTCCGCGACTTCCCCAAGACGCCGCGTTGCCCAACAATTTTCTGATTGAAGGTGGTCAAAACCTCGGCTTGATACTGAACCGCTTCAAGCGTGAACCGGCGGCCAAGAGCCGATTCCTGGACAGCATTCGACAGCTCTATGAAGACATAGTCGACTTCGATGTAATCATTGAGGGCGGCACCGTCCAAGTGATTCTCCAGGAGGGCAACAACATCGTACCCGCCGTGCGGCTGTCCGACGGTACCCTCCGCTATCTTTGCCTGCTTGCCATCCTGTGCCACCCAGCCCCGCCGCCCCTCGTCTGCCTGGAGGAACCGGAGCTGGGTCTACACCCCGACATCCTTCCGGGCTTGACTGACCTCCTGCGCGAAGCCTCCCAACGGTGCCAGCTCATCGTCACCACGCACTCGGACACCCTTGTTGATGCGCTGACGGACACCCCGGAGGCCATCATCATCTGCGAGAAGGAGAAGGGGCAAACGAGGATGAAACGTCTTGACAAGGACGAACTCACCACTTGGCTCGAGAAGTACCGCTTGGGCGAGCTCTGGAGCTCCGGAGAGATTGGGGGAAATCGGTGGTGAGCGTCAAGGTCTATGTCGAGGGAGGCGGTGACGGACGGGAGCTGCGCGCAAGATGCCGAAGGGGATTCAGCTCCTTCTTTGGCAAGGCAGGCTTGGTCGGGCGTATGCCGAAGATCATCGCCTGTGGCGGCAGGCAACGTGCGTATGACAAGTTTCGTGCCGCGCTGGCTGCGGGCAACGAGCGGGGCTTCACGGTTCTGTTGGTCGATAGCGAAGACCCTATCGCAGAGGGCTCCGAATGCTGGCTTCACCTGAGGATGCGCGATGGTTGGAACAAGCCGGATGAAGCCACGGAGGATTGCGCTCACCTCATGACTCAGTGCATGGAAGCCTGGTTCTTGGCCGACAGAGACTGTCTCGAGGCATTCTTCGGTCGTGGCTTCAACCGCAACGCGCTCCCTGGCAACCGGAACATCGAGGAGGTTGCCAAGGCCGATGTGCTCGACGGACTCAGGAACGCGACGCGCCAGTGTCAGCCAAAGGGCGAATATGGCAAAGGCCGTCATTCCTTCGAAATCCTCTCCGAAATCGATCCTTCCAAAGTGCAGGCGGCTTCACCACATGCCGAGCGCCTGATCGATACGTTGCGGGCCAAGGCGCAGTGAAGTCCCGGCTGGATGGCACGAGTTAGCGGTTGGGAAAATGGCCCCACTCAACGACGCAATCATTGTAGCCGTCGCGCAATTGGTCGACGATGCCCAGACTGATCGACGTCACCCGAGTCATGCGGATCTGGAGTTTCAAATTAGACGGGTTGGCTTGACCAACGGTGACCCGAAGAGTCAAGGACAGAACGTCGGGAAGGCAAAGAGGGTGCTCTCGACGCTCAGTTGGGCACTTGAGCATGATCCAATGGCCGGTAGTAGTTTAGTATCAAATTTGTTGGAATTGATTCGTGGTCGCGGCGGTTTTCGGGATTCTTCACCGAACTATGTGGGTAAGCATTCGATAGAAAATGCAATTGGAGTATTTGGTTCGGAAGGCTATGGGCTTTCGCTGGACGGCGAGCTTCGACCGAAACTTCTTGACAATCTGTCGGGCAAGGAACTCACGGAGGCAATAGAATCGTACGTTCGGCGCGCAAAGAAGGGAGCCCAGGATGCGGCTCTCGTTGCCGGCACTGGAAAAGACCTGTTGGAAGCGGTTGCTGCGCACATTCTTCAACAACGTTATGGTTCCGTGAGCATGTCAAATACGAATTTTCCAACTCTCCTCGGACAGGCGTTTACGGCGCTGAATCTGGCGACCCCTCAGGTGCCGGCAGAAGACGGGGAGCCGCCGAAGAGACGCATTGAACGCGCCATGTATGAATTGGCTTGTGGAATCAACCGACTACGGAACAAGGAAGGTACCGGCCACGGGCGTCCCTGGCTTCCGAACATCACGGCTGGTGAAGCCAAGTCTGCAACCGAGTTCATGGGGCTCATTTCGGAGTATCTCCTTTCGCGCCACTCGGAAGGGCGGGATGCTACATGAAGACCCTCGCGCCTGAGATTCGAAGGCAACTCGAACGAGCGGTCGCGGGTGCTCGGGAGGTTGCGGAAACTGGCGCGCGCGCAGCGCTGGAGGCGCTTGCCGTGTCCCACCCTGGCGCCTTTGAACATATGGGTGTGGAACAGAGGAGTCTCCGCCGCCGGCTGCGCGCCCACGGTCGTCAGCTTGGCGACCGGCGTGATCCGCGCTCTGGAGGTCAGGGCATCGGGCGCTTGGTTCACGAGTGCGCCTACGAGCACTGGCACGGGATGCTGTTCGCCCGGTTTCTCGCCGAGAATTGCTTGTTGATTGAGCCGGAGACCGGGGTCGCGGTCACGCTGGAGGATTGCGAGGAGTTTGGCAAGGAGGCGGGTGTCGACAAGTGGGCGATGGCCGCGGACTTCGCCCATGAGATGCTGCCCCAGGTGTTCCGGCCTGCCCATCCGGTATTCGAGGTCCGGCTCGCCCGAGAGCACCGGCTGAAGCTGGAGGGGCTGGTCGAGAGCCTCCCGGCCGCCGCTTTCCTGGCCGGGGACTCCCTCGGCTGGGTCTACCAGTTCTGGCAGTCCCGGAGAAAGGACGAGGTGAACCGTTCCGGGTCCAAGATCGGTGCAGACGAGTTGCCGGCGGTAACCCAGCTCTTCACCGAGCCTTACATGGTGAGCTTCCTGCTCGACAACTCCCTGGGAGCGTGGTGGTCGGCACGCTGTTTGAGCGAGTCCGAACTGAGCGACGCCAGCTCGGAAGTAGACCTGCGGCGAAAGGCAGCAATTCCCGGTGTGCCGCTCGAGTACCTGCGTTTCGTCCGAATCCCCTGCCCCTCCCCGGAGGCGGTAGACGACCCTCGAAGCATGATCGGCCAGAACGCCGACATGCCTCCGACTCTCCCCGGCCTGACTCCCCCCAATCCCTCGGCACGGATTCTCCCTACTCCCTCATCCCGGAGTGCCCCCTCTCCTTTCAGCCAGGATCTCCCCTCTCCCCCTGGGAGAGGGGCCGGGGGTGAGGGAAACAAGCTGCCGCTTCCAGCAGATATTCTCGATTACGCCCGCCACCTCCGCATCAACCAGACCGATGCGGAGCAGCTACTCTGGGCCTTGCTACGAAGCCGTCGTTTCGCCGGCAAGAAATTCCGCCGCCAGCATCCGATCGGTCGGTACATTCTCGATTTCTACTGCCACGAGTGCAAGCTGGCAGTGGAACTCGACGGCGGCCAGCACAATGATGCAGAAACGAAGCTCCGTGACGACAGGCGTAGCGGGTTCCTCGATGAACAAGGGATTCGTGTCGTTCGGTTCTGGAATCACGACGTGCTGCAGCAAACGGAGTCGGTGCTGGAGTTGCTGTGGCATGAGGTACACGCCGACTCATCTTCGTCTTCTCCCTCACTCCAAACCCCTCTCCCGGGGGGAGAGGGGCTTACGTCGGCGGCTCCTCCAGCGGGTGCGGGACTCATATCGTCAGATTCTTCGGAGGGAGCCGGAATCCCAGTGGTGGAAGGGTTCAGGTGGGCACCCGCCGCTGGCCCCTTCGACGGCTGGCCGGAGCAACTTGGGGAGCTGAGAGTCATCGATCCCTGCTGCGGCTCCGGGCACTTCCTCGCCGCCGCCTTCTCCATGCTGGTTCCCATGCGAATGGAACGCGAGGGCCTTTCCGCCCGCGAAGCGGTGGACGCGGTATTGAGGGAGAACCTGTACGGGCTGGAGCTGGACCCGCGTTGCGTGGAGTTGGCTGCCTTCGCGCTCGCGCTCGCCGCTTGGACCTATCCTGATGCGGGTCGCTATCGACCTTTGCCGGCGTTGAATCTCGCCTGCTCCGGGCTCTCGATCGGCACCACGAAGGACCGGTGGACCGAACTTGCCGCCGGCCGCCGAAACCTCCGCATCGCGCTGGACTGGCTCCACGACGAGTTCCGGGATGCGCCGATCCTGGGCAGCCTGCTGAATCCCGCCAAGTCGAAGGCTGCCAGATTGATGGATTTTCCGATTCTCGCGACCGCGTTGGGGGAAGCGCTCGCGGACGACGAGTCGGACGAGCGGCACGAGGCAGCGGTCGCGGCCCAGGGACTTGCCAAGGCTGCCGAGCTTCTTGTTGGGCGCTACCACCTCGTTGCTACCAATGTGCCCTACCTCGCCCGCGGCAAGCAGGGCGAAAAGCTGCGCGGGTTCTGTGAACATCGCTACCCGGTCGGCAAGCATGATCTTGCCACCGTTTTCCTGGAGCGCTGCCTGGAGTTATGCGCAGAGGGCGGAACCGCCAGTGTTGTGCTCCCCCAGAATTGGCTGTTCCTCGCCCGCTACAAGAAGCTCAGGGAGAGGCTGCTGAAGACGGAGACTTGGCGTTTGCTTGCCCGGCTGGGGCCCGGAGCCTTTGAAACAATCAGTGGAGAGGTTGTGAAGGCGACACTCCTCACCCTGAGCCGCGGCACGCCCAACAGCCGTCCGGGCGCCCTATTTGCTTCCGCACCGCCAGTCAACACGATGAACGGTTTAGATGTCTCCGAGTTTCGCGCCGCCAGCGAGAAGGCCGCCCAACTGCTCAAGATTGAAATCAAGGGTGCCGAACAGGCTAAGCAGTTGCGAAATGCCGATGCACGCGTTTCGCTACAGACCTTGGAGAATACGGAAAGGCTGACAAAATTCGCAAACAGCTTCCTGGGACTAGGAACGGGCGACTTTGATAGGTTTGGAAGAAGGACTTGGGAATTTCCAAGGCGACTTGAGAATTGGAGCTTTCTTCAATCTTCCGCGCAAACGACAAGAATATTTGACGGGTTGTCACTGGTTGTTGCTTGGGATCCCGCCGCAAACCGTGTACACGGCATGGACGAGGGTCAACGTCGGCGCATTCACAATCAAGACCAAAGTGGTCAACAAGCTTGGAACAGGTTGGGCGTTTCTGTAGCACTCATGAGGGGTTTACGGACTTCCATCTATCTTGGTGGGCAATACGATAAATCTATGGCTGTGCTAGTTCCAAAGGACCCACGACTCATATCGGCCATCTTTTCTTTCTGCGATTCGCCCGATTTTCATGATCGGGTACGTGAAATTGACCAGAATATTATCGTTGCAAATGGAACCTTGACAAAGGTCCCGTTCGATCTCGAACGCTGGACCAACGTAGCGGAGCAACGCTACCCCAACGGCCTCCCTCGTCCCTACTCTGATGACCCCACCCAATGGATTTTCCACGGACATCCCTGCGGTTCGGTCGTCTGGGACGAAACGGAAACGCGGACCGTACACGGTCCACTTCGCACCGATCCAAATGTGCTGCACGTCGCCGTGGCTCGCTTGCTGCGCTACCGCTGGCCGGCGGAGCAGGATGCTGAAATGGATCTGGCCGACGAGCAACGTGCGTGGGTGCGGCGTTCTGAGGAGCTGTGTGGACTGGCCGACGAGGACGGCATCGTCTGCATTCCTTCAGTGCGCGGCGAGCCGCCCGCCGGGGAGCGGTTGTTGGAACTGTTGGCCGCGGCCTACGGGGATTCCTGGAACGAAGGCGTGCTTGCCAGGCTGCTCGCCGAGGCGGGCGGGAAGAGCCTTGATGACTGGCTGCGCAATCAGTTCTTCGAGCAGCACTGCAAGCGGTTCCACCACCGTCCGTTCGTCTGGCACATCTGGGACGGCCGCAAGCGCGACGGCTTCCATGCGCTCGTCAGCTACCACAAGCTGGCGGAAGGCAATGGAAGGGGTCGGCGGATTCTGGAATCCCTGACGTACAGCTATCTCGGCGACTGGATCGCCCGCCAGCAGGACGGGGTGCGGCGCGACGAAGTCGGCGCGGCCGACCGTCTCGCCGCCGCCGAAGCGCTACAGGAGCGTCTCGTCGCCATCATCGAAGGCGAGCCACCCTTCGACATCTTCGTCCGTTGGAAACCTGTCCACGAGCAGCCTATCGGCTGGGAACCCGACATCAACGATGGGGTGCGCCTCAACATCCGACCTTTCATGACTGAAGACATCCCTGGAGGCAAGAAGGGTGCGGGCATCCTCCGTGCCAAGCCGAACGTTCACTGGCGGAAGGACCGCGGCAAGGAGCCCCTGACCCGCGGCCGGCGCTCGAAGCCTCCATGGCTTGCGGACGAGGACTGGGATCCGGACGACGAGGAGGAGCTTCGCCCGCAGCAGGACTACCCGTGGTTCTGGCCCGACGACGAGTTCACCGGCGAGCGCCGGAACGACATCCACCTCAGCATCGCGTTCAAGTCCGCGCATCGTTCCATGGCGGGGCAGGACGACCCATGATGTCCTTCGTGCCCAGCGGTATCGAGGCGATGCCGATAGGCTTTCGGCTCCTTCGAATCGTGCGAGAGATCAGCAAGTATCGGGGCAGGCAGGATCTGTTCAGGCAGCAGTCGCCCCAGGTTCTGGAATCCCTCCGGCAGGTTGCCCTGATTCAGAGCACCGAATCTTCCAATCGAATCGACGGGGTTACCGCGCCGGTGGCGAGGATCCGTTCCCTGGTAGAGGGCACGACAGCGGCGCAGAACCGTTCGGAGCAGGAGATTGCGGGGAATCGCGACGTTCTGGGCACGATTCACGCGAACGCCGCCGACATCCCGTTTACCGCCAACGTGGTCCTCCAACTCCATCGCGACTTGTATCAGTTCCTCCCCGGCGAGGGCGGATACTGGAAGCGGGCCGACAACGAGATCGTCGAGACGGGGCCGGATGGGGTCCGGGTGGTCCGGTTCCGGCCGGTCGCCGCGCATCGTACCTCGGATGCGATGGAACGGCTGCATGATCGCTTCAACGATCGCTGGCAGGCACGTGAAATCGACCCGCTGTTGCTCATTCCGGTGTATGTGCTGGATTTTCTCTGCATCCATCCGTTCCACGATGGAAATGGACGCATGGCGCGGTTGCTCACTACCCTGCTGCTGTACCAGGCGGGTCAGGACGTATGCCGGTACATCAGCCTCGAGCAGATTGTCGAGCGGACCAGGGAGAGCTACTACGACTCCCTCCAGCGGTCATCCTTCGACTGGCACGAGGGAAGACACGATCTGACCCCACGGGTGGAGTACCTTCTCGGGGTCGTCATCCTCGGCGCTTGGCAGGAGCTCGAACGCCGCACGGGAATCGTGCAGGGCGGGAGGGGCGCCAAGACGGCGATGGTTCTCGACGTGATCGACCACCTTGTCGGCGACTTCTCTGTGTCCGAGCTGCACGCGAGATGCCCGACGGTCGGCATCGATCTCGTACGTAGCGTCCTCCGTCAGCAGCGCGACGATGGACAGCTCGAGTGCCTGGGTCGAGGCCCCCGCGCCCGCTGGCGGAGAATTGGGTAACGTTCCCAATATATAGGTAACGAAACGATGGTTAGTACCTATATATCCCTGCCTCCAGCAGATGGTCACGGTACCGACGAACGCAGCGGATTGATGTGCTCGCGAACCGTCTCGAGGGTACGTAGGGTCAACACATCGGTCCGACGTCGAAGACTCGCGCCTCCGAGATATCAAGGGGTCTACTCAGCCGCGCAAGACAAGGGAGAGCCAAGCGGACGACTAGCCCCGTCCCCCGCGTTTTTTCCTTGTGATTCACTCGCCAGCGGCAGCGTTCACGCACGGCCCACGATAGACAACGCGAAGGAGGTGGCCCCGTCATGACCGGAGACGGAACGATGATGGAAACGCAACACACCCACGCCCGTTTCTGGAAGTGTGCTCTGCAAGTAAACCCTCATGGCTACAGCGCGAGCTATCGGGGGCGGAGTCACGGATTAAGCGCCGGGGCCTATGCCGACAAACTCTTGGAAGTTTGCCGGCAGGAAGATATCCGAGTCGTAGGGCTTGCGGATCATGGCAGCGTGCAAGACGTGGATCTGATTCGGGACACACTGGCGCCGCACGGCATCGTCGTCTTCCCCGGATTCGAGATCAGCTCCACAGAGAAGACCCATATGGTCTGTCTGTTTCCTGAGTATACGACGACGACAGAACTACAACGAGTGCTAGGCAGGTTGGACCTTATGGATCCGCAGGAGCGTGTAACACCTTCGGGGCTCGGATGTTTGGACATCGCGCGGATTGTTCATGACCGTGAGGGATTCTGGTTTGCCGCCCACATGACTGGCAACAGCGGTCTTCTCCGGCTACAGCAAGATGGTGGCGGATTGGGTCACGTCTGGAAGGATCACGACTTGGTGCGAGCGGGCCAGATTCCCGGGTCCGTCAACGATCTTCCTAACCAATACAAGCGGATCGTCCAGAACAAGAACCCGGATTACCGGCGCGAGCGACCCATCACCGTCATAAATGCCAAGGATGTGGCAAAGCCCGAAGACCTCGCGGACCACAGAGCTTCGACGTTCATCAAGATGACGCGCCCATGTTTCGCGTCCTTCTTGTCGGCGTTCAAATATCCCGAGTCGCGGGTGCGGCTTCACGACGAGATTCAGGAACGATTCTACAGCCAGATCGATAGTGTACGTATCGAAGGGGGGTATTTTGATGGACTCGAAGCGAACTTCTCTGGCCACCTGGATGCGGTCATCGGTGGGAGGGGTACCGGGAAATCCACTCTGCTGGAATGCCTCAGATACGCCCTCGAGGTGCCGCACAAAGCAGAGGATGCAAGGAAGCAGGGCGATCAGATCGTCAGGGAGAACCTCGGCAAAGAGGGTGGCAGAGTAGTCGTCGAGCTACGCTCCGCAACCAACAACATGGAGCGCTACAGGGTCATTCGCCGCTATGGTGAGCCGGCGCGGGTTATTGACAACGACGGGAACGAGTCGTCCCTGCGACCGGGTACGGACTTGCTTCCGGGAGCCGAGATCTATGGACAAAACGAGATCTATGAGCTGGCGAGGAAACCTGACGAGTTGACCCGGGTCCTCGACCGTTTCCTGCCGCAAGACGCGGCGCAGGAATCAGATCTGGAATCCGTTCGCCGAAAGCTGGAGGAGAACGGAGCACGGCTCGAGAAGGCTCATTCGCGGAAGGACGAGATAGAGGCACGGATCGCCGAGCTTCCCAAGCTTGAGGAAAGAGCCAGGCAGTTCAAGGAACAGGGCCTCGAAGAAAAGCTCCGGATAGTCCCGCTTCTGGCGAGAGAACGGCAGTTGGAGCCTCGCATGTTGCAAGAAGTTGAACGAGTCCGTAACGCTTGGCGGCGCTTCGAAGAAGATTTGCCCGATCTCGTGTTCATGAGCGACAAGACGTTGGACGGCTTGCTCCATGCCGAACTGCTGCGAGAAGGTCGGCAGGTCCTCGAGGGTCTCAAGAAGACCCTGCAGCAGAAGCTTGAAGAAATTGGTGTGGCTGTTGCCGAGGCCGAGGTTGCCCTTGCGCCGCTGGTAGAAAGGTTGCGCAAGGCCATGGAGGAATCCGAAACCGATCTCGAGAAGGAGTTCGCCAGCTTGCCGGCGATGGCAGGCAAGACCGGCCGGGAGGTCGGCGTTGCTTACCAGGGGCTGCTGCGAGAAATTGAGGAGATCAAGCCCACACGGTCTCAACTGAAGACAGTGGATGCGCTAGTGGACGACTTGGAGCAGACACGCAGGAATCTGCTGGGCGAGATCTCCGACATCCGGAGCAAGCGTTCGGTGGCGAAGCAGCGAGCTGCCAAGAAGCTGAACAAGCGGCTGCGGGGCAAGCTGCGAATCACTGTTGCCGCAGACGGGCTTCGCAGGCCGTTGCGTAGATTCCTGCAAGGATTGCCCAATGTCGGTCCGCAAAGGACGAAGTGGGTAGACGACGCCGAAGGTCTCACCGTCCTCGGGTTGGTTGCTGCCATTCGGGAAGGGAAGGGTGCGTTGTTGGAACGCAGGTGGGGCCTGACCTCGGGTCTCGCGGACGAGCTCACCAGGCTGAACGCCTCCCAGCTCCATGAACTTGAGACCATCGACATTGAGGACCGAGTGAGCATCGAGCTCAACGTCTCCCATTCTGGCCCCGAGCGCTTTCGGGCTTTGGAAGGATTGTCCACGGGACAGCAGTGCACGGCGATCCTGCACCTGCTGCTGCTGGATAACCGTGACCCGCTGATCATGGATCAACCCGAAGACAACCTCGACAACGCGTTCATCGCGGAACGCATCGTCAGGGAACTCCTGTCCGCAAAGACGGAGCGCCAGTTCCTGTTCGCGACCCATAACGCCAATATTCCAGTATTCGGGGACGCGGAGTGGATCGGTGTTTGCACCGCAACGGGAGACCGGGCCGAAATGCCGCCCCAGATGCAGGGATCGATCGACGTTCCGGAGATACGAGATCACGTAGCCGGTATCCTCGAGGGCGGCAAGGAAGCCTTCACGCAACGCAGAGAAATGTACGGGTTCGACTACTGATGACCAAGTCAGAACTACTGGAGCTGATCGCAAACGGGGAGAGCTCCGGCGTGGAGTTCAAGCGCGACGATGTGCGTCCAGAGCGTCTCGCGAGAGAGATAGTGGCACTGGCGAACTTCCGTGGAGGGCGAATCCTGCTGGGTGTGGAGGACGACGGGACAGTTTCCGGAATTCATCGAGATGATCTCGAACACTGGGTCATGGACACCGTGTTCGGGCGCAAGGTGCATCCGATGGTTCTTCCCTTCTACGAGGAGATCCAGGTCGACGAACAGCACCGAGTGGCTGTTGTCACCCTGACCCAAGGCACTGCCAAGCCGTACGTTGTTCGGCACAACGATCGCGAAGAGATCTACGTGCGCGTCGGCAGCACCTCTCGGCTCGCCACGCGTGAGCAGCAGGCTCGACTGTTCGCCCTTGGCGGAATGTTGCACGCCGAGCTGCTTCCTGTCTCGGGAAGCGCCTTGCGGGACCTCAGCCGGGAAAGGCTTGAGGACTACCTCACAGGGATCGTGCGTGACAACCAGGTTCCGAGCTCGGACGATGAATGGCACGAACGCTTGTGCGGGCTCGGCTTCATGGTGGAGCGTGAGGAGGGCCCTCCAGTGTGCACTATCGCGGGGCTGGTGCTGTTCGGGTATCGGCCGCGACGCCTGCTTCGTCAGTCAGGAATTCGCTGGATGGCCTTTCGAGGAGAAGAAAGGGCTTACGATGCGCTCGACGATCAGGTGCTTGATGGGCCGGTCATTCCCTTGCGGTTGGAAACACCCGGCGGCGCCCGAGAAATTGCCGAGAAGGGGTTGATCGAGATCCTGAGCGACGCGATACGGCCATTCGTTTCCGAGGAGCTGGGCGAATTGAGAGAATCGATGCAAAGGGACCGCGAGTGGCACTATCCGCTGGAGGCGCTACGGGAGTCTGTCGTCAATGGGATCGTTCATCGGGACTGGACTCGCAACGAAGAGTTGGAGGTGGTTCGCTTTGCGGGTCGACTCGAGATCACAAGTCCCGGGGCGCTGCCGAACACCATGACCGTCAACAAGATGATCGCTGGACAGCGATCTCCCCGAAATCCGCTCATTGTCGATGTCCTTCGAGACTACGGTTATGTGGACGCACGCGGCATGGGAGTTCGCAACAAGATCATTCCGCTGCTCCGCGAGAGGAATCGGGTAGAGCCCGAATTCGATGCCACGGATGACCATTTGAAGCTGACGATGCGAAGAGGCCCGGTAGCGGAGTGAAGGCGGGCACACGTACCGAACCCTATCGTCGCAGGAGCGAGGTGTTTGACATGACGGAGAACAGAATCGGTCCGTACCTAAAGGCAGTTTCTGCCGGCGAGCGAGACTCTCGGTGAGTCAGTCGCCGCCTTCCACTGTCATTGAGGCGCTGGTGGCGTCGCTGGAGGCGGCGTCAGCGCAAAACCCCGGCGATGCGGAGCGTCCCGTGGCCATCCTGTGGACGGACCGTGATTCGCAGTGGCTGCCGGTCCTCCCGCGGCTCCGAAGACTGATGCCGCAGCTCGTGACGCTCGGAGAGTACGCTCCCGAGATTCGCACCGGGCCGTCGATCTGGCTGCGCTGTGTGGTCGAGCGAGCCGTGGAGTCGCCCGAGATACCGGACGAGATGACTCCGGTCCTCTACCTTTCCGGCGTCGGTCGGCAGGAACTCGGTGCTGCTCAGACCTGTCCTGGACACCTCAAGCCGCTGGTCGAGCTCCAGTACCGCGGAACCTGCTGGACGCAGCGGAATGGCCGGGACTGGACCGTGGAGGCGTTCCTGGTGTCGAAGGATGGCGGGCTTGGACTCGATGTAGCCCGCGACTCCGATACCCGTCATTCCATGATGCGCGCCCTCGCTGAGCTTGCCACGGCCTCGGTTCAGGCGCTGGAGGGCCGGCGCCTGGAAGCGGAGGACTTCGATCGGCTTTTCTCGGACGATCCGGTGAGGGACGTGCTGGTTTGGCTCGGGGATGGCGGGGACGTACCGGCGAACTGGGACTCCGCGCGCTGGGGTGCCTTCGCGTCGCGCTGCAAGGCCGACTATGGGTTCGATCCCGAGAATGACGGTGAGCTGGTTGCGGCGGAGCGGCTCGGCCGGCGGGAAGGATCCTGGGATTCGGTTTGGAGGCGCTATGCCGAGGCGCCAGCCCTGTATCCCAGCGTTCGGGATCTGTTGCGAATGGCGACGCCGCACGACCTGTTTGCGGGTTCTTTTCCATCCTGGCCCAGGACCAATGAGAAGGGCGAAGCGGATCTGCAGCGTGCTCTCCTAGGGCTGGAAAGCGAGTCGCCGCTTTCTGCGCGGGAGCGCATCATCGAGCTTGAGCAGACACATGGTGAGCGGCGCAACTCGGTCTGGGCGAAGCTCGGTGAGGCGCCTTTGGCCAACTCCCTCCGCCACTTGGCAGTGCTTGCTGAGCGCACATCGAGTCTTCTTGGGGGTTCGTCTCCGGCTGAAATGGCTACGCTGTACGAGGATGGTGCCTGGGCAATCGACGCCGCTGCGCTTTCCGCCATCGCTGCGCTGCGGTCGTCCGCGGATACACGAGCGGTGAGCCAAGCGTTGGATGCAATCTACCAACCATGGCTGGACGCTGCGGCGCGACATCTTCAGGAGCTTGTGGATCAGCAGCCGCTTCCGGACCACCAGGGACTTGAGTCGGATGCCGCTCGCGTCGATTCCGGGACCGTGGTCCTTTTTGCGGACGGACTCCGTTTCGATGTAGCGCAATGGTTGCTGGAGCGGCTGCGGTCGCAAGGTGGCCGATTAGTGGATCTGTCCACCCGCTGGGCCGCTCTTCCCACGGTCACGGCGACCGCGAAACCCGCGGTCTCCCCGGTGGCTGGGAACATCGAGGGATCTACCCTCGGCGAAGGCTTTCTTCCCGGGTTGGCGGATGACGGACGCCAGTTGACTCCGGACCGGTTTCGAAAGCTTTTCGACGCCATCGGCTTTCAGTTCCTCCGAACGGACGAGACGGGCGATCCCGCAGGCCGGGCCTGGACCGAGGACGGGCAGCTCGACAAGCTCGGTCATTCGCTGCAAGCAAAGCTGGCTGGACGGGTCGACGAGCAGATTGACCTGCTGGTCGAACGGATTGAAGCATTGTTCGAGACCGGATGGCGCGAGGTCCGCGTCGTGACCGACCACGGATGGCTGTGGCTTCCCGGTGGTTTGCCGAAGGTCGACCTCCCCAAGTACCTGACGCAGAGCCGATGGGCACGCTGCGCGGCCATCCAGGGCGGTTCGACGGTCGAGGTGCCGACGGTACCCTGGTACTGGAACGCCAGCGAACGGGTCGCCATCGGTCCCGGGATTGCCTGTTTCTGGGCCGGCAATGCGTACGCCCACGGCGGCCTGAGCCTCCAGGAAAGCCTGATCCCCGTCCTTCGTGTCACGGCGGGTGCCGGCGCCGATCACGCAACAACGAGCGTGGGTTTCGCCCCCGTGTCGTGGATTGGTCTGCGTTGTCGAGTACGGGTCGATACACCCTCGCCCGGGCTGTCGGTCGATCTCAGAACGCGGGTCAACGACCCGGATTCGACCGTTTCCGGGGCGCGGCCAGTCGATGCGGATGGCGTGGCGAGCTTGCTCGTGGCCGACGATGACCTCGAAGGAACGCCGGCCGCCGTTGTCGTACTGGAACCGGACGGTCACGTCATCGCTAGGCAGTCCACGATGATTGGAGGTGAAGGATGAACCTCGAGCTCGACCATCTCGACCGACGGGCCGCAGAGGCGTTCGATGGCTACCTCGTCCGGAAGGATCTGGTCCGCAGGTACGCCCGCCAGTATCCGGTGCCGACCTATGTGGTCGAGTTTCTTCTAGGGCGCTACTGCGCCACGACCGATGAACGGGAGATCGAGGAGGGGCTCGCAATCGTCGAGCGGCAGCTTGCCGATCGGACGGTGCGCACCGGCGATGAAGAGCTGTTCAAGGCACGGGCTCGGGATCAAGGTTCCATCAAGCTCATCGATGTCGTTCGGGCGAGGCTGGATGCCAAAACGGACTCGCTGATTGCGGAGCTCCCCAGCCTCGCGATCAAGGACGTTCGGGTCGACGACGATCTCGTCAAGCAGCACGAGCGCATGCTCACCGACGGCTTCTACGCCGAAGTGACCCTGAGCTACGACGCAGCCATCGCGCTTGAGAAGAACGGGAGGCCGTTCGCGATCGATGGCCTGCGGGCGATTCAACTCTCCCGGGCGGATCTGCTGGATGCGTTGTACCGGGGACGCCAATCGCTCACGAGCGCAGAGTGGCGGCAGCTACTGCTTCGGAGTGTCGGACTGGAGCCGGATGCCCTTTCCGAGCGGGCGCAGCTCGTGGCGCTGGTGCGCATGGCGCCGTTCGTCGAGCGGAACTACAACCTGGTGGAGCTTGGGCCCCGCGGGACCGGGAAGAGCCACCTCTACCAGCAGATTTCCCCCTATGCGCATCTCATCTCGGGCGGCAAGGCGACAGTGGCGAAGATGTTCGTCAACAACGCCACGGGGCAGCGTGGGCTCGTCTGTCAATACGACGTGGTGTGCTTCGACGAAATCTCGGGCGTCTCCTTCGACCAGAAGGACGGCGTCAACATTCTCAAGGGATACATGGAGTCCGGCGAATTCTCGCGCGGCAAGGAGAGCATTCGCGCCGAGGGCGGCGTCGTGATGGTGGGCAACCTTGATGTCGAGGTGGAGCACCAACAGAAGGTCGGCCACCTGCTGAGCCCCCTCTCCGTCGACATGCGCGACGATACGGCGTTCATGGATCGCATTCACGCCTACGTCCCTGGATGGGACTTCCCTAAGCTGAATCCGAACGATCACTTCACGGATCACTTCGGTCTCGTGAGCGACTTTCTCTCGGAGTGCTGGAGCCGGCTCCGCGCCGGGAGTCGGGTGCCGGTGCTGCAAGGGCGAGTGAACTACGGCGGGGCGCTCAGCGGGCGAGACATCACGGCGGTCAACAAGACGGTGAGCGCGCTCCTGAAGCTCCTGTATCCCGATCCGGGGATGGAAGTACCGGATGACGAGTTGGAGACGCTGGTTCGCCTCGCGCTCGAATCGCGTCGCCGGGTCAAGGAGCAGCAGAAACGGGTGTTCAAGAGCGAGTTCCGGAACACGCACTTCAGCTACGCCATCGGCGAGGACGGGATCGAGCAGTTCGTCGCCACGCCCGAGCTTCGGAGCGACGAAGCGATCGATCCGGACCCATTGCCGCCCGGACAGGTTTGGGGGATTGGTCCAGGCGGACCTGAGACCGGACCGAGCCTCTACCGCATCGAGGTCGGGGCGGGCAAAGGGAGCGGCGTCAGGATACTGAACGCCCCGGTGCCCCCCGCATTCCGGGAGAGTGTGCGATATGCTGAGCAGAACTTGTATGCCAGAGCCAAGGAACTGGTCGGAGACCGGGACCCCCGTTCCCACGAATTTTCCGTCCAGCTTCGCGCCATGGACAACGACCGGACCGGGGCCGAGCTCGGATTGCCGGCGTTGCTCGCGCTATGCAGTGGGCTGCTCGAGACGAGCATCAAGGGGGGCTTGATCCTGGTGGGAGCGTTGAATCTCGGTGGCTCCGTGGAGCTGCTCGCGAATGCGGTCGGCGTCGTGGAAGTTGCGGTCGAGAAGGGGGCGTCTGTCGTGCTGATTCCGGTGTCCGCGCGAAAGCAGTTGTTCGACCTCTCCGACGACATGGCGACGCGGGTCAACGTCCAGTTCTACTCCGATACGCCGGACGCGTTGCTGAAGGCCCTGCTGGACTGAGCCGAGGGCATTTCAGTCGTCCGGGTGTCGCCTTCTCCCTCCAGGAGTCAGGCCCGGGCGTGGGGGGATTTGGGCCAAGGAATCTTCAGCCAGCGCTCCGATACCCGTCCTGCCCTCACCCCAAACCCCTCTCCCAGGGGGAGAGGGGCTTTACCTTGTATCCGTCAGCGGGGAGAGGGGCACTACCTCCCTCCGGCGCGAAATCTTGCGCCCGACCGGCTGATTTACGCAGCTCTGGTCAGTCCTCGTCGGGGGCGCGGTGCCACTCCTCGATCCACAGGGTGCTCGAGAACTGGTGCCCGGTCGGGCGCCCCCCGGCGAGCCACTTCGGCCGGATGTACGCGTTGGCCCGGAAGTAGAGCGGGAGGGCCGGCAGGTCCTCGGCGTAGAGCGACTGGAGCTCGGCCCACAGTTCGCGGCGCCGCTCGCGGTCGAGCTCGACCTCGATGGCGTCGGTGAGGCGGTCGACCTCCGGGTTCTCGAATCCGGCCACGTTGTTGCCGCTCCAGCCGTTCTCCGGGCGCGGGATCTCCTCGGAGTGGAGGACGCCCCGGGGGGCCGCTTCCGGCGACGACACCCACGCGAACATCGCGAATCCGGTGAACTTGCGATGGCTCACGGTATCGCCGAAGAAGACGCGGGGGGGCTCGTTGCGGATCCGGACGTCCACGCCGAGCTCGCGCCACTGGCTCTGGATCACCTGCTCCACGAGCTCGCGGGTGCGGTCTCCGGCGGTGGTCATGAGCTCGAGGAGAAACGGCTCGCCCCTGTCGTCGTGGCGGACCCCGTCGCGAACGTCCGTCCAGCCGGCCTCGTCGAGCAGCGCATTGGCCGCATCCGGGTCGTAGGCGTACTTGCGCACCCCGTCGTGGTGGACCCAGTCGAGGGGGTTGACGTTCGTGTCGGCGACCGGCTGCCGTCCGCCGAACAGGCGCTCGCTGATGGCGCGGCGGTCGAGCCCGAGGAGGAGGGCGCGCCGCACCCGCGGATCGCTCAGGAGCGGATTGTCGTGGTTGGGGGTCAGGTGCTCGTAGATGAGCCCCGGCTTGTACTCGACCACGAAGCGGTCGCCGTGGCGCTCCTCGAACGCGATCGCCTGGTCGATGGGCAGCCCGAGCTCGCCCGCGATGTAGTCCACCGTCTCGGAGAGCAGGTTCGCCTCGAGGGCCACCGTGTTCTCGATGGTCCTGACGATGACGCGATCGAACCAGGGCTCGCGCCCCCACCACATCGGGTTGCGAACGAACCGGATGTGGGACCCGCGCACGACCTCCAAGATCCGGTACGGCCCGTGGTAGAGCCCTGGATGGGTAGGCTCGGTCTCGTAGCGGGTCCGATGCCGATAGGACGCGGGGTCCTCCTCGAAGACGCTTCGCTCGAGGTGCTCCGGCAGGAGGCTGAACGCGCCGACCGTCGGATAGTCGTAGTCCAGCCGGTCGTAGTGGACCGTGTAGCGATGCTCGTCGTGGACGTCGATTCCAAGAACGCGAACGTAGTACGAATGGGCGGCCACCCCGGACTGCGGATGGCGCCCGACCTCCCAGGTGAAGACCACGTCGCGGGTGGTGATCGGGGTGCCGTCTCCCCACTTCGCGCGCGGGTCGAGAGCGTAGCTCACCGCCATCCCCTCGCCGCCGTCCGCAAGGGGCTCGACGGCGACGGTTCCGTCCTCGAGCGACGGCACCTCGGTGCACAGCATGCAGGCGTGCTTCCAGTCGTGGTCGTAGACCATCGTCGGGCGCCGCACGAGGCCGAGGGAATAGCTCTTGGCGAGCATCGAGTCGATGGTGGGGTGGAGCGTCGACGGGAACTGGGTGATGCCGATGACGAGCTCGCGGGGATCGCGCGAATCCTCCGCGGAAGCGGGGGCGGAAGCGGGGGCGAAAGCGGCGAAGCCGCCGGCGCCGACGGCGAGCCAGGCGGCGAGAACGGGCAGCAGTCGCGATGGGCTGACGGAAGAACGCATGGGCCGAGCTCTCGATGGACCAATCGCTAGTCTAGCGAGGCTGCGCCTCTGATCGACGAGACCGGTTCGAAGCCCCCCATCCTGGTTCGAAACCCGGCCGCTCCGTAGCACTGGCAGCCGCGCACGTTTCGTTCCTGAAGCCGCTTTGCAAACTTGACTCAACTTTAGAGTAGAGATGGGGCGCCTCAGGTAGTTCGGGACGATATCGCCCCACCGCTCCAAGCCCCGTCGCCGGACCGCCCGCCGGGGCGCCGGGGACAGACCGGGTCGCCCGCGCGACAGACTTCGGTTCGTACCTGCGGGACCATCACGCCTTCGGATCGGCGCGGGGGCACGGCCGCCGCGGACGGAACGAGGCACGGTGGCGATTGCGGCCCCATGCTCGCGAACCGGACGGCGGCGGGTACAATCGCGCCGACCGACCCGAGGCGGGGAACGGTCTCCCTCCGCTCTCCACTGACGTTCACCGGACCGGCGCGCCCGAGCGACGGCCCGACCGGAGATGACGACATGGCTGGCGGCTCGACCCGGATTCTCATCTACAGCCACGATTCGTTCGGCCTCGGCCACCTTCGCCGGTGCCGCGCGATCGCGAGCTCGCTCGTTCGCGGCCGAACGGACCTCTCGGTCCTCATCGTGTCCGGCTCCCCTCTCATCGGCAGCTTCGAGTTTCCGGAACGAGTCGATTTCGTGCGGGTCCCCGGGGTCACCAAGCTCGCGAACGGCGAGTACTCGTCGCTCACCCTGCACCTCGCCTTCGACGAGGTGCTGGCGCTTCGCGAGTCCATCATCCGGCACACGGCCGAGGCGTTTCGCCCCGATCTCCTGATCGTCGACAAGGAGCCGCTCGGGCTGCGCGGCGAGATGGCCGCGACCCTCGATCTCCTGAAGGAGCGCGGCAGCTACCTCGTCCTCGGGCTTCGCGACGTCCTCGACGAGCCGGCGCGCCTCGCGGACGAATGGGCCCGCAAGAACGCGGTGCCGGCCCTGCGCGACTACTACGACCGGATCTGGGTGTACGGCCTCGGCGCGGTGTGCAGTCCGCTCGCCGGCATCCCCCTTCCCCCGGGAGTGCCGGAGAGGATGGTCTACACCGGCTACCTGCGGCGCGAGGCGCCCGTCCCCCGCCTCTCCGAGACCGCGGCCGATGCCGCCACCTCCTCGCGCGAGCCCTACGTGCTGGTGACCAGCGGGGGCGGCGGGGACGGCGAAGCGCTCTTCGACCAGGTGCTCTCGGCCTACGAGCACGATCCCGATCTCCCGCTCTCGGCCGTGCTCCTGCTCGGCCCGTTCATGCCGGGCGCGGTGCGCGATGCGCTCCGCACCCGCGCCGCCGCCGTCGAACGGGTGAGCGGGGTGCTGACCTTCGACCCGCGGGTGGAGACCCTCATGGCAGGGGCGGCGGGGATCGTCGCGATGGGGGGATACAACACGTTCTGCGAGATTCTGTCCTTCGACAAGCCGGCCGTCCTGGTGCCTCGGCTCGAGCCGCGCATGGAGCAGTTCATTCGCGCGTCGCGCGCCCAGGAGCTGGGGCTCGTGCGGATGTTCAACCCCGGGCTCCCCGACCCGGCGAGGCGGATGGCGGAGGCGCTGCGCGACCTTCCCACCCAGTCTCGTCCCTCGGACGCCTACATCCCGGGCCTCCTCGACGGCCTCGAGGTCATCGATTCGCTGGTGGACGACGGACTCGCGCACCGGCCGCTCCGCAACCCGGAGATCCGCGCGGTCCGCGCCGTGTAGCGGATGCGGGGCACGGCGGACGGGAGCGGTGTCGGATCCATGAGCGGGAGCGCCTCGCGTTCGGCCGGGCCGGGTCCGTCGACGGCTTCGGGCGGTGTCGTCCGGGGCCGAATCCCGGGCCTCGCGCCGCCCCGGACCGACCATCGGGCGCCGGACGCTCCTCGAGCCCGCCATGCCTGAGCCGGCGCCGATCGCGTTCGTCCTCAAGGGCTATCCGCGCCTCTCGGAGACGTTCATCACCCAGGAGATCCTCGCCCTCGAGGAGCGGGGACTCCGGTTGCACCTCATCTCGCTGCGCCACCCGACGGAGGCGAGCGTGCATCCGGTCCATGCGCGGGTCCGGGCCCCCGTCACCTACCTTCCGGAGTACCTGCACCACGAGCCGATGCGGGTGCTTCGCGCCTGGTGGCGGGTGCGGCGCCGGCCCCGCTACCGCGCGGTGCTGCGGCTCTGGCTCCGCGACCTCGTGCGCGACCCGACCCGGAACCGGGTGCGGCGCTTCGGCCAGGCGCTGGTCCTCGCCCGCGAGCTGCCGCGCGAGATCGCCCACATCCACGCCCATTTCCTCCACACCCCGTCCTCCGTCGCCCGCTACGCGGCGCACCTTTCGGGGCGGCAGTGGACCGGCTCGGCGCACGCCAAGGACATCTGGACGACGCCGCGGTGGGAGAAGAGCGAGAAGCTCCGGGATGCGGAGTGGGTGGTGACCTGCACCGCCGTCAATCGGGACGAGCTCGACGCTCTCGCGCCCGGGAAGGTGGAGCTCGTGCGGCACGGGCTCGACCTCGCCGAGTTTCCGCCGCCTCCGCCGCGCGCGCCGTCCCCGCCCGGTCCGCCCGGCGAGGCGGCGCCCGTGCTCACCGTCGTATCCGTCGGCCGGGCGGTGGAGAAGAAGGGCTACCCGGACCTCATCGCCGCCCTCGGCCGGCTGCCGGCGGTGCCCGGGTGGCGGTTTGTCCACGTCGGCGGCGGACCGCTCATCGCGGAGCTTCGCGAGCTCGCCGAGAAGGCCGGCATCGCGGACCGCACGGAGTGGGCGGGCGCGCTCGCCCGCCCGGAGCTGCTGGCCCGCCTGCGCGCCGCGGACGTCTTCGCGCTCGCGAGCCGGGTCGCCAGCGACGGCGACCGGGACGGACTTCCGAACGTTCTCCTCGAAGCCCAGAGCCAGGGCCTTCCCTGCGTCGCGACGCGGGTCTCCGCGATCCCCGAGCTCATCGAGGACGGGGTGACCGGGCTCCTCGCGCCGCCCGGCGATCCGGATGCCCTTGCGGCCCGGCTGGCCCGCCTCCTGCGCGACTCCGAGCTGCGCCGGCGGCTCGGGACGGCGGGAGAGCGCAGGGTCCGGACGGCGTTCTCCTCGGTGGCGGGGGCCGACCGCCTCGCCGCGAAGTTCCACGAGCTGCTCGGATCGGAGACGGGTGTCGCGCCCCTTGCTCAAGGTGGCGACTGCGCCCGGGCGACGGCGGTCCCGACGGGGAGTGCGGACCCGCTTGCCACGGACCGGGCGGCATGAGGAAACCTTCTCTCCCGGCCTGATGAGAACCGTCCCTCGTTCGGTCGTGGCGGTCAGCCCGCGGCCGTTCCTGGCGGCCCTCCCGGCGGCGGGCCGCGCGACCTCCGGGCGCGGCCGGGGGAGGGTACCGGGCGGGCGGATTCCAGCGGAAACGCCGGCTGGTGCGGCCGACTGCTCGCGCTCCAATACCTCCGCGACGGACGTGTGGGCCCCATGAGAGTCGCGTTCTACGCTCCCCTCAAGGCGCCCGACCACGAGGTGCCTTCCGGCGACCGCGCCATCGCCCGCCTTCTCCTCGCCGCCCTGCGGAGCGCCGGAGCGGCACGCGGTTGGGAAGTCGACCTTGCATCGCGCTTCCGGAGCTTCGACGGTCGGGGCGACCAGGAACGCCAGGCGCGGCTCCGGGATATCGGGACCCGCCTCGCGGATCGGCTGATTCGCCGCTACCGCGAGCATCCGGCCGAACGCCGTCCCCGCCTCTGGTTTACCTACCACCTCTATCACAAGGCGCCGGACTGGCTGGGGCCTGCCGTCAGCGAGCGACTCGGCATCCCCTACGTGGTGGCGGAGGCGTCGCACGCCGCGAAGCAGGCCGGAGGCAAGTGGCGCATCGGACACGACGCGGCGGTCCATGCGATCCGGCTGGCGGACGCGGTGCTCGTGCTCAATCGCGACGATGCTCCCGGGGTCCGAAGCGTTGCGGCCGATCCGTCGCGCATCGTGTCGTTCCCGCCGTTCCTCGGACCGCGTGGCGTTCCACCGGAGGAAGGCCGGTCCGGTTCGCCCGAAGCCGCGCGTGGGGGTCGTCCGGCGGAAGCCGAAGGCCCGGAGGGGGTCCCGGCCGCGGCGGCGGACGTGGCCCGGCTGGCGGGCCTCCCCTCCGGCGTGGTTGCCGCCCCGGCCGCCCCCGGCACGCGCACCGCGGTCGCCGGGCGATGGGACCTTCCCGTCGCGGATCCCTGGCTTCTGTGCGTCGCGATGATGCGAGGGGGGCGCAAGCTCGCCTCGTTCGAGGTGCTCGCCGAGGCGCTCGCTCGACCCGGTCTCGCCGCGCGGCCCTGGCATCTCGTGCTCGCCGGCGACGGGCCGGAGCGGCCCGCGGTCGAAGCGGTGTTCGCGAAGCGCCTCCCCGCGACGCGGGTCACCTTCACCGGGCGGGTCGAGGACGATGCCCTCGCGCGCCTCTACGCCAGCGCGGGACTCTTCGTGTGGCCGGCGGTCGGGGAGCCGATGGGAATGGCGATGCTCGAAGCCCAGGGACACGGCCTCCCGGTGGTCGCGGGGCGGACCCGCGGAGTGCCCGACCTCGTGCGTCACGAAGAGACCGGGCTGCTGGTCCGCGAGGGGGATGCCGACGCGTTCGCGGGGGCCGTTCGGGCGCTGCTCGAGGCGCCCGAACGGCGGCGGCGGATGGGGGACGCCGCGCGCGTCCGGGTCGCCCGCGAGCACAGCTCCGAAACCGCCACGGCGCGGCTCGGAGACCTCGTGGAGACGCTCGTCCGGGGGCGTTCGCCGAAGGCGCGGCCGGTGTCGGAGCGACCGATGGAACCGCAGCCGCTTCCCGAGCGGGAGCGGGAACGGGTCCGGGGGCAGGAGCGGGGGAGGCCACCCCCGGGTGCGAACGGGACGTCACGACAGACGCCGCCGCCGCGGACGGGCGGCGCGTGACCGTCCTCCTCTTCGTCCGGCACGGCGCCACGGCGTGGAACGACGCGGGCCGCATCCAGGGCCGAAGAGACCTCCCGCTCACCCCGTTCGCGCACGCGGCGCTCGCGGAACGCCGGCTTCCGGATGGCTTCGGCGAGCCTCCCCGCTGGGTGTCGAGTCCCCTCCTTCGTGCCCGGCAGACGGCGTGCGCCCTCGGGGCGGTGGAGCTCGAGATCGAACCCCGACTCGCGGAGATGGACTGGGGCGGATGGGAGGGGCGAAGCCTTCCGTCGCTCCGTGCGGAGCTGGGCGATGCGATGCGCGAGAACGAGGCGCACGGGCTCGACTTCGAGACTCCGGCCGGGGACAGCCCGCGGCGGGTGCAGGCCCGGCTCCGGCCGTGGCTGGCCGAGATCGCCGGGAGCGATCGGGTCGTGGTCGCCGTGTCCCACAAGGGGGTGGGCCGGGCCCTGCTCGCCCTCGCCATCGGCTGGGACATGAAGGCGAAGGCGTCGGTCCGGGTTCGCTGGGAGCACGCCCAGCGCTTCGAGATCGCCTCGTCGGGGGAGCCGCGGCTCGTCGAACCGAACATCGCGCTCGCTCGCCGCGATGGGTGAGGTCCGCGCTGCCGTGCTTCGGATCCGTGCGTTGCCCCCCACCCGCGTGGCGACCCCCGGGCGGAACGGCGGCCGGCGCTTCGGGGCCGCGGAATCTCGCGGCAACGGGGCATCCCCCGCATGAATGACGGCTGGGACGCGCTCGCGCGCGAGGTCGACACGTGGTGCGCGGCCGGGCGCGAGGTGACCCTGTGGTGGCGCGACGACGACGCGACCGGCCCGTCGCCCGCGCTCGCGCGCCTGCTCGCCCTCCAGCCGGGCTTGCCGCTCGGACTCGCGGTGATCCCGGCCGCCGCGCAGGGGTCCTTCGCCGGCGAGCTGACCGTCACGGTGGACGTGCTCGTCCACGGATTCGCGCACACGAACCACGCGCCGGCCGGGGCGCGGAAGTCGGAGTACCCCGCGGGAAGGGTCGCGCCGCACGAGCTGCGGGCGGGGCGCGAACGGCTCGAGCACCTGCTCGGTGCGCAGGTCCTCCCGATCTTCGTGCCGCCCTGGAACCGGATGGGAGAGGATGCGGCGGCCGTGCTTCCCGGGGCCGGCTACGCGCTGCTCTCGGGCTACCGGGGCCGGCCCGAAGGCCCGCTCCCGCGCCTCGACACCCATGTCGATCTCGTCGACTGGCGGGGCGGACGGCAGTTCGCGGGCGCCGATGCGGTGCTCGGCGCGCTCGTCGATGCGCTCGCCGTGCGGCGGAGCACCGGGGAGTCCCGGCCGACCGGCGTTCTCACCCACCACCTGGTGCACGACACGCCCGCGTGGCGGTTCCTCGAAGACTTCCTCGCATGGACCGAGGAGTCGCCGGGGGTGCGCTGGGTGCGCCCGCGCGACGCGCTACCCGGCCGGCCGGCCGCATGAGCCTCCGGCCGATTGGGTCCCGGTTTCGGGCCATGCCCTCCGATGACGAGGGTGCCGGTGGGCGCTCGGGCCGGTCCGGCCCGCACTGCGGAGGACGGACTCGGGGCGATGCCGGGGAGGAGGGCTTGCCCTTACCATAGGTTCCTGCGTCCGCCGCATGGATCGTTCGCCATGGAATCGAACCTGGAATCGAAACGGGTCCTTTGCTCGAGCTGCGACATCTACTGCCAGGTGCAGGTGAATGTCGCGGACGGAGAGGTCGTCCGGGTGAAGGCCATCGACCCGCGCCCCCTTCGCGCGAACATCTGCATGAAGGGGGTGCACGCCCCGTCCGGGTTCGCCCACCCGGACCGCGTCCTCCATCCGCTCCGGCGAGCCGGGAAAAGGGGCGAGGGTCGCTGGCAGCGCGTGACCTGGGACGAGGCCCTCGACGAGATCGCCGAGCGGCTCCGCGTGGTGGTGGACCGGCATGGACCGGAGGCCCTCGCGGTCGCGACCAGCCAGTGGAACACCCAGACCGAGAACGGCGCGGGGCGCCGGTTCATGAATCTCCTCGGCACCCCGAACTGGATCTCGGGAGTGGCGCTTTGCGCGGGCAATACCGCGGCGGTAAACCGCATGGTGTACGGCTGGTTCCCGTACCCCGACTATCCGCGCACCCGCTGCGTCGTACTCTTCGGACACAACCCCCGCAAGCACAGTTGGACTCCGGTCAACAACGCGATCCGCGCCGCGCAACGCAACGGGGCGAAGCTCATCGTGCTGGACCCGCGACGCTCCGAGAACGCCGAGCTCGCGGACCTCTGGCTGCCGCTTCGCGCCGGCACGGACGCCGCGATGTGTTTCGGCTGGCTCAAGGTGATCCTCGACGAGGGGCTGTACGACCGGGACTTCGCGGCACGCTGGACGGTCGGCTTCGACGCGCTCCGGCGGCGGGTGGACGAGTTTCCCCTCGAGCGGGTGGCCGCGATCACCGGCTGCGATCCGCAGAGCATCGCCGCCGCGGCGCGGATGTACGCGACCAGCACCCCCGGGGTCATCCCGTGGACCCCGATCACCGACCAGCAGCGCAACTCCACCTCCGCCATCCGCCTGCACTGCATCCTCCGCGCGCTCACGGGCTCGCTCGACGTGCCGGGCGGGGAGCTCCTGCACGGCTTTCACCGCGACATCGTCTCGGAGAGCGAGCTCGAGCTCCACGAGGCGCTCCCGCGTGCCCAGAAGATGAAGCAGCTCGGCTCGGACACCCACCCCGCCTTCACCTACCGCGGGATGGAGCGGCTCGGCGAGCCCGCCCGGCGGGTATGGGGGCACGAGTATCCGAACATCGTCACCGGCTGCTACATGGCCAACCCGACCGCGACGTTCCGGGCCATGGCGACCGGCGAGCCCTATCCGGTCAAGGCGTTCATCACCCTCGGCAACAACACCCTGTTGGGGTTCGCCAACATGCAGCGCATCCACGAGGGGATCCTCAACCAGGACCTGGTGGTGGCGGTGGAGCACCTGCGCACCCCGACCGCGCAGCTCGCGGACTTCATCCTCCCGGGCGACGCGTGGACCGAGCGGGCTTGCCTCGCGGACGGCTTCGGGTGGACGGCGATCCACCGCACGTCGCAGCAGGCGGTGGCCCCGGCCGGAGAGGCCCGTCCGGTGTACGACTTCTGGCGCGGCCTCGCGGTGCGCCTCGGGCTCGGGGAGCACTTCCCGTGGGAGACGGTCGAGGAGATGCTGGACCACCGGGTGGCCAAGCTCGGCATGACCTTCGCGGAGTTCGCGGAGCGCCACGCCTACCACATGGGCGAGCCCCGGTTCCGCAAGTACGAGGAGACCGGGTTCGCGACCCCCTCCGGCAAGGTGGAGCTCGCGTCCTCGGTGCTCGACGGCCTCGGCTTCGATCCGCTCCCCTACTGGCGCGAGGAGCCGGCGGCCGGCCCCGAGTTCCCGCTCCGGCTCTTCACCGGGCTTCGCGACGACCCCTTCTTCCAGACCGGGCACCGCCACATCGAGGCGCTCCGGCGTCGCTGCCCCGAGCCCCGCATGTTCCTCGCGGCGGCCGATGCGGCGAGCGCCGGACTTGCAGAGGGGGACTGGGCGGAGGGGTCGACCCGCCAGGGCGCCTGCCGCATGCGGGTCTCGGTCCGAGACGACATGCCGGACGGGCTCGTCCGGGTGCCGCACGGATGGTGGCTCCCGGAAGTGCCGGAGGGCGACGGCGGCCTCTCCGGCGCCTGGGAGCACGCGGACGCCCAGCTCTGCGCCGACGACCCCGACTTCCTCGACCGGGAGCAGGGCATCCCCCACCTCAAGGGCGTGCCCTGCTCCGTACGCCCCGCCGCCTGAATCCACCCGCCCGGCCATCATGCGCGGAACCGCGGTCGGTCAACCGTCGCCCTGACGGCCGCGGGAAACCGCCGCGCCATCCGGACCGGCATCGGATTCGTGCCGGCCGTCTTCGCCCACGCCGTGAAGAGCGGCCGCGACCGGGCCCCGCCACCGTGACGAGATGCGGCCCGGCTCCTTCTCCCCCTGCCCGCGCGAGTCGGTGGTAGAGTCCCCGGCCGCGGACCAAGAGGGACGCGCCCACCCGGGACCCGGAGGGTTTTCGGCCCTCTTCCCGGCGTGGTCGAGCCCGGGGCGGGAGCCGGACGGAGGACCACGAGAGCGATGGAGAACCTGAGCGCGGCCAACATCATCGTGGTCCTCCTGATCGCGTTCGCCCTGCTCTTGATCTGGAGAGGGGTGAAGGTCGTTCCTCAGTCCGAGGTCTTCGTCGTCGAGCGGTTCGGCAAGTACCAGAGAACGTTACCGGCCGGCCTCAACCTGATCGTTCCCTTTCTCGACACGGTCTCGCACCGCATATCGGTGCTCGAACGCCAGTTGCCCGAATTCACGATCAGCGTCATCACCCGCGACAACGTCGAGGTCAACCTCAGGGCCACCGTCTTTTACCGGATTTCGGACGCGGCGCATTCGGTCTACAGGATTCGCAACGTCGACGCCGCCCTGCACACGGAAGCGACTTCGATCGTCCGCTCCGCGGCCGGGCGCCTGGAGCTCGACGAGCTGCAATCGTCGCGCGAGTCGATGAATCAGGAGATCGGTCGAAACCTCCAGGCCAAGGCCGAGGATTGGGGCCTGAACATCACGTCGACCGCGATCACGGACGTCGTCGTGGTCGATGTGACCAAGGCGGCGCAACGCCAGCAGCTCAACGCCGAACGGGAGCGGCGGGCCGCCATCGCCCGCGCCGAGGGTGACCGGCGTGCCGTGGAGCTGGCTGCCGAAGCCAAGCTCTTCGAGGCGCAGAAGGAGGCGGAAGCGCTCCGGCTGACCGCGGATGCGGAAGCCTACGCGGTCCGGGTCAAGGCGGAGGCGGATGCCGAACAGACACGCTTGGTCGCAAGGGCGATTGCCGAAGATGGCCAGCCGGCGGTCGACTTCGAAGTCCTCAAGCGCCAGGTCGACGCCCTCGCCCAGCTTGCGTCGTCGCCGAACTCCAAGACCCTCGTGGTTCCGACGGATGTGACCGGGGTCATCGGAGCGTTGCACGTGATCGCCGAGAGCATGGGGCGCTCGGCCCGTGACCATGGATAGCCTGCTCGGTTACTGGTCTCTTCAGCCGGAGGTCTGGCTGATATTGGCGCTCGTCCTCGTGGGGGCCGACATCGTTCTGGGCCTTCAGTACTTCGTGTTGTCGATAGGTGTCGCGGCCCTCCTGCTTGCCGGCGCGCTGCTCGCGCAACAGAACCTGTGGTTCGGCGATGCGGTGGTGTTCGAAACCTGGCGTGGCGTCGGAATCTGGTTTGCGGTGCTTTCCGTCGCTTCGGTCTTACTCATCAAGCTCCTCACTCGCCAGAGGCGGGGCCAACCGGATATCAACGAGTACTGATTCACCTTTTCTCCGTGGTGGAACCCCCCCGGGAGAGGACGCCCCCGGCGTACGGGCGTTGCGTCCCGGCGACAGAGCACCACGCTCGCGTTGCGCAATTTCCAGAGCGAGGGGCGGTCGGAAAGTGTCCGGAGGCGGCCATCACGTGCGCGCGTCGAAAGGCGAGATGTCGGGGCGCCAGTCCAGCCGCCGCCGGTCGGCCGTCGCGAGCCTCGCGCCTCGGCGGTCGCGGCAATGAACCGGTCGGCCGGGTCCCGATGGATCTCAGTGAACGAAACGGCGCGGACGCCGATTCTGCCGTCCACCGGTTCACCGACATGGAGTGCCCGGACTGCCCCGAGGCCGAGCCCGTCTTCCCTTTGGCGTGGGCCAACTACGGACCCCGGCCGTCCGGCTGGATTCGCGAGCCGTGGGGCGAGCGCATCGACATCGGCACAGCCTGAGCTGCGTCGCTCGGCGGCACCCTCGGCCACAATGGCGTTCTTCGCTTCGCCCGGCGGGTCTTCCGCCACCATGCTTCGCGAACGTCCCCGGGTTTCCTTCCGCCTCCGTGATATTCCTGACCGCTATCGCTGCGCCGCGCGCACCAGACGCGCACGAAACCACCCGTCGAGCTCCTCGTAGCCCGTCTCTCCCCGGGCGACGCTGGTGATGGTGTCCGCGACCACCTCGTCGTCTTCGACGAACTCGTACCCGCTTCGCTGTGCCAGCAGCTCGACCAGATAAAGCGCGGTTCGCTTGTTTCCGTCGGCAAACCCGTGGTTCGACACGATCCCGTGAACCACTGCCGCAGCCTTCTCGTGGATACGCCGGTGGTACCCGTGATAGGGGCGGGCAAGGGCCGAGCGGATTCCGTGCTCGTTTACGATTCCCGGTGCGCCTCCATCAAGCAGCGCTTCCTCATGGCCACGTACCGCATCCGCCCAGGTTACGCGATAGTGCCGTCTACCGATTGGCCAGCACCTTCATCGCGGTTCGACGCTTCACCGACGTCGCCTTGATGATTCGCTCCGATGTCGGCGTCACGGTTCCCGTCTTGCCGCCCGCGCCCACGCTGTATGTGCCCGTTCCCGAAGCACTCCGCCCGGTCTTGACGACCTGCTTCGCGCCCTTGCGAACCGAGCCCGACGTCTTCTGCTCCTTCGTCATCGGATAACCCTTCGCGAACAGGTAAGTGGATGGCTACACATATCATATCAAGCCGAACCCTCCCATCCATGTGTCTACCCCCCGCCGCATCGTGCCCACCGGCAAACACGCCTGCCCGAAGCGATCTTCCCGAACCCACCTTTCCTCGCCTTCCATGCAATCCCGCGCCCGGTCTTCCACGGCCCGGTCCAGCGCGCGCCGCTCCGGCTGCACAGCGGCGAGAGGGCAAGCCGGTTCCACCCGGGGTGGATGCCCCCATTGCGAGCATCCGGCGAGGACCGTCTGCGCGGCAGGATCGGTACCGGGTATGTGGCGCGAGCGCTCCGCGCCGATCGGCTCAACAGACCATTGACAAAGCTGAACGCCAAGGGGGCAGAACGCGGCTCCGCCACACGAATCGGGGCAACGGACGGTCGCTCATCGAAGTTGAACTTGTGGTTCAAGCCTGATCTGGAGTTCGGCGAGATCCTCGATCGCGGTGTCCGTTCCCAACAGGCTTTGCAAATATTCCAACAAGTCCTGTTGGCGGGGTTGACCGAACGCAAGCCGGTAGACCGTCAGGCTGTGCTTGAGCCATTCCAGCCGACGAATTTCACGGCTGAAAGGCAGCATTGGGACACGACGCTCGACCCTTACCGGCCCTTCATAAATCCAGTACGGAACGAGGTCGGAATCGGCCTCGGTTTCGGTACTGGCAGCATCAAACATCGCTCTCCATGGATCGTCGGGATACACGGATTGGTCCCGGATGACGTCGCTCTGTCGATACGCCAGGTTTAGCCGGATTGCATGTCCCTTGAAGCGGTGGACGCGTCCTTCGCGTTGCTCCAGGTCGACGGGATTTCCCGGCAGATTCCAATGATAGATTCGATAGCAATACGGATGGAAATCCAACCCTTCCTGCCCGACTGATGTCGTCGCCAGGACAAACGGACGAAACGGCGAGTTGAAGGTGTCTCTTACACTCCCCATCCGGGCTGCGCCGCCTTCCTCGTCCTTGTAATCGTCAAGGCGCATGGCAAACCGGCCTCGCATCTGAAACCTGTTGATGACGAGCTTTTTACCGACAACGGCCGGTGCTTCCACGTCAATCTGTGACGGTCGAATCGCCAAGGCCCTGGCGATGGCGTCGCTCACCCCTTCAACCCGCTCGGCCGACGACCGTGCGCCGAGCCCCTCTGCATCCACGAGATAGTGGACATACTCGTCCAGAACGGCTTGGAGATTGTGCCGTACCCCATAAGCCAGAACGAGGCGCCAGTATCGTTCGTCGTCGTCACTCCTGAGAAGGGCGACGGCGTCATGCTGGTTGAACAGCGTGCGGAAGCCCCATGCGATCTTGCTGGCCGCACTCAAGAGCCGCGGATCATCCCAGCTTAGGTCCGATGCGACCCGACGCAAGGAGCGAAGCGCACACACCGCAGGGCTTCCCAGAGCGACGTCAACGAGCAGATCGATCAGTGATTCATTGATTGGCCCGAACTGCCGATCCGTTGCTACGTCTCGCAACTCGGCAACATGCTCCTTGAAGCCTTCCTCGTTCCCTAGCGCGGCGAGCCCATTGGGCGAGTCCATCCACGCGGTGGGATACGCACCCGCCAATGCATCGAGAACCCCAGGTGCGGCCCATTCCCAATCGCGTCCATCGGCGATGTCACCGGCTCGCTTCGACAGCGATTCGACGCTTCCCCGAAGGCGTTCGGCGACGGCACGACGCACGGCTACAACCGATATGGTTTCAGGATGAGCGCCGTAGATCGCGAGCGGATCGGCGAGCCTCGCCAGCGTCGTGGACGGATAGATCAGGTGCATTGCGCGCGGCGGCAGGCCGTCCCTGATCGAGCCTGAACTGAATGGGGCGAGGGCGGGTGCGGTCAAAGTAGCGCCGGCCCGCCGCTCCGACGCCCATCCGGCGTTCCGCCTCGTAGGACATGATCGCCGAAATTGCGTCAGGGACCATCGACCAGGAAGAGAAGATCAGCGCCTTCGTCAGGCGTGAATCCTGCCGGTCGGAGCCATAATACGGCAACGACGGCGGGATCCAGAGATACTGATCCAGCCCGTCTCCGAACACCTCGTCCATCACCCCACGCATCCGGCCATTGGCCGGTTCGAGCGGTTGATAAGTGTCGAGCCGTCTACGATCTAGCATGGCTGGCCCGGCACGAGCAAGTGCTTCGCGCAGGTTCGGTGCGGGTTTTTCGATGTTGTCCCTCAACAGGCGCTTGAGAGCGTAGTCCCGCATGAAGTTCAGCAGATAGGGCGCGGACTTCCAGTATTCCGTGATCTCGGGCGCACCGAGAGCGCGCGCCACATCCGAAACCGCGGCCGCCTCGCGAAGGTCGGTGGGCCGGATGGTCATCACCATGGACGACTCGTCGACCATTGAATTGCGGTCGATGGTGCTGGCCACGCGCTCCGTCCGCGCCATGACCTTGCGAAGGTGTTGCTCAACACCGCGTCGGGCGCCAATCGCCTCGGGCCTGGCTACGGGGAGGGCGTGGAGTAAACCCCGGAATTGCCGCATCTCGCACTCGATTGTCGCGGCAATCCGTGGTCCGTGTTTGCGGCCGTACAGGAACGACAGGGTTTCCAGAAAGTCGCGATAGTGCTCTCCATCGGCAGGGTCTTCGCCCGATAGGGTCAGCATCCGATAGGGCGTCGCCGACAGCAGCAACGTGCGTGCCGCTTGGCCGTCGGCGTCGCAATAGTCGAACAACTCGCGCGCAAGTTCGGCTGCCGGGGTATTGCCGTGCAGCAGGTCTCGAAAGCGCTGGAACTCGTCCATGATGATGAGGTCCGGCTCAAGCGCTTCGACGCACGCGTGCGAAAGCTTTCCTCTCAGCTTGCCGATCAGTTCATTTCGGCGCTGGCACAGCTCATCAGGATAGGTCTTTCGACGCCGCGGGAAGAGGTCGCAAACAGCGTCAAGTTCTTCAAATAGCTCCGCATCGGATTCAACGTCATTCCGAAAGCGGGCAATGATCCGTTTGTCGACGCCCTCAAGCGTCAGGCCGCGAACTGCGTCGTTCCAACCCTCCACGCCCGCCGCAACCTGAAGCAGATTGTGAAGCCCGCGCGGCCGCGACACGCAGCCTTCCAGCAAACGCCGGAGCAGGGCCCGTTCCCGCCTGACGCCTGTTCTGGACCGCAGATCGAAAGTCGTCCCCGGCGTCAGGCTGATGAAATTCACCTTGTTGGAGTCGAGGCCCTGCTCGCCGCGCACCTGAAGCGGGATCAGCGTCATCCGCGTCGGAAGTGCCAGATCACCTCGATTGAGGACATTCAGGCGATTGATGTTCTGTGCCGCGATCGCCTGGTTGGAGCAGATGTAGAGAATATCGATCCGCCTGGTCGTATCCCAGAGCTTCTCGATAGTCCGTGCAATCACGCCACGGGCGACCATGGTCTTGCCCAGCCCCACCTCATCGGCAACCAGGAACTGCCGCACCGGATCCCGATCTCCGTAAAGCCGGTCAAATACATAGTCGACAGTACGGCGCTGGAAGGCCTTGAGCGGCGCGAGCGCGGGCGCTGCCTCGAAACGCTTATCCGTCATGGCCGGAATCCTCATCTTGGAGCGCAACGCGGAAAGCGTCCCACAACACGCGAAACTCGGCCGGGACGGGATCAGCACCGGAGCCGCTTCCAGCGTCCAGGCGGGTTACCAGCTGATCGACGGCATGGAGCTGTTCGCCGCCGCGGCATAGTGCTCGGACCATATCTTCAAGCAAGGGGGCGTCATCAGCCGCCGTGACCCAGGGCTGGTCTCCCGCTCCTTCTTGCGCGACCAGAGCCGAGCTGAAAGGGTCGCCGAACTCTGAAAGCAGGAGCCGGAGGTAACGGAAGAAGGCGTCACGACTGTCGATCACCCAGCGAAGAACAGCAACATGTCGTTCGGCCGGGAGACCTTCCATGATCAAGCCGGTGCTGAACAGCTCGGACGCTCTCTCGTTCTCGTCCGTCATTCGGAAGGCAAGAAAGCGAGTGAGGTCGACGATCGGCATCGAGCCCAGATCGACCGACACGCCGCTCCGCAATCCCGAGAGAACGTCACGGGAATGACCGTCGCCGCGTGTGATCGGCCATGCACTCAGAGAGCCGATGCCCTTGAGCGGCACGGATTTCGGCGGATCGAGCCAGACGCGCCACGCATGCTCTTCGGCGTCTTCGCTCCCGATGCGTTCACAGCGCAGCCGCAATTCGCCCCGACAAAGGGCACGACGCGCATCGTCGAGCAGCGCCTCCGCCGTGACAATTGCCGGATCGGCGGGATCCAGTTCATTGGCGACGAAGCCCCGGGTCAGGCGGCCGAAACCCTCGTCTCCCATGATCTGTTCTACGCTGCCAACCTTCGAGCGTTTTCCCCGCAGCGAAACGAACAGCTCAACATTGTTCCTGATTGCGTACAAAGCTCAGCTAGTGAGCCACTGCGCTCCGTATAGTTGGAAGTGGTTGAAAGAATTGGGTGGCGGACATGGCACGGAATCGGATTCAGTTTCAGAAGGGCTACAGTTTGGTGCAGTTCATGGACGA
>JAPOPW010000028.1 GCA_026712715.1 Immundisolibacterales bacterium | reverse complement strand
GCCTTCGAGGCCGGAGCCGAAGTCGTGCACCAGAAAGGTGTTCGCCGTGTTGCCGGGTAATGCCATCGCTGTCGTCATGGGGTCGTCTCCCTCGTGCCGGTGGTGGGCGACGGCGGCGATGTCCTCCCCCGGACACCCCGCGCGCCGCCCCGCTCACGGCCACACTCTCCTCTCGGCACGGAGCCCCGCTCGGGCACGACGGCACGATTCCCCCCTCCCCGCCGGATGGGGGCCGGGGGTGCGGAAGATGTGGGAGATCGCCCGCGCGACAGCGTGGCGTCCGCCCGGCCCGGGGCGCAGGCGGGCTCGGGAGAGCGCAGGCCGTCGCACCGCCCGGACTACCGTCAACCTTTTGAAAACGCTATGCTTTCAATCGCATTCAAGCGGGGCGGGCGCACCGGACCCGACGCACGGGATGAGGTTCATGGGATTCTTCGGAAGGAAGGCAGCGAGCCGCGCGGAAGCGCCCGGGGTCGCCGACCGGTTCACCGGCCCCGAGCGCGAGCGCGTCGAGGCGCTGTGGCGCCTGACGGCCCTGCCCCGCGCGGAGTTCGATGCGACCTACGGCACGATGCTGGCCGGATTCTGGCGCTACGCGGGAAGCGCGCGGGGCGAGGCGTGGGAGGCACTGAGACGGGAGACCCTCGCCTGCGCGGTCGCCGCGCTCCGCGCGCGCCAGGCCCGCGTGCTGCCCCGCTTCGCCGCCGCCGAGGACGCCGCGCGGCTCGCCGAGGTGATGAGCTTCGCGCTCGCCGCCTGCGTGGTCGCCGAGCGCTTCGCCGCCGTGGCGGGCCGGGCGACGGCGCCCGGCTGGCGCCCGCTCACCGACGACGTGCCCGAGACCGCGGCGCCGGGCGGCGCACCGCCGCCGCGCCCGTTCGGCGCCTTGCTCCTCGCCCGGCTCGCCGGCGAGGCCGGCCTCGGCTGGCTCGGCCAGGAGCCGGCCGCGCTCCGCGCCCTCGCCGCCTACTTCGCCGACGGCCCGAGCGAGCTTCGCGCGATCGCCGAGGAGGCGGAGCGCCGGATCGGCTTGCCCCTCGACCGCGGGCCGGCCGTGTCCGCCCCCGATCCACCGCCGGCGGAACAAGCCGCGGCGGACCGCCCGGACGCTCCGCAGCCACAGG
The DNA here is from genome assembly GCA_026712715.1 of Immundisolibacterales bacterium. GTDB lineage: Bacteria > Pseudomonadota > Gammaproteobacteria > HK1 > HK1 > JAJDXW01. The sequence goes on along the minus strand of JAPOPW010000028.1, from coordinate 41,727 downwards.
CCGCGACGGCCGAGCCCGAACCCGCCCCGGAGCGCACACCGCCGCCCGCGATCGGCGGCGAGGGCGCGGGCTGGGAGTGGATCAACTGGGTGCGGACGGGCTTGCGCGACGGCTCCGTGCCGGTCAACGCCCCCGGCGACTGGCTGCACAACATCGAGGGCGAGGCGTACGTGGTGGCCCCGGCCTGCTTCGAGGCGTTCGCCGCCGGGCGCGACCTCGCCCCGGCGACGATCCGCCACCGCGTGGTCCGGCTCCGGCGCCACCGGCAGCGAGCGGCTCCCTCGGGCGCGGCCAACCTCTTCCGCGCCGCGCTCGCCGACGGCAGCCGCGTCAAGGGCATGGTGTTCCCGGGCGAGCTCGTCTGGGACGACCAGCCGCCGCCCCGGGCGAACGCGAGGCTGGTCGGCAAGGGCCGGTGACCGGTCCCTGCCGGGCGCGCCTTCGCACCGTCGCTCCGCGCCGCCTGCGGGCCGTTACCCACCTCGCCCAAGCGGACCCGCGGCGACCGCGCCGCGAAGCGCCCTACGAACCGACCCGATGCCGGCGGGGCGCCCGCGATAGGGATCGAAGCCCGCAAGGGCCGAGACCCGGCCCCGCCGGGGCTCGGTGCGGAGCACGAGAGCCCGGGCCCGACAGGGCATCGCCCTTCCGAAAGAGGAACCGGAGAAGCGGTCCGGGGATCACAGCCCGAGCTGCGCGTGGGAGCCTATGCGGACAAGCTCCAGCGCATCGGACCCATGCTTGCGGTACACGAGCACCAGGTCGGGCCGAAGATGGCAGTCGCGGCAGTCCGCATACCGGCCCTTCAGCGGATGGTCGACGTAACGGTCGGGAAGCGGCGCATCGGCGACCAGGAGCTCGAGAGCGGCAAGCACCGTCTCGTCCAGGTGGCTGCCGTGCACGCCCCGCTTCACGCGCTTGAAGTCCCGCCGGAATTGCGCCGTGCGCCTGACCGACCGCACGCGCCGGCTTCCCTGCCGCCCCGATTCTCAGTCGTCCGGGTGCTCAGTCGTCCCGGTTGAGCTCGGCGATCGCCTCGGCCGGCGTGCCGAGCTCCACCACTTCGCCCCGCCGCGCCGCCTCGATGGCTTCGACGGTGGTCGGGTTCGGCACCAGCGCCCCGAAGTCCGGCCCGCATCCGGCGGCCGCCTGCTCCAGCACGATGCGCACCGTGTCATCGATCGTGAGGCCCTGCACTGCGAGCTGCCTCGCCGCCTCGTCTCGGACGTGCCGTTCGACGTCCACGCGCACCGTGACCTTCATCATCGCCTCCGTGGGGGTACAGCACTCGCCTGCTTGCGACCGTGAAGCGCCGTTATACGTCCGCGCCCGGCTACAGGAGCTTTGCGGTCACGTACGCGGCGACGATCGTCGCCACGATGAGGACGAACACCTTGGCGCCGAACCACCCGTGGCTCCGCAACCCGGGACCGCTCTGCGAGTGTTTACGTCCGCATGACATGATCGCCTCCTGTGGCCAGCCCGGACTCCCGGCCGCCTTCGTGTCGGCGCGCATTGCATTGTCGTCGAATCGCCGCGCTCCCGCCATCCGCTTCGCCGCTCCGGGCCGGGACGGAGATCGCGGAACGCCGGTTGACGGAGATGTGCAAGCGACGTCTGCTCGACGTCGTGAAGGCGTCCGTCGCCATCGCCGGGGTGATCAGCGCGACGATCGTCATGTTCCAGACCACCGGCCCGCTCTCTCGAGGAGCTGACCATGTGGGAGACGAAAGAGACCCTCGAAGGAGGGCTGCGCATCGAGCGCATGTGGTGGGCGGCAGTCAAGGTCGGCGCCATCGTCGCGGTGAGCGTGCTGCTGGCGATCGCGAGCGCGATCGCATTCCTCTAACCCCGCCCTCGGGCGGCCCTCCGGGGAGGGCCGCCCGAGACATCATCCGGAACGAGGAGTTTTACGGCTCTATCCACCGCACCACGCGAGCACCCGCGGGTGATCCTGCGGGAGGCGGCCGGACACGGTTCCGATCAGACCCCCAACGGAGCCACTGGGATCAAGGGAACGCGCCGTCTTCGATCGGGCGCAGGAAGGAGGGGTGGAAGGCTCTCCGGGGGTCAGGATGGTCTCAGAGAACGCCGGGGAGCGTCATCCAAGCTTTTCACTTTTGTGGTACGAATTGTGGTACGACTTCTGTAACTTGTTGTTTTTATTGGGCTAATGGCGGAGAGGGAGGGATTCGAACCCCCGGACCGTCGCCGGTCAACGGTTTTCAAGACCGCCGCTTTCAGCCGCTCAGCCACCTCTCCGCGACGGAAGCATAGTCGAACGACCCTGGGAAGCGAAGGGTCGCCTCGATTGAAAAACCGGTGGGACGACACCATGTCGGAGAGCGACGGGGCGGACTATAATGCGCCCGAAGGTCTTCTCCCTTTTCGGAGGCGAATCATGGCAATCTACCAGCCGAGCCTGAGCGGCTCCGCCACTTCGGTGGTGGCGACGAACCGGCTCATCCGCAACACCTACTCACTGCTCGCCCTGACTCTGCTCTTCAGCGGTCTCACGGCCGGGCTCTCGATGGTTCTCGCCGTTCCCCCCATCGCCTATCTGCTGTCGGTCGGGGGTGCCTTCCTCCTCATCTTCTTCGTGCTGCCACGCACGGCACGCTCGGCCAACGGATTGTGGACGGTGTTCGCAATCACGGGCCTTCTCGGCTTCGGCCTCGGCCCGATAATTTCCATGTATCTCGCGCTGCCGAACGGCTCGAACGTGGTGATGACCGCTCTGGGGGGAACCGGGGTGATCTTCCTCGCCCTTTCCGGCTACGCGCTGACCACCCGGCGAGACTTCAGCTTCCTCGGAGGGTTCCTGTTCACCGGGTTCGTGGTGGTTCTGGTCGCGGCCGTGGCCAACATCTTCCTCCAGATTCCGATCCTTTCGCTCGTCATCTCGGCCGTGGTGATCCTCATCATGAGTGGATTCATCCTGTTCGACACGAGTCGCATGGTCAACGGAGGCGAGACCAACTACATCCTGGCCACCGTCTCGCTCTATCTCAGCATCTTCAACATCTTCATCCACCTGCTGCACCTGCTCGGTTTCGCAAGCGGCGACGATTGAGCTGCCCTGTGCGACGCCCCGGCCGGCATCGCCGGGGCGCGCTCGCTCCCGAGGGCAAGTGCCGATGGGCTGGATGGAGATCGGCACCGCGCTGCTCCTGGGGGCGATGCTGGTCTTCCTGGTCCCGCGGCTTCCCGCGATCCTGCGGGCGACTCCCAAGGCATCCGGAAAGCAGTGGTTGACCGCCCTCGTCCCGCTCGTGCTTATCGGCGCGTTCGTCTTCCTGCTGATGAAGCTCGTGTGAACGGACGAACGGCTGCGGCCGGCGGGTGGCGGCCGCCGGGTCGGGGCACGCACGTCTCGCGGTGCGCGGCGCGGTGTCCCTGATGCTTCGCGGCCGTCCGCCCGGCGGACTCAGAGGAATTCCGCCCCGTCCATGAACGGACGAAGGGCGTCCGGAACGCGGACCCGGCCGGACGCTTCCTGGAAGTTCTCGAGAACGGCGATGAGGGTCCGTCCCACCGCAAGACCCGAACCGTTGAGCGTGTGGACGGGCTCGGTACCGCGTCCGTCCGATCTTCGGCATCGGGCACGTAGTCGCCGCGCCTGAAAATCCTCGCAGTTGCTGCAGGACGAGATCTCGCGGTAGCGCTGCTGCCCCGGCAACCAGACCTCGAGGTCGTAGGTCTTGGCCGCTGCGAATCCCATGTCTCCGGTGCTCAGGACCACCACTCGATAAGGAATCTCCAGACGCTGGAGAACGGTCTCCGCGTGCGCGGTCAACTCTTCGAGCGCGCGGTACGAGTCGCACGGCGGCACGACGTGCACGAGCTCCACCTTGTCGAACTGGTGTTGTCGGAGCATGCCCCGAGTATCGCGGCCGTGCGAGCCGGCTTCGCTCCTGAAGCATGGTGTGTGCGCGACCAGCTTCACGGGCAGCTCGTCGGTTTCGAGGATGCGTTCCCGGACGACATTGGTGAGAGGGACTTCGGCGGTGGGAATGAGACGAAGGTCGTGTCCGTCCACCGCGAACAGATCGTGGTCGAATTTCGGAAGCTGTCCGGTACCCACCAACGTCCTCGGGTGAACGAGATACGGGGTATGGACCTCGGTGTAGCCATGTTCACGGGTGTGCAGATCGAGCATGAACTGGGCGAGGGCCCGGTGCAGCCGCGCAATCGAACCGAACAGGGTGACGAAGCGACTGCCGGCCAGCCTCGCCGCCAACTCGAAGTCCATCGACTCCCTCCCGAGCTCGACGTGGTCGCGTACCTCGAACTCGAACTCCGGAATCGTCCCCCAGCGCCGAACTTCGACGTTCTCTTCTTCGGTTCGTCCCATCGGTACCGACGGGTGGGGCAGGTTCGGCACTTCGAGCAGCATCGCGTCCAGCCGGTTCCGGATTTCCCCGAGCTGCCGCTCCGACTCTTCGAGCTCGTCGCCCAGGCGAGAGACATCGGTCAGCAACGGCTGCATCTCCCCGCCGCTCGCCTTGGCCTTTCCGATCGCGCGCGATCGGACGTTGCGTTCGTTTCGAAGCGTCTCCACCCGGGTCTGGAGATCCCGGCGGGAGTCTTCCAGGCGGTGGATGGTCTCCACGTCGAGGTCGAAGAATCGGCGCGCGAGTGCCGCCGCGGTCTCATCGAGCCCGCGCCGGAATCGATTCGGATCAAGCATCCGGGTTTTCCTTTCGAGAAAATTCCTTCGCGGCGCGGTCGAGCTCGCGCAATCGGGCGAGCTTCTCCGAAATGCGAATTTCGAGGCCGCGTGCGACGGGCGCGTAATAGCGCCGGCCGGCCAGGCGATCGGGGAGATAGGTCTCGCCCGCGGCATAGCCCTCGGCCTCGTCATGCGCGTGACGATAGCTCCTGCCGTAGCCCAGATCCCGCATGAGCGATGTCGGAGCGTTCCGCAGGTGCAAGGGCACGGGAAGCGAGCCGTGACGGCGGACGTCGCCCATCGCGGTTCCAAATCCCGTGTAGACCGCGTCGCTCTTCGCAGCGCAGGCGAGGTAGACGGCGGCCTGTGCGATCGCGAGATCGCCTTCCGGACTCCCGAGCCGTTGGTACGCCTCCCATGCATCGAGCGCGATTCGCAGCGCTCTCGGATCGGCGTTCCCGATATCTTCCGAGGCCACCCGGACAAGCCGCCGTGCGACGTACAGCGGGTCGCCGCCTCCATCGAAAATTCGCCCGGTCCAGTAGAGCGCGGCATCCGGATTCGATCCGCGTATCGACTTGTGCACGGCGGAAATGAGGTCGTAGAACGCATCACCACCCTTGTCGAACCTGCGGTAGGTGCCGCCCGTGAGCGCTTCGGACACGAACTCGCTCTCGAGCCGCTTCTCCCCCGCCTGCATCGCCAGCTCCGCCGTGAGCTCGAGGGCGTTCAGCGCCCGGCGCACGTCGCCGTCCGCGGCCTCGACGACCCGGTCCCGGTCCGCAGAATCCATGACGAAGCCGTGTCGGCCGAGCCCGCGTTCGCGGTCGTGCAGCGCACGCTCGAGAACCTGCTCGATCGCGGAGCTCTCCACCGGGTTCAATACGTAGACACGGGCGCGCGAGAGCAGGGCCGAATTCACCTCGAACGACGGATTCTCCGTGGTCGCCCCGATGAAGACTATCGTTCCGTCCTCGACGTGAGGAAGAAAGGCATCCTGCTGGGCCTTGTTGAATCGGTGCACTTCGTCGACGAAGAGCACCGTCGGGCGTCCCACCTCCCGATTCGAACGAGCCGCGTCGACCGCCGCGCGAATGTCCTTCACCCCGGCGAGAACTGCGGAAATGCCGATGAAATCGGCCTCGGTCGTCTTTGCCGCGAGTCGGGCGAGGGTTGTCTTTCCCGATCCGGGAGGCCCCCAGAGGACCATCGAATGGATCCGCCCGCCCTCGAGGGCGGCGCGAAGAGGCTTGCCCTCCCCCACCAGATGAAGCTGACCCGCAAACTCCGAGAGCGCGCGCGGGCGGAACCGATCCGCGAGCGGCGCCTGCTCCGCGTTCAAGTCATCCACCTCGGATGACGTCGGCCTCGGGTGGCGGCACGAACCGGAACAAACGCTCGTCGAGCGTCGGGTTGCGCTCGACGTCGAAGAATTCGATCCGGGTGGTCTGGCCGAATCCATCGTCCATCTCCACGGTGCGGACCTCGCTTCCCTGCATGCCCAACCTGATGGCCCGGAACACCGCATCTTCGCTTCGCGGGATGAGCTCGACCCAATCGACTCCGTCGGCGGAAGGAAGGCCGGTGATTCGAAAGTGCTCGTCCACCCTTCGGGGGCCCGCGAGAAGCACCGCGGGCGTGCCCTCCAGGGCAGACTCGACCGGTCGAACGGTCACTTGCTGCAGATCGGCGTCGTACCACCACACCTCGTTCCCGTCGGCGACGATGACCTGGGGTCCGGGAGCCACGTAGTCCCATCGAAAGCGATAGGGGCGGAGGAAAGCGACGGTCCCCTTCGACTCTCCAATCCGCACCCCGTCTTCGTCGAACACGGACTGGCTGAAGCCGGCCCGGAGTGACTCGTTCGCGGAGATCCACGACTCGATCCGGTCCGTCGCAGGGGTCTCGGCGAGCGCGCGAACGAGCGACGCAGCCAACGCCGTCACGAAGCAGGCCATGACGACGGCGATTCGGAATCGCACGAGGTTTCGGTGAAGAGAACGCATCAGTCGGGTGGCGGTGGAGCCAGAACTTCCCGCGAGCCGTTGGACTGCACCGGGCCGACCACGCCGGCCGCCTCCATCTGCTCTACCATTCTCGCAGCCCGGTTGTAGCCGATCTTCAGGCGGCGCTGGACACCCGAGATCGACGCTCTTCCCGATTCGGTGACCATCCGAACCGCTTCGTCGTACAGCGGATCCGCCTCCGCGTCTTCCGAGGCCGAGTCGCCGGTGCCGGTATCGCCAGGCCATTCTCCTCCCTCGAGCACCCCTTCGACATAGTCGGGGCTCTTGTCCGCCTTGAGATGGTCCACCACCCGGTGCACCTCCTGATCGCTGACGAACGCGCCGTGGATTCGAGATGGCGCCTGCATCCCGGGGGTGAGATGAAGCATGTCGCCATGACCCAGCAACTGCTCGGCGCCCCCCTGATCGAGAATCGTTCTCGAATCGACCCGCGACGAAACCTGGAACGCAATCCGGCTCGGAATGTTCGCCTTGATGAGACCGGTGATCACGTCCACCGAAGGACGCTGGGTCGCGAGGAGCAGATGGATACCCGAAGCGCGCGCCTTCTGAGCCAGCCGGGCGATGAGCTGTTCGATCTTCTTCCCGCTCACCATCATGAGGTCGGCGAGCTCATCCACGACGACGACGATCAACGGCAGCGGCTCCACCAGCAGGGCGTCCGCCGGATCGGCGTCGTCTTCCGTTCGGGCCATCGGATTGGGAATGGGCTCCCCGGCACGCACCGCCTCCGCGACCTTCCGGTTGTACCCCGCGATGTTCCTCACTCCGAGCTCGGACATCAACCGATAGCGGCGTTCCATTTCTCCGATGCACCAGCGAAAGGCGTTGCCCGCATCCTTCATGTCCGTCACCACCGGGGCGAGCAGATGCGGAATCCCGTCGTAAACCGAGAGCTCGAGCATCTTCGGATCGACCATGATCAGCCGTACCTGGTCGGCCGACGACTTGTAGAGGATGCTCAGGATCATCGCGTTCAGGGCGACCGACTTCCCGGAACCGGTAGTTCCCGCGACGAGCAGATGGGGCATGCGTGCGAGATCCACCACGACCGGTTGCCCGCCAATGTCCTTGCCGAGGCCGAGCGTGACCGGCGACGCGCTCCGCTCGTAGTCGGCGGAGCTCAGAATTTCGCTCAGATAGACCAGCTCGACCTCTTCGTTGGGGACTTCGAGGCCGATGACGGACTTGCCCGGAATGATCTCGACGATTCGCACGCTGACTGTCGAGAGCGAGCGGGCGAGGTCCTTGGCGAGAGCCGTCACCCTGCTCACCTTGAGCCCCGGAGAGGGCTGAAGCTCGAAACGGGTGATGACCGGGCCCGGGTGAACGGCTACGACCTCGACGTCGATTCCGAAATCGCGCAGCTTTGCTTCGACTTGTCGCGACATCGTCTCGAGGGCGGCGGCCGACATGGCCTGCGGTCGGCCGGACGGGGTGTCGAGCTGGGCGAGCTCGGGGAGCATGGGTCCGGCCGGTTCGAAGAGAACGGCCTGCCGCTCCCGCTCGACCCGGGGGCTCGGTTCGATGTCGGTCAGAACGGGTTCGATGCGCGGGGGCCGCTTGCGTCTGGGGTTCTTGCGGGCCTTGGTCGTGACCTTCTGCACCCTCTCGCGGCGCGCGTGCGAGACCTCGCGGCGTTCCCGTTGACGCCCCGACATCCCCGCCAACGCGCCGAGCGCGGACAACGCGAGGCGCCCGGTCGACTCCATTACGGTCAGCCACGACACCCGCGTGAAGAGGGTCCAACCGGCGAACAGCAGCCCGAGCATGATCACGGTGGCGCCGAGGAAATTGAACCCGACGAGCAGGGTCTGACCGATGACGGACCCGAGAATGCCGCCCGCGCCCACACCGGCCGGGAGGGTGCCTGCGTCACCGTAGTGGAGCGTGGCCACCCCGCACGCGGCCATCAGGAGCATTGCCAGTCCGACGCTGCGGGTCAGCCAGACGAGCCGGTTCGTCGTCTTCTCGCGATCGAGAAACAGCGAGATGCCGAGGGCCACGAGCAGGAGCGGAAGGAGCCATGCCATGTGGCCGAAGAGCTGGAGCAGGAAATCGGAAATCCACGCACCCACCACCCCGCCGCGATTCATGACGCTTTCCGATCCGTTACGGACCGACCAGCTCGGGTCACCTCGGTGGTAGCTGGAAATCGCGAGCGCGAGGAAGATCGCGGCCGCCGCGATCCCGGCGAGCGTGGCTTCACGCCCTCCTCGGCCTAGCGCCTTGGCGAGCAACCGCAGTTGCCTCGGGGGAAATGTGTGCGCCAACCGGGGGATCGCCGGGCCTGGACTCCGGGCGGATTATCCCTCGAATCCCCGCTCGTCTCAATCAATTCCGTCGACGGAGTCGCGCCGCAGCGCCACGCCCGCGCTACCTGCCGGTCCGGCGTGGGCCGCGACGGATCCGGCGGCGCGACTGGCTTCGACAACGGCAAGATGTTGTCGTCGGCACCGGATTGCGCGGGTCGCGCGGGCGCAGGGAGGCGGATTGGGGAGTGCTCCGGAGTGTAGAATGATCCCGGGAAGCACGGCACCCGCCGGTGCTTCGAGCCACCATGCCCGAGTTCGTTCGAGTCCCGACAAATGTCCGAGACCGCCGCAAGGCACTGCCGGCTGCTCATCCTCGGTTCCGGACCGGCCGGCTGCACGGCGGCCGTGTACGCGGCCCGTGCGAACCTGAATCCGGTCATGATCACCGGCATCGAAGCGGGCGGACAGATGACGACCACGACCGACGTGGACAACTGGCCGGGCGGCGCGGAGGGACTGCAGGGTCCCGAACTGATGATGCAGATGCAGGCTCACACCGGGCGGTTCGGCACCGAGTCGGTGTTCGACCACATCCATGCCGCCGATCTTCGCCAACGCCCGTTTCGCCTCGCCGGCGACGAGCACGTCTACACCTGCGACGCCCTCATCATCGCCACCGGCGCATCGGCTAAGTACCTCGGCCTTCCCTCGGAAGAGCGTTTCCGGGGGGCCGGCGTCTCGGCCTGCGCGACCTGCGACGGGTTCTTTTTCAAGGACAAGCCCGTCGCGGTGGTAGGGGGTGGGAATACGGCGGTCGAAGAGGCGCTCTATCTTTCGAACATCGCGTCGACGGTCAGCGTCGTGCACCGCCGGGACCGCTTCCGGTCGGAGCGGATCCTGTCGGATCGGCTCGTGAGCAAGTGGCGCGAAGACAACGTCGAAATCCACTGGAACCACGTCGTCGACGAGGTGCTGGGGGACGATGCCGGCGTGACCGGGCTTCGAATCCGGAGCACGCAGACCGGCGCGCTCCGCGAGCTCGGTCTGGATGGGGTGTTCATCGCAATTGGACACACCCCGAACACCGCGTTGTTCGAAGACCAGCTCGACATGAACGGTGGTTACATCCAGATTCGGAGCGGACTCGGCGGAAACGCCACCGCCACCAGCGTCGAGGGGGTGTTCGCGGCCGGCGACGTGGCCGACTCGATCTACCGTCAGGCGGTCACTTCGGCCGGCAGCGGCTGCATGGCCGCCCTCGACGCGGAGAAGTACCTCGAGTCCCTCGAATGACATCGGCCGGGCGGCGACCGGGGGCGGCGGCCTCCGCGGTCCGCGACCGGAGGCGCCCTCCCGGGGGCCGGCGCGGATTGCGTCCGGTTCGCCCCCGATCGCGTTTCCGGACCCCCGGCACGCCCCGGGAGACCGCCCCCTCGCGGTAGGCGGCGACCTCCACCCGCAGAGGCTCGTTCATGCCTACCGGCGCGGGATATTTCCGTGGTACTGCGAAGGCGGGCCGATTCTGTGGTGGTCCCCCGATCCCCGAGCGGTGATCGTGCCGGCCGAGCTCCGTATCTCGCGTCGCCTGCGGCGCCGGCTGCGGCGTGACGAGTTCGAAGTCACCTGGAATGCCGCGTTCGAGTCGGTCGTGCGGGGTTGCGCGGCGCCGCGGACGGGCGCCGGTTCCGAGACCTGGATTACCCCCGAGATGCAGCGAGCGTATCTCTCCCTTCATGCGGCGGGTCATGCCCATTCGATCGAATGCTGGCGTGACGGAGTCCTGGTTGGAGGACTCTACGGCGTGTCGGTCGGTCGGGTGTTCTGCGGAGAGTCCATGTTCTCGCGCGTCCCGGACGCCTCCAAGGTCGCGCTGGCGTCCCTTTGCGCGGAGGGGTACGTCCTCATCGACTGCCAGGTGCCGAACGAGCATCTCATGCGGCTCGGAGCGCGGCTCGTTCCCCGCTACGAGTTCCTCGCCTTCCTCGATCACTTTGCCGGTTCCCCGGAAGTCGCATCGGGGACAGTGGATGGGCATGTTCACCCGGTTTCCTTGCCAAGTTTCACCGCAACCGGGAGAATGTCCGGAGATGCCGGGAGAGAGGAGTAGCGCTTGCCCAAGGAAGACCACATCGAGATGGAAGGCACCGTCGCCGAGACGCTGCCCAACACCATGTTTCGAGTCGAGCTGGAGAACGGCCATACCGTCACCGCCCACATTTCCGGAAAGATGCGGAAGAACTACATTCGCATCCTGACTGGCGACCGGGTCACCGTTCAACTGACTCCCTACGATCTGACCAAGGGGCGAATCGTCTACCGGGCCCGCTAGCCCCCAGGCTCGCTCCGGATCTCGTTGCGCGTCCCCGAAGGTCCTTTCGGGAAGCCGCATGCCCTGTCGGGCCGCTTCCCGCATGGGGTGCCCGCCCCGCGGGGTTGGCTGGTTACTCGTGCGTCGCGACGGAACGTGCGCGACACCACTGCGGCGCGATCTCCACCATCGTGAGCCGTGCGCCCGGGAAGTGGGAATAGACCGCGCCGGTGTCGATGAAACGGACGTTTCCCACCGACACGATTCGCGTCGTCGGGGTGTGTCCGCAGACCACGAGCTCAACGCCGGACACGTGCGCCGCACAACCTGCGCTGATCCGCTCCCGCGACCAGATCGCGTGCTCGCGGACGCGTTCGTTGCGCGACTCCAGGTCCGTCAGGAACTCTGCCCAGGAGTTCGAGCGTGGCGCGTCGGCATGGACCACCCCGACCCTTCCGTTCGGCGTGTCGATTTCGATGGCGAAGGGGAGCGCGGCAAATGCCCTGCGGAACGAATCGCGTTCCTCGGGTGGACAATCGAACCACCAGTCGCCGCCGTTGTAACGGGTCCAGAGGTCCAGTATGGACGGATCGCCGGAGTCGAGCAGAAACTGCTCGTGGTTTCCGCGGACCGGATGGAACCACGGCTCTGCGATCCACCCCGGCGCCTCGCGCGATCCGGGACCGCGGTCGATCAGGTCGCCGACCGAGAAGAGGCGGTCGCGTTCGCCATCGAATTCCGCGAGCGCCAGGAGGTCGCGGAGCGCGCCGAACATGCCGTGGATGTCCCCGACGACGAAGTCGCGCCCGCCCGCATTTCGCACGAACCGCAGATACGGCCGGAACGAGCTCATGGGCCCCCCGCGAGAGCACGGACCTGGTCGAGGTCCGCCTCGGTGTCGATGCCCGGTCCCGGCGCGGCCTCCGCCACGTCCACATGGATCCGACCGCCGTGGGCGAGCACCCGCAATTGCTCCAGCGATTCGATCGTCTCGAGGTCGAAAGGCGGCAGCCTGACGTAGGACTGCACGTAGCCTGCCCGATATGAGTAGAGCCCGAGATGGCGGAAGTGCTCGCCGGGCCGCCATTCGTCGCGGTGGGGAAACCGGGCCCGATTCCAGGGAATCGGCGCCCGGCTGAAGTAGAGAGCGTAGTCCGCTCGATCCCGAACCACCTTCACCAGATTCGGGTCGAACACCGCGTCCGCCGACGCGATCGGCTCGCAAAGGGTGGCGACGTCCGCCGACGGCCGCTCCGCGAGGTTTGTCGCCACCTGACGGATGAGTGACGGAGGAAGCAGCGGCTCGTCCGCCTGCACGTTGACGATAATTGCACCGGAGTCAAGCCCGAGCCGTTCGATCACCTCCGCGATCCTCTCGGTGCCCGAACGATGGGAGACCGATGTCCGGCAGGTCTCGGCGCCGGCGACCGCGTCCGCGATCCGCTGGTCGTCCACGGCCACGATCACGCGCTCCGCCCCGCTCTCGCACGCGCGCTCGTATACATGCCGGATCATCGGTTTGCCCGCAATGGGGAGGAGCACCTTCTCCGGCAATCGCGTCGAGGCAAGCCGCGCGGGAATGATTGCGGTGAACGGAGCGGACTTCATGCAGGGCTGCCGAGACGAGCGACGAGCTCCGTTTCGAGTGCCTGGTCAACCTCAGCGTCCACGGGCAGGTACCAGTGACGGCCGGTCGCGAATCGCCGGCACTTGACCGCATCCTTCTCCGTCATGATTACCGGACGTCCGTCGTGAAATTCGATGTCGTGCGAAGAGAACGGATGGTGATCGGGAAACGCGTGAGGCGAAATTCGAAGTCCGAGGTCGCGAAGCCGACGGAAGAACGGACGCGGGTTGCCGATGCCGGCCACCGCGTGAACGGTGCCGGCGGGAAGCTCCGCCGGATCGATTGCGACCGAGTCGTCCGCGGCCTGCCGGAGAAGCCGTCCGGACAGCTCCATTCGATACTCGCCCTCGCATGCCTCGCCCTTGACCACCACGAAGTCAACGGACTCGAGGCGTGAGACTGGCTCGCGCAGCGGTCCGGCGGGGAAGCACCAGCCGGTACCGTGCCGGCGCTGTCCGTCCAACACCGCGATTTCGATATCGCGTGCGAGCCGATAGTGCTGGAGACCGTCGTCCGAGATCAAGATGTCGCAATCCGCATTGCCAAGCAGGGTTCGAGCCGCGGAGACCCGATCCGGAGCGGCCACGACCGGGCAGGAGCATCGCTTTGCTACCAGCACCGCTTCGTCTCCGACCTCGGCCGGGTCCGAGTCCGCGCCCACGTGCCGTGGCCATCCGCGTGAGTGCCCGCGGTAACCCGAGCAGATGACCCCGGGTCGATAGCCGTGCGCGCGCAGACGATGAACGAGCCAGACGACGAGGGGCGTCTTGCCGGTTCCTCCGACTGCGATGTTGCCGACGACCACGACCGGCACCCCGATCCGGTGGGAGGTGCGCAGTCCGCGGCGAAAGAGCACCCGGCGTACCCGTACGGAAGCGGCGTACGGAAGGGAGAGGGGAGCCAGGCATCGCCCCCAGCCGCCGCGGCCGTACCACATCCTGTCGAGCAGCCGGAATACGATCCGTTCCACGTCGCGCCCCCGCGCCAGTGTACCGGATGGGTCGGTGCGGGCCAGCCGGGCCGGGCGGCCGGAGACCGTTCTTCGCGCGCGCCGGCCCACGTTTCGGAAACCGGAGGTGATCAGTGCGCGTGCCAGAACCACCCGGCGCGCCAGTGGCGGAACTCGATGGCCCCGGAAGAGCGAATCGAGGCAATGATCGCGCCGTCGCGATCCGTGCGATGCACGGTGGATCCGAGCGCGCGGTAGCGGGCAAGCACAGCGGGATCGGGCATGCGCCAGGAGTTGCCGTGCCGAACCGAGAACACCACGTGGCCGGCACCCGTCGCATCCACGAAATCGGGACCCGAAGAGGTACGGCTGCCGTGGTGCGGCGCGAGGAGAATGTCCGTCCGAAGGTCGTGCGCGTGTCGAAGCATCCATCGCTCGGCCCGGTTCTCTATGTCGCCGGTCAGCAGCATCGTGCGGCCGCCGGCGGTGACGCGGAGCACACAGGAGCCGTCGTTCCCCCGCCAGCGCGGTGACGGAGGGTGGAGGGTGTCGAACCGAACGCCGTTCCAGGTCCAGGCGAGTCCGGCGACGCACGGTTCCGCGCCGGGGACCCCTTCGTTGGCGAGCACGTGCCGCGCGGGCAAACGCCGAACAAGCACCGGGTAGCCGCCGACGTGATCGAAGTCCGCGTGGCTGATCACGATGGTGTCGATGCCGGTATGCCCGCGCCACCCCAGATACGAACCGACGATACCGCCGGCATGTCCGGCTCCGGTGTCGTACACCAATACCCGGTCCCGGGTCTCGACGACCACCGCGAGACCGTGTCCGACGTCGAGAAACGCCGCTCTGAACTCCCCTTCCCCGGGAACCTCCGGACTCCACCAGAGCAACGGAGCGAACCACATGGCGCCCGTCCAGCGGCCGGGCAGACCGGGTGGTGCGAGCACGATCGCCGCTCCGATCATCGCGAGGACGGTCGCGAGGAGCGACTGGTCGATAGCGAGCGAGTACCGCGGACCGAGATCGGCAAGCAGATCGAGCAACCACCACAGCATGTCCAGCCCGCGCGCTCCCGCCCACACGAGGAGCCCACCCGCCGACTCCGCCAGCTCTCCCGGCAGAGCGAGGCAGAGGCTTCCGACCAGCAGCACCGGCAGCACGAAGACCCCGACGATCGGAATTGCGGCCGCGTTCGCGATCGGTCCCACCAGTGGTTGCTCGTCGAACCAATGAAGAACGAGCGGCGCCAGCCCGACCGTCACCACGATCTGCGGCAGACCCCAGCGCTGCCAGTGCAGCATCGATCCGCTTCCTCGCTGGCGTCCTCCCATGCCGTAGAGAAGCACCGCGACCGCGCAGAACGAAAGCCAGAACCCCGGGTCGAGCACCGCCGGGGGATCGAGCATCAGCACCGCCAGGAGCCCCAGGCAGAAGACCGCGCTTCCGGGCAGGCGCCGCCGTGCGCAAAGCGCCCCGAGCACCACGGCGGCCATGACCAGTGCGCGCCTGGTGGGAAGCGAGAATCCGGCAAGCGCCGCATAGCCAACCGCGACGGAAATGCCCAGGATTGCACCAAGTCGCAACGGAGCCACGCTCGGGAGAAGCCACGGGCCGGAGAACCGGCCGATCGCGAATCCGAGTCCGGCCGCGAGGCCGATGTGAAGTCCCGATATCGCGAGGAGGTGGGCGGTTCCGGTCCGGCGTAGTGTTTCGCGTTGGTCGCCGGATATCCGATCGCGGACTCCGACCGTCAGCGCCTCGACGAGGGCTCCCGCCGGGCCGAGCCCGTCGATCTCGCGCAGCTTCCGGGTCAGCTCGAACCGAATGCGGCTCGGGTCGAAACGCCCGGCCGCCGCCACTCTCTCGATTCTCGGATCACCGGCCCGCACATAGCCTTGAGCCGAAACCCCATGTCGATACAGCCAGGTCTCGTAGTCGAAGCCTCCCGGGTTTCGCAGTCCGCGTGGGTTCCGGAGTCGGACCACGAGTCGCCACGTCTCACCGGCCGCCAGATCGGGCGGGGGCCCGTGACGATTCTCGTACCACGAGATGCGGATCCGGGCAGGGCCGCTCCCGAACCCGGTCTCGGCCCTGAAGTCGAACCTGATCCGGTTCTGGGCAACGGCCGGAATGGAGGCAATCCTCCCCGTCAGGACGAGATCCTCGCCGTCCAGCGCGACGGGGAGACGGGCTGCGATGGTAGCGTGCGCGTGCACAAGGGCCCACAGGAAGCCGGCCGCGAACCACCCGGCGGCTGCATACCGTCTTGACACCGCAACGTGGAGCGCGACGGGCAGGAGGGCCGCCGACCAGAGACCCGGAAGGGCCTCGAGCCCGTGCAAAGCGCACATGCCGAGCAGGCCGGCGATCGTCCCTGATCGCACTTCGGATGTCGTCCCGGGGTCGCGGTCGCCGTTCAGTCGACGAGGCGCTGCGGCCGGCCGCCCTTCGCGCCGCATCGAACATAGCCGTTCGTCGCCGGACGAAGAGCGGCAATTTTCTCGCAGCAATGTCCGGTTTCAATTGTGGGTCGCCGCGTTCCCTTCGATAATCCACGAACGTTCAAAGGTATCGCAAGAACACCCGAATGCCGCGGCGCTTTCTCAATCGCTGGCTTCCCAAGCCCGGAAGGGTCCGGGGGGAGTATGGCCTCGGTGTATTCGGCCGTCTTCTCGACAACCGGGACCTCTGGCGGCTCAATCGCCGGTCCACCGCCCGCGCCGCGGGGATCGGAATCTTCTGCTCGATGATTCCGGTCCCCTTCCAGATGGTGTTTGCGACGGCCGTATCCATCGGCGTCGGGTGCAACGTGCCCGTTGCCCTCGTGATGTGCTGGATCACCAATCCGTTCACCATCGGCCCCATCTTCTTCGGGGCCTACAAGCTGGGGTCGTGGCTCCTTGGAGTTCCCGAACGCGACGTCCAGTTCGAGGTGTCGCTGGATTGGCTCATGACCACCTTCGCCGCGGTCTGGCCGCCACTGGTCCTCGGCTGCGCGGTCATCGGCCTGTGCGGCGCGGCTCTTGGCTTCTATTGCACGCATCTCATCTGGAGGGTTTCCGTGGTCCGCGAGTGGAAGACCCGCCGGCGCGGGCCTCCGCGGCGATAGCGAGCCACTCTCAGCCTTCCAGGCGGCCTCCGCTCAGCTGCAACCGGCGGTCGGCTCGTTCCGCGAGCTCGAGATCGTGGGTCACCACGACGAGGCTCGTACCCTCTTCGCGATTGATCTCGAACATGAGATCGCAGACTCGCCGGGCGGTTTCGCGATCGAGGTTCCCCGTAGGCTCGTCGGCGAGGACGCACGCCGGCCGGCTGGCGAGCGCCCGCGCGATGGCGGTGCGCTGCCGCTCGCCGCCCGAAAGCTCCGCAGGCCGGTGGCTCTGCCGTTCCGACATGCCTACCCGTTCCAGGATTTCGGCCGCGCGGAGGCGGGCGCCCGCGGTGGGCTCCCGCCGCACGAGCAGCGGCATGGCGACGTTGTCGAGGGCCGTGAATTCGGGCAGCAGGTGATGAAACTGGTACACGAACCCGAGCGCACGGTTGCGCAGCCGGCCCCGTTCCGCCTCGCCCAGCTCGCTCATGGACCTTCCCTCGATCCGCACGGAACCGGAGGTCGGCAGATCGAGGCCGCCCAGGAGGTGCAGCAGGGTGCTCTTGCCCGACCCGGAAGCACCGAGTATGGCCACGCTTTCCCCGCGCATGACCTCCAGGTTCACTCCGCTGAGCACCTCGACGCGCAGCGCCCCCTCCTCGTATGTCCGGCGCAGGTCGTTCGCGCTGACGACCGTCGTGTCATTCATGGCGGAGCGCCTCCGCCGGCTGCGTGTTCGCGCCGCGCCAGGCGGGATACAAGGTCGCGACCACACTCATGACGAAGGCGACGATCACGATCGCGACCACATCGTTCCTGCGGATGTCCGCGGGGACGTCGGAGAGGTAGTAGATCTCCGGAGACAGGAACTTCTGGCCGATCAATCCCTCGATGAACGGTACGACCACCTCGAGATTGGCTGCGAGGGCCACCCCGGCCGCCGCCCCGACCCCGGTGCCCACGAGACCGATCAGCGTCCCCTGAACCAGGAAGATCAGCAGCACGCTCGCGGGGGTGAGTCCGAGGGTTCGCAGGATCGCGATCTCCGCCCGCTTCTCGTTCACGACCATCACCAGGGTGGAGACGAGGTTGAAGGCGGCGACGGCGACGATCAGGGTGAGGATGATGAACATCGCCGTCTTCTCGATTCGCAGGGCGCGGAAGAATTGCGCGTGATACCGGGTCCAGTCCGTCACCCAGTATCGGCCGCCCAGGCTTGCCGCGATCTCGCGCGCGAGGCGCGGGGCGGCGAATACGTCGTCAAGCTGCAGCCGCAGTCCGCTCACTCCGTCGCGGACCTGGAAGAGCCTGCCCGCGTCCTCGATATGCATGAGGGCGAAGGAGGAATCGTACTGTCCGTGTCCCGCCTCGAAGATGCCGGCCACCACGAAGCGTCGATGGCGCGGCACCACCCCGGCGGGACTTGCGTTCGCCTCGGGGGCTATGGCGGTGACCCGGCTTCCGAGGTCGAGGCGAAGGCGGGTCGCGAGGGTGGAGCCGACCACGATTCGGAAGGCTCCGGCCTCGAGCTCGTCCAGGCTTCCCGAGATCATGTAGCTCGAAATCTCCGACACCCGGCGCTCCTCGTCGGGCTCGATACCCCGGACCAGGACGCCTCGCACGGCCCCGCCCGAGGTAAGCATCGCTTGACCTTCCACATAGGGCGCCGCCGCGAGCACCGACGAGTCGACGAGGGCCAGGTCCGCGGTCTCCCTCCAGTTTGGGATGGGGCCCTTCAGCCGCGCGATGGTCGCGTGCGACGCCATCCCGAGAATGCGGCCCCGGAGCTCCTTCTCGAATCCGTTCATGACGGAAAGGACCGTGATGAGGGCGGCCACTCCGAGCGCGATTCCAAGGACCGAAATGAGACTGATGAAGGAAATGAACCGGACCCTGCGCTTCGCCCACAGGTGGCGGAGTCCGATTGCGAGCTCGAGGGGGCGGATCATGACCGGGTTCCCGTCCGGGGGCGGCTCGCCACGCGGCTTCGCAGATACACCGGGAGGGCCTCTTCGGCCGACACCGTGTTCCCCTCCTCCAATGCGCGGTGAGCGAGGGCGGCGACGTCGCGCGCACGCGGGAGACGATCCGTCTCCAGACGCTCCAACCGAGCGTCGAGTCCATCGCGAAGAGCATCCGCGCAGACCGCCCAGCCGGGACCGCATCCCACCCATCCGCCGTCCGCGTCCAGCTCCTCCGACAGCTCTTCCGGACGGCACCGCCTTTCGTCGCGCATCGGACGCATGATTCCCGCGTCCGCACGTGCCGCTCCGGCGTAGACCTCACCCAGTCGTGCATCGAGAACCACCAGGGCGCGCGGCGATCCGTTCTCGCGCAGGGCTCCCTGCGCGATGGCGGCGAGGGTCGAAACGGGAACCGCTGGAAGGTCGAGGGCGAACGCGAGGCCCTGCGCGACCCCGGCCGAGATTCGAAGACCCGTGAACGAGCCGGGGCCGCGGCCGAATCCGATCGCGTCGAGCCCGGACCGGGTGATGGCGGCCTCGGCAAGCACGCGATCCACGGCCGAGAGCACGCGATCGGCATGGCCCCGGGGCGCGAGCTCGTGGTGCTCCACGCATTCGCCGTCGTGCCACAGGGCGCACGCCAGCACGTCGGTCGCCGTATCGAAGCAGACGAGCTTCACCCGCGCGTCCAGAGACGGCGCCCCGCCGCCTGCAGTCCGACAACCGATCGGGTGGTCCGCGCTGCCTCGGATGTCAATTCGTCGATGGCCAACGGCTCCAGCTCCGCGGTCATGGATACGAGGAGGCCCCGGTCCCAGCTCCCCGATCGGAATGCCCCGGCCGGAAGGTGGGAATCCACGGGTGCACAACCCGCTATCCGGTACCGGATATCCGGGCCGCGCGCATCATACTCGCTCTCGAGACCGGTCGCCGGCTCGAGATCGAGCAGCCGGACTGCATCGTGCACCGCGATGTCCCGCAGAATGGCTCCCCGCGGACTCGGAGCGCCGATCGCACGGCGGCTCCGGCGTTCTCCCTCGAGTCGGGAAACGTACCGGCGCGGAGACTCCCGTTGGTCCTTCATGGGCCCATCGCGTGGCGAGCCTCGCGGCGAATCGCCTTGTGACGGGCGCGCGAGCTAAGCGCGTCCGGCGGCACCAGCACGGTAGTGTGGCCGTCGTCCGTCTCGAGACGAAGGACCACCAGGCGGTCCGTGACGACCGGGCGAGACCGAAGCCGCGCTTCGCACCTGCGTCCGTCGGCGAAACCGACGCGGAGCCCCCGGCCGATCTCGATCCATGCCACCGCCCGCCCTGCGCTTCGCAGCGCGTGGAGACGAAGTCCTTGCGTGAAGCTGCATGCGGTAATGACGGTGAGGATGCCCGCGGCTTCCGGCGGCACCGCGCTGCCCCACAAGGCGAGCACGCCGCCTCCGTGCACGGCCGCGGTCCAGACCGTGGCGGTGCGTGACGGGCGAAGGTGGAATCGATCGTCAGGCTCGGGCATGAAAGGGTCTCCGCGTGTCTAGGGGAACTCGCCGTGACGCGATAGACTAGAACGTCGGCGCGAGTGCGAAGCGCGAAGAGGCGAAGTCGCACGATCGACGAGCCGAATGCCGATGGCGCGGGAGCACTGCGTCCCACGCGGCAGCGTGGGCCGTCCATGTTCGAGGGAGACGATGTCGAGTTCCAGCCGACCGCTTTCACCTCATATCCAGATCTACAAGCCGCAGCTCACATCGGTGCTGTCCATCGCCCACCGGGCGACCGGGATATTTCTGTGCCTGGGCGCGGTGGTCTTCGCGTGGTGGGTCACCGCGCTGTCGATCGGTCCCGAAGCGTTCGAAACGGTCCGAGGCGCGCTGGGATCCTGGCTCGGAACGCTGTTCTTGATCGGGTGGACCTTCTCGTTCTTCTTTCACTTGTGCAACGGAATCCGGCACCTGTTCTGGGACGCCGGGCGCGGTTTCGAGATCCGGACCGCCTATGCGAGCGGGAAGGCGGTGCTCGCGGCCTCGATCGCGATGACTCTCATCGCCATCGCGTTCGCGTTCGCGATGTAGCGTTTCGGGCGGTCGATCGGGAGGAGGACATGCGGTATCGAACGGCGCTTTCGGTGGTCCGCGGCGCGGGCGCTGCGAAGGACGGCACACGCCACTGGTGGGCGCAGCGGTTGACCGCGGCCGCGCTCGTTCCGCTCGGGATCGGGTTCGTGGCCATGGTGTTCGCGTTGCTCGCGAGCGACTATCGAGATGCACGGGCCGCCCTCTCCCATCCCGTGGCCGCCACCCTCTGGATCCTGTTCGCGGTGGCTCTCTTCCACCACGCCCAGCTCGGACTCCAGGTGGTGCTGGAAGACTACGTGCACTCGCGAGGGCTCAAGATCCTCGCTATCGTGGCGATCAAGTTCGCGGCGATGGCCCTCGGTGCGGTCAGCATCGTTTCGATCCTCCGTATCTCCATCGGGAGCTGACGCAAGATGCCGGACGCGTATCCGATCACGGAACACACCTATGACGTCATCGTCGTCGGCGCCGGCGGCGCGGGGCTGCGCGCGACCCTTGGACTCGCGGCGCGCGGGCTTTCCACCGCGTGCGTGACCAAGGTCTTCCCGACCCGCAGCCACACCGTGGCCGCTCAAGGGGGGATGAGCGCGGCGCTCGGCAACATGGGGGAGGACGACTGGCGCTGGCACATGTACGACACCGTCAAGGGCTCCGACTGGCTCGGGGACCAGGACGCGATCGAGTTCATGTGCCGCGAGGCGATGCCGGCCGTCCTCGAGCTCGAGCACTACGGCGTTCCGTTTTCCCGAACCGAGGACGGGCGTATCTATCAGCGCCCCTTCGGAGGCATGACCACCCGGTACGGCGAAGGAATCGCGCAGCGCACCTGCGCGGCGGCGGATCGCACCGGTCACGCAATCCTGCACACCCTGTACCAGCAGTCCCTCAAGCACGACGCCGAGTTCTTCGTCGAGTACTTCGCCCTCGACCTGCTCATGGACGATGCCGGAGCCTGCCGCGGGCTCCTCGCCTGGGATCTGGACTCGGGCACCCTGCACCGATTCCGGGCGCACGCGACCGTGCTCGCCACCGGCGGCTACGGCCGTACCTATTTCTCCTGCACTTCCGCCCATACCTGCACCGGGGACGGGAACGCGATGGTGCTGCGGGCGGGCCTGCCGCTCCAGGACATGGAATTCGTGCAGTTTCACCCGACCGGCGTGTATGGTGCGGGCTGTCTCATCACCGAGGGAGTCCGGGGCGAAGGCGGATTCCTCACCAATTCCGATGGAGAGCGCTTCATGGAGCGTTACGCTCCCAACGCCAAGGACCTTGCTTCACGCGATGTGGTGAGCCGTTCGATGACGGTCGAGATCCGGGAGGGCCGCGGGGTCGGATCGCGCCAGGATCACATCCATCTACATCTCGAGCACCTCGAGAGGGACGTCATCGAGAAGCGTCTGCCCGGAATCTCGGAGACCGCGAGAATTTTCGCGGATGTCGACGTCACCAAGGAACCCATTCCGGTGCTTCCGACCGTGCACTACAACATGGGCGGGATTCCCACCAACGTGCACGGTGAAGTGGTGACCCTGGACACGGCGACGCCGGAGGCCACGGTGCCGGGTCTGCTGGCAATCGGCGAGTGTGCGTGCGTGTCCGTGCACGGCGCGAACCGGCTCGGCTCGAACTCGCTCCTCGACATTGTCGTGTTCGGACGGGCGGCGGCCGATCGGTGTGCCGAGATCATCAGGCCGGGCGAGTCGCATCCTCCGGTTCCCGGAGAGTCCGAGGCGCGCGCCCTCGAGAGCTTCGACCGATTCCGCCACGCGGCGGGTTCGCGGCCGACCGCCGCCATCCGCCTCGACATGCAGCGGATCATGCAGAACAACGCCGCGGTCTTCCGCACCGGAGAAGTGCTGGAGGAGGGCTGCCGGCTCATCGACGAGTGCCGCGAGACGATGGGCGACATCGCGGTATCGGACCGCTCCCTCGTGTGGAATTCCGACCTCGTGGAGACCCTCGAGCTCGACAACCTCATCCGTCAGGCGGTCGTCACCATGCATTCGGCAAGCCATCGTACCGAGAGTCGCGGCGCCCACGCTCGGGAGGATTTTCCGGACCGCGATGACGTGAACTGGCTCAAGCATACGCTCTGCTGGCTCCGGAACGGGACCGCACCGGAGTTCGACTACCGTCCGGTACACCTCGAGACCTTGACGAACGACGTGCAGTCGTTCCCTCCCCAGCAACGGACCTATTGAGGGAAGAGAATGGCCCGACTGACGCTTCCGCCGAACTCGAGGATCGATTCCGGGAAGACCTGGCGTGCGTCGTCCGGAGCGGGTACCGTCCGGCGCTTCGTCGTCTATCGCTGGAACCCCGATGACGGCCGCAATCCGCGGACCGACACCTACGAGGTGGACCTCGACAACTGCGGGCCGATGGTCCTGGACGCGCTCATCGCAATCAAGACCGAGCTCGACTCCACCCTGACCTTCCGCCGCTCGTGCCGCGAAGGGGTCTGCGGTTCGTGCGCGATGAACATCGGCGGGGTGAACTCGCTTGCCTGCACCTTTCCGATACGGGACGTCAAGGGCGACGTGAGCATCTACCCGCTTCCGCATCTCCCCGTGGTCAAGGACCTCGTTCCAGACATGAAGCAGTTCTACGCCCAGTACGCTTCGATCAAGCCGTGGATGCGCGCGGTGACCCCTCCCCCGCCGGATCGTGAACGACTCCAGTCCCCGGAGGATCGCGACCGGCTGGACGGGCTCTACGAATGCATCCTTTGCGCGTGCTGCTCGACGAGCTGTCCGAGCTACTGGTGGAACGGCGATCGCTATCTTGGTCCCGCCGCCCTTCTGCAAGCCTATCGATGGATTGCGGACAGCCGCGACGAGTACTCCGGAGAACGGCTCGACGACCTCGAGGATCCCTTCCGTCTCTATCGATGCCATACCATCATGAACTGCACCCGCGCCTGTCCGAAGGGGCTCAACCCCGCGAAGGCGATAGCGGAAATCAAGAAGATGATGGTCGTGCGCCAGCTCTGACGGTGTCCGGCAACGTGGTCGACAGGCGTCTTCGATGGCGCTGCCGCCGGGGTACCCGCGAGTTGGATCTCATCCTGGAACGGTTTCTCTCCGTCGCCGGCGACACCCTGGACGAAGACGGCTGCGCCGGGTTCGAACGGTTGCTCGATCAGCCCGATCAGGACATTCTCGACTGGATCGCCGGGCGTTCGCCTGCGCCGCCGGACACCGGCATGGCCACGCTCCTGGAACGGATCCGGTCCGTTTCCGACGGTGCCGGCAACGGACCCTGACGCCATGCTCCACGATCCTGGAATGGCATCGGTCGAGGTGCGTGGCAACGGCGCCGCGGCCTTTCTCCATGCGCAGCTCACGAGCGACGTAGCCGGACTCGCTCCGGGTCGAGTGGCCCTGAGCGCCTGGTGCAACCCGCGGGGTCAGGTAAGGAACCTCTTCTGGATTCTCCGTCATTCGCAAGAGTCCGCGCACACCCTCGTCGCACCGGCGGGCGAGGTGGAGGGGCTTGTGCAGGGTCTTCGCGGGTTCGTGCTGAGGGCGAAGGTGGAAGTGGAGCGAGCCGAGCACCGGGTTCTGGGCGTGGCCGGACGTGCGGCCGAGGCGAAGGTGCGTGACCTGGCTGGCGGAGTCCCTGCGCCGGGGTGGGCGCTCGGCTCGGGCGGCCGGACTGCCATGTGTCTCCCGGGCGAGCCGTACCGATTCCTCGTTCTCGGCGTGGACCCGCTCCCCGCCCGCCTGCCGTCCACCGAATGGAGGCGGCTCGAGATTGAAGCCGGCATTGCGTGGCTGACCCCCGAGTCCCGGGAATCGTTCATTCCACAGATGCTCAACCTCGACCGGCTGGGGGCGGTCAGCTTCGAGAAGGGCTGTTATCCCGGGCAGGAGATCGTCGCCCGGACCCGCTATCTCGGCCGGCTCAAGCGACGACTCTTCCGGGCCGGGATCGCGGCCGGAAGGCGTCCGAGTCCCGGAGAGGCAATTCGGTCGGCCGAACGGCTTGCGGGGAACATCGTAGCGGTCGAATGCGCGTCCGAGGGTGACGGGTACCATCTGCTCGCGGTGCTTCGGACGGAATTTGCGGAAGACTGGCTCGAGACGGAAGACGGCCGGCGCGTTTTCACATCTCCCGGCGAAGGAAAAATGTTCGACGCGCCGTGACCACATGGGGCGTGAATTGAACGGGCCCGGTTCGCACATCGACCTGCAAACACCGTCTCTCGATGGCGCGGAGGAGGCGTTCCGGCCGGCCTGGTGGCTGCCCGGCCCACACTTCCAGACCCTGTGGCCGGCGCTTTTCCGCCGCCGTGGAAAACCGGTCCTGAAGCGCGAACGGCTCGAGCTCCCCGACGGCGACTTCCTCGATCTCGACTGGAACGGTGCGGGTTCCTCCGACAACCCGTTCGTGCTGCTTCTGCACGGCCTGGAAGGGTCCAGCGCGTCGCCGTATTCGTGGGGACTCCTCGCCGCGTTCGAACGGCGCGGGTGGTCGGCGGCCGTGATGCACTTCCGGGGCTGCAGCGGTGAGCCGAACCGCCTCGCGCGAAGCTATCACTCGGGAGAAACCGGCGATCTCGCGCACGTGATGGAGGTGATCGGCCGGCGATTCCCCAACCGCGTATTGTTCGCGGCCGGGGTCTCGCTCGGGGGAAACGTGCTGCTCAAGTGGCTAGGGGAAGGTGGGTCCGATGCACCGCTCGCGGGAGCCGCAGCGGTATCCGTTCCTTTCGATCTCGGGCAATGTGCGGATCGATTGGAAAAAGGTTTTTCAAAAGTTTACAGACGATATTTTATCAAGCTTCTTCATCAGAGCGTTCGTTCAAAATTCGGAACGTGGAGGGAGAGTCCCATCAATCTCGAGAAGCTGTCCGCGTGGAGGACGTTTCGGGAGTTCGATGAGCACGTGACATCCCGACTCCACGGATTCGACGGAGCCGAAGACTACTACCGCCGGTCGAGCTGCGGCCCGTTCGTTGCACGCATCCGGATTCCGACCCTTATCGTGCAGGCGACGAACGACCCGTTCCTGCCCGGCACGACCGTCCTGCCCCGCGCCCCTTCTTCGTCGGTCAGGTTGGAAGCGGTTCCGTACGGCGGTCACGCCGGGTTCGTCGCGGGCGCCGTTCCCGGGCGCCCGCGGTACTGGCTCGATGATCGGATCCCGGGCTTCTTCGAGGAGGCGCTGGCTCTCAGGAAGGGTTGTCCACCGCCTTCATGCTGAGCCGTACCCGGCCCTGCTTGTCGACTTCCAGCACCTTGACCCGGACCATCTGTCCCTCCCGGAGCTTGTCATTCACGTTTTCGACTCGCTCGTTCGAAATCTGGGAGATGTGAACGAGACCATCCTTGCCGGGCAATATGTTCACGAATGCGCCAAAGTCCATGATCTTCTGAACCTTGCCTTCGTAGATGACACCCACCTCGACGTCCGCCGTGATCTGCTCGATGCGACGTCGGGCTTCCTGTCCGCCAAGCGCGTCGACGGATGCAATCTTGATGGTACCGTCGTCCGAGACGTCGATTGCGGCCCCCGTTTCCTCCGTGATGCTTCGAATCGTGGCGCCGCCCCGCCCGATGACATCGCGAATCTTCTCGGGGTCGATCTTGATCGTGATGATGCGGGGAGCGTACTCGGACATCTCCTTGCGCGGCTCGCCGATGGTCTCCGCCATGCGCTCCAGGATGTGCAGGCGTCCCTCATGGGCCTGAGTGAGGGCCTGCTGCATGATTTCGCGGGTAATACCCTCGATCTTGATGTCCATCTGCAGGGCATTTATTCCACGAGTGGTGCCGGCGACCTTGAAGTCCATGTCTCCGAGATGGTCTTCATCACCCATGATGTCGGAGATCACCGCGAACTGCTCGCCTTCCTTGACGAGTCCCATGGCAATCCCCGCGACGGGCGCCCGAATGGGAACGCCGGCATCCATCAGCGCCATGCTGGACCCGCAAACGGAGGCCATCGAGCTCGATCCGTTCGACTCCGTGATCTCCGATACCACCCGAATCACGTACGGGAAGTCGTCCAGACTCGGCATTACCGAGAGGATTCCACGCTTCGCCAGCCGACCGTGGCCAATCTCGCGGCGCCGTGGCCCGATGTTCCGCCCGGTCTCACCGACGCAGTACGGGGGAAAGTTGTAGTGGAACAGGAACGGGTCGCGCCGCTCCCCCTCCAGGGCATCGATAATCTGGGCGTCGCGGCTGTTGCCGAGTGTGATGGCCACCAGAGCCTGGGTTTCGCCGCGGGTGAACAGGGCCGAGCCGTGGGTCCGGGGCAGGACTCCCACGCGGGTGGTGATTTCGCGCACGTCGCTCCGGCTGCGGCCGTCGATGCGGGGCTCCCCGGCCAGGATGCGGCTTCGTACGACCTTCTTCTCGATTCCGGCCACCGCGTCCGCGACGTGTTGGGAGGTCCAACCCGGTTCGCCGTCCTCGCTTGATCGCCCCGCAAGCTTCGAATCGGCGGAGCGTCGGATTTCCGCCAGAGCGCCTTGGCGGGACGCCTTGTCGCCGATGCGGTAGACCTGCGCGATCTCCTCTCCGGCCAATGCACTCACCTGCTCCTTGAGCACCGAGTCCTCGGCCGGCGGCACCCAGTTCCAGGCCGGACGGCCCGTTTCCGCGGCGAGCTCCCGGATGAGCTCGATGACCGGTTGCATCCGCTCGTGACCGAACATGACGGCTCCGAGCATGACGTCCTCGGACAGCTCACGCGCTTGAGACTCCACCATCAACACGGCACCGGTGGTGCCGGCAACGACGAGATCGAGGTCCGACTCGGCAATCTTGGCGAAACCCGGGTTGAGCACGTATTCCCCGTCGGAGTATCCGACCCGCGCCGCGGCAATCGGGCCGTTGAACGGAATTCCGGAGCACGCCACGGCGGCCGATGCACCGACCATTGCCGGAATGTCGGGATCGATGTCCGGGTCCACGGACACCACCGTCACCATGATCTGGGTCTCGTTCCGGAAGCCCTTCGGGAACAGGGGGCGCATCGGTCGGTCGATCAACCGGCAGGTCAGGATCTCCTTTTCGCCCGGCCGGCCTTCACGGCGAAAGAACCCGCCCGGGATGCGTCCGGCCGCGTACGTCTTCTCCTGATAGTCCACCGTGAGAGGAAAGAAATCCCGATCCGAGTGACCGGATCTGTCCGCAACGACCGTGGCGAGCACCACCGTGTCGCCAAGCGATGCCATCACCGCGCCCGATGCCTGCCGGGCAATCTCTCCCGTTTCCAAGGTAAGTACGTGTTCGCCGTATTGAATGCTCTTCTTTGTCGATGACGGACGAGGCATGTATGAGATTCCTGCAAGCAAGTGGGAATGCGGCCCTCGGAGCGAACCCGGGGGCCGGACAAGGATCTAACGGCGCATGAATTCAGCGACGAAGGCCGAGGCCGCCGATCAGAGAACGGTACCTCCCGTGATCCACCCGACGCAGATAGTCGAGCAGCCGGCGCCGTTTGCTGACCAGCCGGAGAAGGCCCTGACGGGAATGGCGATCGTGAATGTGCATCTTGAAGTGATCGGTAAGATACTGAATGCGGGCCGTCAACAGCGCGACCTGCACTTCGGGCGAACCGGTATCGTCCGGACCGCGCCGATATTTTGTGACGATATCGGCTTTCTGCTGCACGCTCAGCGTCATCGAGTCAACCCATTGGAAATTGAGCGCGGGTATTCTACCCGCGCGGCTCGCCCTTCAACAAGGCGGAAGTACTCTCCGAGCGGCGAAAGACGCCGTTCGCAGCGTGTCCATGTCTCATCCGCCGCCGACCAGGCGTCGCGGAGCGACCCGTCCGTCATCGAGCACCTCGCCTACTCCCATGAACCGTTCGTCGTCGGCATGGAGCCGGACCCAGCCCGACGTCGGCGCGTGCGGCACTCGTACCGGCTGCCCGCGTCGAAGGTACCAGGAGGTGTCCCGGGACAGCGACACGGCCGGCCACCCGGACAGCACCGCTTCCATCGGGGTCAGGTGCCGGTCGAGCGACGCCGACTCCTCGGCCTCCTCGAGCGCGCGAAGGGAAACCATCTCCTCTTCGCCGAACGGTCCGCTGCCCACCCGGCGCAACTCGTCCACGTGCGCGGTCGTGCCGAGGGCTTCGCCGATGTCCTCGCTCAGGGTCCGCACGTACGTTCCCTTGGAGCACTCGATGTCGAGCTCGAGCCGCTCCGGGTCCCAGCGCGTGCAAACAAGGCGGTGAATCACTACTTCGCGGGGCTTGCGTTCCACGGTGATGCCCTGATGCGCGAGCTTGTAGAGCCGCTGTCCCTGGTGCTTGAGTGCCGAGTGCATGGGAGGAATCTGCTCGATCGGACCGCGGAAGCGCGCAAGGGCGACCTCGATGGTCCGCTCGGAGAGCGGAGGAACGGGACGAGTATCGATCACCGCCCCTTCAGCGTCCCCGGTCTCGGTCCGGATTCCGAGACGGACCCCGGCCCGATAGCGTTTGTCCGCGTTCAACAGGAATCCCGAGAGCTTGGTGGCTTCGCCGAGGCAGATGGGGAGCAGTCCCGACGCAAGGCGATCCAGGCTCCCGGTGTGGCCGGCCTTGCGCGCCCGGAACAAGCGCTTGACCATCTGCAGCACCTGATTGGATCCGAGCTCGCGGGGCTTGTCGAGAAGGACGACGCCGTGCACATCGCGGCCACCACGGCTATTGCGCGCCATCGACTCCCTCCGATCCCGCAAGCAGTCGTTCGATCCGGGACGCAGTTTCCGGGGACTTGTCGTGCTCGAAACGTAGCTCGGGAACCTTGCGGATGTGAAGCCGCCCGGCCAGCCTGGCGCGGAGGTAGCGAGAGGCGCCGCGCAGCGCGAGAAGCGTCTCTTCCTGGTCTTCTTCCGACGGCAGTTGAACGTGAACGCGCGCGCAGGCCAGATCGGGCGCCACCTCGACGTCCGCCACGGTTACCGACGAGAGACGCGGATCGCTCGTTTCCCATTGCAGCAGTCCGGCAAGATCGCGGCGAATCTGGCGGCTGAGCCGGGTCGCCCGACCGAACTCCCGGGGCATCAGACGGTGCGCTCCATCTCGACCCG
Organism: Immundisolibacterales bacterium; assembly: GCA_026712715.1. Taxonomy (GTDB): domain Bacteria; phylum Pseudomonadota; class Gammaproteobacteria; order HK1; family HK1; genus JAJDXW01. Next base: position 11,725 of record JAPOPW010000028.1, on the reverse strand, counting down.
TCTGAATGCCTCTATCCGATCGCCGACCTGCACGTCGTCGTAGCTTCGCACCCCGATGCCGCACTCCGTACCGGACACGACATCCGAAACGTCCTCCTTGAAGCGGCGCAGGGATTCCAGCTCACCCTCGAAGATGACGACTTCGTCGCGGAGCACGCGAATCGGCAGATTCCTCCGCATCGTTCCTTCCACGACCAGGCAACCCGCAATCGCGCCGAAACGACGGACCCGAAATACATCCCTCACGTCCGCGAGTCCCACGATCTCCTCCCGGACCTCGGGTGCGAGCATGCCGCTCAACGAGTTGCGAACCATGTCGATCACGTCGTAGATCACGCTGAAGTAGCGAATCCCCCCCCCTTCGCGCTCGATCAGGCGGCGGGCCGCCGTGTCGGCCCGGGTGTTGAATCCGACGATGAGCGCCCCGGACGCGATCGCGAGGTTGACGTCCGTCTCGCGTATGCCGCCGATTCCGCTGGAGACCAGGTTGACGCGGACCTCGTCCGTGGAGAGCTTCTGAAGCGCATCGCCGAGCGCTTCCGCGGAGCCCTGGACGTCGGCCTTGAGCACGATGTTCAGGTTCTGTGCTTCGTCCTTCCCCATCTGGCTGAACACGTTCTCGAGCTTTGCAGCCTGCTGCCGGGCGATTCGCTGCTCGCGGGTGCGCGTGTGTCGCAGCGAGGCGATCTCGCGCGCCTTGCGCTCGCTCGGAACCACCACCGCCTCGTCGCCCGCCTCGGGAGGAGCCGAAAGGCCGAGCACCTCGACCGGCATGGACGGCCCCGCCTCCGCGACGTCGCGACCACGCTCGTCGACGAGACCCCGCACCTTCCCGAATTCGCTTCCCGCGAGCAGGATCTCGCCGCGCTGCAGCGTACCTCCCTGCACCAGAACCGTCGCTACCGGCCCGCGGCCTCGGTCGAGCCGCGATTCGATGACCGTTCCCCGTGCCGGTCCCTCCACCGGGGCCCTGATTTCGAGCAGCTCGGCCTGGAGCAGTACCGCACCGAGCAGCTCGTCGACACCCTCGCCCGTCAACGCCGACACGTTGACGAAGATCGTGTCCCCGCCCCACGGCTCCGGAACGAGCTCCTTGCCGGCCAACTCCTGCATGACCCGTTCGGGGTTCGCGTCCTCCCGGTCAATCTTGTTGACGGCCACCACAATCGGAACGCCCGCCGCCTTCGAGTGCTGGACCGCTTCGTCGGTCTGCGGCATCACACCGTCGTCGGCCGCGACCACCAGGATGACGATGTCCGTCACCCTCGACCCGCGCGCCCGCATCGCGGTGAATGCCGCATGCCCCGGCGTGTCGAGGAAGGTGACCGCCCCTTTCTCGGTTTCCACGTGGTAGGCGCCGATGTGCTGGGTGATTCCACCCGCCTCTCCGGCCGCCACGTCGGTGCTGCGGATCCGGTCGAGCAGGGAGGTCTTGCCGTGGTCGACGTGACCCATCACCGTCACTACCGGTGCACGCGGAAGAGTGGCGCCGTCGTCCGTCTGGGCAGCCGCGATGACCTCCTCCTCCAGGGCATTGGTGTTGATCTGCCGCGCGATATGGCCCATCTCCTCCACCACGAGGGTCGCCGTGTCCTGATCGAGGGTCTGGTTGATGGTCATCATGGATCCGAGGTTCATCAACGTCTTGAGAACTTCCGCGGCCTTGATGGACATCGCGTGGGCGAGCTCGCCGACGGTGATTGCCTCCGGCACGCTGACTTCCCGAACGACGGGTCCGGTGGGCCGTTCGAAAATGTGCTGAGTCTGGGTGGCGACGGCCCTCCTGATCTGGCGGCGCGGTCGCGTGCGTCGACGCCCGCTCCGATCGGAACGCACATGAAGCTCCCCGCGATCCTTGCGCCGCTCGCGATCCTCGCGCCCTTTCCGATCGCCTCGCCGGGCGTCGCCTCGCCCGGGCTCGCGGGCAGGAGCGCGCGGCGCGTCCTTGCGCGCCGGCTTCGCAGCCGCATCGGACGCCGGTTGCGCCGCATCCGGGGCGGCCGGCTCGACGGCCCGATCCGGCTCGGCAGGCGCCGCCGCTTCCCCTCCGCCAGTGGCCGCAGGAGCGCCCCGGGCGGCCGCTTCCGCCGCGGCCTGGGCCTGCGCCTGCGCGCGGGCGGCTTCCTCGCGCGCTCTCTCCTCGGCCAGCTCCCGCTCGCGTGCTTCCGCCTGTTCCAGATCGCGCCGGCGACGCACTTCTTCCTCGGCGCGCGCTTCGTTGTCCACGCGCAGCCTCTCGTCCAACGTCCGGCGATGGGCGCGCGCTTCCTCCACGAGGTGACTCTTCGCCGCCTCCTGCTCGCGGAGCACTTCGACGGTCGGGCCCGCCGGTTCGTCCGACGGGCGAACGTAGGTCCGCGAGCGAAGCACGTCCACTTTCACGGTTCGCTTGCGGGCGGCGGGACGCCCTCCCACACCCCGCGTCTCGCGGGGCGAGGGGGCGATGGAAATCTCGCTCACCTGGCGGCGCTTCAGGGTGATCTTCTTGCGCGGCGAGCGCGCTGCCGGGTCTTCCTCCTTTCCGTGGACGCGGCGCAGATAGGACAGCAGCTTCTCCTTGTCCTGCTCGCTCAGCAGATCGGCCTCCGCCGCATGGGGAAGGCCCGCCTCGCTGAGCTGGGCCAGCAGGCGTTCGATGGGGGTGCCTACCGTCTCGGAAAACTCCCTGACGCTCACTTCGGCCATTCGGACATCCCCCTACGCAACATCGTCTTCGAACCACGCCGCGCGGGCGGCCATGATGAGCTCGCCTGCACGCTCCGCATCGACACCCGTCATTTCCACCAGCTCGTCCGTCGCCAGGTCGGCGAGATCGTCGCGGCTGATCACTCCCTGGGTTGCGAGTCGGCGCGCCAGGTCGCCATCCATTCCCTCGAGCTCGACGAGGTCCTGATCGGGAACGCCGCCTCCCAGCTCCTCTTCGCGCGCAATCTCCTGCGTGACCAGCACGTCCCGGGCCCGGGCCCGCAACGCGTCGACGAGCTCCTCGTCGAACTCCTCGATCTGCTGGAGCTCCTCGATCGGCACATACGCAACCTCGTCGACTCCGGTAAAGCCCTCCTGGACGAGGATGGTTGCAATCTCCTCGTCCACCTCGAGCGCTTCCTTGAATCCTCGGACCATCTGCTCCGCGGCGGCCTCGTTCTTCTCCTCGGCCTCGGCTTCGGTCATGACGTTGAGGCTCCATCCGGTGAGCTGCATGGCGAGGCGCACGTTCTGTCCACCGCGCCCGATTGCCTGCGCGAGCTGGCTCTCGTCGACCGCGATGTCCATCGAGCGCGCTTCTTCGTCCATCACGATGGACACCACGTCCGCCGGCGACATCGCGTTGATCACGTACTGGGCCGGATTCTCGTCCCAGGAGATGATATCCACCCGTTCTCCGGCAAGCTCGTTCGAGACCGCCTGGACCCGTGAACCGCGCATTCCCACGCACGCCCCGACGGGGTCGATGCGGGGGTCGAGTGAACGGACCCCGATCTTGGCCCGCAGGCCCGCGTCGCGGGCGGCACCCATGATCTCGATGAGTCCTTCCCCGATCTCGGGTACCTCGATGCGGAACAGCTCCTTGAGAAGCTCGGGCGAGGTGCGGCTGACCTGAAGCTGCGGACCGCGTGATTCGGGAACGACCGCCTGCAGGTACCCGCGCACCCGATCCCCCGGCCGCAACGCCTCCTTCGGGATGAGCTCGTCGCGGGTGACCATCGCGTCCGCGTTTCCGCCGAGATCGAGAATGATGTTCCCACGGTCGAGGCGCTTCACGAAACCGGTCACGAGCTCACCGACCCGGTCCTGATACGCCTCGACGATCTGCGCGCGCTCGGCTTCGCGCACCTTCTGCACGATGACCTGCTTGGCGGTCTGGGCGGCGATTCGGCCGAACGACACCGCCATCGGCTCGCGGATGTAGTCCCCGAGGGAAATTTCGGGATTATCGCCGGTCGCCTGGCTCAACCGGGCATGGCGTTCCGGGTCGAACTCGAACGGTTCCTCTTCGTCCTCGACCGGTACGTCCTCGTCGTCGTCCGGGACGACCTGCCAACGCCGATGCGTGGTGTACTCCCCGGTCTCCCGGTCGATGGATACCTCCACATCGATGTCGGCCACGTGGCGGCGCTTGGTCGCACTCGCGAGCGCCAACTCGATGGCTTCCAGCACGATGCCCGCGTCGACCCCCTTCTCGTTCGACACCGAATCGACGACGGCAAGGATCTCCTTCGACATCTGCTCATACCTCCGGCACAAGATTGGCCTTTCCGACCAGCTCGAGCGGGATCTTCCGATCCTCGTCACCTTCCCGGACCACGACGTTTCCTTCGTGGCAGGCGACCAGGCGGCCCGTCCATCGGCGCCTGCCGTCCATCGGCTCCGTGGTTCGAAGGCGCACCGTATGGCCTGCGAAACGGACGAAGTGGTCTTCGCTGAAGAGCGGTCTGTCGATTCCGGGAGACGAAACCTCGAGCACGTAGGTCTCCGGGATCGGGTCTTCCACGTCGAGCACCGCACCGATCTGCCGGCTCGCGCGCTCGCAGTCCCTGACCGTGATGCCCGCGTTCTGGTCGATGAACACCCGAAGTACCGATCGCCCGTCAGCAGGTTCCAGCTCGGCCCCCACGAGCTCGTAGCCGAGCGCCGCGACCGATGGCTCCAGGAGATCGCAAATCCGCCTTTCCCGCGATGACATCATCGCCGCCGTTTCAACCCTCCGATGCAAGCCGTCCACAAACAAAAAGTGGGCTGACCGCCCACTTTCCTCACGCACCACCGAAACGGCGGCGCCGTTGGTTCGCTGCGGGGCGCCGCCTTGTCTCGCCGGACGCACGATACGCCGGACAGGGCACTTCCCGCCAGAGCGCGAAGTCTAGTCGTGGCCGCCCGTCATATCAACCGCGCGATCCGGCCCGGGAGCCGACCCCGCTCGGCGATCCGGCCCGGCGAAAGTGTCGCCTCTCACGGCGGCCACTCCCGCGGGGACCGACGAGCGAGCCTCAGCGCGCGGCGGCGAGGCGTGCGGCGGACCGACCGGCAATGCGCCCGAACACCGCTCCGGAAACGAGTCCGGTGCCGCCCGGATAGTTGAAGTGGAAGAGTCCCCCGACCATCTCGCCGCAGGTGTACAGCCCGGAGATCGGACGCCAGTCCGTGCCGAGCACCCGGGCCTGCTCGTCGATCGCGAGCCCGCCGAAGGTGAAGGTGATGCCGCCGGTGGCCGAATATGCGGCGAAGGGCGGATCGTCGAGCCGCAACGCCCAGTTCGACTTCGGCGGCTCGAGCCCGGAGGTGGAAAGCCCGTCGAGGGCGGTCGGATCGAAGCCGGAGGAGTCGCACGCACCCTCGTTGTACGCCTCGAGGGTGCGCAGCGCCTGCGTACGGTCGTCGAGCTCGAGCTGCGCGACGAGACCCGCGAGAGTATCGGAGGTGATCGGCTCGCTCGTGCGGTAGCGGGGCTCGAGAAGGTGCATCGTCTTCCGGTCGAATATCTGCCAGGCGAGCGAACCCGGCTGGCGGAGGATCTCGCCGCCGTATTTCGCGTAGGTGTAGAGGCCGAGGTCCTCCCCTTCGTCCACGAAACGACGCCCGGCCCGGTTGAGCATCACCCCGAACGGATACGACAGTCGGTTGCTCTTGTCGGTTCGCTTCCGATCCGCGAAGTCCGGCCATTCGTTGCTGATGGGAGTCGAATGCCGCCCGCTCCATTGACCGCGGGGAAGCGCGCCGGCATCGAGCGCCATTCGGAGTCCGTCCCCCTGGTTGTGGGCCGTGCCCCGGACCTTGGCATGGTCCCAGGGTGCGCCAAGGTACTGCGCCCGCCACTGCGCGTTCGCTTCGAAGCCGCCGCACGCGAGAACCACCGCCCTCGCGCTCAGCTCCTCGACTCCGGCCGGGGTCCGCGCCTCGACACCGGCAATCCCGCCGCGCCGGTCCCGGAGAAGCGCAATCGCTCCGGTCCCGTAACGGATCTCGATCCCGTTCGATTCGGAGCGAGCGAACCAGTGCCGGGAGAGCCCTACCCCTTCCTGGCGGGCCCGAACGATGGCGCCCTTCTGGAACTTCACCCGATTGCCCACCCGGATGCCGGCCAGGGCGACCGCCGCCTCCATCGGGATGCCTCCGGTCTCGTGCATCCAGCGGATGGTGTCGTATGAATTGCCGATGAGGATCCGTGCGAGGGTCGGGTCCGCGCGGTCCGCCGTCACCCGGCGCAAGTCGGAGTGGAAGTCCTCTTCGGTGTAGGGCTCGACGTTGTCGAAAAACCCCGGGAGCCGGCTCTCGACATCCGGCAGCAGCGGTTCGAGCGCGCGTGGCGCGCCGAACGCGATTCGCAGCAGGCCACCACTGAAATAGGTGTTGCCGCCGCGTTCCGGCTCGGATGCCTTCTCGAGCACCACGACCCGTTCCGCGCCTTCTTCGCGGGCGGAGTTGGCGGCGGCGAGCGCGGCGTTTCCCGCCCCCACCACGATTACGTCAAAGTCCGGCATCGGGTCTCCGTCCAGATGGTCTGCCAAGTCCCCCTACTCTACAGGCCGAGGACGATGAATCGCACCGAATCCGGTCGCGAGAGGTCGGCAGAGCCAGGGCGGTGCCCGGTCGCGCGTCGCCGGAGGCACCGTTTCGAAGTCACCCCGAGGGACCGGACACCGCCGCGAGATTGCGCGAAGTCGTCTAGTCGACCCGGGGGTCTCAGCCGCTCCCCGGGGACTTGGCTCCCGCGGCGGCTTGCCGGCGCAGCTCGATGCACGCTCGGGTGCCGCGTACCCGAACATGTTCGGCAATGAACTCGCCGACGAGACCATCGAGATGCGCAAGGAACGAGTCGGCATCTCCCTGTCCGGATCCGGCCGTGGACCAGGTCTCGGCGAGGGCGAAGAGCCCGGCACGCTCCGCGAACAGTTCGCGGAGAAACGAGATTTCGATGGAATAGAACGGAACATGTCCCTCTTCCGGCACGCCAATGGCAAACCTGGCGTGCAGGAGCGGACCCGCGCTCCGGTCGTGAAGACGGGCACCACGAAGGCGGCTCTCGATTGCTTCGCGGACCGCTTTCGTCGTGAGCCCCGCGTTGGCGGCGTGCTCCGGAAGCTCGTCGACGAAAAGGTCCACGCGCTCTTCCACGGGGCACAGGTTGAAAACGTCGAGCTTCTCGGCGAGGGAGTCCCGGATCTCCCTTCCCGAGTCCTGCGCCCACGCGGTTCCGACCGCGGCGAGCATTGCGACAGCGACGATCCGGTACGCCGTCATGGCGGGTCTCCTCGGCAGCGGGGGCAATGGGGCGCAGAGCCTACCTCCCAGGCGCGCGGATTCCTACCGGCCCGTTGCTCCCATTCTTCCATGTCATCGGGGGCCGTTCCGGGCGATCCGGTGCTGCAACGGCGAAGCTTGCCCCCGGCGCGCGGGCTCAGTCCGGCCGCGGCACGCGAATCCTCTGCCGTCCGGGCGCTATCGCGTCAGGTGCTCGGTCGCCGCACGGGCCAGGTCGGTGATTCCGGCCCAATCGGCCGCAGCGACGCGACCCGCCGGGGCGACCCAGGAACCGCCGACGCAGGCAACATTGGCCAGTGCCAGGTAGTCGGCCGCGTTGTCGCGCGTCACCCCGCCGGTCGGGCAGAACCGGAGATCGGGCAACGGTGCCTGCCACGCCCTGAGCGTCGCGACGCCGCCGGCGGCGTCGGCGGGGAAGAACTTCACGACGTCGAAGCCGCATTCGGCCAGTGTCATCGCCTCCGACGCCGTCGCCGCGCCGGGCAGGAACGCGAGCCCGCTCTCCACAGCGGCGGCGGCGAGACGGGTGGTCGTCCCCGGGCTGACGCCGAAGGCGGCTCCGGCGTCAATTGCCGCGGCAAGCTGGTCGGGATCGCGGATCGTGCCCGCGCCGACCGCTGCCGCCGGGCAGGTCCGCACGATCTCGGAAATCGCCTCGAGGGCCGCGGGCGTGCGCAAGGTCACCTCGAGCACGGTGACGCCGCCCGCAAGGAGCGCCTTGGCCAATGGCGACGCATGCGCGGGATCGGCGATCGTCAGCACCGGGATCAGCGGCCCGCGGGTCACGATGGCGCGCGCCGACATCATGCCGCGATCTCGCCGGCGGCCGCATCGAACGCCGACCGCGGCAGGATCGCGCCGCGATGGCCGACGATCACGCGTGCCAGCGCGTGCCCTGCCGCCGCGGCCGCCGCGCGATCACGCCCGGTCAGCCGCGCGGCGATATAGCCGGCGTTGAAGCCGTCTCCGGCACCGGTCGTGTCGATGACCGAAGTGGTCGCAGCGTAGCCGTTCTCATCGTCGGCTCCCGGCCACAGGAGGGGTCCGGCGGAGCCGCGCTTGACGGCGATTTCCGTCGCACCGAGCGCAGCGATCCGCGAGGCGGGATCGCACCCGGGATTGACCGCCGCCTCGTCGTCGGCCGAAGGCAGCGCAATCGTCGAATGCGCCCACATCCGGTCCAGCGCTTCGCGCGCGGTCGCCACGTCCGGCCAGAGCACCGGCCGGTAGTTGCCGTCGAAGGCGACGACCCCGCCACGTGCGCGCAATTCCTTTGCACTTTCTACGAGTGCCTCGCGAACCGCCGGGGAGAGCACGGCGAGCGTCACGCCGGACAGGTAGATCGCGTCGAAGGCCGCAAGTTCGTGAAGCTCGGGTCCGGGTCCGGGTCCGGGTCCGGGTCCGGCAAACAGGGTGCGCGCTGCGCTTTCGCTTCGCCAGTAGCGGAAGAAGCGCTCGCCGGCCGCGTCGGTCTCGATGGCGTAGACCCCCGGCAGGCGGTCGGCGCGGCGGCCGACAAGGCGGCAGTCGATACCCTCTTCCTCCCACTGCGCGACCATGCGGTCCGAGAACCCGTCGGTGCCGACGTTGCTGACGAAGCAGATGTCGACGTCCCTGTCGTGCAGCAGCCGCGCCAGGTAGACCGCGGTATTCAACACGTCACCGGCGAACCCGACGCGCGCGGTACCGGCTGCCGGATCCCAGTCCGACATCTCGATCATGCACTCGCCGATACAGGCGACGCGCCGCACCCGTTTCATCGCCTTGGCACCACGCGACGGTCGTCTGCAATCATCGACCTGCATTCCCGGCAGGGCGGGAGTCCGTGCCGAGCCGGAATGCCTCTTCCGCGACGCAGCGAACCCCGGGCGCGCGGGCGTCGCGTCGAGAGCCGGTGCATGGGGCATGGGGGCCGATCCGATCTCCGCGCACGGGGAAACTCCGAAGATCGACTCCCAGGGTCGAGATCGACGGAACCCGGGTCGGGAGCGCACCGGGGGAAGGCAGGTCGACTTCGATCTCCATCATGAACCCGTCTCCGGCCCGCCCGTTTCGCGCCGGGTGGCACGCGATGCTCGACCCTGAAACGTATCCACCGATGACGACGATGTCCCCGCGCATGTCGGGAGTATGGCACGCACCCGGAGGTGTCTCGCCGGTTGTCGGCCGTGGCTGCACGACGCGGCACCGCGACGCCGCGGTGGGGTTCGCGTCGCGATCCGGATCGTCAACGAAGGGACCAGGGGGTGACCGGGATCGATTCGCGCCGCTTGGGCCTGGCGCCCGCCGCTCCCCCTCGAGGTGGCTCCCGTCTTCGTCTTGACTGCGTCGTATGTGTCCTTCGACGATCAGCGCAGCAGCGCGGCCGTCGCACGCCACATCTTGTCGAATGTCGGAGAACGTTCACGCGCCAATACCATATCGAAACGTGCCGTCAGCGCAGCCTGATCGGCGGTCGGGCGATATGGTCCACGCATCCGGAGCCACTCCTTGGCACCGCGAATCGCTTCCGGGTCAACCGGAGCGGACGCGTCGGGGTGAATTCCACGGGTCCCGGCAATCGACTCGATCGCCGCGAGGAACCATGCCTCGTACTCGCTTTTCGCCAATACCACTTCGACTCGGCGGTCCGGGCTCACCGCGCGGGCACGTTGCAGGATGATCGGAGCGAGCTCCGCGGGACAATCCCCATTGGCATCGAGCAAGATCACAATGCGACCGCCGTCGCCCGCACGAGCGGCCGCCAACGCAACGTATCGCTCCAGCTCGCCCTCCTTCACAACCTTCTGACGACGCACGCGAATCGGCCTCAGAATTTCCGGGGGAACGAGCGGGGACACCTCCGCACCGATTCGTCGAATTAGCACGCGGACGGCTTCCACCCCGCCGTCGCCTTCGACAATTGCGACGATCTTCGTCAACGATCACGCCTCGTCGCGGAAGAGGTTCAACTGCCTTGGTCTCGACAGGTCCGGATCGGGCGTCAACTGATCCAAACGAAGCAACTCACCGGCGGTGAACAGATGATCGCGAAGCATGGTTCGACTTGTGTCGTCGAGCGGGGCAAGCCGCGTCTCTCCGTCTTCGGAGACTACGGCCCGCATGGCATCGGGCGGAATCGTGTCTCGATCCAGCAACTCGGCACTGTGGCTCGTGACGACAACCTGCACCCGCTCGCTCGCCTCCAGCAACACATCCGTCAACACCCCTGCCGCGGCGGGGTGGAGGGCACCCTCAGGTTCTTCAATTCCGACCAGCATTGCGTTGGCGGAATCCGTGCCTCTCCCCTGATAGAGCGCCACCAGCACGCCGAGCACCCGCAACGTGCCGTCAGAAACGTTGTTGGCGAGAAAATGCCAGGGGTGTTGGTCCCCACGCACTCTCTGGCGGTACTCGAGCGTCAGCTTGGGTCCCACCGTCTTCGGCTCCATCCCCACGGTGCCGGGCACCACCTTGGAGAGATATTCGGCTACCCGCAACGCAGTGTCGGGCGAATCGGCCTTGAGGTTCGCAAGAACACTGGCAATGTTGCCACCATCCGGCTTGAGGAGATCGCCGGGGTCGGGCGACTGAAGCTCGCGAATCTGCCCGGGATGGAAGTTGTAGAAGCCCATTCCGGCCAGCGCGTCGTAGAGCGGCCGAAACGCCGGATATCCTGCCACCTGCATCAGATACAGCTGGTCGCCTCCGGAGGGCGGCGGATGAGCGAACGTGCTGGCCGCGATCCGGCCATTCTCGACACGAAACGCGCCGGACTGTTCCCGCTCGATCGCGCTGACGGAGCACTCTTCCTTCCGCACGACGTAGCGGCCCTTCGGCCGTGCGCCGACCTCGAACGCATACCAGCCTGTCGCGGTCGGAAGCTGAAAATCGAGTCGGATCCCGAAATGATTCGGATGACCTCAGGACCGCCGCCGGACCTCGTTGATCCCGCCGCGCTCGCGCACCGCATGGTCTAGCGAGAAGCGCAGAGCTTGCGCGGTGAACCGCAGCGCATCCAGGAAGTTGCTCTTGCCGGCACCATTCTGGCCGACAAGGATCGTCAATGGTGCCAGCGACACGTTGCAGGTGGCGATGCTCTTGTAGTTCCGCAACGCCACCCGGGTAATCGTTCTGGAATCGTTGTTGGCCGTGATGACTGAGTCGGACATCCCGCAATGAGAACACATCCGGCACTCTTCCGAGACCCCGGTGTGGCTGGGGTTAACCCGATCGTGTGGACGGTTGAGGGCTGTCGTCACCGGCACTGAGGTGAACGATAGCCGATGGAAGGGAATCTTTTTCGGAGACCGGTGTTGGGGGTTTCCTCCGAGGGTGGTTGTGGATCTCCGGCTGATCGATCCGCAAGGGCTCGAGAGCGCCTTGTTCGCGATGCCCCTCGGTGCCCATCGGGCACTCCGGCGCGGCGGCGCGGCGTTCGAATTCGTTCGGGCTCAGGTACCCCAGCGCGGAGTGCAAACGCCGG
>JAPOPW010000032.1 GCA_026712715.1 Immundisolibacterales bacterium | reverse complement strand
GGTGTACTCGGAGCCTGCAGGAGGGCAAGGGTATGGCGACGAGACGGCGTCGATTCACGGCGGCCTTCAAGAAGCGAGTGGCGCTCGAAACGCTACGGGGGGATCAGCCGGTTCAGGCGATCGCGGCGAAGCACCAGGTTCCTCCGAACCAGGTCAGCGCCTGGAAGCGCCAGGCGGTGGAGGGCCTGGACGCGGTGTTTTCGGGTTCGCGGTCGAAGGGTCGTTCGGAGTATGAGGAGACGATCCGCGCGCTGCACGCAAGAATCGGTGAGCTGGCGGTGGAACGCAGATTTTTTCTGCGTGGGTTGGGGAGCTGAGTCGCGCGGAGCGCTTGGCGATGGTCGAACGCGGGGGTCGGTTGAGCGTGCGGCGTCAGAGCGAGCTGCTTGGCTTGAGTCGCTCGTCGGTGTACTACACGCCCCGCGGGGCGAGCGCCGAGGACAAGGCGCTGAAGCGCCGGCTCGACGAGCTGTACCTGGAGCATCCGTTCTACGGGAGCCGGCAGACGGTTCGTCATCTTCGCCGTGAGGGCCCCCCGCACGGTCTCGGAGGCTCTTCGAGAAAAACTACCAGAGGAAGCGTCCAGAAGGCTGCGGGCGTCGGGCGGGAGTTCGGGTCACAATCAGGTGCGAGCGGCATGAGCCGACGCGGAGGAAGAAGAACCATGAAGTCTCGATGGACAGGCTTGGCACGGTCCGCTTGCGAGGGGCCAAGAAGGGCAACCGGTAGGAGACCATGTTTCTTACCACAAGCGCGTTGAAGACACGGTTCGAGACGAATCTAGCCCGATCGAACCGGGTCGAAATCGCGACGGCATGGGCAACGGAGGGAGCGGCGCTCGATCTGCTCTGCAAGGCGGCAGACGTCCGAGGTGTGGACGTTCGCGCGATCGTCGGCACCTACGGCAACGCGACGCACCCGGAGGCGCTCGAACGTTTGTGCAAGATCGGAACGCTTCGCCTGGCCAAGGACAATGGGCCGATTTTTCATCCGAAGATCTACATATTCCACGGGTCCGCCGAGTCCTGCGCGTGGATTGGCAGCGCGAACTTCACCGGTGCGGGATTCGCCCGCAACGAGGAGGCGGTGCACGAGACCGACGATGTGGCCGGTGCGGCGGAATGGTTCGCGCGTCGCTGGAGGGCGTGCGGTCGGCTGGCACCGGACGCGATCGACAAGTACCGAGAGCGGCGCCGCAGCCAAGGCGTATTGCGCGGTCTGACGGGTGTGGTCGGACGTGCCAACCAAGGGACGAAGAAGCGACTTGCCCTTCTTCGCAGCGCGGATGGATGGAAGGGCTACGTGGCGGCGCTCGAAGCGTGCAACGAGTCCTGGCTCGACGAAGGATATCGATGGTCGGTGCTCGGGGAGACGCACAGCTACGTGCACACGATCGCCGAGGCCGGGTCCGTCGCTCGGTCAGAACGCTGGATCGGATTGTTGGCGCAACGCGCGGCAATGTTGCTGGGATTGCGTGACGACCGGGAAGGGGCTTGGGGGCTGCTCGGATCGTTGGGCGCGGCGGGAACCGCGAAGCAGGTGTTCCTGCACTCGCGCGAGCCGGACCATCGGCGAGTCCTGAGGCGGTTACGGCGGTCTGTGGATCGCGTGATAAAGGCCGGTGACGACGAAATTGTCGACGTGGCCGTCGAGATGCTCGAGGACCTATGCCGGACGGGCGGGGGGATTGGCCGGTTTCGGTCCCGGTGTGGTAACGCGATTGCTGGCGCTGGCGCGTCCGGACAGGCTTGTGTCGGTTAATGACGGGTCACGACATGGGCTGAGCGAGTCGTTCGGGCTTGCGCGAACGACGCTCGGAAAGCCCCAAAACCACCGTCGCCTGCTGGAAAGGTTGTACGAACTTCCGTGGTACGCGGACGGTCGGGTCCGGTCGAAGAGAGAGCGCGGGCTGTGGTCGATGCGGGCGGCTCTCATCGACAGTTTCGTCTACGACCCCCGCCGCTGATCGTGACCGTCAGCTGTTGGAACGGAATGCGGGTGGCGTTTGGCCCTTGGTGGTGTTACAGAATCTACATTCTGTCGCGTTTCGGGTGCTCGATCCTGCCCGTGGCGGGGGCGCATTCCTCTCCCGGGTGGTCCGGACATGGGCTAGTTTTGGTCCGCCGTTCGCACCTGGAGTGAACACGGTGCTCGTAGGAAGAAAGGCGGCGATCCGTCGCGAATCCACTGCCGATCCGCTCCTGCCCCGCGCTAGGAGTTGCTGGTGTAGCCTTGCCCCATGATTCGTCGCATCCAAGCCCGGAACTATTGCTGTCTGCGTTACGTGGACGTTTCTCTGGACCGCTTTCACGTTCTGGTCGGCCCCAACGCGAGCGGCAAGAGCACGCTGCTCGACGTCGTCGCGTTCCTGGGCGACATGGTCTCCGGTGGCCTCGAGGAGGCCGTGGAGAAACGTACCCGGAACTTTCAGGATCTGGTCTGGAGACGGCCCGCGGGGGAGCTCGGATTCGAGCTCGCGGTGGAATTCGACATTCCAGGCGACGTAAAGGGGCAGCTCCCCGGGGAGAAGAGCTTCGAGCTGTTTCGCTACGAAGTCGCGATCAGAGAGGACGGGGACGGTATACGCATCGATTCCGAACGGGGTCTCCTGATGCCCCGCGGAGTCGATCGCCCTCGTCAGGAGGTATTGGAGTTTCCCGCACCCCATGATGGCCCCGAAACCATCCTGGTCGGCGGTGGGCGACCGAGGTCGAGGACGATCCTGAGCAAGTCCGGATCGGCACGCGACAACTTCAACGTCGAGGTATCGGAACGGGCAGGGAAGGGCTGGGCGACGAGCATTTCGTTCGGTCCGGTTCGGTCCACGTTGGGAAACCTTCCGGAGTCTCCCAATCGATTTCCGGTCTCCACCCGCGTCAAGCGGTTGCTGGAAACTGGCCTGCAGAGACTGTTCTTGGACAGTGCCCGAATGCGCCGACCCAGTCCTCCCTCCCGTCGGCGGGAGGGCTTTGCGCCCGATGGCTCGAACCTCCCACGGGTCATCCGTCAGCTTCGGGAAGAGAAAGAGAGCGTGTTCAAGGGCTGGATCGCCCACGTTCGCGCTGCACTGCCCGAGATCGAAGACCTGCGCGTGGTCGAGCGCGAGGACGATCGCCATTGTTACCTAGTGCTTCGGTACGGGACCGGGGTGGAGGTGCCTTCATGGCGAGTTTCAGACGGAACCCTGCGCCTGTTGGCGTTGACCCTGCCGGCCTATCTCCTCGATTCGGACAAGGTCTACCTGATGGAAGAGCCGGAAAACGGGTTGCATCCCGGTGTGATGCAGGACGTGTACGACGCCTTGTCATCGGTCTACGACTCGCAGGTGCTGCTGGCCACCCACTCCCCGATCTTTCTTAGCCATGCGGATCTGGAGCATGTGCTGTGTTTTGCGAAGGACACGGAGGGAGCCACGGACGTCATTCCGGCCCGAGCGCACCCTGGGCTCAGGGACTGGCAAGGGGATCCGAACCTGAGCGTGTTCTTTGCAGCGGGCGTCCTTGGTGAAAGCCGACGTTGACCCCTCGAAGCTCATCGTGTTGGCGGCGGACAAGCACATCGCCGCCTCCCTGGAAGTCCTGATCGAGCTGCGCCGGGCCGATTTGGGCATACGCCCGATTTCGTTCGATGTCCGCCGACACCCGGAATCCGATCCGGGTTGTCGAACCAAGGCAGTCGAGTTCCTGCGCCCGTTGATCAACCAGTATCGGTGTGCGCTCGTCGTGTTCGATCATGAAGGATGTGGCAGCAAGGCTCCGCGGGAGGAGGTCCAGCAGGTAGTCGAATTACAGCTCGAACGCAATGGTTGGCAGGGTCGTTCGAAGGCCATTGTCATCGCGCCCAAGCTGGATTCTTGGATCTGGAGCCCGTCCGCAGAGACGGCTCATGCGCTGGGATGGGGTCGCGACTTCGACCAAGTTCGGGCGTGGCTCGAGGAGCAGGGCCTTTGGCTCGGCCGGCAGTCCAAGCCGACCAATCCGAAGGAGGCAACGAGGCAGGCCCTCCAATGCAAAAGAAGGGTCTTGTCTTCAGCCCTGTTCAAGGAGTTGGCGGCTTCTATCGGGTTTGAAGGTTGCCACGACCCCGCCTTCAACGAGCTTCAGAGGACTCTCCAAGACTGGTTTCCACCATATGATGATCAATGATCGGAGCGTCCCGAGACGACGCCGGCCGGGCTCGGGGACGCTGCACGGGAGGGACGGATGAACGACGCGGATCTCCGGAGCTTCAGCCGCGTCCTTCGCCTTCAACTCGCGGCGGTTCAGCAGCACTTCATCCATGTCCTCCTGCTGAGGGCATGGAAGGAGGAAGGGATGGCGGACCGGGTCACGTTGATCGACGCGGTCGATCTGCCGAATGCCCTGCGTATCGTGGACTGCCTGGTGTCGGCCGGTCGGCCGGCGAGGCCAAGCCGTTCGAGCGCGATACGCATGTCTCGTTGCAGGGCATTGTTCATCCGCGGGGTGGCCCCGTTGCTCGCGCTCTTGGTGTCGGGTGCGCCATTGCATGCCTCGGAGGAGGTGCCTTACATCGACTTCTCGGATCGACCCAAGTTCTCCGAGGCCGAAGCCGAGGCCGAAACCATCATCCGAGAGGCCGCCCGCAAACTTTGCGCCGCAAAGCGGGGGGGTGGCGGGAGTCGGTGGGGGGACAAGGCGTTTGGCGCCGTGCGCGAATCGTGCGGCCCAGAGCGGAAACCGCCGCCTCCGTTGAGCTCGGACGGACGGTTCGAGTTGTGGAGCGGTTGCCAGCCGATGGATTTCTTTGTCAACGTGGACGGCGACGCGGAAAAGATTGGCCTGACTTCGGAGAGCTTGAAGGCAGCGGTCGAATCGCGGTTGCGTGCAGCCCGGCTCTACGCCACTGAGAGTTCGGACTCGGATTTCCACTCCCTACTGCGAAGGGGTGTTCTCTACGACGTTATGCCCCCTCGCTCCCTGCACGTCGATGTCCATGTCCTCGGCCCCGCCTTCAGCAGCACCTTGCGGTTCGGCAAGTGGCTACACGATCCTGCGAGTGGTACGCGCGGCCTCGCTGACACGTGGGTTGATCGTGTGTTGGGAACGCACGGGCGCGATGGCACCTCCGTTCTCCGAACGGTTTCAGAACTTCTCGACAGATTCATCGCGAGATACCTGCGAGTGAACGAGTCCTCGTGTCAGTAGCGATGATGTTCCCGAATTCACATTCTGTCGCGTTTCGGGACATCCCGGGGTGCAGGCCCCGCCGGGATCGGCCGCTCAAGGGCCGCGGAGAGGGGAGGGCGACTGCGGCGCCGGTCATTACTCGACGCGTAAGGTAACTCTTGCGGTTCAAGACAGACGACACATTCTCCTTGGTCGACGCCCAAGGGCGGAAATGCTTGACGACACCCGGGCGCGCAGGTGCTGTCTCGTTGCGGTTCGCGTGCGCCCGAAGCCCGGCGTCCGGACCCTCGTCCGAACACCCGCGGTTGACCGGGTGCCGGTTCTCCGAGGCGCTTGGGGTCCGAACGTGCGACGCGCCGATGGGAGGGCGGGGGCCGCCGCGGCGGTGGGACTGGCCATGTCTGTCGCTATACTTCCGCGCGTGAACGCCTCGTGCCCAATCGTCCCGCGGCCGTGAACGCCGGCTCGCCCCAAACGCTCGTCGCGGCCGCGAGCCGTGCCAACCTCGACGGCGTGTTCCGGAGCACCGTCCGCACGTGGCCGGAACGGACCGCCGTCGAGGAAGGGGAGCGGGCGCTCACCTACCGCGAGCTCGACCGGCTGGTGGACGGCGCGGCGGGGTGGCTCGCCGCGAACGGAATCGGGCGCGGGGACCGGGTCGCGATCCTCTCCGAAAACAGCACCGCCTATGTCGCCCTGATGCTTGCCGCGGCCCGCACCGGCTGCATCCTCGCGTGCCAGAACTGGCGGCTGACGGCCCGCGAGCTTCGCCACTGCATCTCGCTCGTCCAACCGAAGATGACCCTGGTCTCGGATCGCTTCGCGACCCTGCTCGACGAGGTGGACGGCCCCGGCGGCGACGGGGCCGGCGAACGACACCGGCTCGACGACGGGCTCGCCGCGCGCTGGTCGGAGGCGGAGCCACCGGCGCCGTCCGCCTCCGACGACATCGACCCCGAGGCGATCCTCCTCATCCTCTACACGAGCGGCACCACCGGGCTCCCCAAGGGGGCCGCGATCAGCCACCGGGCGGAGCTCGTCCGCAACGTCGTCTGGCACCTCTCCTTCGGCGTCCTCCCCGGAGACACGATGGTGGACTGGATGCCGCTCTACCACATGGGCGGGGCGGACCAGGTCCTCGGGACCCTGCTCGGCGGCGGCAAGGTCATCGTGCTGGAAGCCTTCGACGCCCCCCGAATCGCGCGCATCGCAGCCCGCGAGCCGCTCGGCTGGCTCGTCACCATGCCGGGGACGACGGAGCGGATGATCGCCGCCCTCAAGGCGGAGCCGTCCCCGCCGATGCGGGTGCGGGCGGTCGGGGTCATGCCGGATCTGGTGCCGCGGGCCGAAATCGCGGAGCTGACGAGCCTGCTGAACGCTCCGTACCCGAACACCTTCGGCTCGACCGAGACCGGGAGCCCGCCCTGCTCGGGGAGCTCACTGCCCCCCGGAGTGGTTCCGGAGCGGCTCTCGAAGACCCTGAGCCCCCTCTGCGAGGTGCGCCTGGTCGATGCCGACGACCAGGACGTCCCGGACGAGACCCCGGGCGAAGTGGCGGTCCGCGGTCCCACCCTCTTCAGCGGCTACTGGCGCAACGACGAGACCAACGGCAAGGACTTTCGGAACGGCTGGTTCCACCTCGGCGACCTCATGGTGCGCCACGCCGACGGGACCTTCGACTTCGTCGACCGCGCGAAGTACATGATCAAGTCCGGCGGGGAGAACATCTATCCGGCCGAGATCGAGCAGGTGCTTCTCGCCGATCCGCGGGTCGCGGAGGCCGCGGTGGTGCGGCGGACCGACCCGCGCTGGGGCGAGGTCCCGGTCGCGTTCGTCGCGCGCCGCGACGGTGAGCCTCTCGAGGACGCGGACCTTTTCCGCCGCTGCCGCGCCGAGCTCGCCGGCTACAAGCAGCCGAAGGGGATCCGCTTCCTCGATTTCGACGATTTCCCGCGGAGCGCCTCCGGAAAGGTGCAGCGCCACGAGCTCGAATCCCTGCTTGCGAACGAGGAGACCTGACCATGTCCGCAGTCGAGCGCATCGACGCGTACCACGACGAGATGACCGCCTGGCGGCGCGACATCCACGCCCACCCCGAGCTCGGCTTCGAGGAGCATCGGACCTCCGATCTGGTGGCGAAGCGGCTCGAGGAGTTCGGGCTCGAGGTCTACCGCGGCATCGGCCGCACCGGGGTGGTGGGCGCGCTTCGATCCGGAAACTCGCCCCGCTCGGTGGGGCTTCGGGCGGACATGGACGCGCTTCCGATCCAGGAGGCGACGGGCCTCGAGTACAGCTCCCGCAATGACGGGCGGATGCACGCCTGCGGGCACGACGGGCACACCGCGATGCTCCTCGGCGCGGCCCGCTACCTCGCCGAGACCCGGGACTTCGAGGGCCAGGTGTTCTTCATCTTCCAGCCGGCCGAGGAGGGGCTCGGCGGCGCCCAGGCGATGATCGAGGACGGACTGTTCGACCAGTTTCCGTGCGACGCGATCTTCGGCATCCACAACCGGCCGAAGCTCGACGTCGGCAAGTTCGCGGTCCGATCCGGGCCGATGATGGCGGGCGGGGCGTTCTTCGACATCGAGGTCGAGGGCGTCGGGGCGCACGGCGCGCGCCCGGAGTCGAGCGTGGACCCGGTCGTCGCCGCCTCGCACCTCGTCGGCGCGATCCAGTCCGTGGTCGCCCGCAACGTCCCGCCGACCGAGACCGCGGTGGTATCGGTCACCCGGCTGCACGCGGGCGACGCCTACAACGTGATCCCCCAGTCCGCCCGTCTCGGGGGCACGGTACGTGCGTTCTCGGTCGAGGTGATGGAGCTCGTCGAGCGGTCCCTCGAGCGCATCGTGAAGGGCGTCGGGGAGAGCTTCGGGGCGCGGGCGCGCCTCGACTTCCGCCCCATCTTCAGCCCGACCATCAACGCGCCGGCGGAGGCGGAGTTCGCGGCCTCGATCTGCGCCGAGATCGTCGGCGCGGAGAACGTGGAGCGAAATCCCCCTCTCATCATGGCGTCGGAGGACTTCTCGTTCATGCTCGAACGGGTCCCGGGTTGCTACATCAACCTCGGAAACGGCGGCGACGAGGGCTCGTGCGAGGTGCACAACCCCGGCTACGACTTCAACGACGGGGCGCTTCCCCTTGGGGCGAGCTTCTTCGCGCGCCTCGTCGAGACCCGCCTCGCCCGCGAGCCCGCCTGACCGTACCGGGTCGGGTATCGGGATCGTTGCCGGTTCAGTTCGACGGAGGGGGAGCATGCGACTTGAGGGAATGACGGTCGCGATCACCGGTGCCCAGCAGGGCATTGGCGCCGGGATCGCACGTGCGGTCGCCCGGGAGGGCGCGAACGTGGTCGTCAACTGGCTCGACGACGAGTCGCAGGCCCGCGCGGTCGCGGACGACGTGGCGGCGGCCGGAGCCCGGGCGGTCCTCGTCCCCGGGAGCGTCACTGATTGGGAGGCGGTGCGCAAGATCGTCGAGGCGGGAGTCGAGCTCGGCGGCTCGAGCGGGCTGACCGGCTTCGTCAACAACGCCGGGATCTTTCCCCGCGTTCCCTTCCTTGAGCTCGCCGACGACGACTGGGACGCGGTCCACGACGTGAACCTCAAGGGCACGTTCCGCTGTTCCCAGGCCGCCGCGAAGGCCATGATCGAGGGCGGGAACGGTGGGTCGGTCGTGAACCTCGCGTCCGTGGCCGCGTTCCGCTGCTCGCCAAACGGGGTGCACTACGCGGCGTCGAAGGCGGGGGTCATCGGCTTGACCCGCGCCACTGCCCTCGACCTCGCCCCGCACCGCATCCGGGTGAACGCGATCGCCCCCGGCACCGTGGATACGGCCCAGCCGCGGTACGGGATGAGCGAGGAAGAGCTCGCAGCCCTCGGGCCGACCCTCCCCCTCGGTCGGATCGGGTCCCCGGAGGACGTCGCCTCGCTCGCGGTGTTCCTCCTCTCCGGCGAGTCCGCCCACATCACCGGACAGACCCTGCATGTCAACGGCGGCCAGTTCCTCTACTGAGCCGACTGGGGTGGCGCCGGGTTTGGGCCCTCGTGGCGGTGAGCGGCGCCACCACCTGGCCGGTCGTCATGGCCGGGGTCGTGACGCCGCCCTGCGCCGGCACTCAAGGGTCATTCGTCAACGGCGACGTCACGCTGACCGTCACCGCCCTCGATGCCGTGTCCGCCGCAACGCGCGCGCAGTCACCATAGCGCGCGGCGGCCAAGGGCGAATCTATGCCACTCCCTGCCCGCGCAGCCGTTCGAGGTCCTCCGGCGAGGCGCCGCAGAGCTCCTCGAGGAGGTCCCCGGTATGCTCGCCCAGGGTTGGGGGCCGGGTGACCTCTACCGGCGAGTCGGAGAGCTTCACCGGGCAGCCGACCGTGCGGTAGGTGCCCTCGCGCTCGGGGTAATCGAGCTCGACGATCATGTCCCGCGCCGCGAGGTGGGGGTCATCCAGCACCTCGCCGGTGTCCTGACACGCCCCGCACGGAACTCCCGCTTCGCCGAGAAGGCGCATCACCTCGTGCTTGGTGCGCCGCCGGGTCCAGCTCTCGATGATCGGGTTCAACGCGTCGCGGTTCTCCCAGCGTGCCTCCCGGGTGGCGAAGCGGGGGTCGTTGCGCAGCTCGTCGATGTCCAGCGTCTCGACGAACGCAGGCCACATCTGCGCCTGCGCGAAGATGAAGACATGGTCGTTCGGGCCGCCCGGCGCGCAAGCGTAGGTCGAGCCCGGCACCGTCCTTCCGAGCTGGTTGCCGGTGCGGGCCTGCACCCCGCCGAGCCGTTGATGGTCGCGCAGGCTCACGCGAAGGATGTTCGCCACCGCGTCCTGCATGGAGACTTCCACGTGCTGGCCGCGCCCCGTCCGGTGCCGCTGCTGGAGAGCGGCGAGAATGCCGATCGCCGCGTGCATGCCGGTGCCGGAATCCCCGATGGCGGCCCAGGTCAGGGTCGGCGGACCGTCCGGCCAGCCGGTCACGCACATTGCCCCGCCCATGGCCTGCGCGATGGGCTCGAAGCTCTTGAAGCCGCTGTACGGGCCGTACGTCCCGAATCCCTTCACGGTTGCGTAGACGAGGCGCGGATTGCCCTCCTTCAGCATCTCGTAGCCGAGGCCGAGCCGGTCGAGCGCCCCCGGCGAGAAGTTTTCCACGAGCACGTCGGAACGGCTCATGAGCTTCCTGAACAGGTCCTTGCCTTCGTCGGTCTTGAGGTTGAGGGTGAGGCTTCGCTTGTTGGCGTTGAGGACCAGGAAGAACAGGCTCTCGCCGTGCTCGTCGGCCATGTTGGTGCGCGCGACGTCGCCGGCGCCCGGCGTCTCGAGCTTGATCACGTCGGCCCCCAGCCAGGCCAGGATCTGGGTGCAGGCGGGTCCCGCCTGGTTGTGGGTCATGTCGATGACGCGGATGCCTTCTAGGGCGGTGCTCATGCTGTCACTCCTTGCCGGCGGCTCGAGGCCCGGCCGATTAGAGCGGGCTCCGGAGGCAGCGGCCGCATCGCCACCTTGCCGGATCGCGTTCGATGTTGCGGCGGCGCCCCGGAGAAGGTTCCCGGGCCGCGCTCAGGACGCATCGACTGGAACTTCGTCCCGCGGGCCGAGGGGAGGGCTGTAGAGGACGAGGGCCCGCATCGGACTCTCGCCGACCGCCACCACGCGGTGGAGGAGCTTCGGCGGGATCCGGACCACCGTCCCCGGCCCGCACCTGACCGGGCGATCGTCGCCGAGGGTGACTTCGCACGCGCCCTCCATCACGTACATGACCTGGTGCTCGGTCTCGTGGAAGTGCGGCTCCGCCTCGCCGCCCGGCTGCACGGTTCCGAGGTTCATCTCGAACCGGCCGCAGAACGCACCGTCGACGAGCCGGACGTTGACCGTGCCCTGGTGATCCGGCGGTACGTACGCACCGATGTCGTCCTGGTGACGGATCAGCGAAGCGTGTCGGTTCTCGGCCATTGAATGCTCCTTTGCGGTCCGGAGAGGGGAAGGGCCGTGGGTCCCGTTCGCGACCGTCGCGCAGCCCTCAGGGGACCTCGCAAAAGGGGTTCGGCTCGAACGCGGCGTGCACCGCGACGTTGGCGTGCGGGCCTCCGCACCACGACGGCATGACCATCGAATAGAGCCCGCCCGCCCCGCCCACCACGACGAGGACGTTCGCCGGGTCGCGCACCGCGTGCAGCAGGTCGTCGTCGTCGCCCGCCGGGACCATCTTGGGGTTGAGGGCGCGCATGGCCCGGCGCGGGTGGGCTGCCCGCTCCGCCAGCGCTTCCCGGATCGAGGCCCGGTCGTGACCGGCCCCCGCGAGCACCGCCGCGTGATCGGGGTTGAGGACCACGGTAACCGCGCCGCCGCCGCCGAGGTGCATGTTGTTGCTGCCCTGGTTCGCGATGACGGCGGCGAGGGTGTCGAGGAGGGGGTCGTCGGCGCGCGGGTCGTCGCCGTCCGGCGAATGGATGACCGAGTGCGGCGCTTCCGCCCCCACCACCGTCACCACGCTCGCGTCCGGCGAATACCCGAGCGACGTGTGAAAGGGCGGCAGGGGCGAAGCCTCCTCCGCCTCGGCGAGACAGTACGCGAACTTCCCCGGATGGCCGAGCAGGGCCATGTCGGAGCGCCCGGGGCGGGCGCCGCCGATGTTCGTCATCGCGAGCCGGACCGCACGTCCGATGCACGCGTTCGCGCGGTGTCCCGGCCCGAGCGCGCCGAATCCCGACGCGATGCCCCCGCACGCCTCGCGAGCCGGGCCGTTGACGATGAGGAGGGGGGCGGTGCAGTGGGTGGTGCCCTGCATCTCGCCAAGGTCGAACTCCGGCTTGCACATCGCGCCGATGGCGGCGAGGACGACGGGGACGTGGTCGGGGAGGCAGCCGGCCATGACCGCATTGATCGCGATCTTGTGCACCGTCGCTGCGCCGCCCTGGGGGCCCATCTCTCCCACCACGAGGTCGGGGTCGAGACCGGTCGCGAGGACCATGCGGTCCACGCGCTCCGGTGTCGGCAAGACGACCGGCAGCCCGTCCGTGCATTCCAGCCCGTGCAGCAGCTCGACGGCGGCCGGTTCGTCCGGCGTGCTCAGCAGGTTCGGGATGGTCATGTCGGTCGGTGGCCGTTCACGGTCCTGTGGCGGGCGCGTGCCTGCGGGGCAGCTACCCGCTGCCCGCGAGTCCGGCCAGGATCGCCGGCCGGATCGAACGCGCGACGGCCGCCATGCTGGCCCGTCCGGTTCCCGCCACCGGATGCGGAAGCCGGATGCGGGGCGCGCCGGGCATTCCGGCCGCCCGCGCCACGAACTCCGCCTGCGGCCAGAACGCCTCGGTAATGAGCGCGACGGCGGGGATTCCGCGCCGCGCAAGCTCGATCCCGTCACGCACGGTGCCGGAAGTGCAGCTTCCTCAATGCCCGTAGGCGGCGACGACGGCGTCGCAGCGTTCGACGATGTCGTCCACGAGGTGGGCGGTGACCGGAACCGAGGGTCCGCCCTTGTCGTAGCGGGTGAAGGAAGCCTCGGGAAGCGACTCGCCGAGCGCCTCCTCCACGGCCTCCAGAAACTCGACCGAATCCGGGAATCCGTTCGCGAGCAGACCGATGGCGATCGGACCGTCGAGCGCGGCCGCGAGCCCGTAGGTCTCGACCGGCCGCGAGGATTCGGCGCGCGGATCATGAAACTGGATGGACATCGGGCGGTTAACTCCTCAAGGTGCCGCGAGGGAATGTAACCCGCCGCCCGGCCTCCAATCCATCGCGACGGATGCGAAGATGAAGACGGCGCCCACCGGCGCAACGCATCGATCTTCGGGGCGAGGGCGCCACGGTCGGAGCAGCGGGAGGTTGGCGGGACGAGCGGATTAGAATGCGGCGATCGCGGTCGGGGGACGGCGTGCCGATCCCGGCTTGCGGGCCCGGGGCGCTCCCTCGCTCCGTGCGAAACCCTTGCCGGTCGGGAGTGGACACCGTTTCCGCCATCGCGGAGCGCGGCCGCGGACCCGATTTTCCGGAGCCGCCGAAAAATGGTAAAAGTTCAACGCATGTGCGAGCCGATTCCCTTCGATGCCCGCCCGTCGCCGCGCTTCGCCCGGGGGCGGGCGAATTCCTCAATCGCCCCCGCGACCGATTGGCGTGGCTCGCGCCTGCGTCCGTCGCGACCGGAGCGGGGGAATGATGGAGGGTGATCGCCCCACCGCGCCGCACCCCGGATCCGAAAGGAGCCGGGGCCTCGTGCCGCCGCTCGTGGTGCTCGCCGGCAGCGACTCTCGCCCGGCCCGGCTGACCGACGAAGGGCAGGGCTATCGCGCCCTCAACGGCTACAAGTCCGCGTTCCTCCGGATCGACGGGCAGCCCCTCGTGAGCTGCATTCTCGACCGCCTGGCCGCCTCCGACCGCTTCTCCGACCTTTACGTGGCGGGACCCGCGAAGGTCTATTCCGGCCTCGTGTCCGGCGCCCGGCTCGTCGACTGCAACGGGCGGCTCGAGGGAAACCTTCGCGCCGCTTTCGAGGCGGTGCGCGAAGACCACCCCCATGGCCCCATCGCCTTTCTCGCCGGGGACATACTGCCGGACGTGAAGACCCTCCGCACGACGATGGATCGCTACTTCGACGAGGCCCCCTGCGACGTGTTCTTTCCGCTCGCGGAAGTGCCCGACGATCCGGCGATGCTCGGCCCTTCCTCCTGGAAGCCGCGCTACCGCATTCGTCGCGACGAGCGCTCCGAGCCGAGCACCATACTGCCCGGACATCTCATCATCGCCGATCCGGACGCCCTTCGCATCGGGCTCGTGTACCGGTTGCTGGCCCTCAGCTATCGCACCCGGAACCGGCCGATCGGTGAGCGCAGCTACACGATGTTCCGCGGGATCCTCATGCATGCCCTGCGCGAGGACCTGCGCCAGCTCTTCACCCTCGGCCTGCCGGACCTCACCGCCGCCCTCGTCGCCGACGGCGCGGCGGTGGCGATGGGGCTCAAGTCCGGGAACATGACCTGCGGGCGGCTCGGGCGCGCCGTTCGCAGGGTGACGGTGAGCTATGGTCACCGGCGCCGTTATCCGCGGCGGCAGGTCCTGGTGCCGATCCTCCCCGATTCCCTGTCGCTTGCCCGTGACTTCGATACCGAGGAGGAGGCGCGAGCGGTCGGGGCGGAGTGGCATCAGAGCGTGCGGGCGTCGACGGCCGCCGGCGGGAAACCCGGAACCCCAAAGAGGGCGGGAGCCACATGACGGCCTGACGGTTCGACGGGAGGAGTGATGAAGGGAGGCGGTCCCGGCGGTTCGTTCGCTCGGACCGGCCGGCTTCGGCGGGACTCGTCCGGCCGCCGGCGGTGCGGCCGGGGCGCGGATGCGGGCGCGACGCGCTTGCGGGTCCGGCCGGCATGAGCGTCGCCGTCGTCGCCGGTTCGGGTCCGCCGCCCGGCCGGGCCGCGCCTTCGATGCCGCGGGCCCGCACGGTGCCCGCTCTGCTCGGCGAGCTCGCGGAGGGTCACCCCGACGTCGAGTTCATCGTCGGCGCGGGCCGGCGCCTTCGCTATCCGGAGTTCCGCGACGAGGCGCGCCGCTTCGCGTGCGCCCTGCACGCCCTCGGGGTGCGCCGTGGCGACAAGGTCGCGATCCTGATGGGCAACCGGCCGGAATGGCTGATCGCGTACTTCGCGATCCTCTCCCTCGGCGCGGTCATGGTCTCGCTCAACACCTGGGCGACGCGCCGCGAGCTTGCGTACATGCTCGACCACTCCGACACGAGCGTGCTCGTGACGGTGGACCGCTTCCTCGGTCAGGACTACACGGCGGCGCTTCAGGAGATCGGTGCGGCCGCGGGCCTCCCGAGGCTTCGCCACATCGTGCGGCTCGCCCCGGATGGGCGCACGCTTCCGGGCGGGGTGTCGTGGGAGGCGGCGCTGCAGGCCGGCATGGCGGTTCCCGAGAGCACGGTCGACGCGGCCGAGGACGCGATCGAGCCGGCCGACGTCGGCTGCATCCTCTACACCTCGGGCTCGACCTCGACGCCGAAGGGGGTCCAGCTCCAGCACTTCGCCCTCATCGAGAACATGTGGCACATCGGCGAGCGCCAGCGTCTTCGCGCGGGCGACCGGCTGTGGCTCGCGGTCTCGCTCTTCTGGGGGCTCGGCTGCGAGAACGCCCTGTTCGCCCTCATGACCCACGCCGGCACCATCGTCCTCCAGGAGAGATTCGAGGCCGGCGAGGCGATCGACCTCATCGAGCGCGAGCGCTGCACCGTGGTCTACGCCACCCCGAACATGGTGCGGGCGCTCGCCGAGCACCCCGGGTACCGGCGCGAGCGCCTCGCGTCGCTTCGCACCGGGGTCACCATCGGCACCCCGGAGCAGGTGCGCCTCCTCGCCGATCTCGGCGCGTCCGAGATCTGCAACGTGTACGGGCTCACCGAGACGTACGGAAACTGCACGGTCACCGACGCGCAAGACCCCATGGAGGTGCGCGCCGCGTCGGTGGGACGGCCGCTCCCGGGTTTCGAGCTCGCCATCGTGGATCCGAAGACCCGGCGGTCCCTGCCGGCCGGCGAGGTCGGCGAGATCAAGGCCCGCGGCTACGTCACCTGCGGCTACTACCGGGACGAGGACAGGAACCGGGAGGCGTTCGACGACGAGGGCTGGTTCCTGACCGGTGACCTCGGCTACCTGGACGACTCCGGGCGCCTCCACTATCGCGGGCGCCTCAAGGAGATGATCAAGACGGGCGGCATCAACGTCGCGCCGGTCGAGGTGGAGGAAGTCCTGATGTCGCACCCGGGTGTGGAGCAGGCGTTCGTCGTCGGGCTGCCCGACGCCGAGCGCGACGAGATCGTGGTGGCGGCGGTCGTGCCGCGGGAGGGCTCCGGCGTCGACGAGGCGACCCTGCGCGAGCACAGCGCGGGGGCGCTCGCCGCGTACAAGCGGCCGCGCCGCTATCGGCTGGTCGCGGCCGAAGAGTTGCCGCTCACCACGACGGGCAAGGTGCGAAAGCTCGGGATGAAGGAGCTCTTCGAAGCGGGCGCCGGCGACTGAGCAGCGGTGTCCGGCACGGCGGGAGCCGCTTGGGCTTCGCGCCCCGTCGCCGCTTCGCCCGCGGCGGGAGCCGGTCGCTTCCGGCCGGCGGCCCCCCCGCAAGCGCACCGTCCTGACGCATTGCACCTCCCCGGGCGCCCGGCGCCGTCGCCCTTTCGTTCCGGCACTATCGCTTTCCCCGTGGTACTTTTCGGCCGTATCCGGCGCTACCGGGAGAGCGTCCGTGGCGGTGGCTTGCGCGGGTCGGGAAACGGCCGGGAGGACGAATGCGCGGCAAGACTTGCCTCGTGACGGGGGCGACCGACGGCATCGGCTGGATGACCGCCCGCGCCCTCGCCCGGGACGGAGCGAGGGTCATCGTCGTCGGGCGCAATCCGGAGAAGGGAGAGCGGCGGGTCGCCGATCTCCGGGAGGAGACGGGCAACGGCGCGGTCCGGTTCGAGCGGGCCGATCTCGCATCGCAAGAGGAGATCCGGGCTCTCGCGATGCGGCTCCGAGCGAATCTGCCGCGGCTCGATGTGCTCGTGAACAACGTTGGCGCCTGGTTCCACCGTCGCGGCGCCGGTCCCGACAATATCGAGATGACCTGGGCCCTCAATCACCTGGGTCAGTTTCTCCTCACCGGACTGCTCCTCGATCTGCTGGGCGCGGCGCAAGGCGCGCGCATCGTCAACGTCTCGTCGCGCGCCCACCAGGGGCCGCAGGTGGACTTCGACGATCCCGAGGGTGCGAGGCGCTACGCCGGGTGGCGGGCCTACCAGCAGTCCAAGCTCGCCAACGTCCTGTTCACCTACCGCCTCGCCGAGCGCCTTGGCGCCGCGGGCCACGTGACTGCGAACTGCCTTCACCCGGGCTTCGTCGCGAGCCGGTTCGGGCACAACAATTCCGGCTTCGCCCGGATCGTCGCGGTCGCGAGCCAGCGCCTCTTCGCCATCAGCGAGGAGAAGGGGGCGGTGACGAGCCACTACCTCGCCGCCGACGAATCGGTGGGGGGCACGAGCGGGCGCTACTTCGTCAGGTGCCGTCCCGTGGAGAGCTCGGCGGCTTCGCGCGACCGCGATGCGCAGTCGCGCCTGTGGCGCCTCAGCGAGGAGATGACCGGCTTTCGCTATCCTCTGTGACCGGGGGAAGGGGAATCGGCGCGCCGGTTGCTTCGCGCGCGGCGGCCCGCGGCCCGGGGTTACCCGCGCCGGCGCGGCCGGAAGCGGGGGAGGGTGTTCTCGTCGTCCACGTCGTCGAACACCGCTTCGACCTCGAGGCCGACGGCGATCTCCTCGTTCGCGACCTCGACGAGGCTGCTCGTGAGTCGCGGACCCTCCTCGAGCTCGACCTGGGCCGCGTTGTAGGGGATGTCGTCGGCGAAGGCCGGAAACCATGGCTGGTGCACGACCACGAAGGTCGAGACCGTGCCCCGCCCGCTCGCCGCCCGCCAGTCGATGCGCTCGCCGAAGCACGACGGGCACACCGGGGCCGGCGGGAGGAAGGCGCGGTCGCAGTCCGCGCACCAGGGCAGCTTCAGCACGTGCTCGCGGCAGCTCTCCCAGAACGGACGGTTGTCCGGGGTCACGCGGGGATTCGGCCTTGCGGTCAGGTCCACGTACTTCGCGCCTCCTTCATCGCCGGAAGACTATCGAGTCGCCCCACATCGTCGCCCACTGGAGGTGCCGGGCGTCCTCCATCTGCCGTTCTCCCGCCTCGCCCCGAAGCTGGCGGACGATCTCGGCGATCGAGTTCCAGCCGCTGACGTGCGCCTCGGACATGAGCCCCCCCGAGGTGTTCACGGGAAGCGCCCCGCCGAGCGCGATGCGCCCGCCGCCGACGAAGGCGTGGGCCTCGCCCGGCGCGCAGAAGCCGAAGCGTTCCAGCACGAAGAGGACGAGCGGGGTGAACGCATCGTAGGTGTAGAGTCCGTCGATGTCGTCCCGTTCGATGTCGGCCATGCGCCAGGCGTCGCCGTCCTCCGGACGCGGCGTCACCCTCCCCGGCCGTTGCTGGTTGATGCCGAGTCCGGGGGGCGCGAAGATGAACTCGTCGCGGCCGGCCCGGATCCCCTGCATGCCGGAGATGAACACCGGAGGCTTGCGCAGGTCGCGCGCCCGCTCGGCCGAGGTGACGAGCACGACCACCGCGCCGTCGCTCACGATGCAGCAGTCGAAGAGCCGGAGC
Organism: Immundisolibacterales bacterium; assembly: GCA_026712715.1. Classification (GTDB taxonomy): domain Bacteria; phylum Pseudomonadota; class Gammaproteobacteria; order HK1; family HK1; genus JAJDXW01. Next base: position 2,064 of record JAPOPW010000032.1, on the reverse strand, counting down.
GGCGCGACGACCTCGCGCGAGGCGCGGTGGTCCGTGAGGGTCATCGGTCTTCGCATCACCGCGTTCGCGTTCCGGCGCGCGTGGGAGCGCAGGGTCACCGCCACCTCCCCGAGGGCGTCGGTGGTGGCGCCGTAGAGCGACATGTAGCGCCGGTACGCGAGCGCCGCCCCCGCGGCCGGGGCGGTGAGGCCGTAGGGCGGGTTCTCCGCGTGGGTGCCCCCCTCCTCGCGCATCCCCTCGAAGTCCCCGGGGCCGCCGAGGATGTCGCGCTCGCGGGTGAAGCTCGCGACCGCGACGCAGGCGACCACCTCCGCGAGACCGGCCGCCACCGCGAGCGCCGCCTGCTGGAGGGCCATCGTCACGAAGCGTCCGTGGGTCCACGTCTGGTTCACGTAGCGGATGTCGAGGCCGAACGCCTCCGCGATCCGGTCGTAGTCGAGCCCGAGCGGCCAGCCGAGGTTCACCGCGAGCCCGTCGACGTCGCTGCGCTCGAGTCCCGCGTCGTCGAGCGCGGCGCGGAACGCGGCCGCGCCGAGCGCGAGCTGGCTCTCCGGAAGGTGCCGCCCGAAGCGGCTCGCCCCGATGCCGGCAATCGCGGCCCGGTCGACAGGGTTGAAGTCCATGTTCCTGGCCATCTCGGGGAGCCGGCGGGGTTCAATCTCGGGAACGGCCGGGATTGCGAAAGAGCCTAGCGAGGGATCGGGCACAACACAACGTCGAGCATCCCTCGCGGAGCGAATTGTCCGCCGTATCGTCTTCGGGTCGATGGTTGGCCGAGAATAGAAGGAATCGGCAGGATGGTCTCCCGCCGGATCTGGCCCTGGAGGACCGACAAGTGGAATACCGGCATCTCGAGGTGGAGCGGCGCGGACGCGTCGCCGTCGTCACCTTCAACCGCCCGGAGAAGGCGAACGCCCTCAACTCGCGCCACATCGAGGAGATCGAGCACGCGGCGCTCTCCTTCCGGGAGGACGCCGAGACCCGCGCGGTCGTCTTCGCCGGGGCGGGGAAGCACTTCACCTCGGGGGCGGACCTCACCGAGCCCGAGCCGGCGCCCCCCACCCTCGTGATGCATCGCCGGCGCCGGCGCATCGGACAGCGGGCGATCAACGCCCTGCGTGAAATGGACCAGATCACGATCGCCGCGTGGCGGGGCGCCGCGATGGGCGGCGGCGCCTGCATCGCGACCGCCCTCGACTTCCGCATCGGGGCGCGCGACTGTTTCATGTCCTATCCCGAGATCAACATCGGGGTGAACCTGATGTGGAGCAGCCTCCCGCTCCTCGTGCGCCTCGTCGGCCCGTCCCGCGCAAAGCAGCTCGTGATGGGCGGCGAGCGGGCCGCCGGACCGCGGCTCCTCGAATGGGGCGTGCTCGACGAGATGGTGGACGGGCATCGGGTGATGGCCCGGGCGCTCGCCTGGGCGGAGCACTACGCGAGCCGCCCGCCGGTGGCGGCGCAGATGATCAAGCGAAGCGTCAACGTGATCTCGAGCGCGCTCGACGGCGCGGTCATGCACGCCGACTTCGATCAGCACCTGCTCGCCGCCGCGACCGAAGACGCGGCCGAAGCCGTCGATGCCTGGCTCGCCGGTCGCGAGCCGACCTTCGAGGGTCGCTGAGTCGGGCGGACGCTCGCGCGAGCCGACCCTGGCCGCCGGGGGTCGCGGGGCGGCTAGCGTGGAAATCTCACCAACTTTCGTCGCATACTCGAATAACTCTGCGAGTTATTCGAGATGGCTGGTTACCCGAAAAGTTCTCCGAACTTTTCGGGTTTGGGCGTCGAGACGGCGCTGTGGCTGGCCGCACGGACCGAAAGACGCTGAAGGCGTAGTCGACACTACGTCGAAGCGGTTTGAGGGAGTACGGCCAGTCACAGCGCATGGATCGGCGTCCGCAGCAGGAAGTTGGTGAGATTTCCGCGCTAGGAGCCTGCGCCGTAGGAATGGTCGGTCGCAAGGGATTTCTTCCAAGCGGGTCGAATGTGTGATCTCATAACGGCGTCCCCGATCGAGGATAGATTGGATGCCCACGACGTTCCGCCCCTATCAGCCGGACCAGTTGC
>JAPOPW010000038.1 GCA_026712715.1 Immundisolibacterales bacterium | reverse complement strand
TCGATTCCGGCTGGTGGCCAACCTTGACCGGTCAGGGCTCTCACCTGCTGGGTCGCATAGAAGGTTTCCGCCATGTCTATCCGTCTACATCGCTTCCCCCTTCACCAAGCTTTGCCTGGCGCAATACGTACCAAGCTCATCTTGCGACTGCCGGCCGCGGGATACCGGGGTTCAGGCGGCCACGCGACGACGTTTCCGGCGACCCGGACGTCGATTCGCGGCCTCCAGCGAGCCATCGAGGTCGATGGCGTTTCGTGTCCGTAGCTCGGATGCGCTTGGTACGTAATCTGGACGCGAAATGCATGCCTGGAGTAATAGTTTTCATTCACAAGATTTATCTTCCAATTGTGCAGAATTCGAGGAGCTAGTACAACGCGAAATGCATGCCTGGAGTAATGGTTTCATTCACAACACTTATCTTCCGGCTTGTATAGCGACGTGATTGAATTTGTCTCTCTCTTCTTGTACTGTCGCGCCGCCGACGCGTTCACAGATTCATCGGCGCAAAAGGAGGATTGCATGCGAACCGGCGAAGAAATGCTGCAGCACATTGTCGAGAAGTCCGCCCTGGACCCGGACTTCCGCCGGCAACTGGTTGCAGATCCCAAGTACGCGATCAGTCAGGAGCTCGACATCACCATCCCCGAGTCGATGACGATCGAGGTCCATGAGAGCGACATGCAGACCGTACATCTCGCGTTGCCACCGGACCCGAACATCACCGAGGAGCAGCTCGAAGCGATCTCGGCCGGGCTTTGCTGCTGCTGGTAACTCCGATGGCCGGCGAGCGGCCGCTCGGGATTCCGGGCGATGGGACCCACGGGTCTGCATGAGGTGAAGATACCCCCCGTTCCCGCTCGGGACCGGGGGGCGCGTCTTTAGCTGGCGGCTGACATCCGGCCCCGAAGCGCTTCTTGGTTCAGGAGGCCGGCCCGATTCAGCGTGTCGTGTCCATAGCGAGGCTGGTGCGAATGTTTCCTGACCACGCGACCACCGGAAGACGGCGTGTCGGCCGAGGCCCCACGAAGGGCCGCCGGCGCTCCGGGCGTGTCCCGTCCCTCGCCGTGGTTCTTGCGTTGGCATGTTCCTGCGTGCCTGTCGTCCTGGCCGAGGAAGAGACACCGGAAGAAAAGGGATTGCGGATAGCGCGGGAAGCAAGCGCCCGCAACGACGGCTTCGAGGACTTCACGGCGGGACTGACGATGGTGCTTCGTGATCGCCACGGTCGCGAGAGCATTCGCAAGATGCGCTTCAAGGTGCTGGAGGTGCGCGGAGATGGTGACAAGAGCCTGTTCGTGTTCGATGAGCCGCGGGACGTGCGGGGAACCGCGCTTCTGACCCACGCTCACATCAACACTCAAGATGAGCAGTGGCTTTTTCTTCCGGCGCTGAAGCGGGTGAAGCGCATCAACGCTTCGAAACGCTCGGGGTCGTTCATGGGAAGCGAGTTTTCCTATGAAGACATGGGCTCTCCGGAAGTGGAGGAGTACACCTACCGATATCTTCGCGACGAGCCGTGCGGCAGCCTCACCTGTACCGTGATCGAGCAGGTTCCCCTGGACGAGACCTCCGGATACAGCCGCAAGACCGTCTGGCAGGATGCCGGAGAGCTTCGAACCTTCAAGATGGAGCTATTCGACCGCAAGGGCTCGCATCTGAAGACGCTCACGCTCAAGAACTATCGTCGGTACCTCGACAGGTACTGGCGGGCGGACGAACAGACGATGGAGAACCACTTGACCGGCGCAAGTACGGTGCTTCACTGGTCCGAATTTCGGTTCCGCACCAATCTGAGCGACAGAGAGTTCTCCCATACGGCGCTTCGACGCGTGCGTTGATGCCCTTCGCCGCTGCGATTGTGGCCCTCGTGTTCGCGGGCGCCGCATGTGCCGAGGCGCAGACCCTCGATCTTTCCGGAGATCTGAGCATGCAGGCTCGGTGGTATCCGCAGTCGCCGGCCTTTCCGGGCCAGAGAGCGAGCACCGGCGGCATGGTGGTCGAGACGACGCTCTACGCCGAGGCCGAGGAGGGAACCAGCTTCACCGTGACTCCGCTCTATCGGTACGACAGCGCCGACTCGCGGCGCACGAATGCGGACCTGCGCGAGGCCTACGTCTTGATGCATGGAGACTGGGGCGAGAATTCCTGGGAGCTTCGGCTGGGTGTCGATCGCGTTTTCTGGGGTGTGGCCGAGCTCGACAACCTCGTGGACATCGTCAATCAATCGGACCTCGTGGCGCATCCGCGGGATCGGCCGAAGCTGGGCCAGCCCATGGCGCGTCTGACGATTGGCGGCGATTGGGGCATTGCCGAGACGCTTGTTCTACCGTTTCATCGCAAGCGAACGTTTCCCGGGCAATCCGGGCGGCACCGGTCCGGCCGGCCGATCGATGAGAACCCCCGGTACGAGAGCGGTGCGAAGGAGCGCCATGTGGATCTCGCGGCTCGCTACGGCAACGCCGTGGGATTGCTCGATTTCGGCGTGAGCGCCTTTGCCGGAACGAGCCGCGAACCGTTGTTTCTCTTCGGCCACCATTCCGAGCGGTCCCCGGCCGTCGAAGCGCCGTTGACCCCGTACTACGAGCAGATATGGCAGCTCGGGATCGACGCACAGCTCACGACCGAGCCCTGGCTCTACAAGACGGAAGGCATGTGCCGCGGCGGATCGCGCAATCTCCTGGGCGAAGAGGAGGATTTCTGCGCAGTAATCTTCGGCTTCGAGCGCACTCTCTATGGCGTGTTCGGAACCCGCGCGGACTTGACCGCCTTCGCGGAGTGGCACTTCGATGGCCGCGGGCGCCGTGCCACCAATGTCAGGGCGAACGACGTGTATGCCGCGGGCGTCCTCGCGTTGAACGATCTGCCGGGAACCGAGATCGTGGCGGGCCTCCTGGGGGACCTCCGCCACGAATACCGCGCGTTGAACCTGGAGCTCAGGCGCCGCCTTTCGAATCGCTGGCTGTTGCGCCTGGAAGCGAGCGCGACTCTGAGCTCGGACCCGAGGGACCCGACCTACGGCGGCCGGCGCGACAGCTTCCTCGGCGTTGATTTCACGTTCAGCTTCTGATGTCGCCCGGCGCTGGCGGCGAGGGCATCTTCAAGTGACGAGTGGTTCGGGAGCTGGCACTCGACCGACATGCTGGAGGTCATGAGAGATGATCCTGCCGGGCAGCGAGTCCTTGCGGAAGATCGCGGTGGTCGGGCGGGGGACCGCAGGTTCCATTGCCGCCGCCAGCGTAACGCGTCTTCTCCCTGACCGCGACCACGAGCTGCACCACATCTATGACTCGCGCATCCCGGTAATCGGAGTGGGCGAGGGTAGCTGGCCGAGCCTGGTTCAGGAGCTCCACAAACTGACCAAGCTTCCCCACGAGACCATTCAGCAGCGCCTGGAGGGGACGCGCAAGTACGGTGTTGCATTCGAAGGATGGGGTCGGCGCAATTGGCGCTTCACCCACTACTTCACACCCCAACAGGTGTCCTACGCCTACCACCTGTCCGCCGATTGTCTGGCCGGCCTGCTTCAGGAGAGCACGCGCGCGCGCCACATCGATGCGAAGGTGCTGGATATCACGAGGGTGCAGGGCGGGGCGCAAGTGGAATTCGAGGGCCGGGCGTCGGAACGGTATGACCTGGTCTTCGATGCCCGCGGGTTTCCGGCAAAGCTCGATCCCGACCGGCACATCGACATTTCCTTCATTCCCACGAATACCGCCGTCATCCGACGCTGCCCGCCAATAGTCGGGGGCGAAAAGAACCGGACCCTGGTGCAGCATACCTATACGCGGGCAGTTGCGCGTCCGCACGGCTGGATTTTCGTCATTCCGCTTGCCGTGCATACTTCCTACGGGTACATCTTCAACCGCGATGTATCCAGCCTCGCCGAGGTCGAATCGGACTTCGATGCATTCCTGGAAGCCGACGGCGTCAGGGAATTCGAGCCGCGCGCCACCGTTCCGTTTCCCAATTTCGTGCAACGTCGAATCTTCGATGGCGCGGTGGCGCGTGTTGGCAACGCAGCGGCGTTCATGGAACCCCTCGAAGCTACGGCGATCGTGTCCGCCCAGCTCCAGATCGGCATGATTCTCCACATGCGCCTCAACCGTTCGGTGAAGAACCTCGATAGCGATGCCCCGGTGGTCAATCGGTTCCTGGTCGGAAGCATGCTCTGCTACGGACTGTTCGTCGGCTGGCACTATTCCTGCGGATCCCGGTACGACAGCGAGTTCTGGCGTTACGCGCGGCACCACGCCTGGCCGCGGCACCGTGCGGCCGCCGATCCGGAGGTGGTGGGCTGCTCCGCGCTCGAGAAGTTCAATGCAATGATCGAGCTGCTGAAACGGCCGGTCATCGACAGGTCGGACTGGAACCGGATGTGCGCGGTTCCTCTCACCAGCTATGCCCAGATGTCTCAGGGTCTTGGATACTAGCCACGGTCCGGGCGCGTCGCGCGGACAGCTCACCTGCAATGGCAATACCGACCGCGCGCAATCCCCGGCCCGACTACCCGATTTCAAGGAAGCGCGGGGCTCGCGGGGTCGCGTGCTCCGTGCCCGTGCAAGTGCGCAGGTTCCAGCGTGACGGTGGATCCGGATGGAACATGGCCATGGTATTCTTCGACCCTCCAGGGAAGCGCAGGAGAGGATTCGCGTGCGGCGCGTCCCACCGAACGGCTCCATTGTCGATGAGCTCGCCACCTTGCGACGCACGGTGCCACCGCGCCGCTTTCGGTTGCGAAGGGCGATCCAGGTACAATTCGCACTGCTTCATCGTGGTGAACGCGCTCCCAGACTGGCAATACAGTGAAATCCGGCGAGCCGCTTGCCCCTGTGGTCGTACAAGAACCGTGACTCCGGCACTGTGCACCAGCGCGGCATAGCGGGAGAGCAATTCTCCGCGCGTTTTGCCGAACGGATGCTCTCGGCCCGCTGGCCGGTCATCACGGCAATGCTGCTGTTGGTTGCCGTCGCGTCGTCCGGGATTGCCTTTCTCGAGTTCTCGGCCAATTACCGAATCTTCTTCGACGAGGACAATCCGCAGCTTCTCGCCCTGGAAGCGCTGGAGAATACCTACGGGAAGAACGAGAACGTCGCGTTCCTGATCGTTCCGGATGACGGCGACGCCACGTCGCAGACTGCGCTCGGGGCATCCGTCTGGCTCACGGAGGCCGCTTGGCACACGCCGTATTCCAGGCGCGTCGACTCGCTCGCCAATTTTCAATACACGACGGCGGACGGCGACGAGCTGCATGTGCGCGATCTCGTCAGTCCCGAAGAGCTGGACCGGGACGAAGCGCGCGCGCGAATTCGTGCCGTCGCATTGTCCGACCCTCGCATCGAGGGCAGCATTGTGGCCAGGGACGGCGATGTCAGCGTCGTGAATGTCACCGTCGAGCTGCCGGAGGAGGGTCTGCTGGAGGCGGTCGCCGAAGTTGCCGAGTTCGCCAGGTCGCTTGCCGCCGAGACCGAAGAGCGATTCCCCGACCTGGACGTTCGCATCGTCGGTACGACGATGGTCAACCAGACCTTCGTCGAGGCTTCGATCGACAGCCAGATTGTCTTCCTGCCCGCAAGCCTTCTGCTCATGGCGCTGGTCCTTGGCCTGGTTACCCGTGGCTGGCCGGGGGTCGTCGCGACCGGCACGGTCATCGTCTGTTCCATTCTCGTGTCCGTGGGCCTGGGCGCATGGATCGGCTTGCCGTTTTCCCCACCCATCTCGCCGGCTCCGACCATCGTGTTGATGATCGTCGTGGCGAACTGCGTCCACCTGCTGGTGACCTTGCAGCAGCGCATGCGTGAAGGGGATACGCGGCACGACGCCATCGTCGAGTCCGTCAGGCTCAACCTGTACCCGGTGTTCCTGGCGAGCCTCACGACCGCGCTGGGGTTCCTGAGCATGAATTTCTCGGAAGTTCCGCCCTACCGCCACCTGGGCAACTTCGTCGCAATCGGCATCGTTGCTTCCTTCGTTCTTTCCGTCACGTTCCTGCCGGCCCTGCTGTCACTACTCCCGATTCGCACGCCAAGGGATCGCCGGCTCCGCGGACCCACGATGGTGCTCGTGGCGGACTTCGTGCTGCGCAACCGAAGGCCGCTGATCTGGGGGTGGCTGGCCGTAGTGCTGGCGATGGCCCTTGCCATTCCGCGCAACGAGCTCAACGACGTTCTGGTTCACTTCTTCGACGAGAGCGTGGAGTTTCGCCAGGACACGGACTTCATGGATGAGCGCTTGAGCGGCAACACCCTGCTCGAGTACTCGCTTGAAGCGTCCACCGAGGGCGGCGTCACCGATCCCGATTTTCTCGCCGAGGTCTCGAGTTTCGCCGAATGGTACCGTGAGCAGCCTCCCGTACGGCACGTGGCGGTCATCAGCGATACCTTCAGGCAGATCAACAAGAGCATGCATGGCGACGACGAGGCTTCGTACCGCATTCCCGAGAGTCGGGAGCTGGCGGCGCAATACCTGCTCCTTTACGAGCTATCCCTTCCTCAAGGTCTGAACCTGAACAATCAGATCGATCGGTCCAGATCCGCGACGCGGGTAACGATCTCGGCGAAGACCCTCGACTCGCAAGAGCTGCTCGCGCTGAACGCGCGTGCCGAAGCCTGGCTGAAAGAAAACGCGCCGCATGTTGCCAGTGTCAACAGCACCGGTCCGGCGGCATTGTTCGCCTACATCGGGCAACGCAACATCCGCGCCATGCTGATCGGGACGATGGTCGTGCTCCTGGCCATTTCCGGCGTTCTTCTCCTTGCCTTGCGTTCAATTCGCCTCGGCTTGATCAGCATCGTCCCGAACCTGATCCCCGCCGTGTTGGGGTTCGGGATCTGGGGGTTGATGGTCGGGCAGGTCGGGCTCTCGCTTTCTGTCGTGGTGGCAATGACCATCGGTATCGTCGTGGATGACACCGTGCATTTCCTGAGCAAGTACCAGCTCGCACGGCGCGACTACGGCCACGGTCCCGAAGAGGCGGTGCGTCACGCCTTTGACTCCGCCGGCCGCGCCCTTCTTGCCACGACGGTCGTGCTGGTGGCCGGCTTCCTGATATTCGCGTTTTCTCCGTTCGTTCCGACCGCGCAGGTCGGGGTGTTGACGGCAATGATCATCGCCTTCGCGCTCGTCGCCGATCTGCTGCTTCTGCCCGCCCTGCTGACCGCGGTGGACCGACGTTCCGGGCCGCAAGTCGAGCTCCCGGCATGATTCGGGGTGCGGTCGAGAAACGCCCGGACTGCCGCCCCCTGGCCCTGCCGAATCCGTGATGTCCCCGCACGTGCGCCCGCGCCGACCGACAAGGTCTTGTTTCTTGCCTGATCTCCAGGAGGAGGAGGGCCTCGGCCATGTTCAATAATCCCTTCGGATCGTTTCACGACACGGTTGCCGCGGCCAAGGAAGAGCGAGAGCGGCTCGACGGGCTGTTGACCGTTTCCACACCTCGAGAGCGCTTTCTGGTCGTCGGCATCGCATCGTTGTTGGTCGTCCTTGCCGGGTGGCTGTACGTTGGCAGCGTCCCGCGCAGCGTTGCCGTCGATGGAGTGCTCGTGGAGCTTCGCGACGGCCCGGGCGACGGCTTCCCGACGGTGCGGGCAATCATCTGGCTCAGGGGCGCCGCTGCGCCGAAAATTGACGAGGGCATGCCGGCGGCGATCGACCTGACGATGGCCGAGGGAAAGCCGGAGACACTCGAGGGGAGGGTGGCCGCAATATCCGCGGTGAACCTGTCCAGGGGAGTGGCGGACTTCGCGACCGCGGCCGGGGGGTCGGTGTTCCGCCTCGATATCGCGCTCGACGAGGGACTCGAGCCGGGTTCCCTCCCCGACAGGAAGGCCCGGATCTTCATCGAGCTCGGAAGACAGGCCCCGATCGCGCTATTTGGAACCAGGCGACCGTAAGGTGCGGCCGAGCGCCTCCAATCGGGCCGGCGACAAGGCGGCGGCGGAGCCCTTGAAGCGAAGGGTAACCACGCCAATTCTGTTGCAGACGCACGCGGCGGAGTGCGGTGCGGCCTGTCTGGGCATCGTGCTTGGCTATTTCGGGCGCTGGGTGCCGCTTACCGAGCTGCGCGAGAGGTGCGAGGTGAGCCGGGACGGCAGCAGCGCCGCGAGCCTCGTGCGCGCATCGAGGCTCTACGGCCTCGAGTGCAGCGGACTCGGCGTTAGAGCGGATCTGTTGGAGAAGCTCGCGTTGCCGCTGATCGTGTTCTGGCAGTTCAGCCACTTCGTGGTCGTCGAAGGGATCGATGGCCGGAGCTTCTTTCTCAATGATCCCTCGACGGGGCGACGCAGGGTCAGCGCCGAAGAATTCGCCAAGGGCTACAGTGGAGTTGCGCTTCGATTCAAGCGAGGCGCCGACTTCAAGCCCGGCGGCGAGCGACCCGGGTTGTTCGCGCGCCTGCACTCGTTGCTCGGCGGGTCATGGACGGTGCTTGGAGCGGCGGTCGCCTGCGCGCTCATGTCGACGTTGCTGGCATTGCTCGTGCCCGCATCTCTTGGCGTCTTCGTGGACAACGTCCTCGAGGCGCACGGAACCTGGGGCGGGCTGGTGGCGGCCTTGATTGGCGGCGGCATCCTGGTCTACCTCCTGTCCTTGCTCAAGCATCGGTTCCTGCGGAGACTCGCGGTCCGGATTTCGGTGATTGGCCATGATCGGAGCCTGTCGCGGCTGTTGCGGTTGCCGGTGGAGTTCTTCAACCACCGGCTGGTCGGCGACCTGACCGATCGGGTCTCGTCCATCGATCGAATCGCGAGGAACCTGACGGACCAGTTTCTGGTGCTCGTAATAGACATGGCAATGAGCGCGGTCCTGCTCGTCGCGATGATGCTCTACGACCTTCTGCTCGCGGTGCTCGTGCTGCTGCTCGGGGTTCTACACGGACTGCTGGCGCAATTCCTCAATGCGCATCGGGCAGTCCGGAGCCAGACGATGCGGCGCGAGCAGGGCATGCTGATCGGCATCGGTATGCAGATGCTGAGTCACGCGGAGAACCTCCGCATGACGGGGTCGGATGACCGGTTTTTTTCGCGCTGGAGCGGTCAGCAGGCGCGCGAGCTGCAGGCGCGCCAGGTCTGCTCGGAGCTCGGCTTGGTCAACACGGCGCTTCCGGGGTTGATCGCCGCCCTTCGCGGCGCGGCGGTCCTGGGCATCGGGGCGAGCATGGTCATTTCGGGAGAAATGACCCTGGGGACGCTGGCGGGATTCTACATCCTCTCCGAGATGTTCCTGTCACCGATCGGGCGCTTCTTCGAGTTCGCGGACCGGCGCCAGGCGCTCGAAACGGACCTGCAACGGCTGGAGGACATTTCCGGGGCGACCGAAGACCCGGGCTTCAGCCGGCGGAGGCCGGAGACCGAGTCGATTCCCACGTTCGATGGCCGGCTCCAACTCGCCGGACAGCTCGAGCTCAGAAACGTCACCTTCGGTTTCAACAAGAGCCGGCCGCCGCTGATCAAGGACTTCAGCCTCGTGATCCGACCGGGGCAACGGGTGGCGGTGGTGGGACCGAGCGGCTCCGGCAAGTCCACCGTGGCGCGCTTGGTTTCGGGAATCTACCAGCCCTGGACGGGCGAGGTACTGTTCGACGGCCATCCGCGGAGCGAGGTCCCCGAGGAGGTGCTGCGGCGCTCGATTGCCACGGTGGATCAGGAGGCCGTTCTGTTTTCGGCATCCGTGCGGGACAACATCACATTGTGGAACCCGGCGGTTCCGGATGAAGTCATCATCGCGGCGGCGCGAGACGCCTGCATTCATGACGGGATCCTTCTCACGCCGCAAGGCTATTCGGCTTTCGTGGAAGAGGGCGGGGCGAACTTCAGCGGAGGTCAGCGCCAGCGGCTGGAAATCGCCCGTGCCCTGGTCGGAAATCCGACCGTGCTCATTCTGGACGAAGCGACCAGCGTCCTCGATGCCGGAACGGAGGAATCCGTCGACGACGCCGTGCGGCGTCGCGGCGTCACCTGCCTCATCGTGGCGCACCGGCTGAGCACCGTGCGGGACTGCGACCAGATCATCGTCCTCGACAACGGGGTCGAAGTGCAGCGCGGCACCCACGACGAGCTGATAGAAGACCGGAACGGTATGTATTTCAAGCTGATCAGGTCGGGCTGATGCACGAACCGGGCCGGGAATGCACTTCGCTGGCCGAGCTTGCCGCCGGCTCCGGAGAATCGGTGCCGTGCGCCGGCAATCTGCCCGTGCGACTCGACGACACGGACAGTGTCTGGTTCATTGACCAGGGCACCGTGGATCTGTTCCTCCTCGAGTTCAAGGACGGGGTGGAGGTGGCCGCACCACAGCACCTGTTGCGCCGCGAAACCGGGAGGCTGGTGCCCGGTGTCGCGCCGGATGAACAGGACGAAGAAAGGGGCACCAGGCTGAGCCTGGTTGCCAAGGGGCGGCCGGGCACCCTCCTGAAGCGCCTTCCGGCATCGTTGCTGTCCGAAGTCGACCCCGCGGAGCTCGCGGACCAGGTCGATTCCTGGCTGATCGCGGTGACCGACACGCTTTCGCGCTTCGTAAACCGCCGTCCGCGACCGGCCACGCTGGCCGAGCCCGATCTGACCCGGGACCTGTCCCCCTGCACGCTGTCCGTGGGGCGCGGCGTGGTCTGGATATCCGAACCGGCGCGCGGCGCGAGCCTTTACATGGACATGATCGATCGGGCGGAGCTTGCCGGGACCGGCGACCCACGCCAGGCCGCGATACCGCTGACGCGGACAAGCTGGCTTTCCCTGTCCGTCCGCGCGACCGTTTCGACCAGGTCCACCCGGACCCTCGCGCAACAGGGCACGCTGGTGTCGGCGCTCGCCTCCTTTCACGGGATCGCATTCGCTCTCGAGCGCCTGAACCGACGGCTTGCGATGGTCGACGATGCGAATCTCGAACGCGTTCGCACATCCAGCCGCCGCACGGCCGAGAGCGCCGCCCGCCAGCGGCTGTTCAATCTCTACGATCTGCCGGTCGACCGGGAGACCCATGTCGAGGACACCGCGCTGGCGGATGCCCTGCGGATCATCGGACATCACCAAGGTATCGACTTCCGGCTTCCGGTCCGTTCCGGACTCTCCGATTCTCCAATCGGGATCGTTGACGTTCTCGAGGCGTCATGCGTGCGCGGCCGCCGCGTGCATCTCGAGGTCGAGGACCGGTGGTGGCGCGGCGACAGCGGCGCGATGCTCGCATTTCGTGCCGAGGACGACCAGCCCGTTGCCCTCCTGCCGGGCGGGCTCGGACGCTACCGGGAGATCGATCCGGTCAGCAAGCGCAGGGTCCGGATCACCGCGGACCGCGCGCGTGCGCTGAAGAAGGATGCGTGGGTGTTCTATCGGCCATTGCCGTCAGGAAGCGTGAAGCCCGCGGAACTGCTGGGAATCGCGTTGCATGGTTCGGCCCCGGATCTGGCACGACTGGTATTGGCCGGGCTTCCGGGCGGTCTCGCCCGGTTGCTTCCGGCGCTCGCCCTTGGATTCGTCGCGAATCACGTCGTGGCGGGCGGAAGCGCAGATGCACTCCATGCCGTGGTTGCGGCTCTCGCGGGGTTCGGTCTGCTCGGCGCGTTGCTTCACCTGCTCCAGGGCACGGCGTTGATGCGTCTCGAGGGTCGCTCGGCATCAAGGGTCGAAGCCGCCTTCTGGGACCGCCTCATGCGTCTTCCACCGAGGATTCTGCACCGCCGTCCCGCCGGCGATCTGGCCATGTCGGGAATGACCTTCCAGAATCTTCGCGATGGCCTGCAGGGAGTGGTGGCCGACAGCTTGTTGTCGATCATCTTTCTGCTTCCGGTTCTGGGTGTCATCTTCTTCTACGATGCCGCTCTCGGGGCCATCGCCCTCGCATTCAGCGTGGGTTCGCTGCTGGTGACCGTAGCCATCGGGCTGTGCCAGGGAGCACCCAATGGACGAATCATCAGCGCAAGCCGACGCGTATCCGGCCACCTGTTCCAGGTAGTGGGCGGCATCGCCAAGCTGCGCGTGGAGAATGCGGAGAGTTCGGCTTTCGCCATCTGGGCACGGCACTATCGCGAGCAGAAGCGCGCCGAGCTCGAGCTTGGCGCACTCGAGGGTCATGCACGGGCGTTCGGCGCCTCACTCCCGTTTCTTGCCGCTGGGGTGCTTCTCTTGGCGGTGGCGGCGGTGAGCAACCGGAGTGTTCCGGTCGGCGACTTTCTCGTCGTCTACGCCGTGTTCATCGCCTTTCAGTCCGCTATCGCCCGGCTCGGCGAGTCCTTTGGCACCGTCGCCGCCATGGTGCCGGCGTTCGAGCAGATGCGACCCTTGCTCGCCGCCGTACCGGAAGCCGAGGGCGGTGGAGAGACGGTGGAACGCCTGGGCGGCGAGATTCTCTTCGACCATGTTTCCTTCCGGTACGATCCCGACGGTCCGTTGATCCTCGACGACGTCACGATTCGGGCCGCTCCCGGTGAATTCGTCGCGATTGCCGGAGAGTCCGGCGCCGGAAAGAGCACACTGTTCCGCCTTGCGCTGGGGGTCGATCGGCCGTCGGCGGGCGCGGTCTATTACGACGGTCGCGATCTGAGGCACCTGAACCTGAAGCAGGTGCGCCGGAAAATCGGCGCCGTGCCCCAGTCGGTGCAGCTTCATCCCCATGATCTCTGGGACAATATCGTCGCGCACCACGAGGAGGCGAGCATCGGGGAAGTATGGCAGGCGGCCCGCTCGGCAGGAATCGAGCGCGAGATCAGGGCCATGCCCATGGGCATGATGACGATGGTCGGATCCGGCGGGGCGGTCGTCTCCGGTGGCGAGAGCCAGCGCGTCACCATCGCGCGCTCCCTCATCGGCAGCCCGCGAGTCATGCTCCTTGACGAAGCGACCAACTGGCTCGACAACGAGAGTCAGGCCGAGGTCATGCAGAACCTGGCACGCCTGACCTCCACCCGGCTCGTGATCGCCCACCGACTGTCCACGCTGGAACAGGCTGACCGGATTTACGTGATGCAGGCGGGAAGGGTCGTGCAAAGCGGCTCGTTCACCGACCTCATGGAAGTTGACGGAGTATTCAGAGAACTGGTCCGAAGGCAAATCGCCTGAGCAGGAGCGCCGAGTGTTGCGAAAATCGAACTCTCCATCGGCACGCGGACTTCACCTCCGGCGGCACCCTCGTTCCATTGACGCCCTGACGCTGTGATGGAGTTCCGCCAGCGCTTGCCCGGACGGCGTTCCCGATGCCGGTGAAGGCGGCCCCCGGCGCCACGGACCGCATCCTCGCGAGAGCGGCGGAAGACCTCGATTTTCGTGCGCGCCTCCTTGCGGATCCGAATGACGCGATCGAACGCGAGCTCGGATCTCCGGTGTCCGGGGACCATGAGATTCGCGTGCACGAGGAAACCGATTCCGTGACGCATATCGTGCTTCCGCCGATGGAGAAGTTCAGCGCGGAGGAACGCAAGGCGGCGAAGCACGGTGCAACCTCGCTCGAGTTTCTCAAGAAGACGATGCACGATCCCGCACCGGCGGCTCGATCCCCCGGCCCGATGCGGTCGAAGGAACGGGTGGGCGCCTTGACGGAGGAGACCCTTGCAGGAGCGGCGCGTGAGAGCATGCACCGCGGTCTCGTTTTCCTGGATTCCGCTGTCGACGGGAATGGGGCCTGGCACTGCATCCGGTTCAACCTGGGGGCTCCGGACATTCCGCGACACTTCGAACGGCCTGCGTTTGTCACGGCGCTTTGCGTGCTCGCTCTCGAGAGCTGCGATGATGAACGGGCCGGGTCCATCTGCGCACGCAGCCGGCGATATCTTGCCGACACCATGGAGTACCCGGGACTGTGGCGCTACTATCGCCATCTGCCCCAGGATCTCGACAGTACCGCCCTCTGTTCGCTTGCCATCGGAAGCCACCCCTGGATTGTGCTCGGAAGGAACGTTCCGCGAGTGCTGGCAAATCGCGACGAGGACGGTCGTTTCTTGACCTGGGTGTTGGAAGATGACGAACCTGATGTCGTGACGAGCTTTCGCATCGAGGCCGATCCCGTCGTCAATGCGAACGTCATTGCCTTTCTTGGCGGCCACCCGGAAACCAGGGATGCCCAGCGGTGGCTGGAGACGTTGATATCGAAAGGGAGTCTCGATGGCTCGTCAAAGTGGTATCCCGATGAGGTCACGATCTGCCATGCGGTCGCCCGCGCGATAGTCCGTTCGCGGCCCGAGCTCGATCATCTGCGCCCGTTCCTTGCCGCGCGCATCCTGGCCCTGCGCGACGGGCACGGCGCGTTCGGCAACGTCCTTCAGACCGCTCAGGCGGTTTCGGCACTCCACGGTATCGGGAAACTTGAAGCCATCGACGCGAAGCGCGCAATGGAGAGGCTCGTCGATTCGCAACGTGAGGACGGAAGCTGGCCCGAGCTGCTCGCCTTTGGTGACCAGACGCTGAGGTGGGGCGCGATAGGGCAGATAGGGCATGGTTCCGAATCCGTGACCTCCGCGTTCTGTATCGAAGCCCTTCAGCGCCTCACCGGAATGCTGGCGGGTTCGAGGAGTCGGCCCGATCGTCACGCGTGATGGGCTGGAAGGGGCTGCACAAGGAGTCGACATGGATACTGACGCGGCAGTGGCACTTACCCAGGACCGTCTCGCCGAGGAGGGCGGCACCATCGGCGATCTGCTCGGGTACTTTCGAAACAGGGTTTCGCCGATTCTCGTCGGGGACCCGGAGTGGGAACGGATACTGGAATGCGCGAGGGGCTTTCCGGTCACGTTGGGCGCTCTTCCATTCGGTTTCGAGTTTCCGCTGCACGAGCGCCGGCGGGAGGCGGATCTCGGTGTCTCCCTCTCGAGCGATGCCAGGACGGTGGCGTTCTTCGATGGGCGCGCGCGGAACCACGAGTCGGACGAAACCGCGGCGGCGATCACTCGACTGTTCGGACAGATGAATGCCAGGAGCTCGCCCCTGCGCAATATCGTGGGCCGCAAGATGATGCTCGAGTTCGACATCGGTTCGGGGCGGGACCGCACGCATTCGTTCCCGGGAGTGTTCCTTCGACCGGGCGAACGCCCGATTGTCGGCGGCCGTGGTCAGGTGAACGATGTCGGTGTGGTGGTGGATGCCCTCGTTGGCTGCGTAGGGTGGGAGAGGAAGGTCGCCGAGCGGGAAAACGCTGAACGCGCTTACCTGGCCCAGCCGGGAGGTACCCGCATGGATTCGTTCGGCGTGTTTCCGTCCCGCTCCCGGGCCATCCGATTGGCGATCATGGGCTTCGGGTCGAAGCAGGAGCTGTTCGCCTATCTCGAGAAGACGGGCTGGCCGGGTCGGACCTCGGCGGTCGAGTCCGTGATCTCGCGTTTCGACGAACGCGTGAGGGTGTCCCGGTTGGGGGCGAACATCGACGTGCGCGACGAGGGTATCGGCCCGACGCTCGGCCTCACCCTCATCGTCAAGCAGAGATATACGAAGAATTCACGCTACTGGCTCGACGGCCTCACGGACTGGGATCCGTTCCTGAACGCGTTGAGCCACGAAGAGCTCGTGGTGCCGGAGAAGCTTGCGGCGCTTGCCGACTGGGTGTCGAGACCGACCATGCTCTTCGCGAAGTCCGGTCGATATGTCATGCTGCGCGGAATTCATCATGTCAAGCTGGTCGTATCCGGAGACCAGCTTCGAAAGGTCAAGGCCTACGTGTTCATGGTACTTTCGGGGGCGGTTCCCTCCTGAGCTCCCCTCCGGGCCAAGGCGCGCCCGGAGACCGGCTCGAGCGGTGCAGGGTCTCGCGCGGGCACGTGGAGGGCACTCATGATTTAGCGCGATTTGAATGATGGCGAAGAGTCGACGATCAAGGACCGCCTCGCGCTCGCGGAAGTGATCATCGCACTCTTGCGGTACGCACTGATGGCAACACTCGATTCGATCGTGAATATTCAATGCAGTCCCTGGCAGTTCATCAGCCTCGGGAACCCGAATGTGCGAGGCGCCGTCCATGCAGTGTGGGACATCTCGCCTCCCGGGGGCATGATCCTCCCGGAGAGCGTTCCGGGGCGAAAGCAGGTGGATTGGGCCCTGTCCACCGCCATCGATCTCGGCGCGCCGCACCCCGGGCGGGTTTCGCTCTGCCGTTGACCTCGTGCAGCGGCACACACCGACAACACTTGCGGGCACGAGTCGCGAAGGCCACCTGGAGAGACCCCATGACATCGAGCAGCAGACGCTCCGGACTCAAGCTCAACCGTCCGTTCGTCGGGATCCCGTCGTTCCTGCGCGCGCGGATCGAAACGGACCTCGACGCGCTCGATGCCGACATTGCGGTGTTCGGAGTCCCCTTCGACGAAGGCTCCCCCTTCCTCGCAGGTTCGCGCATGGGGCCGCGCTCGATCCGGGAGCATTCCCTTCGCTTCGCCGCCTCCGACGCCGGGTTCCACGATCCCGGGACCGGGCGCACCTACCTCACCCACGAGATGTCCAACCGGACCATCGCCGACGTCGGCGACGTCGACGTATGGCCCACCGACGTGAAGAGCACGTTCGACAACGCGACCGACCTCACCAGGGCGGTCCTCGCGAGGGGCGCGCTGCCGGTGGTTCTCGGCGGCGACCACTCGGTCACCTATCCGATCGTCAAGGGCTACGAGGACGAGGAGCCGCTGCACGTCATCCATTTCGATGCCCACATCGACTACGCTCCGTTCGTCCACGACTTGCGCTTCACGAACACCCACACGTTCCGCCACGTCGCGCCGATGCAGCACGTGCTGAGCCTCGCCCAGGTCGGGATCCGCAGCCTCCGGAGCGCAGCAACGGAGGTCCAGGATTCGATCGAC
This sequence comes from Immundisolibacterales bacterium, assembly GCA_026712715.1. Taxonomy (GTDB): domain Bacteria; phylum Pseudomonadota; class Gammaproteobacteria; order HK1; family HK1; genus JAJDXW01. The sequence continues at coordinate 173,337 of JAPOPW010000038.1, read as the reverse complement.
GACGGCAACCGGGTAATGACGATGGGCGAGTTCCACGCCGTGGGTCCGAAGGGCGTCGCCGAGGTGGTGCCGCGCGATGCGCGGACCTACGTGAGCATCGACATCGATGTCCTCGACCTGCCGCTGATTCCGGGGTGCGTGTCGGCCGAACCCAACGGGATGAGCTACGCGGAGCTGCGCGACACTCTCGCCGCCATCGCCGAGCATTGCGAAGTGGTGGGACTCGACCTCGTGGAAGTCAACCCGACCCTCGACGTGGGAACCGGCATCACCTCCTACCTCGCCGCACACACCGTGTTGGAGTTCCTCGGCAACGTCTGCCGCCAGCCACGGTGGGAACGACACCGTGAGGCGCGAGCCGCGGCACGCGGTTGACTCGGGTGGGGATCGCGCCGGCCGGGCAAGCGAAGCGTCCGAACATCTCCCGAGGCGTCTGCAGGGGAAGACTCGCGAGGGGGGAGGGCGCCGCGACCCGGAACGACCCGGTCCGAAAGAAGGGAGCGTCCGTGGGGTCCGTCCGGACCCCGCGGTGCGCGAAGCGCGACCGGAGCTCGGCGACCCGTTCGGGATCGTCCAGCGCGTACCCGAGATGGAGAGCCCCGGACGTGGCTCCGGGCCAGATGGCGATGCGCCGGCCGGGGCCGGCAAGAATCGAGCCGCCGCCCTCGCTCCGCTCGCAACGCATCTGCAAGGCGACGCCGAGAAAGCCGGCGAGCCGATCCGCATCGGCACTGAGGAGCGCGAGGTGGTGCAAGGCGGCAGGCCAGAGTGGGGAAGGAGCGGGGGAGGGCGCCATGGGTCCTGAGCTCCGACTGGTCGTGGGCCCCGGCCGGACCTTCGTTCCGTGAATTCCGCGTACCGCATGGACCCGACACGATGAACGACGGCGGGCCGGCACCTCACCGTAGCACGGTCGCACGCTTCGCGTTGGTCTGTCTTCCGTTCGGAGCGGGCTATTTCCTTTCCTACCTCTACCGATCGATCAACGCGGTCATCGGCCAGCCGCTCGCGTCCGAATTCGGGCTCGGAGCGGGAGACCTCGGGCTCCTCACGTCCGTCTATTTCCTCGGGTTCGGCCTTTTCCAGCTTCCTCTCGGTATCCTGCTCGATCGCTACGGACCCCGCCGGGTGCAGTTCGCGCTTCTCATCGTCGCCACCGTCGGCGCGGTCATCTTCTCCGCCGCGCAATCGTTCTTGCTGCTGACCGTCGGCCGGGCGCTCATCGGTATCGGCTTTGCGGGCGGACTGATGGCTTCGTTCAAGGCGATCACGGTCTGGTTTCCACGGCGGCGGTGGCCGCTCCTGAACGGACTCATCATGGGGTTCGGCGGCCTCGGAACGATGGCCGCGACCACCCCTGTCGAGTTTGCGCTCGAATGGGCCACCTGGCGGAACGTGTTCCACTTCCTGGCCGTGGTGACCGCGTCGGTCTCGTTTCTCATCCTCGTCGTCGTCCCGCCGCACGTCTCCGAACGCGAAGGGCGGGCCGGCGGCCTGACGGAAGCGCTGGCCGGGCTCGGACTCATCTTTCGCGACCGGGCGTTCTGGCGGATCGCCCCGGTCTCGATCGTCGCAATGGGCTCCGGACTCGCCATCCAGGGCCTCTGGGCCGGACCGTGGCTGCACGACGTGGCGGGCCTGCCCCCGGATGAAGTCGCCCGGCACCTCCTGGTCCTTAACCTTGCCCTCACCCTGGGAATGCTCGCGACCGGATTCGTGGCCGATGGATTCACCCGGATCGGAGTAGGGCCGGTCGGCATGCTCGGCTTCGCCGGGGCGGTCCTGCTGGTCCCCCTCATCCTGCTCGTCCTGGAGGTCGATCCCCGCGGCTACTGGGTCTGGGCGCTCTTCGGGTTGCTCAGCAATCTCGCGGTCATGGTCTACCCGTCGATTTCGGCTCACTTCACGATCCGCTATTCGGGCCGGGCCATGACCGGGCTGAACCTGCTGCTTTTCCTCGGGGCCTTCGTGCTCCAGTACCTCGTCGGCGCGATCATCGATCTCTGGCCGACACGACCGGGAGGCGGCTACCACCCCGAGGGATACCGGAGTGCGTTCGGCCTCGTCGTGCTGCTCGTCGTGCTTACCCTGATCTGGCTCGCGGTGCCGAGGGGAGTGCTGAGGGACGCCCCGACGCCGACCCGGCTGTAGCAGGGGCGCGGACGCCGCTCCCATCCGTTCCGGGCTCCTTGAGCAACTCACCGAGAACCCCTGCGACACCCTTTACTTTACATAATATATATTATACGAACATTCATCCGGACGCTCGTGTCACGTGCCGAACCTCCATGCGCGCATCCCGACCCGGGTAAACTGCCCGCGTGCTCGCAACCCCCCTCCGGCGCGGCGCCGCCTTGCCGTCGCGCGGTACGGATGGCCGGACCGGACTCATGGCAGACACCGACGACCGACTGCTCGAATCGAGAGTTCGCGACCTCGAACGTCGCTATGCCGATGCCGTCGACTCACGCCGGATGGACGCGTGGCTCGACTGCTTCACCGAAGACGGCTCGTACTACGTGATTGCCGCCGACAACGAGTCCGACGACCTTCCGCTGTGCCTCATGATGGACGACTGCCGCGAACGGCTCGAGGACCGCGCGACCTTCGTCCGAGACATCTGGCCAGGCTCGTTCGAGGACTATCAGACCCGGCACTTCTTCCAGCCGCTGCGCCTGGAGCCGGAACCGGGTGCGAAGAGCGGCTCGGGGATGTTCCGCGCGCTCGCCAACTTCACGGTATTCGCCACCGATGCGAGAGGCAGGACCAGTCTCTTCATCGCGGGACAGTACCGCGATCGCATCCGCGTGAACGGCGATGACTGCCGCTATGTCGAGCGCCGGGTGGTGATGGACACCTTCACCACCCCCGGGGTCGTGGTCTACCCGCTCTAGCCTCGAATCCGCCGGATGGGTGGACCGGCTCCCGTCGGCTACCGTTCGAAGCCCATGGTCCGGCGGTAGACCTCCCACCACACCGTATTGGTCGTCTCGTCGTTCTGCGAGACGGCGTAGGGATCGTAGTCGGAGTCGTCGCTCCATCCTCGCACGTATCGGGTGGTGTCCGGCCGCGAATGCAGGGCTCGCTGGATGCGGGCGAAGACCGCACCGTCTTCCAGGCTGATGAAGCCGCTCGGGCCGATGAGGTTCGAAGACTGCCGGAGGCGATGACGGACCATGTCGGGATCGTCGTCCGCGTGCGCGAAGTACGCGTAGTGCACCTCGGTGCGCACCGGGTCTACCGGGTTGGCGAGCCGGATGTTGATGACGTCCAGGTGATTCATGACCGCTCCGAGCGGCCACGGGGTGACGAGGAGCGAGCCCGTCTCCTGGTCCGCGAACTTGTTCCGCGGACAGCTTCCGCCGCGGTAGGCGATCAGCTCCGGATCGCGCAGCAGCCGCGTGTCCGGTCGCGCGCCCGAGCGGGTGCGGGTGATGCGGTGGCCATTCGGGTCGCGCCGCTGGCTTCCCTCCCCTCCCCGCCATTGCAGGATCCGGAACGCCCGGTGAAGCAGCGGCGCGTGGTATCCCTCGTCGTCGATGTACACCTTCCAGTTGGCCTCGAACTCGACCTTCTGATAGCCGAGCAGACGGAGCCTTCCGTCTTCGCCCATTGCGGCCTTCAACGCGTCGCGAATGGACCCGAGCCATTCCTGGAGCGGCGCAGGCCGGTCGTGGAGGCTCGCGAAGATGATGCCCGCGAAGGTCGCGGCGTGCGCAGTCGCAAGTCCATGGCGCGACCGGTCGAAGGAAACGGGAAAGTCATTCTCCCCCGGGCACCGCTCGAGCCGCCCGTCGAGCCCGTAGAGCCACCGGTGGTACGGGCACTCGAATCCGTCCGCATGTCCCCGAAAGCGCGTCTCGACCATGGTTCCGCGATGAGCGCAGGAGTTGTGGAAGGCGCGGATTCCGCCGTCCGTCCCATGCACCAGGATCAGCGGAGTCCGTCCGAGGGTGATCGTCTTGAACCGACCCGGCGCATCCAGCTCCGCAACGTGGCCGACCACGTGCCACAACGGCCCTTCGAAGATGCGCTCGATTTCGAGCTCGAAGACGGACGCGTCCTCCACCGCCCATTTCGGGGCTTCGTTGAAGCCGGACGGCCAGGTTCGCGCGTCCGGGGCCGCGCCTGACCCGTCGGGAGTTCTCGGTCGGATCATGTCCACGTACCTCCGAAGGGCTCTCGCTCCTCGCGCCACAGTCCGAGTGACTCCTGCACCGCACGGTCCGAAAAGCTGAACAGCACCGCCTCCTCCTCGACCTCGTGCCGGCGCGGACACCAGCTCGGAACGACGAAGGTGTCGCGCGGACCCCAGGCGAACGTTTCCTCCCCGGCCACCGTCCGCCCCTCCCCTTCCGCCACGCAGAAGACCGTGGCATCGGTCGATCGATGGAGGGCGCCGGCGAATCCCCGGGGAAAGAGCTGGATGAACGTCGCAATCGTCGGAAGCGCGTAGCCGCCGTCGACGGGATTGGCGTACTTCATCCGAATTCCGTGACAGGCGTCGGCCGTCCCGTTCTTGCCCAGCCGGTCCAGCGCGTCGCGGGTCTTCGCATACGGGAAGCTGAAGATCGGCGACGCCCGGCCCGACGGCGACTCGAGCGGCAGCAGTCCGCTCCCGTAACGTGCAACGGTTTCGCCGGACGGGCGCGAGTGGGCTTGCGCTTCGTCGGGATGGCGCTCGGCGAACGATGCATCGAAAAGGCTCACGATGGGGATGTCCAGCCCGTCGAGCCACACCACCGGCCGATCCGATTCGTTTCCGTGGTCGTGCCAGGTCCCCGAGGGAGTGATGATGAAGTCGCCCTCGCGCATCACCGCCTTCTCGCCGTCGACGGCGGTGTAGGCACCCTCCCCTTCGACCACGAAGCGAAGTGCGGCCTGGGTATGCCGATGGGCCGGAGCGATCTCTCCCGGCAGGATGAGCTGGAGGCCGGCGTAGAGCGAGGTCGTGATCCTGGACTCGCCTCTGAGTCCCGGGTTCTCGAGCACCAGCACCCTCCGCTCCGCCTCCCGGGCGGAGATGAGGTCGCCCGACTCGAGGAGCAGGGAGCGGATTTCCGCGTAGCGCCAGCAGGCCGGCCGGCAGCGGCTCGCCGGAGACGGGGTCACGAGATCGCCGAGCACTTCCCAAAGCGGCGCCATCGCGTGCGGATCGAGACGCCGATAGTAGTCGTTGCGCCGTGCCGCGGTCGGACCGGTCATCGGTTGGTCTCCGTTCGGGGCGTCGTCACGCGAAGAGGCGGCGAAACGCCTCGGGGATCGGCTCGGTGCGCAGCCGGCCGTCGGGCTCGAGCTTCGCCCAGATGCGAACCTCACGGCCTTCCACCGCCAGCACCTCCGCACTCCGTTCGAAACGATGGTACACGGTGAAGCTGCTGGTGCCCCACCGTTCAACATGGCTGGAAGCCCGGAGAACGTCCCCGTAGCTTACCGGGGCGGTGAAGCGGGCGCTCGCGTCCACGGCGGCCGTGCCGACGATTCCGAACTCGTCGCGAAGCGAGCGCTGACTGAGTCCGACGCTTCGGAGCAGTGCCTGGGTGCACTCGTCGAACCACCGGAAGTAGTTGGGGTAGAAGATGATCCCGGCCGCGTCGCAATCCCCCCAATTGGCCTGGATGTCGATCTGGTTCCGATGTGGCATCGCGTGCTCCGGTCCTCAGGCAGGTGCTGCCCCGGCGCATCGGATGGCCAGGCCCTCAAGAACGAGCTGCTCGCTCAACCCGGGCACCTCCAGCCACTGCCGGCGCGTCTCCAGCACGTCGTCGACGGCCGCAAACAGCCGGTCCGGGTCCGCCGTCCCCCGGCGCGCCGCGACCCCGAGTGCCGCGAACAACGCCGACAGGACGAGTCCCCCGTCCCCGGTCTTGCGCCAGCGCTCCGCCACTTCGAGTGGATCGGCGCGCCCGCCGAGAAGCGCCGCCGTCTCGGAATGGAGTGCGGTCAGCGCCTTTTCGTCGTGACTGTCCCGCAGCGCGAGCGCGGTGAACGGCGCCCCGCCGGCAAGCTCGAGAAGGCGACCGGCGAGGGGGGCGCCCGCCTTCGGCTCGAGCCAGGCGAGCGCGTCACAGGGGGTCGGAGGCGCCAGTGCCACCTTGCGGCACCGGCTTCGAATGGTAGCGGGAAGCCGTCCCGGCGCATCGCTGGTGAGGAGGAACACGACCGCCCCGGCCGGCTCCTCGAGCGTCTTCAGAAACGCGTTTGCGGCTCCCTGGCTCATCGACTCCGCGGGGGAGACAATCGCGACCCGCGAGCGTTCCGCCGCCAGATTGAAGTCGTCGATGAGCTCGCGAACGGATCCGATCGCGATGCCCGAGCGTCCTTCATCCGGGATGAGCATCCGGAAGTCGGGATGGCTGCCAGCGTTCACGAGATGGCACGAGCGGCACGCACCGCACGGTCCGGGAGACGGCGCGGTACAAAGGATTGCCCCGGCAATCGTTTCCGCCAGCCGGCGCTTGCCAATCCCGGCCGGACCGTGCAGCAGCAGGGCGTGCGGGGCGGGACCCGCGCCGAGCATCGCCGCGAGCCGCGCCCAGGGCGTTTCCAGCCATCGAGGAAGGTCGACGGCGGGGCTCATCGGTCGTCCGCACCGGACGGACGGCAATGGTCCTTCGTCGGCGCGGGCGCCAACGTGCCGATCAGCGCCTGGACGATGACGCGCGTGACCTCCCGCGGCTCGAGGCCGGCGTCAATCTGCAGGTAGCGGTCCGGGTGCCGGCGGCAACGCTCCAGGTATGCCTGGCGCACGCGGGAAAAGAATTCGAAATGCTCGCGCTCGAATCGGTCGCTCGCCTCCCGGAACAGACTCCCCGCGATGCGCGCCAGGCTGGTCTCCACGGACAGATCCAGAAATATCGTCATGTCCGGTCGCAGCGCTCCCTGGACCCAGGTCTCGAGGACGGCGATGCGCGCGGACGGGATCCCGCGCCCGCCACCCTGGTATGCATAGCTTGCGTCGGTGAAACGATCGCAGAGCACCCAGGCTCCGCGTTCGAGAGCGGGTCGGATGCTCGTCTCGACGTGCTCCGCCCGGGCCGCGAACAGCAGGAGCAGCTCGGCATCCCGCGTGATGCCGTCGTCGCCGAGCAGAATCTCGCGCAGCCGTTCACCAAGCGGGGTCCCCCCCGGCTCCCGAGTGGTCGCCACCTCCAGTCCACGGTCGCGCAGTGCTTCCGCCACCGCCCTCACCTGCGTCGTCTTGCCCGTGCCGTCCAGCCCTTCGAACGTGATGAAGCGTCCGGCCGTCACGGGCTCTTTCCGCTTCTGCGGCCGCGCTGCCAGATGTCGACCGCCCGCCGATGCTCCGCGAGGGTAGCCGAGAAAACGTGGCGTCCGTGCTCCGAGGCCACGAAGAAGAGTGCGTCGCCGCCCGCCGGATGAAGGGCTGCATGCAGTGCCGCCGCTCCGGGCAACGCGATTGGGGTGGGGGGAAGGCCGGCGCGGCGATAGGTGTTGTACGGGGTGTCCTGCCGCAGGTCCTTCCGAGTGAGATTGCCGTCGAAGGTTTCTCCGAGTCCGTAGATTACGGTCGGGTCGGCCTCGAGTCGCATTCCGCGTTTCAGCCTCCGGACGAAGACCCCTGCGATGCGAGGGCGCTCGTCCGCTACCGCCGCCTCCTTCTCGACGATCGAGGCGAGGATGAGCGCCTCGTACGGATTTCGGTAGGGCAGCTCGGGGCTTCGCTCCGCCCAAGCCGTGTCCAGGTGCTCCACCATCGCGCGGTGCGCCATCTCGAGCAACACGACGTCCGTCGAGCCGCGCCGGAACTCGTACGTGGCCGGAAGGAACCATCCCTCCGGATTGCGGGTCGGCAGATCGAGCTGCCGGGTGAAGTCCGCGGGAATCTCGATCGTGCTCCGGACGAGCGGATGGGACTGGATCTCCGCGAGGGCGCGGCGCCAGCTCCAGCCCTCGATGAGACGGACCCGATGCCGAACGATCTCTCCGCGCTCCATCATCTCGAGAAGGCGTGCAGGGGTGGCGCGATGCGGCACGAGGTACTCGCCGGCCTGGATGCGCCGGTCCCGCTCGTGCCAGCGGGCGAATCCGGCGAGATAGCGCGGGTGGGTGAGAACCGCATCGGTCGCGAGCCGGTCCGCCACCGCCGACAGCGACTCTCCTCGTTTCACGAGCAACGGATATCCCCCGGCCGGAACGTTCATCGGGGTCTGCATGAACCTCTCGACGTCCGTCGCCAACCAGTACGTACCGACCGCGGCAGCCGCGAGGACCGCCCCGAGCGCCGCGAGGCCGACCGCTCGCATCGCCTCAGGAGAACGACTTGAAGATCAGGCTGCCGTTCGTTCCGCCGAATCCGAACGAATTGGAGAGCGCGACGTCGATCTTCATCTCCCGCGCGGTGTTCGGCACGTAGTCGAGGTCGCAGTCCGGGCTCGGATTCTCGAGGTTGATGGTGGGAGGCGCGACTCCCTCGGCAATCGCGAGGACGCTGAAAATCGCCTCGATACCTCCGGCCGCGCCGAGGGTGTGCCCGATCATCGACTTGGTGGAGCTGATGGCAAGTTGCCGCGCGTGCTCCCCGAACACCTCCTTCACCGCGCGGGTCTCGATCACGTCTCCGGCCGGTGTCGATGTGCCGTGCGCGTTGATGTAGTCGACCTCTTCCGGCGCGACCCCGGCGTCCCGGAGGGCGAGCTGCATGCATCGCCGGGCGCCCTCCCCGTCGTCGGGGGGAAGGGTGATGTGGAAGGCATCGCTGCTCATCCCGAACCCCGCCATCTCCGCGTAGATGCGCGCGCCGCGCGCCCGCGCATGCTCGAGGCTCTCCAGCACCACGACGCCCGCCCCGTCGGCGAGCACGAACCCGTCCCGTCCCGCGTCCCAGGGTCGGCTCGCACCTTCGGGATCGTCGTTTCGCGTCGACAGCGCCCGGGCGGAAGCAAAGCCCGCGAGGCCGGTCGGCGAGGTCGCCATCTCGGTCCCGCCCGCCACCATGCAGTCGACGTCTCCGCGCTCGATCATCCGCGCCGCGTCGCCGATGCAATGCGCGCCGGTCGAACACGCGGTCACGATGCTGTACGTCGGGCCCTTGATCCCGTACCGGATCGAGAGGTTTCCCGCCACCATGTTGATGATGTTGGAGGGCACGAAGAACGGAGACACCTTGCGCGGCCCTCCGCCGAGAAATGCTTCGAACCCCTTCTCGATTCCGGGCAGCCCGCCGATGCCCGAGCCGATGCACGCCCCGATGCGCTCCGCGTTGGACTCCGTAACCTCGAGGCCCGCGTCCTCGATGGCCTGAATGCTCGCGACCAGCCCGTAGTGGATGAACGGATCCATCCGCCGTGCGTCACGCGGCGTCAGGTAGCGCGAGAGGTCCAGATCCCGGATCGATCCCCCGATCCGGCTCGAGAACCCCGAGACGTCGAACACGTCGATGGGGCGAATTCCGCTTCGCCCGGCGACGATGCCGGACCAGGTCTCCTCGATGTCGTTGCCGGCGGGCGTGACCGCACCGAGACCGGTCACGACCACCCGTCTACGCGTCATGCAGGCAGGCTCGCCCGGACGGGCGCTACTCGGCGTGTGCGTTGAGGTATTCGACCGCCTCCTTGACGGTCGTGATCTTCTCGGCGTCTTCGTCCGGGATCTCGCAGCTGAACTCCTCTTCCAGAGCCATCACGAGCTCCACCGTATCGAGGGAATCGGCTCCGAGATCGTCGACAAACGACGAATCGATGCTGATTTCGTCTTCCTTGACTCCGAGCTGTTCCACGATGATCTGTCTGACCCGTTCCTCGACGTTGTTCATTCTGCCCGAACCTCCGTATTGACATGCACCGCGCTCATCGACGGGCACGCTAGTTTAGTGGAATCGTCGGCGAGTTACGCAGGTGTCGTCGCCGGCGCGCCCCGTTCGGTGAGGCTGCCTGGCAAGGCTGCGCCCCGGACCGACGAGACCTGCATGAAGCCACCCATTCTTCGCTCGAAACCACGTCGTGCCGTAGCCGTGGCGGCCTCGTACGCTTCGTTCCTGAAACCGATTTGCAAGCTTGACTCATCTGTAAAGTCGGGGCCCCTCGAGGAGTCTAGGGCATGTACATGCCACCGTTCACGTGAATCGTCTCCCCGGTGATGTATCCGGCGCCGGCCGAGGCGAGGAAGGCGACCGCGGCGGCCACGTCCTCGGGTCCGCCCAGGCGGCCGAGCGGAATTTCCGAACGCAGCCGCTCGCGCTGGTCACCCGAAAGGTCCCGGGTCATGTCGGTGTCGATGAAACCCGGAGAGACCGCGTTGACGGTGATGCCGCGCGAAGCCACTTCTCGCGCGAGCGACTTCGAAAAGCCGATGATTCCCGCCTTCGCGGCCGCGTAGTTCGCCTGACCAGGATTCCCGATCGCCCCGACGACCGAGGTGAGATTGATGATTCGCCCCGCGCGGGCGCGCATCATCGGTCGCAGCGCACCACGGCACATTCTGTAGATACCACCGAGATTTACGGAAATTACCTCGTCCCATGCGTCCGAATTCATCCGCACCAGGAGGCCGTCCCTGGTTATTCCTGCGTTGTTGACGAGCACTTCGGGGACGTCGCCGTTCGCCGCGAGCCCCGCGAACAGCTCGTCGACGGATTCCCCGGCACCAATGTCGAGCACCGTTCCTCGCCCCGGCTCCACGCAGCCGGCGAGCTCGCCCCGAATGGCGTCCGCCCCCGCTTCGGTCGTGGCGGTGCCGACCACCCGCCGGCCGGACTCGGCAAACGAGCGGGCGATGGCCCGCCCGATGCCGCGGCTCGCACCGGTCACGATGACGACCGGTTCAGCCATCGCTGCGCGCCCGCAGGGCCGCGTCGAGCGACGGAGGATCGAAAACCGCGTGCGCCTTCATGCCCCGGTCGATGCGACGGTTGAGTCCGGACAGCACCCGGCCGGGACCCGGCTCGAGAACCTCCCCGATTCCGAAGTCGGCGAGCCGCCGGACCGTTGCCGTCCACGGGACCGGCGAATGGAGCTGACGGACGAGGCGTTCGCGGATTGATTCCGCGCTGCCGTGCGGCTCCAGACCGACGTTCGCGATCACCGGAACCTCCGGGGTCGCGAACTCGACCTCCTCGATGCGGGACCGGAACCGCTCGGCGGCCGGTTCCATGAGCGGCGAATGGACCGGAACGCTGAGCGGCAGAAGGACCGCCCGCCGGGCCCCCGACTCGCGCGCCCGCTCGATTGCCCGCGCCACCGCCGCGGCGTGTCCGGCGAGGACCACCTGCCCCGGTGCGTTGAAGTTGACCGGGCGCACGACCTCGTCCTGCTCGACGGCGCGGCAGGCCGCGTCGACGTCGTCGTCCGCCATTCCGATGACGGCCGCGACCGCGCCCTGCCCCATCGGTACCGCGTCCTGCATGAACCGGCCGCGCGAGGCGACCAGCGCTACGGCATCGGCGAATCGAACCGACCGCGCGCACACCAGGGCGGAATACTCGCCGAGACTGTGCCCGGCCATCGCATCCGGTTCCGGCCCGCCCTGCCGGCGCCAGACCCTCCACACCGCCACGCCGGCCGCCAGCATCGCCGGCTGGGTGCATTCCGTGGCGTTCAGCTTCTCCTCGGGACCTTCCTGGCAGACGCGCCACAGGTCGTAGCCGAGCACTTCCGAAGCCTCCCGGAAGGTCTCCTCGACCAGGGGGAACGCGTCCGCGAGATCGGCGAGCATGCCGATCGACTGCGATCCCTGTCCCGGGAAGACCGCCGCGAGGCCCATCAGTACCGAACCAGCGCCGAGCCCCAGGTGAAGCCTCCACCGAATGCCTCGAGCAGCAGGAGGTCGCCACGCTTGATCCGGCCATCGCGTACCGCCTCGTCGAGAGCCAGGGGCACCGACCCGGCCGAGGTGTTGCCGTGACGGTCAACGGTGACCACGACCTGATCCATGGACATGCGCAGCCGTCGGGCGGTCGCCTCGATGATTCGGTAGTTGGCCTGATGGGGTACCAGCCAGTCGACGTCCGCACGTTCGAGCCGGTTCGCCGCGAGGGTCTCGTCGACGATGCCGCCGAGCGCCCTGACCGCCCGCCGGAACACCTCGTTGCCCTGCATCCTGGTCCGGGCCGCGCTTTGCGAGGGACGGTCGTACCCGTCCTCGACGCTGCCCTCGACGTACAGGAGCCGTTCGCCACTGCCGTCGGCGTGCAGATGGGTGCTCATCACGCCCGGCTCGGGCGCCGCCTCGAGAACCACCGCGCCCGCGCCGTCGCCGAACAGGATGCAGGTTCCCCGGTCGGTCCAGTCGAGCAGGCGCGAGTGCACGTCGGCGCCGACCACGAGCGCGCGGGCCGCGCTCCCCGTCCGGACGAACTTCTCCGCGACGCCAAGGGCGTAAACGAAACCCGTACAGACCGCCTGAACGTCGAATGCGGCGCCGCCCTCGGCTCCGAGACGCGCCTGAAGCCGGCACGCGGTGGACGGATAGACCCGGTCCGGAGTGGTGGTCCCGACCACCACGAGATCGAGGTCGGCTCCTTCGAGTCCGGCTGCTTCGAGGGCCCGGCGAGCCGCTTGTTCCGCGAGGTCGCACGTCGTCTCCCCGGGAGCGGCGATCCGCCGCTCGCGGATCCCGGTCCGCTCGCGGATCCACGCGTCGGTCGTGTCGACCGTCCTCGCAAGCTCGTCGTTGGTGAGCACGCGCTCGGGGAGATAGCCCCCGGTGCCGGAAACACGCGCGAACGTCATTCCCCGGGACCTTGAGAAAGCAGCACGTCCAGGTGTTCCCCTATCCGCTCGGGCACGTTGTTCTGGACCTCCACCACCGCTTCCCGAATCGCGTTTTCAAACGAGTAGGCATCCGCCCGGCCATGGCTCTTGACGACCGTTCCGCGCAGCCCCACGAATATCGCCCCATTGTAGTTGCGCGGGTCGATTCGGCGGCGGACCGACTGCAGGACGGGACGCGCGAGCACCCCGGCGATCCGGCTCAGGCCCGTGCGGCGAAACTCTCCCTCGATCATGGAGCCAATCATCCGCGCCGCACCCTCGCTGGACTTGAGGGCAATGTTCCCCGCGAATCCGTCGCACACCACGACGTCCACTTCCCCGCTGAAAATGCCGTCGCCCTCCACGAACCCGCGGTAGTTGAGGTCGCTCCGCGCGATGAGCCGAGCGGCCTCGCGTACCGTCTCGTGGCCCTTGATCTCCTCCTCCCCGACGTTGAGCAGACCAACCCGGGGCTCACGAATGCGGTGAATCGCGCTGACCAGGGTGGAGCCCATCACCGCGAACTGGAAGAGCTGCTCCGGGGTCGCGTCGACGTTCGCACCGAGATCGAGCACGTGGGTAAGGCCCCGGCGCGACGGAAGCGCGGACACGATGGCCGGCCGGTCGATGCCCGGGAGCGTCTTGAGCACGAACCGGGCGATTGCGAGCAACGCTCCGGTATTTCCCGCGCTCACGCACGCGTCGGCCTGTCCGCACGCCACCAGATCGAGCGCGACCCGCATGGAAGAGTCCTTCTTCGTGCGCAGGGCCTGGGCGGGCGACTCGTCCATCCCGACCTGCTCGCCGGCATGGTGAACGCGTACCCGATCCGTTCGCCCCCGGTTCGCGAGCTCCACTCCGATGGTCTCGGAGTCCCCGACGAGAATCGCCTCCAGACGATCGATTCGCTCGACGGCACTGACGGCGGCCGGCACGACCACGGACGGGCCGTGGTCGCCGCCCATCGCGTCGAGCGCGATGGTGACGGGCTGCATCCGCGATGCTTCGTCCGAGACCTACTCGTCCTTGCCGGCGACCACCTTGCGGCCGCGGTAGTATCCATCCGGGCTGATGTGGTGTCGCCGATGCTTCTCGCCGGTCTCCGGCTCGATCGACAGGGTCGGCGCGCGCAGCGCGTCGTGGGCGCGCCGCATCCCGCGCTTCGCGCGCGTCTTGCGATTCTGTTGTACCGCCATGAATCGGAATCCTCAGGTTCGGAACTGTTCAAGCCGGGCCCGCAGTCCGGAAAACGGGGAGCTTCCCGCTCCCGGTGCGTCGACCGCCCCGGCGGGAGCGCACTGCTCGGAAGAATGCATGGGAGAGTCCGGCAGGGCGAGCAGTATTTCGTCCTCGACAATGGTCGTCAATCCAATCGGCCCGTCGAGGTCGAGCGGCTCGTAGCCCGCGGCGAGCTCCGCTCTCCCCGACGCTTCCCCTCCGTCCGTGAACGAGATCTTGAACTCGGGAAGCAGCTCGAGCTCGAGCGGCTCCAGGCACCGCTGGCATTCCACCCGGGCCACCATGCGAATACCACCGTCGAGCCTCGGCACCCCAGAAGCCGACGCCTGAAAGCGCAGGTCGACCTCGGCCACGCCGGAATCGTCACGCAACAGCTCCGCGACGCGCTTCATTGCGGCTATGGGGACGGCACCCTCAATGCGGGTCTGATCGCGGGCGAGCCGAAACGGATCCACGAACTCGGGCAACGGGCCGGACATGGCGCGCGGATTCTATTTTGGGGCCCCGATCATGTCAAAGCACGTCGAACGGCGCTTCGCGGGGGCCGCCGGAGACGGAACGGGCGGCGAGCGGACCGGGGTCCGGAAACCGGATCGCGCCGCGAAGTCCCTGCCCCGTGCCGTGGCCGGCGCCCGCGCCCTGAGCGCCGCCATCTTGCGGAGGCACCCCGGTCGGGCCGAAGATTGAAGCTCCGGTGCCGGCCATTCGCCCGGCAGGATGCGAACAGGAGAGTTCGGAGACGATGGCGAGACGACAGCGAGGTCCGAAGGCGAACGGAATGGACGACCATCCGGAGGCGTGCAGGTGCCACTGGCCCGGTTGCGAGAGGCAGGTGTCTCCGCAATTGTGGGCGTGTGCCGAACACTGGGCGGCATTGCCGAAACGCCTTCGCGACCGGGTCTTGCGCGCGTACCGTCCAGGACAGGAAATCGACAAGCAGCCATCCCGGGAGTACATCCAGACCGCGCAGGAGGTCCACCACTGGATGGTCGAGAACGACATTCGTTAGAACGCGGGTACCGTTGCCCTTCCCCCTCCCGTGAGCGGGGCCGGGTCCCGAGGTCCACGCCGATCGGCCGAACCGAGGCTTCGGTCCGGCATTCGCCCGAGAAACGCACGTGTTTCGGCAGCCCCCCACCCTCCCCTCGCCATCGCGGGCTTGCTCCGGGTGCGGCGCCCCGGCCTGCATGCCCGGAGCGTTCCCGGCGCGGCCGACCCCGGCCGTTCAATCCGCTTCGGCTCCGCGTTGGAAGCGGTTCAGGGCCGTCGCCGGGATTCCGAGACGTACGGCGGCGCCGACAAGAGCCGGATCGAGGCCCGCGCGTACCGTTACGTCGGGTAGCCCCTGCCCATGGATACGGACGCTCGCCGCGTGGAGGAAGAGCCGTTTCAGGCCGGAAGCTCGAAGCCGGCGGTTGAGCGACCGATCGCCGTACTTCTCGTCTCCCGCGACCGGGTGGTCGAGCGCCGCGCAATGCACCCGGATCTGGTGGGTGCGTCCGGTGTGCAGGAGGGCCTCGACGAGGGTGACGCCCCCGCCGACGGCAACCGCGGCGATGTCGGTCAAGGAGTCGCGACCCGTGCCGGACACCCGCACCATCCGTTCCCCTCCGGACAGCCGGCTGCGTTCAAGCGGGAGGTTCACTCTCCGCCGCGTTCCCTTCCAGGCGCCCCCGAGCAGCGCAACGTAGCGCTTCTCCAGGCTGCGTCCGCGCAACCCCTCGTGCAGGGCCCGGAGCGTGCTGCGTCGCTTGGCGACGATCAGGCACCCCGATGTTTCACGGTCGAGGCGATGCGCGAGCTCCAGGTACGGAGCGGACGGACGCGAAGAGCGAAGCAGCTCGATCACGCCGTACGCGACTCCGCTTCCGCCGTGCACGGCAAGGCCGGACGGCTTGTTCAAGACGAGCAGCCGGTCGTCTTCGTACACGATGGCCTCGTCGAGCCGCGCGTCGCCCGCGCTCGGTCGGCGCCCCGACCGGGCTCGGCTCGGGGCGGGGGCGAGCGGAGGAATCCTGACCTGTTCTCCGGTCCGCAGGCGGCGGCTCGCCCGGACCCTCGCGCCGTCCACTCGCACCTCTCCGCGGCGCAGGAGCCGATAGAGGCGGTCGCGAGGGACCATGGGGATCTGCGAATGCAGGAAGTTGTCGATCCGCCGGCCGTCGTTCTCCCCGTCCACCAGCACGTACCGCACCGGGCTTCGCTCCCGCCCCCGGTCCGAAACGGAAGACGAATCCGATAACTGATTGGAATTGCGGGACCCGGCCAAGGCTGCTATAGTCGGTGCACCATCAGGGTGCGAAACGCCCCGGTGCAGCGGGTGAACCGCGATACTATCTCACTTTGTCGGCGTATGTCGGAGCGGCCGGCAGCGTGAATGGAGAGGCTGCCGTAAGTAATCGGCGCCTGGTGAAATCAGTGTCGGAATTGGAATTCGACCACGTCGCCGGTCAGGCAGTACGCCGGCCGTGCGAAGAAGAGCCCGAGGCTCCCGCTGCTCGGTTCAGGGAAGAAGGCGTTCCGGTAGCAGCAGGTTTCGGGTCGATTCCGGATCCGGCAACCCGGCCTCGGCTGGCTGGGCCGCGCCCCGTACCCGTCCGCGGGCAGGGCGCGCCGCCAGCTTGAGACCGCAAGGATCGACTGCGATGACGTCGACCGAAGGACCGGTACGGCGAACAAGGGCGGCGCGCCCGGTGGGTGCGCGTGCGCGGAATCTCGCGTCGTTATCCGTATGCCTCTCGTTCAGTGCTCCGACGACCGCCGGCATTGAGAGAAGGCTATTCCATGAAACGAATGCTGATCAACGCGAAACAGCCGGAAGAGCTTCGCGTTGCACTGGTCGACGGGCAGAACCTGCTCGATGTGGATATCGAAACCCCGTCTCGAGTCCAGAAGAAATCGAACATCTACAAGGGACGAATCGTCCGAATCGAGCCTAGCCTCGACGCCGCCTTTGTCGATTTCGGGGCCGAACGCCACGGCTTCCTCCCCTTCAAGGAGATCGCCCGGGAGTACCTGCGCGATTCCGCCGAGTCCGGTGACAACCGTCACCAGGCGGTGCAGGAGGCGGTGAGCTCAGGCCAGGAAGTAGTCGTCCAGGTCGAGAAGGAGGAACGCGGCAACAAGGGCGCCGCGCTCACCACGTTCGTCAGCCTTGCGGGGCGCTATCTGGTCCTGATGGCGAACAACCCCGGCGCGGGTGGAATCTCCCGGCGCGTGGAGGGAGAGGAGCGCGCGGAGCTTCGGGAAGCGCTGAGCGGACTCGACATTCCGGACGGAATAGGCCTCATCGTCCGTACCGCCGGGGTCGGACGGACCACCGAGGAGCTTCAGACCGACGTCGACTACCTGCTCCAGGTGTGGGAGGCGATTCGGCGCGCCGGGCGCGAGCGTCGCGCGCCGTTTCTCATCTACCAGGAAAGCAATATCGTCATCCGCGCTCTTCGGGACAATTTCCGCAAGGACATCCACGAGATACTGGTCGACACGCCCGAGGTGTTCGAGCAGGCCCGGGAGTTCATGAGCCTGGTCATGCCGGGCAGCGTGAATCGGTTGAAGCTCTACCAGGACCGGGTGCCGCTGTTCAGCCGTTACCAGATCGAGGGCCGAATCGAGGGTGCCTTCGATCACAACGTGCGCCTCCCCTCGGGCGGCTCGATCGTCATTGACCACACCGAAGCGCTGGTGTCCGTCGACATCAACTCCGCGCGCGCGACCCGCGGGGCGGATATCGAGCAGACCGCCCTTCAGACGAATCTCGAGGCTGCCGACGAGGTGGCTCGACAACTGCGGCTGCGCGATATCGGCGGGCTCATCGTGATCGACTTCATCGACATGACCCCGCCCCGTCACCAGCGCGAGGTGGAGCAACGCCTGCGCGATGCCCTGCAGGTGGATCGGGCGCGAATCCAGACCGGCAAGATCTCGCGCTTCGGGCTGCTCGAGATGTCGCGGCAGCGACTGCGCCCCTCCCTTGGCGAGTCGAGCTACCGGGTCTGCCCGCGTTGCAACGGCCGGGGGAACATCCGCAATACCGAGTCTCTCGCGGTCTCCGTTCTCCGCCTTCTCGCGGGCGAGGCGATGAAGGAGCACACCGGAAGCGTGGTCGCGGCTCTCCCCGTGGAGGTGGCGACGTATCTCCTCAACGAGAAGCGCGCCGCCCTGCAGGAGCTCGAGCAAAGGAGCGGGGTGAGTCTGCTGGTGGTTCCCGATCCGGGCAAGGATTCTCCCGATTTCACGATCGAACGAGTGCGATCCGACGATCGGGCGCACCCCTCGCACCACCGGACGAGCTACGACCTCGCGACTCCGCCCGAGTCTCCCGTTCCGACCACGACCGGACCCCGTCCGACCCCCGCCGCGGAACCGGCCGTGAGTCAGCTTCCGCCCCCTCGATCTTCCGCGCCGGCGCGTCCCGCCGTCGCGCGCCGCGCCCCGAGCAGAAAGCGGCCGGGTTGGGGAAGGCGCCTGCGAGCGACCATTGCGGGGTTCTTCGGTGGGCGCCAGGAGAGCCGTGGATCCGGGGCGGAAGGCCCATCTCCCCGGACCCGCTCGGGCAAGGGGGAACCGGCCCGTCGAGGGCGGAGGAGGACCGGTTCCGGAAGACGCGAAAACGGTTCGCACCGCGAAGAGGGCCGGAGAACGGGCGACGAGCCCCGCCGGCGCGCGCGTCCGGGCCGCCGAGCGGAGTCCGGCGAGCCCAAACCCGCGAACGGGGCCACTCGGCCGCCGCCGGCACTCGCGCCCGACTCCGGGAACACGCGCCGCGCGGATGCGGAGCACGGTTGCACTTCTCGCCGGCGCTCCTCGGCGGACGGTGCTCCTCCGCCGTCGCGGACGCCGGACAGAGCCGCGACCCAAACCGGCGGAGCGCCGGTTGCGTCCGCGCCGCCGGCGACCGGCGACGGGGTCGCCGAAGCACCGTCCGCCAGGGAAGAAGGAGGGGGCGCAAGGCGTTCGCGAACTCGCCGAGGTCGCCGGGGAGGCCGCCGCTATCGCCGCACCCCCGGCGATGCGGCCACGACTGGTGCACGGGCAGGCGACAAGGGCGAAGACACCAAGTCGGCCGCCGCACCCACCGGAGAGGCGGAGTCGACTCCGGCGAGCACCAAGCCGGCACCGGTCTCGGGATAGAAGGGCCGCCCGGACGAATCACGAGGGCACCGCACCGTCGCGATCCCGGGAAACCTCCGGGTTTCCGGGCCGGTCGAGCAAGCCTCAGCGGTTCGCGGCGCGGGCCGCGACCATCAGGCTCTTCATGTCGCGAACGGCGCGGTCGAGACCGCACGCAACGGCTCTCGCAATGATCGCGTGGCCGATGTTGAGCTCCCGTATCACGTCGATCCGGGCGACGTCCGAAACGTTGTGATAGCCGAGCCCGTGGCCGGCGTTCACGACCAGTCCACATTGCGCGCCGTGCTCGGCTGCCTTCTCAATGCGGTCCAGCTCGGAGCGACTCGCCTCGCCCCGCTCCTGCGCAAAGCGCCCGGTGTGGAGCTCGATTACCGGCGCACCAGCCGCCGCCGCCGCGTCGATCTGTCTCGGCTCCGGATCGATGAAGAGCGACACGCGAACTCCCGCTCCGGCGAGACGCACGCACGCCTCGCGAACCCGTTGCGGCTGACCCGCGATGTCGAGTCCGCCCTCGGTGGTGAGCTCCTCGCGCCGCTCGGGAACCAGACAGCAGTCCTCGGGAAGGATTCGCTCGGCGAACGAGAGCATTTCCGGCGTCACCGCCATCTCGAGATTCATCCGGGTCGCAAGGGTCTTCCGGAGCAGCTCGATGTCCCGCTCCTGAATGTGTCGCCGATCCTCGCGCAGGTGCACGGTGATGAGGTCCGCACCGGCGGACTCTGCCATGAACGCAGCTTCGACCGGATCGGGGTAGCGGGTGCCGCGAGCCTGTCGAAGAGTCGCGACGTGGTCGACGTTGACGCCGAGAAGGATGGGGAGAGGGGTCCGTTCGACCGCATGGCTGCCGTTCACCGCGCTTCCTCCGTATTTTCCAGGTCCGCCGGCCCCGGTCGCCTGAAGAGCTGGCGGCTTCCGAGCGGGTGGGGGCCGAGATGGGGGGCAAGGATGACGCGCATGAGCCTCCGGGCCTCCGTCCGTGCCGGTTCGTTCTCGCCGGCAATTCGCCCTGCGGCAAGGGCGAGCAGCGTGCGCCCCGAGACCAGAACCCCTTCCCCGGCACTCGACCCCTCCACCGGGCCCCTTTCCGGCACGTAGCGGTAGCGTTGGTCCGGGGTCACCGGCGCTCCGGTGTCGGCGGCGCGATCGAGGGCGGGTCCGTACCCGAGAGCATCCAGAAGGCGTTTCTCGAACGTTCGCAACACCGCGTCGAGCGCACCATCGGAGCCGAGATCGGCGACCGCCCGCCGATAGTCGTCAAACAGCTCGGGATGGGGATCGTCGCGCGGCAGCATCTTCATCAGAAGCTCGTTGAGATAGAACCCGCTGAAGAGGGCTCGCCCACCCAGGGAGCGGACCGGGCCTTCGGCATCCGCACCGGTGAGAGTCGGCAGCTCCCCCCGCCCGCTCCAGGAGACGAGCAGCAGACGAAACGGAAGCAGCAGCCCGCGGAATTGCGATCGGGCACGGCGCACCCCGCGCGCCACGAGTCCAACCCGTCCGTGTTCGCGGGTGAACGCCTCCACGATGAGGCTCGTCTCCCGCCAGGGCCGCGAATGAAGTACGTAGCCGGGGGAATTGTCCACTCTTCGGATCAACGCCCTTCAACCTCCGTATCCGAGGCTCTTGAGGACCCTCTCGTCGTTCGCCCAGCCCGCCCTGGCCTTCACCCAGATCTCGAGATGCACCTGCCGGCCGAACAGGGACTCCATGTTGGCCCGCGCCTCCGCGCCGACCGCCTTGAGTACCTTTCCACCCTTTCCAATCACGATGCCTTTCTGGCTGGACCGCTCCACCCAGACTACCGCGCCGACATGCACAATTCGCTTCTCGCGCCGAAATCGCTCGATCTCCACCGTGAGCTGGTACGGCAACTCCTGGTCGAGCTTGCGGGTAAGCTTTTCGCGCACCAGCTCGCCGGCGAGAAAGCGTTCGCTCCGGTCGGTCAGGGCATCGTCGGGGAACATGGGCGGTGCGGCCGGCATCCGCCGCCGCACCTGGTCCTCCAGGGCGACGAGGTTCTCCCCGCGGCGGGCAGAGACGGGAATGATCTCCGCGAACTCTTCTCCCCCGTCGATGCCTTCGATCCAAGGGAGCAGGGCCGTCCGGTCGGCAATCCGATCGACCTTGTTCGGAACCAGCAACACGGGATTCGCGCTCTCCCGGACGGCGCGCCGGACGTCTTCGTCCTCTTCCGTCCAGCGCAGGGCCTCCACCATGAAGATCACGACGTCGACCCCATCGGTCGCGGCGCGCGCCGTGCGGTTGAGATAGCGGCTCATCGCGGACCCCCGCTCGCGGTGGATGCCCGGGGTGTCCACGAAGACGAACTGGGCATCCTCGCGATTCGCCACCCCGCAGATCCGGTGCCGGGTGGTCTGCGGCTTCGATGCGGTGATGCTGACCTTCTGCCCGACGAGCCGATTGAGAAGGGTCGACTTGCCCACGTTCGGACGCCCCACGATGGTCGCCGTACCGCACCGGAACTCATTCGCCATCGCCGATCTCCGCAAGAGCCCGTTGCGCGGCGCTCTGCTCGGCCTGGCGGCGCGACGGTCCCTCCCCGAGCGTGGGACCGGCGAGGCCGAACTCGCACTCGACACGGAAGGTCGGTCGATGCGCGGACCCACCCGCGTCCACGACTCGATAGCGGGGAAGCGACAGTCCCCGTGCCTGCAGCAGCTCCTGGAGCCTCGTCTTGGGATCCTTCGATGCACTCGCCAGCGCCGCCTCCTCGAGGCGCACGGCGAAGATGCGCTCCACGGCGGACCGGACGGCCAGGTAACCACCGTCCAGGTACATCGCCCCGAGCAACGCCTCGACGGTATCGGCCAGGATCGAGTCCCGATCGCGCCCCCCGCTTCGCTGCGCCCCGGTTCCGAGCACCACGTACTCGCCGATTCGGGCTTCGCGAGCGGCCGCCGCCAGCGCTTCCATTCGTACCAGCGCGGCGCGAATGCGGGTCAGCTCTCCTACCGATGCGGTAGGAAAGCGGGCGTACAGAAGATCGGCGACGGCGAGCCCGAGCACGGAATCGCCTAGGAACTCCAAGCGATCGTTGTTGGCGCTCGAGGCACTGCGGTGGGTGAGCGCGCGCCGTACCGCCTCGGGGTCCCTGAACTCGTACCCGAGGGCGGACCCCAGCTTCGCAGATGCCGCCTCGGACGCTTCGTTCACGCCTTCAATCGATGGAGGTTCCAATCCGGCTGATGTCGAGGCCATGTCCCCAGTCCCAGTTCATCCAGATGATGGAGGCGGGACCGATCAGGTTCTCCTCCGGAACGAAGCCCCAGAATCGACTGTCGTGGCTCTTGTCCCGGTTGTCGCCGAGCACGAAGTAATGTCCTTCGGGAACCTGCCACTCGCCTTCGACCGTGGGCTGGCCATTCCGATACAGGATTCCGTGGGTGTGCTCGCCGAGAATCTCGAGCCGCCGCCGCGCGCCGGTCATGTGACTGCCCGAACCGGTTCCCTCGTAGACCTCCGGTACACCCCGGTCCACCTCCACTCCGTTGACATGGAGCCTCTTGTCGCCCCCGTAGCGGATCCGGTCACCGGGCAATCCCACGACACGCTTGATGAAGACGGTCTCGCCGTCGACCGGAAAACGGAACACCACCACGTCTCCCCTGTCCGGCTCGCCGATCTCGAGGATCTTCCGGTTCGTGACGGGCAGCCGGATTCCATAGGAGAACTTGTTGACGGCGATGAAGTCGCCGATGAGGAGTGTCGGCATCATCGAGCCGGAAGGTATGCGGAACGGTTCGACCACGAACGAACGGATGACGAAGACGGCCAGAAAGACGGGAAAGAACGACCGCGCATACTCGACGACGGCCGGCTTCTCGCGATGCCGGTGTCCCTCCTCGCCGCCTACCGCGCTCGCGGATCCCGCAAGCCGCCGGCGCGGACTCAGCAACCAGGAATCGACCGCCCAAATGGCTCCGCTCACGAGAACGATGAGCGCCATGAAGGTCGAAAAGTTCCACCACTGCGTCACCGGCGCGGATACCCCGCCCGGGTCCGTACCGAATCGGTGGAGCGCCGGACGTTCCGGACTTCGAGCATTTCCATCGGCATCGTGCCCACATCTCCGAATCGGCCGAACCGACCCCCCGCGCCGCCCGGACGCGCGGCGCGAACCTGTTCGATCGGCATCAAGTTGAATTCATTCCGTCAGTCCCGTCAGTGTAGCAGCATCGACCTTCTGCACCCTCTCAGGCAATCGTGTCGGGAAAGGCGATCGCCTCCTCGATGCCGGCTACGCCGAGGGCGAGCATGACGAGCCGATCGAGCCCGAGCGCGACCCCCGAGCACGGCGGCAGGCCGTGCGCAAGTGCGCAGTCGAGCCTCTCGTCGACCTCCATCCGGGTCAGTCCGAGTCGCGCTCGACGCCTTCCCTCCTTCTCGAAACGCGCCCGCTGCTCGACCGCGTCGGTGAGCTCGTGATAGCCGTTCGCGAGCTCGACCCCGTCGACGTAGAGCTCGAACCGTTCCGCCCGCTCCACGCCCTCCTTCCGCTCCACCCGCGCCAGGGCGGCCTGACTCGCCGGATAGTCGTAGAGGAACACGGCGGGGACGCCGGCGAGAGTCGCCAGTCCCGGCTCGACGAGGTGGGTGAGCAGCAGGTCCAGGCAGCCGTCGCGCTCGAGCTCCGCCGCCGTGCGTTCGCTCGCGCCCGCCACGCGAACCCGTGCACGCAGCGATGCGTCGGAATCCGAATCGACGTCAACGCCGGCCAGCTCGCGAAATGCGCGCACGTACGAAACGCGGCACGGCGTCTCGCACCCGAGGATCGAAACGATGAGCTCGCCCACCTCGTCCATGAGTCGGTGGTGGTCGAAATCCGGCCGATACCACTCGAGAAGCGCGAACTCCGGGTTGTGGCGCGGCCCCGTCTCGCCCGCCCGGAATGCGCGCGAGATCTGGAATATGGGTCCACTTCCGGCCGCAAGCAACCGCTTCATTGCGTACTCCGGGGAGCTTTGAAGCCAGCGCGTCCGACCGTCCGGCCCCGTCGTGGAGAACGAGCGGATGGCGGGGTCCATGGCGCCGCGGGCACAAAGGACCGGGGTTTCCACCTCCAGCACGCCGCGCGCGGCGAAGAACTCCCGGATGCTCGCGATCAGCCGGGCGCGACGTTCCCATCGACGGCGGTCACCGCGCGGACGCCATGCCGGCTCCGGGTCCGCCGCCCGGCCGCCCGGCACCCGCCTACTCCTTGACCCGAGAGACGTACTCCCCGGTTCGAGTGTCGATTCGAAGGAGCTCCCCATTGTCGACGAACAGGGGTACCCGGACGGTGGCCCCGGTCTCGACGACGGCCGGCTTGTTCGCCCCGCTCGCGGTGTCGCCGCGCACCCCGGGCTCGGTGTCGGTCACCCGCAACACCACGAAGTTCGGGGGCGTCACCCCGATGGGCTCCCCGTTCCAGAGCAGGACCCGGCAGACGTCCTGCTCGCTCAGCCATTTCGCGGTGTCTCCCAACACCCCTTCGCTCACCGCGAGCTGCTCGTACGTCTCCTGGTGCATGAAGTGCCAGTGGTCGTCGTCGCGGTACAGGTACTGGAGCTCGGTCTCGACGACATCGGCGCCGGGCAGCGATTCGCCCGACTTGAACGTCCTGTCGATGACCCGGCCGGTCAGCAGGTTGCGGAATCTGACCCGGTTGAAGGCCTGACCCTTGCCCGGCTTGACGAACTCGTTGTCGAGGATCGCGCACGGTGCGTCGTCCACCATGAGGCGCAGCCCGGAGCGAAATTCATTGGTGCTGATAGTAGCCATCGCGGGCTCTCTCTTCCCTGGTTTCCAATTCCCTATTGTCTACTTTCCGGCCAGGCCGTTCCCGTTCCCGTTCCCGTTCGCGGGCCCGTTTCCCCGTGCAGCGCCGCCCGACGCTTCGCTCGCCGTCATCGAGTCGACCGCTCGCAGGCCGCGCGGAAGAAGCCGCCCCCGGTTGGTGCGGGCTCCGGAGTAGGCTTCGAGATCCCGCGCCCGCAACGTGAGATGCCGTCGCCCGGCGTGGACGGTCACCCGACCGCCGGCCGGCACCGTCACGATCGCGCGAACCGTCTCCGCTCGCGCACGAAGCTTCGCGGACGGAATGCTCATCAGCTTGACGCCCTTCCCGCGGCCAAGCTCCGGAAGCTCCTCGAGCGGATAGACGAGGAGGTAGCCCGCGCTCGAGACGACCGCGATCCGGTCGGCCTCCGGATCCGAGACGCGCGCGGGGGGCAGCATCCGGCTCTCCTCCCCCACCTGCATGACGAGCTTTCCCGTTCGGTTCTTCGACAAGAGACTCGCGACGGGGACCACGAATCCGTAGCCGCCGTCGCAGGCGAGAACGATCCGGTCTTCCGATTCGCCCATCAGAACCGCGCGCCACTCGGCTCCGTCCGGAGCGTCCAGCCGCCCGGCCAGCGGCTCCCCCTGCCCGCGCGCGGACGGCAGGACGTGGGCGGGCAGCGAGTAGGCGCGGCCCGTCATGTCGAGGAACACCGCGGACTCGTTGCTGCGGCCGAGGGCCGCGGCGAGGAACTCGTCCCCCGCCCGGTAGCTGAGCGTTTCGGGAGCGACCTGATGCCCCTTGGCCGCGCGGACCCAGCCACGACGCGAGAGCACCACCGTCACCGGCTCCGCGGACAGGAGCTCGTCCCGGGCGAGCGCCCGGGCGGGCTCGGCTTCCACGAAGCGCGAACGGCGCTCGTCGCCGTGCACCTTCGCGTCGGCAAGAATCTCGTCGCGCACGAGCGCATCGAGACGCGTGCGCGAGGCGAGGATCCCGGAGAGGGTATCCCGCTCCGTTCCCAGCTCCTCCTGCTCGGCCCGGATCTTCATCTCCTCGAGCCGGGCAAGGTGGCGAAGCTTCAGCTCGAGAATCGCCTCCGCCTGGGTCTCGGTGAGCGCGAACCGCTCCATGAGCACCGGCCGCGGCCGTTCCTCTTCGCGGATGATCGCAATCACCTCGTCCAGGTTGAGGAAAGCGGCGAGGATGCCTTCCAACCGGTGGAGACGGACCTCGATCCGTGCGAGCCGGTGCTCGATCCGCCGGCGCACGGTCCGACGCCGGTACGCGAGCCACTCGCCGAGGAGCGAGCGCAGGTCCCGGACGCCGGGCCGGCCGTCGAGTCCGATGACGTTGAGGTTGACGCGGCAGGTGCGCTCGAGGTCCGTGGTCGCGAAGAGATGGGACATGAGCCGGGGCACGTCGACCCGGTTCGATCGCAGGCTCAGCACCAGGCGTACCGGGCTCGCCTCGTCCGACTCGTCGCGGAGATCTTCGACCATGGGAAGCTTGCGCTCGCTCATCTGGGACGCGATCTGCTCCATTACCCGCGATCCCGACACCTGGTAGGGAAGCGCGGTCACCACCACGCTCGGCGCGGAGCCGCGCACGTGGTCGAAGGTCGCACGGATTCGAACCGTGCCCGTGCCCGCCCGGTACATTTCCCGCAGGTCCTCGGACGACGTCACGATCTCCGCTCCGGTCGGGAAGTCGGGACCACGCACGTGCTCGCAGAGCGCGTCGACGGACGAGTCGGGGGCCTCGATCAGGCGCACGCACGCCGCGGCTACCTCACCGAGGTTGTGTGGCGGGATGTCCGTCGCCATGCCGACCGCGATGCCCGACGTGCCGTTCAGGAGCACCGCCGGCAGGCGGGCCGGCAGCAGCTCGGGCTCTTCCAGGGTGCCGTCGAAGTTCGGCCTGAATTCGGCGGTACCCTGGCCGAGCTCGTCCAGAAAGACACTCGCGAACGGGGAAAGTCGCGCTTCGGTGTAGCGCATCGCGGCGAACGAGCGCGGGTCGTCGACCGAGCCCCAGTTCCCCTGTCCGTCGACCAGGGGATAGCGGATGGAGAACGGCTGCGCCATCAGGACCATCGCTTCGTAGCAGGCGGTGTCGCCGTGCGGGTGGAACTTGCCGAGGACATCTCCCACCGTGCGGGCGGACTTCTTGAACCGGGTCCGGTTGGCGCCGTACGGTCCGCGACGCGCGGAGGCTTCGGCTTCGCGGCTCATCGCGGCCCGCAGCCCGAGCTCCGACATTGCGTACACGATGCGCCGCTGCACCGGCTTGAGTCCGTCCGCGACGTGGGGCAGCGCCCGATCGAGAATGACGTACATCGAATAGTCGAGATACGCCTTGTACGCGAACTCGCGCATCGGGCGCTCTTCGGTGCGCGATTCGAGGTGAGGGATCAGGTCGGTTGGCATGTCCGGTTCGTTCCTCGCGTGCCGGCCGGCGTATCAGCGGCGTTCAGACTTCCGCCGCGTCGCCCTCGGCCTCGAGCCATGCGCGGCGGTCCCCGGCCCGCTTCTTCGCGAGCAGCAGGTCGAGCGCGGCCGCGGTGTCGTCGCCCGGCTCCGCGGTCAGGCGCACGAGACGGCGGGTGTCCGGTGAAAGGGTCGTCTCGCGAAGCTGCGCCGGATTCATCTCGCCCAGCCCCTTGAATCGCTGGACCTGGACCCTCCCCGGCCGTCGCTCCGCGGCCAGCCGGTCGAGCAGACCCTGCTTGTCCGACTCGTCGAGCGCGTAGAACACCTCGTTGCCCGCATCCACCCGGTAGAGTGGCGGCATCGCCACGTGGACGTGTCCCGCTTCCACGAGGTTTCGAAAATGGCGGACGAACAGGGCGCAGAGCAGGGTCGCGATGTGGGCGCCGTCGGAGTCCGCATCCGCGAGAATGCAGACCTTGCCGTAGCGAAGCCCGTCCAGCGTTCCGCGGCCGGGCTCGACGCCGATGGCGACGGAGACGTCGTGCACCTCCTGCGAGGAGAGAATCTGGCCGTGGCCGAGCTCCCAGGTGTTCAGGATCTTTCCCCGGAGCGGCATCACCGCCTGGAATTCGCGGTCGCGCGCCTGCTTGGCCGAGCCGCCCGCGGAGTCGCCCTCGACGAGGAAGAGCTCGGTTCGCGCCGGATCCTCCGAAACGCAGTCGGCAAGCTTTCCGGGAAGGGTCGGACCGGCCGTCGCCTTCTTGCGGACTACCGTTTTCGCGGCGCGGAGCCGCGCCCGTGCCCGCGCGATCACCTGCTCGGCCAGCCGATCGCCGGTGTCGGTGTGCTGGCTGAGCCAGAGGCTCAGCTCGTCCTTCACCACCCCGGAGACGAACGAGGCGCATTCGCGCGAGGAAAGCCGATCCTTGGTCTGGCCGGTGAACTGCGGATCGATCATCTTGACCGACAGCACGTACTGGCAGCTCTCCCAGACGTCGTCCGGGGCGAGCTTGATCCCTCGGGGAGTGAGGTTGCGGAACTCGCAGTACTCGCGCAGGGCCTCGGTCAGTCCGGAACGAAGTCCGTTCACATGGGTGCCGCCCTGAGGGGTCGGGATGAGGTTGACGTAGCTCTCCGCGACCGGCCGGGGGGTGTCTTCGCCGGCGATCGTCCACCCCAAGGCCCAGTCCGCCGCCTCGGTGTTGCCCTCGAGGCTGCCGGAGAACGGCTTCGCCGGGAGGACGCCGACTCCGCCGAGGGCGGAGAGCAGATACTGGCTCAGGCCCTCCTCGTAGCACCACTCCTCGTGCTCCTGCGATGCCTCTCTCGCGAAGGTGACCCGAAGGCCGGGGCAAAGGACCGCCTTCGCGCGCAGCAGGTGCCGGAGCCGCGGCACCGAGAACGAGGAGCTGTCGAAAAACGTCGGGTCCGGCCAGAAACGGATCACGGTCCCCGTATTGCGGCGCCCGACCTCGCCCACGCGCTCGAGGTCGGAGACCTTGTCGCCGTCGCGAAACGCCATGTTGTACTCACGGCCGTCGCGCCGGACCCAGACTTCGAGGTGGCGCGAGAGCGCGTTGACGACGGAGACGCCGACCCCGTGCAGCCCGCCCGAGAAGCGGTAGCTCCCGAGAGAGAACTTCCCCCCCGCGTGGAGCCGGGTCAGGATGACCTCGACGCCGGGAAGGCCTTCTTCGGGATGGAGGTCCACCGGCATCCCGCGCCCGTCGTCCGCGACGCGTAGCGATCCGTCGGCATGCAGGGTAACGTCGATGCGCCGCGCAAAGCCGGCCAATGCCTCGTCGACACTGTTGTCGACCACTTCCCTGGCGAGATGATCGGGCGACGACGTGTCGGTGTACATGCCGGGGCGCTTTCGCACCGGCTCGAGGCCGACCAGAACCTCGATCGCCGTCGCGTCGTAGCTCGCGGCCATCTTCGAAGAGTCGTACCGATTCCAGACTGACGGCATTGTACGTCCTGGCGAACCGGGGCCGCACGGTTCGAAACGAGGCGTTCCTTTAGAAACTTTCTCGTTTCTATTTCATTGTGAACGGATTCTTGGAGTGGCGGTGCTCCGAATGGCCGCGCCTGGATGAAGGGGCATGCGTCGACCCGAAAGTACTTCGTCGATCGCCGATGCGGTTGCCGCTGCATCCAGCCCCCCGCCCGGGTCGTCGCGAATCTCGATCACCGTTCCTTCCGGACCTCCGCCCGGCTCGTGAGGCCCGATGCCGCACGCCGGGTACTCGGCACGATTCTCGTCCCATCGGGACTTGTACCTCGGGTCGTCGAGCATGCCGAGCCGCATCCTCGTCTTGACCCGTCGGGGCCGTGCATCTCCCGGGTCGGGCGCTCCCTGGTCGGGCAATGTCGTAGCAGTGTCCGTATCATGTATGGACACGGGTCGAGACGTTTTCGACAAGTCGCCATTCTCGCAGCCGGTGGGAACCGGCGGGCGGCAAACGATGGAGCAACCGGGAGAACCGAATCATGATCATGAGCAAGTTGACGGGCGGAACAACCACCGGCGCCCTCGCCGCCGGCGCCATTCTTGCGCTGGGAGCAGGACTCGCACCCGTCGCGAACGCGCAGACGAACATCACCGTCGCCGTGCCGAATCCCTCGGCGATCACCTGGGCTCCGATGTGGGCCGCGATCGGCGAAGGGTACTTCGAACAGGAGGGACTGTCGCTTGCCGTGGAGGCCGTCGACGGATCGTCTCAGGTGCTGCAGGCGATGTCGGCGGGGCAGGCGCAGATCGGTGCGCCCGGACCAGGTCCGGTTCTGAACGCGAGAGCCCGCGGGGTCGACGTGGTCTTCTTTTACAACCTCTACCCCAAGAGCGTGTTCGGACTGCTGGTCAAGGCGGACTCCGGCCGGGAGACCGTGGAGGACCTGCGAGGGCAGGTCATCGGCGTCGGAACTGCGGACGGAGCGGAAGTGTCCTTCGCTCAGGCGATTCTCACCGATGCGGGCATGAGCGAGGGCGAGGACTACACGTTCCTGCCGGTAGGCGACGGCGGCACCGCGGCGGTGGCCTTTCTTCGCGGCGAGGTCGAAGCCTATGCCGGCGCCGTGTCGGACGCGGCCATTCTCGCCTCGCGTGGCCTGGAGCTCGCCGAGATCACGCCCGATGAATACCTCGGCTTCTTCGGCAACGGATATGCAGTGCTGCGCAGCTACATGGACGAGAATCCGGAGGTGGTCGCAGGCTTCGGCCGCGCGCTGGTCAGGGGGATGCGCTTCATGTCCGAACCCGCCAACAAGGACCAGGCGTTGGCGCACATGGCGGCCGGCAACCCGCAGGAGGGCGAGGATCGTGAATTCGCCGGAGCGCTCCTCGACGCCGTGATCGAGCGCATGACGCCGACCGATGCGTACATGGACCAGGGCTTCGGCTACCAGCCCCCGGAGCATTGGGAAACCTGGCAGCAGAGTCTGATCGATGGCGGCGCGCTCGATGGTCCGTTCGAAGACCTGACCGCCGGCTACACCAACGCCCAAATCGACGCGTGGAACGCGCCGTAGCCGGGCAGTCGCGAGTCAACGAGACCGATGAACCGGGACCGGCCGATGCGCGTCGGCCGGTCTACGAGGTCGAGCGGCTGTCGAAGGTCTATCCGCGCAACCGGTTCCTCGCTCTCGAGAACGTGGAGCTCCGCCTCGGCGAGGGGGAGTTCGCGTCGGTCATCGGGTCCTCGGGATGCGGCAAGTCCACGCTGCTGAAGATCATGGCGGGACTCATTCCGCCCACCGCCGGGCGGGTCGTGCTCGAGGATCGGCCGGTGATGGGCCCGCGCGCCGACATCGGAATGATGTTTCAGCAGGCGACGCTCCTGCCATGGAAGACCACGCTCGAGAACGTCGTGCTGCCGATCGAAGTCCGCCGCGGACGCACCGCGGCCCGCGCGGCGATGGCGCGGGCGAGGGAGCTGCTCGATCTCGTCGGACTGGGCAACGCGACCGAAGCCTATCCGGGTGAGCTGTCCGGCGGGATGGCGCAGCGAGCGGCGATTTGCCGGATGCTGATCACCGACCCGGCCGTGCTCCTTCTCGACGAACCCTTCTCGGCGCTCGACGAGTTGACCCGCGACTTCATGAACATGGAGTTTCAGCGCATCTGCATGGCGCGCCACGCAACGGCTTTTCTCGTCACCCACTCGATCCCCGAGGCGGTGATTCTCTCCGACCGGATCTACGTGATGCAGGCCAACCCGGGGCGCATCGCCGAAGCGATCGACATCGCCCTGCCGCGCCCGCGCACGCTCGACATGATCAACACCGCACGATTCGGAGAAATCGTGGGCCATATCCGCGACAAACTCGACAGCGAGGGGTTCCTCTGATGTCCGCCGCCGATACCCTCCGAGCAACGCCGCAGGCCGACGACACGGTATGGAAGGAACGCGATCCGCTGATTGACCGGATCCCGCGCCCGCTCGCCATTTCCGGCCTCGTCCTCGGGGTCGTCGGACTCTGGTGGCTGGTGACGGGGCTGAAGATCGTTTCGCCGATCATCCTTCCGAGCCCCGCCGAGACCGGAGCCGACCTCGCCTTCGTCGGAATCAACCTGGCCTCGGGCGGATACGTCCTCAGCGCATTCATCACCACCACGTTGACCGTGATCTATGCGTTCCTGATGGCGATCGGGATCGGCTTCGTTCTCGGAACGCTCGTCGGCGAAACCAAGTTCGGAGAGCGCGCGGTCATGCCCCTTCTCGTCGCCGTCGACACGATGCCGAAAGTCGCTTTCGCGCCGCTGTTCATTGCCTGGCTCGGTTTCGGAATCTCTTCGAAGGTGGCGCTTGCGACATTCATCGCCACGTTTCCGATCGTGGTGTCGACGGCCGCCGGACTCTACGCTGCAAGCGAGAACGAACGGTTTCTGTTCAAGGCCATGGGCGCGTCCCGGCTGCAGACCCTGGTCCGCCTGAAGCTGCCCACCGGACTCCCCTATTTCTTCACCGGCCTCAAGATCGCCGCCGTCGGGGTGATGGCCGGCGCAATCACCGGCGAGTTCCTTGGCGGCGGCAAGGGCGTCGGCGCGCTGATCCGGGTCTCGGCCTCCCAGCTCGATACACCGCGGGTGTTCTCGCTGATCATCTACCTGAGCTTTCTGGGGCTGGCCATGTACATGCTCGTCGTCTGGGTGCAGCGGACCCTCGTGTTCTGGAACAAGCAGGACACGATCGGCGGCGTGGCGTGAAGGCAACGCAACGGCGCGGCGGGCGCAGTGAGCAGCCGACCGATGCGGCCGCGAGTCGGACCTCCTCACACGGTTCCGTACGGACCGGAGCGTGCGGTGCGAGGGGCACCGCATGCATCGTCTAGACCCGAGGCAGCGCTTTAGGAACAGGATTTCATCTGTTTCATTTGGAATGATTTTTTCATTCTTGGGGAACTTCCCTGGCTTCCGAAAGCCATGGACATTGCGTTGATCGGGGAAGTGGGCTCGTCTAACCTGAACCGCACCGCCTTTCGTGGAGCCGTCATGTCCGAACCCCAGACGAAGCCGGAGAGCTTCGAGTCGGCCCTCACCGAGTTCGAGTCCCTGGTGGAACGGATGGAGCGCGGCGATCTCAGTCTCGAGGACTCGGTCGGCGCGTACGAGCGCGGCGTCGTCCTTCACCGGTACTGCGAGGCGGCGCTCTCCGCGGCCGAACGCAAGATCCGATACTTGACCGACGGGTCCGGGGAAGGAGGCGGGACGGAGGCGCTGCAGCCGTTCGAGCCGGGACCCGGCAGCCCGGCTGCGGAGGACGAAGGAGCTTCGGCGCCGCCGTCGCCCGCTCCGGCCCGCCATCGCGCAGGTGCGAGCGAGACGGACGAAGATGACATCCCGTTCTGAGTGCGCCGGCGGCGACCCGCCCGACTCGCGCTCCGCCGCGCGAGCCGGGCACGGCTCGGGGCGCGGCTCCACGGCCGGTTTCCCGCGCCGGCCGCTTTCGGACCGGGAGCTGGATGCGGCTCTCGGACGAGTGACCAAAGCCCGGTTTCCGGGCCACGGGCGGAGGAACCGCTGCGTGCACCGGGTCCGATCCGCGTATCATCCGCGCGTTTTTCACCCGGACTGAGGAATGGACCACTTGAAGACGCTGGAACGGACCGAAGCCACCGGCCCCGACGACGGTGCGGGGGTCGCCGCAATCGAGGATGTGCAGGGGAGCCCCGATGTTCGCCGCATCCCCATCGACAAGGTCGGCATCAAGGGGATCCGCCACCCGGTTCGGGTACTGGACCGCTCGACCGGCCGGCAGGAAACGGTCGCGACGTTCAACATGTACGTGGACCTGCCACAGGACTTCAAGGGCACCCACATGTCCCGCTTCGTCCAGGTCCTGGAAAACCACGAGTACGAGATCACGGTCGCGACGTTCCAGCGCATGCTGCGCGAGATGGTGAATCTGCTCGAGGCGCGGTCCGGACACATCGAGATGACGTTTCCGTACTTCGTGCGCAAGAAGGCGCCGGTCAGCGGCGTCGCCAGCCTGATGGACTACGAGGTGACCCTGATTGGCGCGCTCCGGAACGAAGATGTCCGGATCAGCACCCGGGTCGTCGTGCCGGTGACGAGCCTTTGCCCCTGCTCCAAGGCGATCTCGGACTACGGTGCCCACAACCAGCGCTCGCACGTGACCGTCCACGCCCATACCCGCGCGCTCGTGTGGATCGAGGAGCTCATCGACATCGTGGAGCACGAGGCCTCATGCCAGTTGTTCGGCCTGCTCAAGCGCCCCGACGAGAAGTTCGTCACCGAGTACGCGTACGACAACCCGAAGTTCGTCGAGGACCTCGTTCGCGATGTTGCGCAGCGGCTGGACGCCGATCCGCGGGTCGAGCGCTACTCGATCGAAGCGGAGAACTTCGAGTCGATCCACAATCACTCGGCATATGCCCGGATCGATCGGCCGGGTTGAGCCGGTCAGCTCCGTTCCTTCGCCCGCTCCCACAGCGCGTCAAGCTCCTGCGGCGTCCGCTCCTCCAGCCGATCTGCGCCTCCCGCGATGCGTTCCATTTCTCGAAACCGCGTTTCGAAGCGTACGTTGGCACCGGCGAGGGCGCGGTCGCAGTCCAGACCGAGACGCCGCGCGAGGTTGACGCAAGTGAACAGAATGTCTCCCAGCTCGGACTCGACCCTCGTCGTCCCTTCTTCGGTGTCGAGTGCATCGCGAAGCTCGGCGGTCTCCTCGGCGAGCTTCGCGAAGACGCCCTCGAGCTCCGGCCAGTCGAAGCCGACCGCGGCTGCCCGCCGCTGCAGCTTCCTCGCCCTCGCAAGGGGCGGAAACACGGTAGGGAGGCCGTCGAGCGCGCTTTGCGCCCGCGGGCGCTCCTTCGCCTTCATGCGCTCCCAGTCGGGACGATCGCCGGTCGCGGCCGGGTCGAACACGTGCGGGTGACGGCGAATCATCTTGTCCAGTAGCGAGTCGACGACGTCCTCGATGCCGAAAGATCCTCTCTCGCTCGCCATGTGGGCATGGAAGATCACTTGAAAGAGCAGATCGCCGAGCTCGTCTCGAAGGGCATCGAAGTCTTCGCGCGCAATCGCGTCGGCGACCTCGTAGGCTTCCTCGATCGTGTAGGGAGCAATTGTCGCGAACGTCTGGGCGCGGTCCCAGGGGCACTCGCTCCGAAGCCTCGTCATCAGTCCGAACAGTCGTTCCATCTCTTCCTCCGGCGCCGTGTTCGATTCGCGCTCGCGCTACTGCTGTTCGCCGTCCCGCCCTTCGGCGTACCCGGGGTCCGAGCCGCCCAGAGCTCCCCCCCGGTCTCGCCCGAGGCCATCGATCGGATCGTGTATCTGGAGGCCCGGACCGCCCTGCGGCGGGGCCAGCTCAGGCGCTTCGAAAGGCTCTCCGAATCGATCGAGGGACATCCCCTCCATCCTTGGCTGCGGTACCTCGAATTCCGGCGCAATTTCGGCCGGCACTCGGATTCCGCCATCGAAGCGTTTCTCGCCACCGTCCCGGACACTCCGATGGCGGATATCGTACGCGTGCTGTGGCTCGATCGCCTGGCCCGCCAGCTTCGCTGGGCCCGGTTTCTCGACGTGTACTCCGAGGTCTCGCCGAACGCGATCGAGATTCGCCACAAGTGCCAGCGGGCCCGCGCCTTTTTCGAGACCGGAGCCGATCTGTCCGGCTTCAAGGCCACGGCCAGGCTCTGGCAGGTCCCCCGCTCCCAGGACAAGTCCTGCGACCGCACGTTCGCCCTGTGGACCAAGCGGGGCGGGCGGACTCCGGAGCTTCTCTGGAGCCGAATCGAATTGTCCCTTCGGCGCGGCAACCGAGGATTGGCCGGCTACGTCGCACGCCTGCTAGACCAGCCGGATCGCGGTATCGCCGAACGCTGGATCCGCGACCATCGTCGCCCCGCCCGGATCGTGTCCCGAGCGAATCGGGTCGAGCGAGAGCCCGCGTGGCGACGGCCGGTGACCGCCGCCATCGCCTCCCTCGCGCGCCGCACCCCCGATGCCGCGGCCCGCGCCTGGCGTTCGGTGTCGAAGGGCTCGTCGCTGCCCGTCGATCTCGACGCGTTCGCAGCCTGGCGCATCGGTCTCGGGTACGTGCAGGAACATCGATTCCCGGAAGCGGTGGAATGGATCGAGAGCGTTCCCGCCGGGTATCGCAGCCCGCGCCTGCTCGGCATCCTCGCCCTGCTCTCGTTTGCCGAGGGACGGTGGGCCGACTCCCTGGCCGCCCTCGAAGCGCTGCCCCCCGACACACGCACCGAGCTTCGCTGGCGGTACTGGCGAGCCCGCGTGCTGACCGCGCTCGGCCGCGCGGAGGAAGCCGGGTGGCGAGAGCTCGCTGCCGAACGCGACTACTACGGTTTTCTCGCCGCGGATCGAATCGATGCCCCCTACCGCATCGTCCAGGAGCCGGCCGGCTCCCCGCCGGAGACCCTCGAACGGATCGAGCGCATGGGCGGGTATCGGCGCGCGCTCGAGTTCAAGGCGATCGGATTTCGAAACCGGCTCGACCGCGAGTGGAGGCACCTCGTGCACCATCTCGAAGGGTCGGACCTCGCCGCGGCCGCGGAGCTCGCCACCCGCCAGGGATGGCACTTCAAGGCCATCCGCGCGGCCGCGAAGGCCGAGGCGTTCGACCGGCTGGACTTGCGCTTCCCCATTGCGTGGCGGGACGAGGCGGAGACCGCCGCCCGCCAGCAGGGTATCGATGCCGCCCTGGTGCTCGCTACCATCCGGATGGAAAGCGCCTTCCGGCCAAACGCCCGATCATCGGCCGGGGCGCTCGGACTCATGCAGGTCATGCCGGCGACCGGGCGCCGGATCGCGAAGGCGGCGGGAGTCCGCGTCACCGGCCGGCGAACGCTACTGAATCCGGAAAAGAACATCCGTCTCGGGGCCGCCTACCTGAGCCGTGTCCTGCGCCGGATGAACGGTCATCCGGCCCTTGCGAGCGCTTCGTACAACGCGGGCCCGCACCGGGCCGTGCGGTGGCTCGCGGCAGCAGGGGGGCTGGAGCCCGAGCTCTGGGTGGAGTTCATCCCGTATACCGAGACCCGCCAGTACGTGAAACGGATACTCGAATACCGGATCGTCTACCGTCACCGACTGCGAATCGCTCCGATTCGGCTGAGCGAACTCCTTCCTCCTCTTCCCGAGGCGGTCGGAGACTCACGCTGACCCGGGTCGCGCCGCCGTTGCGAAGAAGCGTCCGAAGCAGCTTCCCGCGACAGTCGGGGAACCGGCGCGGTCAACCGTGGAAGCGCAACGGTTCCACGGGAAGCGGCGGCGGGATACGGTGACAGGTCACGAGCAGGAACAGATGCCCCTGCCGGTGGCAGAACCCGAGCCATTTCTGCAGGAAACGATTGGTACGCCACTTCCTGTCGAGGTCCGGCATCCGGCCACGGCTCCATTCCCGGCTCCGGCTTCGCCGGCGTCTCGGGATGAAGCTGATGAGCTCCGCCGCGTGCACGTCGTGGTACACCACGATTCCCGCATTCGGCTGATACCCGTCGCCGAAGCGGTACGTCAGGGTGAGCGTCGTGGTGTAAGGCTGCTGCCGGTGCACGGTGAGGTAGAGATCCAGGGCGCCCGCCACCCGCGACACGACGGTGCCTTCGAGATAGCGAAGGTCCGGAACGAGCCGAAGCAGGCGATGGTAGTTGCTTTCGTGCAGGTCGACGAGAGAGGACAGCGTCCGCCGGCGGGGCGCTGCGATCGCGATGTTTCGTGTCGCGGACATCACCGGCCGATGGTAGCAGCCGAATCGAGCCCCGGAAAATCCCGGACTTGCGCGACATCCCGGGCGCGCCGGGCGTACCCGGCGCGAACCGTCCGGGAGGTCCTGCGCCACCGGTCACGCACCGTCTGACCGACGCCGAGCCCCACCGGTGCCGCTGGACGCCGGCCCTCGCGGGCCCGGTCAGGGGCGGAGGAGAAGACGCCGGAACCCCGGCCAGTCGAAGGACGGCCCCGGATCGGTCTTTCGACCCGGCGCGACATCCGCATGCCCGACGATCCGATCGGGCCCGATGCCCGGCCACCGGGCCATCAGGGCGCGGACCAGGCCCGCGAGCGCTTCGTACTGGACGGTCTCGTACGGCACCGTGTCGGCGCCCTCCATCTCGATTCCGATGGAGAAGTCGTTGCACCCGGCTCGACCACGGAAGCTCGAATCGCCGGCGTGCCAGGCCCGGGCGAGGAACGAAACGTACTGGGTGATTGCGCCGCTCCGGTCGATGAAGGCATGCGCCGAGACCCTGAGGCCCTCGAGGTCGCGGAAGCTCGAGTGTTCGCACGAATCCAGCTCGTTGCAGAAGAGGCGCGTCACCGCGTCCGTGCCGAACTCGCCCGGTGGAAGGCTGATTCCATGGACGACGACGAGCTCGATCTCCGCCCCTGCCGGCCGCGCGTCGAAGTTCGGCGACGGACACGGGCGCGCGCCGGCAAGCCAGCCGTCCGCCCGGAGCGCGGCTCCGTTCAAAGCTTCTCGTCGACGACGGACTGGAGAAGCTCCATTTGATGGCCGACCCCCACGGCATCCTCGACATCGATCTGGAACGCGATGCCGGCGCCGCTCCGGTCGAAGTCGCCAACCCGTTCGATGGTCTCGAGGATCTCGCGGCTGAGATGCTCTTCGACCAGGAAGAGCAGCATGTCGCGAGACGTCTCGAGCGAAAGGCCGAGGAACGTCTTCTTCACGTCCACGCCTTCGCCGCGCACCCGGCTGACGACCGTCGCCCCCATCGCGCCCTTGTCTCGGGCCGCGTCCAGAATGGGTTCGGTGTGGGTGTCGTCAACGAGCGCGACAATCAGCTTGAAGTGCATTTCGGTGGTTTCCTCCGAAGTGTCCGAGCGGCTCTGCGGGAGTCGGTCGGCAATCAGCCGCGGCGTGACGCCCACCAGCGCGAAGCCTGTGCGTAGGCGAGCACCGCCATGACGGCAAACAGGCTTGCGAAGGCGATGAGTCCGAAGCCGTCCAGGGCGGGACTGCGCTCCGGAACGGTCGACGCGAGCCCGATGCCGAGTGCGGTGACGATCGGGACCGTGACGGTCGAGGTGGTCACCCCGCCGGAGTCGTACGCGAGGGCGATGATGCCGCGCGGCGCCATGGTGGTCTGGACCAGCACCAGCGCATATCCCGCGATGATGCAGTAGTGGAGCGGGGTCCCGGTCACGATGCGCAGAACGCCGATCGCGACCCCGATGGCGACCCCGATCGCCACCGCGACCCGCAGCCCGGTCACCCCGATCGCACCCCCCGAGACCTCGTTGGCCTTGATGGACACCGCAAGCAGCGACGGCTCAGCGATGGTGGTGGAGAACCCGATTGCGGCGGCGAAGATGTAGACCCACAGGTACCTCTCCCACCCGAGCACGGCATCGCCCGTCGCACCGAGGAACACCGGATCGGCAAGCTGGCGCGCCATGCTGCGGCCGAGGGGGAAGAGCGCCTTGTCGAGCCCGATGAGGAACAGTGCGAGGCCGACCGTGACGTAGACCAGACCGATGACCACCGCGCGCGGGTTCGGAACGGGCCGGCGGAGCACCAGACGCTGGAACGCGAAGAGCACGATGACGATGGGCGTGATGTCCACCGCCACCCCGAGCAGCCGGGCTCCCGATTCCATCACGAGCGCCATCATCCGGACATCCCCCCGACGATGCCGTAGAGCATGACCGCAGCAATCGGCGTGAGGGCTGCGAACGCGATGAGGCCGAACCCGTCGGTAAGCGGGTTGCGGCCGCGGATGCTCGAGGCGAGGCCGATGCCGAGCGCCGCCACGAGAGGAACCGTCACCGTGGAGGTGGTCACCCCCCCCGAGTCGTAGGCGAGGCCGATGATATCCGGCGGCGCGAACCAGGTGAGGACGACGATCGCCGCGTACCCTGCGATGATGAGATAGTGGATGGGCCAGCCGCGGAGGATCCGATAGACCCCGACGAGCCCCGCGAGTCCGACCGCGACCGCGACGGAGAGCCGCAGTCCCAGCGCGTAAGCGTCGCGCTCCCGCGGCTCGCTCCCGATGATTCCCTCACCGGCCGCCACCCGGGCCGCCTCCTCGGCCACCGCGATGAGCGCGGGCTCGGCGATCGTCGTTCCGAATCCGAGCCCGAACGCGAAGACGAGAAGCCAGGGCAGGCTCGCCTTGCGGGCGAGCCCGTCGGCGAGCATGGCCCCCATCGGGAAGAGCCCCGATTCCAGTCCCCGGACGAACAACGCAAGCCCGAGGACGACGCACGCGCAGCCCACCAGGAGATCGAGCAGGTTGGGAACGGGCTGGCGCAGCACCAGCATCTGGAACGCCGCGATGACCAGAACGATCGGCGCGAGGTCCCGGGCGCTGTCCCGCAGGGTTCGAAGGAGAGACTGGAACATGACGGGACGGCGGTGCCGGGTGCTCGAACATTATAGGCAGAGACGCCGGCGGTGACCGACCGCGCGTACTCGCCTCGCTTCGCTTCGTCGCGCCGCCGGCCGGGACCCCCAAAC
The DNA here is from genome assembly GCA_026712715.1 of Immundisolibacterales bacterium. GTDB lineage: Bacteria > Pseudomonadota > Gammaproteobacteria > HK1 > HK1 > JAJDXW01. Next base: position 133,076 of record JAPOPW010000038.1, on the reverse strand, counting down.
GTGGAACGGTTCGGACCGGGCCGGCGGGCCGGTTCCCTGGCTCCTGCGAGCCTCTCAGCCCGCCTCGTGGATGCGCGGAATCTTGTGCGGAGGCCCGAGCGCCAGCAAGGTCTCCGCGTCCACGAGCTCGATCCGGGTGGGAAGGCGCAGGGCCTCCTCGAGGCTCGCCTCGATCCGCGGAAGCAGGCCCCGGGGGTCCGCAATCTCGCCCTCGCGCGTGCCCACCCGAAGGTGCAGCGTCTCCATGTCCGGACCGGTTCGGACGATCTGAAAGAGGCCGTGGTCCACCTCCGGCCATAGCTCGAGCACCCGCTGCACCTCGACCGGGAACACCGTCCGGCCGGCAACCCGTACCCGATAGCCGACCCGGCCGAGGAAATGTAGGCGGGTGTTCGTGCGCCCGCACGCACACGGCTCGGTGGTCGCCGTCCCGATGTCCTCGCTTCGCCAGCGGATGAACGCCAGGGATTCGTCCATGAGCGAAGTGAACAGGAACTCGCCCCGCTCGCCCTCCCCTACCGGCGTCGTCGTGCCCGGCTCCACCACTTCGACGAACCAGAGGTCGTCGTGCATGTGCAGCCCGTCGTGATGTCCGCACTCCTGCATCATGAAGCAGAGATCGCCGGTTCCCGAGAGCTCGAATGCCTCGCTGCCCCACTCCTCGTCGACGAGGCGGCGCGACTTCGGGGTCAGCGCGTCCCCGGCCCATACGAATCCCTTCGTGCCCCCCAGCAACTCCTTCGGGTCGAGGCCGAGGCGCGCGATCTCGCCGCGGAGCCCGATCGCCTGGGGCGGCGAGAGGAAGGCGTGCACGTCGGGCTTGAGGAAGCGAAAGGTCTGGACCACCCGCGGGAGGTCGGGCCAGTCGGTGAACGTCACCCGTGCACCGATCCGGCGCGCGGCGTCGGCCATGGACCACACCGGCCGCAGGTACAGGGCGAGCGAAAGGCTTGCCACTCCCCCCGGCCGCAATCCGGCCGCCCACAGGTGCCGGGCGAGGGACTCCGCGAAGATCGACCGGTCGCGCTCGGTGATGGGAAGGAAGGTCGGCGCGCCGGTGGTGCCGGAGCTCGTGTGGACGTCGCACGGCAAGTCCGCGGGGAGAAGGCTCATTCCTCCATAGGGATCGCCGTCATCGTCCCGTACCTGCCGCACCATCTCCTTGTGGACGGTGGGGACGGCCCGCCGGAAATCCTCGAGAGACCGGATGTCGCCCGGATGCACGCCGGCCGCCTTCCATTCGCGCCGGAGCAGGCTCGAGCCGGCCCAGGCGAGCGGCAGGCGGGCGAGGAGTCGGCCTTCCTGGAGCGAGCGCATCCGATCGGCCGGCAAGGTCTCCATCTCCGGGTTCCAGAATGGCCGTTCCGCGTCCATAGGGCTTGTCTCCCGCGTGTTCGGTCCGACTGCCTGTCTTCAGAGCAACGCCAGGCGAGGGTCGAGGCAAAGTGCGCGCAGTCGCTCGAGAAACGCCTCCCCGTCTCCCCGCGACCCGGGGTCGAATTCGAGCTCGAGGAGAATCGACCCCGAGCGCTCGGACATCGTGAGCACGGCCCCCGCCCGGCTGCCCGGCTGCCCGGGCGAGTCGGACATGCAGACGACGAACGCACCCTCCGGAACGACTTCGTCGTGCGCCGACTCGGCCGCCTCCGTCCGTGGGGGGGCGCGGGCCGCCCGAATCGCGACCCGAACCGACGCGAGCTCCGCTTCGTCCGCCCCCCGTATCGGCACCACCCCGACAGGACCCTGCACCATGATGTCGATTGCGGCCGGGGGGGAAGAATCCGTCTGCGTCTCCCGCGCCGCGGCGAGCCGGGGAAAGTCCCGGAGCGCCGTTCCGCAGAGCCGCACCACGATCTCCGGCACGTCAGGGGCATCCTCGGCGAGCGCCGCGAGCGCATCGCATGCATCGCGCAGGGGCCTCGCGTCGCACGCGACCTCGAGCCGTACCGCCTCGGACCGAAGCTCCCTTCTTCGGTGGAACGCTGTCTGCGGCGGAGCCGGACGGGCCGCCGCAGGAGGCGCTCGCCCTGCCTGCCTCAGCACGTCGTTCAGGGTGGTCGAGCCGTCCGGACCGGTTCCGTCGAGGTGCGGCGGCGCGATGCCGAGCTGCTTCGCCACCCGATCGGCGAGCGAACCGGCGGAGGAAGCGCTCAACCGTCTACTCCGACACCACTGCCGCCGCGATCGCGTCGAGGATCGCGTCGACGTCGATTCGATGATGGGCGTACAGCTCGGGAACGCTCCCGGACTGTCCGAAGTGGTCGACCCCGAGCGGATGGCAGCGGTGTCCGGCGGCCGATCCGATCCAGTCGAGGGCGCCCGGATGGGCGTCGGCGACGGTCACGAGGCCCGCCCCCGGGGCGAGCGGCTCGAGCAGCCGGTCGAGGTGGGAGCGCGCGCCGCGGTTCCCTTCTCGCCGCGCGCGCGCCGCCGCCCGCCATCCGGCGGCCAGGCGATCGGGCGAGGTGACCGCGAGCACCCCGGTACCCGGAAGGTCCCTGCGTACCGCTTCGTGAGCGGCACGCGCCTCGTCCGCGACCGCTCCGGCGTATACGAGGGCGATGTCCGACCCCGGAGCCGGAGGGATCAGCCAGTAGCCGCCGAGCAGGATCTCGGCCTCTTCGGCGCTGGTCAGCTCGCGCGCCGGCTGGTCGACGGCCCGGGTGCTGAGGCGAAGATAGACCGATCCCCCAGCCTCGTCCCCGGAGATGCCAGGCCACGAGCCGCCGCCCGGGTCCGACCCCCGGCGCTGCATGTAGTCGAATCCCCAGCGCATGATCACGGCGAGCTCGTCGGCGAATGCGGGCTCGAAGGCGGCCAGCCGATCCTGCCCCATGCCGATGAGCGGCGTCGAGATGGACTGATGGGCCCCCCCCTCGGGCGCGAGGCTGATGCCGGACGGAGTCGCCACGAGCAGGAACCGGGCATCCTGATAGCAGGCGTAGCTGAGGGCGTCCAATCCGCGCTGGATGAAGGGGTCGTACAGGGTGCCGATCGGCAGCAGCCGCTGCCCGAAGAGCGAATCCGAGAGTCCGAGCATCCCCAGCAGAATGAACAGGTTGTTCTCGGCGATGCCGAGCTCGATGTGCTGTCCCCGCGGCGACGCGGCCCATGCCTGGAACGACGCGACCGCCTCCTCGCGAAAGGTGTCGGCCTGCTCGCGGGCGGAAAACACGCCGCGACGATTGACCCAGCCGCCGAGATTCGTCGAGACGGTGACGTCCGGCGACGTGGTCACGATCCGGTCTGCGAACTCGCTTCGCTCCCGGCCGATGGATCCGAGAATCCGCCCAAAGCACTCCTGAGTCGAGAGCCGATCCCCCTTCGGGACCGGAAATGCCGGCGGAACCGGTACCGCCGGGACCTTGAAGCGCCGGCTTCCGGTCTCCGCGAACGGCGCGCCGTCGATGAACTCCTCCAGCACCTCCGAAGGGACCTCCAGACCGGCGAAGCGATCCCACTCCGCTCCGCTCTCGATACGGTGCCGGCGCCGAAGCTCGTCCATCTGCTCCACGCTCATCAGTCCCGCGTGGTTGTCCTTGTGACCGGCGAACGGCAACCCGAACCCCTTGATCGTGTACGCGATGAAGCATGTCGGCTCGTCGCTGTCGGCGGCCGCCTCGAACGCCTCCACCACCGCCTCGATGTCGTGGCCCGCGAGGTTCGTCATCAATCGTGCGAGCCGCTCGTCGTCGAATTCGTCGAGGATCGCCCGCATGCCGGAGACCTGCCCGAGATCGTGCGCGAGGCGTTCGCGCCAGGCCGCGCCGCCCTTGAACACCATCGCCGAATAGAGCGTGTTCGGACAGTCGTCGATCCACTGCCGGAGCGCGTCGCCGCCGGGGCGGAGAAAGACTCCCTGAAGCTCCTTTCCGTACTTGAGGGTCTCCACCCTCCAGCCCATGTTCCGGAAGAGATCGTCGAAACGGCGATACAGCCGATCGGTGATGACCGAATCGAGGCTCTGCCGGTTGTAGTCCACGATCCACCAGAGGTTCCGGACCTCCTGCTTCCAGCCCTCCAGCATCGCCTCGAATATGTTTCCTTCGTCGAGCTCCGCGTCACCGGCGAGGGCGATCATCCGACCGTCGCGCCCTCCTCGAAGGTCCCACTCGTGGGACTGCAGGTACTGCTTGACGATGCTCGCGAACAGGGTCGCGGCGACCCCGAGCCCCACCGAGCCGGTGGAGAAATCGACATCGTCCTCGTCCTTGGTCCGCGAGGGATACGCCTGCGCGCCGCCGAATGCCCGGAAGCGCTCGAGATTCTCGCGACGCTGTCGCCCGAAGAGGTACTGGATGGCGTGAAACGCGGGACTCGCGTGCGGCTTGACCGCGACCCGGTCCCCAGGTCGGAGAACCGCGAAGTAGAGCGCCGTCATCAAGGCGACGACCGAGGCGCTCGATGCCTGGTGTCCGCCGACCTTGAGGCCGTCCCGGTTGGGACGGACGTGGTTGGCGTGGTGGATCGTCCAGCTCGCGAGCCAGAGCACCTTGCGCTCGAGCTCGCGCAGGATCTCGAAGCGGTCCGGCGCCGGCCGGCCGGAGCCTTCCGGGGGCCGCCGGTCGTCAGGCACGCTCTCGATTCGAGCTGCCATTCACCCGCCCGCGATCCGGACCGGACCGGGCTCGGCGTCGATCGATTTCCGGCGAAGTCGTCTCATGAGCGCTCGATCGTCACCTCGGCCTCCAGGCGGGAGGTTGCAACGCCGCGGAACACGCCCCGGCTCGGGGGAACGTCGGCATAGTCCCTCCCGACCGCGACCCGCACATGGCGCTCGTCCCCCTCCGTTTCGTTGGTCGGGTCGAAACCGATCCAGCCGGTCCCGGGGAACCAGCCCTCCACCCACGCGTGACTCTCGCTTCGCGTCACGTCCTCGTCGGCAGGAGCGAGGTAGCCCGACACGTACCGGCACGGGATCCCCCACTTCCGAAGGATGGAGGCCATCACGTGGGCATAGTCCTGGCATACGCCCCGCCCCGTCTCGAGGATGACCTCGATCGGGGACTCCGCGGAGGTGCTCCCCGGGGCGTATTCGAACACCCGGTGGAGCCTGCCCTGGAGGTCGCGCGCGCTGGCCAGCGGATCGTCCCCCGGCCGGAGGTCATGGCGCGCGATGAAGCGTTCGAGGGCCGGCGAAGAACGAACGAAGGCGCTCGCGTGCAGCATCGGCCACAGGTCCACGTCGGCGGCGGCGCTTCGGAGCGCATCCCATCCGCCACCGACCAGCCGCTCCGGAGCGGCCGGGATCGGACCCACCTCGACGTTCGAGCGGGCCACGATCTCGAGGTATCGGTGGGCACCGGCACGGTCCAGGAAGTGGCCCGAATTGCCGAAGGGATCCGCGAACTCGAAGAGCGAGCCGTCGGGTTCGGTCTGAATGGAGAAGGAGACGACGACCTGCGTCCGATCCCGGATCGGACACACCCGCAACGTGGTCACCTCGGAGTGCACCGGAGCGTCGTAGTCGAAACGGATTCGGTGGGTGATTGCGTATCGGGCGATCACGTCTCTTGTCCTGCGGCGAACGGGAACTCCAGATAGGCGGCGACCGCGAGCTCGTGGAGACGTCGGCACTCGTTCGCGATTGAACGGAAGAAACGAACCGAATCCCTGCCCCGCTCGCCATCGAGATTCTCCACCTCGAGGGCCGCCGCAAGACGAAGGGCCATCCGGTGCGGAGGTGCGAGGGGGTAACGCGCGCCGGCGGCGTCGATTCCGGCCAGCATCTCTTCGATGAGGTGCATCGAGAATCGAAGCGAACGGGGAAGCTCCGGATCCTGCACCAGGAAGACGAGCACCTGCTCCTGGCGCACCTGCATGGAGTAGCGACGGCTGTAGACCTCGTACGCCCCGCAGATCCGAAGCAGGTCCGCCCACGGCAGCGCCGCCTCCCCGCGTTCGCGGCGGCCGAGCTCGACCCATGCTCCGAGGAACGCCGCCTGATGCTGGACCCGTTCGATGAAGCGGCCGAGGACCATGAACCGCCATCCGTCGTCGCGGTACATGAGCGCATCCATCACGCCGGAAAGGTGCCGCAACCGATCGCTCGCTTCGCCGGCGAGAGCGGAGGGCCCGCTCCTCCAGGCCGTGGGAAGGTCGATGTCCCGCATCCAGAGAAAACCCTGGTTGAGGCACGTCCATACCGGCAACGGAAGATGCGAACGCACCTGCCGGGCGTTCTCGCGGGCGACGTTCCAGCAGGAAACGATGGACTCGGGGTTCGCGGTCTCCTCGATGAGGCTGCCCGCGAGCGTGTAGGCGTCCGTCATGAGGAACATCTCGGCTTCGGCCCTGCTCTCGGGGGCGTCGGGGGGCGTCTGACCGAGCGTTCGGTACACCACTTCCCAGGCGACCGCGATCTCGCCGGCCGTCCGATCGACGAGACGGTCGAGCGGATACCGCACGAGACGGATGGTCTGCTTGGTCCGCTCGAGATAGCGGCCCATCCAGTAGAAATTGGCGGCGACTCTGGCCAGCATGGCGGCAATCGATCCGATCCGACCCTATCCGTCGACCACCCAGAGGTCCTTGCATCCGCCCCCCTGGCTGGAATTGACCACCAGGCTGCCACGCCGGAGGGCCACCCGGCAAAGTCCCCCGGGCACGACGTCCTGGCGATCGCGCCCCTGCAGCACGAAGGGACGAAGGTCCACGTGCCGGGGCTCGATGCGCCCGTCCACGAAGCATGGAGCGCGCGAGAGGTCGAGGGTGGGCTGAGAGATGAAGTTCGCGGGGTCGGCCCGGATCCGCTCCGCGAACTCGGCACGTTCGGCACGGGTCGAATGCGGGCCGACGAGCATTCCGTAGCCGCCCGAGCCCCCGACCTCCTTCACCACCAGCTCGTCAAGGTGCTCGAGCGTATGGGCGAGGCCATCGGGCTCGCGGCAAAGATGGGTCTCGACGTTGCTGAGGATGGGCTCCTCGTCGAGAAAGTAGCGGATGATGCGCGGGACGTAGGCGTAGAGCGCCTTGTCGTCGGCGACACCCGTACCGGGAGCGTTGGCGAGCACGAAGTTCCCCGCCCGATAGGCATGGAACAGTCCCGCCGCCCCGAGTGCGGAGTCCGCGCGGAACGTCACCGGATCGAGGAAGTCGTCGTCGAGCCGCCGGTAGAGGACGTCGATGCGCTGAAGACCCTTCGTGGTGCGCGCGAAAAGGACCGCGTCATGGACCACGAGGTCCTGTCCCTCGACGAGGTCGATGCCCATCTCTCCGGCGAGCAGGGCATGCTCGTAGAAGGCGGAGTTGTAGAGGCCCGGGGTCAGGATCGCGACCCGAGGGGTCCGCATGGACGGAGCGAGCGACGAGAGGATCGCGTAGAGCCGCTTGCTGTAGTCAGAGACCTCGCGCACCCGGTGGGCGCGATAGAGATCGGGAAACGCACCCTTCACCGCATCGCGGCAGCCGAGCATGTAGGACACCCCCGAGGGCACGCGCAGGTTGTCCTCGAGCACGGCGAAGCCGTCGTGAGTCCGCACGAGGTCGGTCCCGCATACCGCGACGTACACGTCGTGGGGAATGTTGATCCCCCGCATCTCGATGCGGTACTGCGGGCAGCCGAGGACGAGGTCCAGGGGCACGACTCCGTCCCGGAGCGAACGGCCCTCGTGGTAGATGTCCTTGAGGAACAGGTTGAGGGCGGCGAGGCGCTGCTTGAGCCCGCGCTCGATGTGCTCCCACTCCCGGGCGGCGAGCAGGCGCGGCACGAAGTCGAGCGGGATGATCCGCTCGGTCATCTCGTCCCCGCCGAGCACGGTGAAGGTGATGCCTTCGTGCAGGAAGCGGCGGTAGACGCTCTCCTGGAGCTTCGCAAGGTCCTCGGGGGCGAGCCCGCCGAGCGCCTCCACCATGCGCCGGCCCGCGGCGCGCGCGGTTCCGTCGTTCTCGAACATCTCGTCGTAGAACCGCGGTTCCACGTCATATCCGGGAAAGGGAAGCGGAATTCGTGAAGCTCCGTCTTGAGAGGGTTCGAGCTCGGTCATCGATTCGCACACCCGGACCCGGTTCCACCGGTTCCTCGAGAAGTCGCCATCCCGGGAACGTTTCTCGTATCCCGACCCGGGCCGCATCGGGCACGCGCCGAATCATATCCGCGGCCGCCGGAAGCGACAACACCGTCCCCACGGTCGTCCCGCGGCCGCCGGACCCGCATTTCCCGTATCATCGCGCTCCTTCGATCCGCCGCACACGAGGCCCGCACGAACCATGAAGCTCGAGCTCGACACCGACCGGATGATCGCCGAAATCGAGGATGGCATCGGCTGGGTGATCTACAACAGCCCGAAACGGCTGAACGCGATCTCGCTGGAGATGACCGAAGCGCTCCCGCTCATCTTCGACACGTTCGAGGAACGCGACGACGTGCGGGTGGTCGTCATCCGCGGCGCGGGCGAACGCGCATTCGTGTCGGGCGCCGACATCTCGGAGTTCGAGAAGAACCGTTCGTCCGAGGAGAGCCGCCGGATATTCGACGAGAAGGGAAAGATCGCGGCCGCCCGCGTCGACGCCCTCAGCAAGCCGATCATCGCCATGATTCGGGGGTACTGCATCGGCGGAGGGCTGATGACCGCCCTTCGGGCGGACATCCGCATCGCCGCCGAGGATGCGCAGTTCGGCATTCCCGCCGCCCGGCTCGGACTCGGCTATGGCTACGGCGGGGGTGCCGCGCTCGTCAACCTGGTGGGGCCCGCGGCCGCGAACGAAATCCTCTTCTCCGCGAGACGCTTCAGCGCGGATGAAGCCCTTCGCATGGGGCTGGTGAACCGGGTGGTCGCCGCCTCCGCCCTCGAGGCGTCGGTCGTGGACCTTGCGCGCAGCATCGCGGACAACGCCCCGCTCACCGTGCGCGCCGCCAAGTTCGCGATCCGGGAGTGCGTCCGGGACCCGGAGGCACGGGATCTCGACGAAGCCGCCCGGCTCGTCGAGGCCTGCTTCCGGAGCGAGGACTACACCGAAGGCAGGCGTGCGTTCATGGAGAAGCGCCGCCCCGCGTTCCGCGGCCGCTGACCGCGGCCGGCCGTTCCTGCCCCTCCCGGCCGGCATTCCCGCGCCTCCCGCGCGCGTTCTCGAACGCTCCGGCCCCGCCGTGACGGGGCCGGAGCGAAGTCTCGGTGCGCGGCCTTATCGCGACATCTCCTCGATGTCGTCCGGCTCGGGCATGACCACGAACTCGGGATAGGACTCGATCCCGAGCTCGGCGGCATCCTGACCGAGCTGCTCGACGGTGGACGTGACGCGCACCCCGACCGTCTTCTCGATGACGGTCCACAGCACCCACGACACGACGAACACGAAGGCCCCGATGGCGACGATCCCGACGAGCTGCGCGCCGAGGTTCCCGCCGCCGACGATGCAGACCGCAAGCGTGCCCCAGATCCCGGCAAACAGGTGCGCCGGCACTGCCCCGACCACGTCGTCAATCTTCATCGCGTCCAGGAAACGGATGCCCGCGGTGCAGATGACCGCTCCGACCGCCCCGATGATGATCGCCCAGTAGTGATCGACGATGTCGGGACCTGCGGTGATCGCGACGAGCCCCGCGATTGCACCGTTCAACCCGGCGAGGAGATCGATGCGCCCGAGTATCGGCCTCGACACGATGATGGCCGCCATCACCCCTGCGGCGGCCGCAAGGTTGGTGTTGACGAGCACGTTGCTCATGGCGACCGCGTCGGCCGCCCCCGCGAGCGCGAGCTGGGAGCCCCCGTTGAAGCCGAACCAGCCGAGCCAGAGGATGAACACGCCGAGCGTGACGGAGGGTATGTTCGACGGTGCGGTAGGTCGCACGGAGCCGTCGGTGCGGAACTTGCCCCGACGCGCCCCGACCACGATGGCTCCGGCGAGAGCCGCCCAACCGCCGGTGGAGTGAACGATGGTGGAACCGGCGAAGTCCTTGAAGCCGAGCTCGCTCAGCCAACCGCCGCCCCATGTCCAGGCCCCGATTACCGGATATATGATGGCGGTGAGAATCGTGATGAAGATGAAGAACGACCAGAGCTTCACCCGTTCGGCGAGGGTCCCGGACACGATGGAGGCCGCGGTCGCCACGAACACCATCTGGAAGAACCAGTCCGACATCGTCGCGTAGCCGTTCGCGACGACCGCCTCCTTCGCCTCTTCGTTGCCGCCCAGCAGCGCGAGCTCGTCCGCCGATGGTCCGTAGAAGAGATCGAACGAGCCGATCCAGCCGCCGTCAACGTCGACGTACATCAGGTTGTAGCCGAGGACGTAGTAGGCGAGCCCGGCAATCGAATAGAGCCCGATGTTCTTCAGGCAGATGACGGAAGCGTTCTTGGTGCGGACGGACCCCGACTCGAGCATCGTGAAGCCCGCGCACATCCACATCACCAGCGCGCCCCAGATCAGGAACGAAAAGGTGTTGAGCACGAACTGCGTCTCGTCGGCGACGGCCGCATGCGCATCTCCGGCCGCCAGCATTGCCGCGCCGCCCGCCGCCGCCAGCGCCGCCGCGCCGCGAAACGAGGTGCCGCGATCGAACCGCCGGGTGGATATTCCTTTCGCTTTCATTGGTTGCGTACCTCCCTCGGAGCAACCGGAACGAACCGGTCGCCGCGTTTCTGTTGTTGCCACGGTCCCCCGGATGGGTCAGTCCGCGGCCGCTTCGTAGTGCCGTGAAACCAATGGAAGGGGATACTTGAGACCGGTCGCGCAGTTGAACAGCACGACCTTCTCGTCCACCCCGATCCTGCCGTCCGCGGTCGCCGCCCGCCACGCGGCCCAGGTCGCCGCTCCTTCCGGGCACAGCAGGAGCCCGTCGCGCCGGGCCACCTCCCGTCTCGCGTCGAGGATCGCCTCGTCGCTCACGCTGACCGCGAACCCGCCGCTCTCCCGGACCGCACGCAGGATGAGGAAGTCGCCAATCGCGGCCGGAACCCGAATGCCGGCGGCGACCGTGTGCGCCCCTTCCCACCGCGGCGCGTGCTCTTCTCCGGCCTCGAACGCGCGCACGATGGGCGCGCATCCGTCGGCCTGCACGGCGACCATGCGCGGGAGCTTCCCCTCGAGCCAGCCGACGGCGCGAAGCTCGGCGAACGCCTTCCACATTCCGATGAGCCCGGTTCCGCCTCCCGTGGGGTAGAGGATGACGTCGGGCAAGGTCCACCCGAGCTGCTCGGCGAGCTCGAACCCCATCGTCTTCTTGCCCTCGATACGATAAGGCTCCTTGAGCGTCGACACGTCGAACCACCCTTCCTCTTCCGAGCGCTCGCGCACGATGCGCCCGCAGTCGTCGATGAGGCCGTCCACCCGCCAGGTGACCGCTCCCTGCAGTTCGATCTCGGAGAGATTGACCTCCGGCGTGTCGTCCGGGCAGAACACCACCGACTCCATCCCGGCCCGCGAGCCGTACGCCGCGAGCGCGGCTCCCGCGTTGCCGTTCGTCGGCATCGCGAGCCGGTGAAGGCCGAGCTCCTTCGCCATCGACACCGCAAGGGCGAGCCCCCGCGCCTTGAACGAGCCGGTGGGCAGGCGTCCCTCGTCCTTGACCAGCAGCTCTCCCCTGCCCCCGTCCGGGGTGGAAAGCGGCACGAGTGGGGTCACCACCTCCCCGAGCGAAATCCGGTTCTCCGGCTGTCGAACCGGAAGGAACTCCCGGTACCGCCAGAACCCATCCGTTCGGCCGGCAAGGTCTTGCCGTTCGAGACCGGCCGCAAGCGCGTCGAGGTCGTAGCGCACGAGAAGCGGCCGCCCTTCGGCGGAGAGACCATGCACCTCGCCCGCGGGATACTGCCGGCCGGTGAGGGAGCATTCGAGGTGGGTGACGTAGCAAGCGCTCATTGCGTTTCCCTTTCGTCGTGCCGGCGGGTCCGACCCACCGCGAACGGCTTCGGGCGGCCGGAACGCAGTCCGGTTTCAAGCCACATGCCGCGGGGCCTCAGATACCCGGCGACAGCGCGACCCGAGCCGGCGCCACCGTCAACCCGGGCACGTCGACCCTTGTCCGGAAGATGGTGCCCGGGTCGTCCCGCCCGGTTCCCGCCGGGCCGGTCACCACTGCGATCCCGCGCCGGTGTTCGAACACCGGCGCTATCGAACCGTCTTCGCCGAAGCGGTATGCCCCGCCGTTCGGAACGTCGCTGAAGACGAGCCCGCCGTCCCACGCCGGACCCTCGAGGAGGCCGGATCCGGTCGCCAGCTCCTCCATTCGGGAACCTCGTTCCGTCGCTTGGCGTAAGCGCGCAATATAGCGGATGAACCGCGCTCTCCGGGAGACTGCGTGGAGAACGGCTCCGCGCTAACATCCACCGTTGGGACACTAGGGAACCGGCCGAGCCGGGCAGGGTTCGGTCCGGCGGCCTCCGGAGTTCGACTATGCCGCGTCCCGTCGACGATGCCGCACTCGAGGAGCTCCTCGCCACCTGGCCGGTGGGGCGGCTCGCGATGGTGGCCGCGGCCGGCGGCGGGCCCTGGGTGACGCCGGTGGTCTTCGTCCCCGCCCGCAAGTCGATCTGGACCCCGATCGACGGGAAGCCCAAGTCCGGCAACCCGCTCGCGCGGATCGCGAACGCGGCCGCCGACCCGCGCGCGGCGCTACTCCTCGATGAATACTCGCAGGACTGGTCGCGTCTTTGGTGGGTGCGGATCGACGGTACCGTCCGCGTGCACCGGGTCGGGCGCGATCCGCAAGGCGCCGCCGCGAACGCGATCGCGGCGCTTCGAAGAAAGTACCCCCAGTACCGGACGGTGCCGCTCTTCTCCGGCCCACCGACCCTGCTCGAGCTCTCTATCGAGCGCGCCCGCGGCTGGAGCGCGGACGGCCGCGTCGGCGTGCGCGACTCAGGCGATCCGGTAGCTCACTGCCGGTAGCCGACAAGGGCGAGGGCGTTGCGCACGACCCCGGGCAGCGCCCGTTCGTAGCCACTGTCGATTTCGACCGCAGCGCTCATTCCCGCCCGGAGGGCCGGGGCGTCCGGGCGCGCACGGATCGCGATTCGCACCGGGATCCGCTGCACCACCTTCACCCAGTTTCCGGTGGCGTTCTGGGCCGGCAGCAACGAGAAGACCGCACCCGTCCCTGCGCTCACCCCGGACACCGTGCCCTGCCAGCGCTCGTCCGGAAAGGCGTCGACCGTTATCGTGACGCTCTGACCCATGCGAACGTGGGTAAGCTGGGTCTCCTTGAGATTGGCCTCGATCCAGGGCTCGACGTCGGCAATCAGGCTGAAGACCGGGGTGCCCTCCTTCACGTACTCGCCGGCCTGCAGGTCCAGATTGGCGACATGGCCCGCGGCCGGGGTCCGGACCAGGGCGCGCTCGAGGTCGAGGGCCGCCTTCGCGCGCTCGGCGTCGAGGAGCCGATAGCGAGGGTGCTCCTCGGCGGCGAGATCGCGCTTGCCGCCGAGGTTGGCGAGCATCAGCCGAACCTTCTCCTCGAGCTCCGGAATCCGTTGCTTTGCGAGCTGCCACTGGTGGCGGTACCGGTCGAGCTCCACCTTGGCAAGCGCCTTGCCTCCGCCGAGCTGCTCGCGCCGGCGGTACTCCTGTTCGAGAAACGCGACTTCCTTGCGCGCGCTGCCGAGCTCCGCCTCCGCCTGACGATGGGCGGCGCGGTACGTGCCGATCTCGTAGCGGATGGCGTCGAGCTCGGCCTCCGCCTTCTCCCACTCCAGCCGCAGCGGAATCGGGTCCACCTGGAACAGGGGCTGATTGCGCTCCACCTGCTCGTTGTCGCGCACGAAGACCTCCGTCACCATGCCGTTCACCGCGGGGGTGACGAGGATGTGCTCCGCCTCGACGTAGGCATTCTCGGTCGAGACGAGGCGCCCGGATGTCGCGTACCAGAACCCGCCCGCGGTCACGACCACGAACGGCCCGAGGGCGAGAAAGAGGACGCGCCCGAATCGGCGAAGCCGATAGCGCAGCCGGCTCATCCGGCGCCGACGCAGGCGCCGCTCGCTCGAGGACACGGCCGCACTGTCCGGGACGCTCATCAATCCCCCCCCGCCGCCATGCGACGCGCGGGCGCGACTTCGCGCCCCGGCTCCCGATCCGTGGCCTCCGCCTCCGGCCGGTCGGTGAGGTTCGCCCGGATGGTGAGCAAGCTGGACTGCAGGCGCTCGCGCTCCTCGGCATCGAGCCCCATGAGCGCCTCCTGGGTGGTGACCTCGACGAGGTCGCCCATCCGCTCCAGCACCGGAGCGGCCTTCTCCGTGAGGTGCAGGCGCCACGTCCGGCGGTCGGCGGGGTCCGGCCGACGCTCGATCCACCCGGTGTCCTCGAGCCGATCGAGGTGGCGGCCAAGGGTCGCCGGCTCGAGCTCCAGCACGTCGGCGAGCCCCCCCTGGTGAATTCCCTCGTGCCGGGCGAGATGGGCCAGCACGATCCACTGGGACTTCGTCAGGCCGATGTCGCGCGCGCGCCGATCGAAGCGCTTGCGCAACATCCGCGAGATGTCGTGCACGAGGAATCCGAAGACGGGATCGGGCCGGTTCCAGAGCATTCGAAGATTATGTTAGCTAGCTGACAATTTGTAAACCCATATTCGTCTCGGCGATAATCAGCATGGCAACGCGTGAGGAGAGCCTGCCCGGAGCTCGAGGCGCGGCCTCGTGGCCTCCGGCAACCGGGCGTCAGAAGCGCGGGACGGACCCGACCTGGAACCCTGGGAGGACGACGAATGACCGCGGCGGCGGCGCTCAGGCTGCGAGAGGCGCTCGGAAACTTCGTGACGGGGGTCACCGTCATCACCACCCGGCACGACGACGAGCTTCACGGGCTTACTGCGAACTCGTTCTCCTCCGTGTCCCTCGACCCGCCCCTGGTGCTGTTCAGCCTCTCACGCAACGCCGACTGCTTCGCCGCCTTCGAGTCGTCGGATCACTTTGCGGTCAACGTATTGCGCTCGGACCAGGAAGCGCTCTCGAATCGTTTCGCGACCAAGGACATCGACAAGTGGAGCGATGTCGCATGGAGGCCCGGCGAAGGGGGATGCCCGCTCCTCGACGGCTCCATCGCCACCTTCGAATGCCGGATCGCGAATCGGCACGAAGGAGGCGACCACGTCATCCATGTCGGGAAGGTCGTCAGGTTCGCGCACGACGGAGACGGAGCCGCGCCGCTTGCGTTCTTCCGCGGGCGGTACGCCGGCGTCGCGACCTGACCGGCGCGACGCTCCCGCACCGAGACGAACCCGAGCGGACCCGGAGAACCGCATCCCGGGCCGTCGCCCCGGCATTCGAGTCGGAAATGGGATGACGGTCGTACCTTCCCGGCGTGGGGGCCACCGGCCGCGCACCGCGGGGCCGCACCGGGAGTGCCCAGGAAACGATCAGAGCGCGAACTCTTCCTCGCTCCGGTGGCACTCGATGGCGTGGCCGCCGCCGAGGTCCCGAATCGGGGGGGTCTCCCGGTCGCAGGTGCCTTCGATCGCGAGCGGGCAACGGTCGAAGAAGGGGCATCCGACATCGGTCAGGGTAACCACCCGATCGATGCCCGCCTGCGCCTCCTGGGTCTCCATGGTCTCTTCGAGCCAGCCGATCCGCAGCTCGGGCACGGAGGCGATGAGGAGCCGCGTGTAGGGATGGTACGGAGGCGAGAGCACCTGGTCCGTCGGCCCCTGCTCGACCACCCGGCCCGCGTAGAGCACCACGATCTCGTCCGCGAAGGAAGCGATGGTGGAGAGATCGTGGCTGATGAATACGAACGACACCCCGGTCTGGCGGCGCAGCCGCTTGAGCAGCTCGATCACGTTTGCCCCGACGATGGTGTCGAGGGCCGAGATGACCTCGTCGCAGAGCAATACCTCGGGGGATGCGGCAAGCGCCCGCGCGAGGTTGACCCGCTGCTTCTGTCCTCCCGAGAGCTCCTCGGGGTAGCGCCCGGCGAATTCCGCGGGCAGCTCGACCATGTGCAGCAGCTCGCCGATGCGCTGGCGCTTCTCGGCGCCCTTGAGCCCCAGGTAGAACTCGATCGGCCGCCCGAGAATGTGGTCGATTCGCTGGCGCGGATTGAGGGCGGTGTCCGCCATCTGGAACACGAACTGGATCTTCTGGAGCTCGCTGCGGTCACGGTCCCGGAGGCTCGGCTTGAGCCGTTCTCCGTCGAGGGACACCTCCCCTTCGCTCGCGGGCAGGAGACCCGACATGACCCGCGCGAGGGTGGACTTGCCGCAGCCGGACTCGCCGATTATCCCTACGGTGTGGCCCCGCTGGACGGCAACGTTCACGTCCCGAAGCACCGTCACGGCCGGCGCGCCGCCCGCGCGTCTTCCGTAGCCCGCGGTCACGTCCCTGACCGCCAGGGCCGGCGCCTCGCGTTCGTGCTCCGCGGAGGTCTCGTCGCCCTGCCCCGCCGCCGGCGGCGGTCGGACGGCGGCCATCAGCCGCCGCGTGTAGTCGTGCCCGGGCCGGTTGACGATCTGATCGGTCGTCCCCTGCTCCTGGATGTCCCCCGCGTAGAGGACGACGATGTGATCCGCGATCTGCGCAACCACCGAGAGATCGTGGGTGACGTAGACGGCCGCCGCGCCTTCTTGCTGGATGACGGACTTGAACGCCTTCAGCACCTCGATCTGGGTGGTGACGTCGAGGGCGGTCGTCGGCTCGTCGAGGATCAGCAGGTCCGGCTTGCCGCAAAGGGCCATCGCCGCCATCAGCCGCTGGAGCTGGCCCCCGGACACCTGGTGCGGGTAGCGCCGCCCCAGGCGATCCGGATCGGGCAGCTCCAGGGCCCGGTAGAGCGACTCGGCGCGACGGTCGGCCTCCTCCCGGGAGAGCTGCCCGTGCAGTATCGGCGACTCCGTCACCTGCTCCCCGATCGTGAGCGCCGGATTGAAGGTGGCGGCCGCGCTCTGGGCGAGGTACGCGACCCGTTGGCCGCGAAGCGCGCGCTGCTCCTCCGGGGGCATGGAGATGACGTCGCGTCCGTCGAGTCGCACCTCGCCGCCCGTGAACTCGAGTCCCGGCTTCGAGTATCCGAGGGCGGAGAGGGCAATGGTGGTCTTGCCCGATCCCGACTCGCCGATGAGCGCCACGACCTCATGGCGCTTCACCTCGAAGCTCACCCCCTTGACGATGGGGGTGAGGGTGCCGTCGTCCTTGCGGGCTTCGATCGTCAGGCGATCGACTTCGAGGAGCGCGGCCATCAGATCATCCTCTTCGCGAGGCGGCCGCCGGCGTGCGCGGAGACGTCGTCGACGATGAGGTTGATGGAGATCGTCAGGGTCGCGATCGCGAGGGCCGGCACGAGCGGAGCAATCGAGCCGTAGGGCAGCCCGGCCAGGCTCTCGCGAACCATGCTGCCCCAGTCGGACTGGGGCGGCTGGACTCCGAGCCCGAGAAAGCTCAGGCTCGAGATGAACAGGATGATGTAGACGAACCGCAGACCGAAGTCGGTCGCCATCGGCATGGCCACGTTGGGGAGGATTTCGCGGGTGATGATCCACCACAGGCCCTCCCCCCGCACCCGGGCCGCCTCGACGAAGTCGCTCACCATCACGTCGAGGCCGAGAGAGCGGGCGATCCGGAACACGCTCGTCGCATAGATGAGCCCGGTCAGGACGATGAGAATGGGAATGGTGCTTCCGATTGCGGCGATCACCACCAGGGCGAGCATGATGCTCGGAATGGACAGGAAGGCGTCGTTGAAGCGACTCAGCGCGGAATCGAGCCACCCGCCGCCGACGGCGGCCGCAATGCCCAGGGTGACCCCCACGAGATAGGCGAGAAGGGTCGAGACGAGGGAGATGCCGATCGTGGTGCGCGCGCCCCACAGGGTTCTCGACAGCGTGTCGCGGCCGAGATAGTCGGTCCCGAGCCAGACCACCCGGCTCGGCGGCTGGAAGTCGGTCGCCGGGTACGGATCATCGCTCCCCGGCACGATGAAGAGGGCCTCGTCGAGGATGTCCGCCTCGTGGTAGGGCGAGATCCAGGGACCGATCACCACGATCACGGCCCAGAACACCACCACGCAGACCCCGGTCCGGCCGGTCCAGGTGAGCTTCATCCGGCGCCGCGGCGGCGCGTCCGGCAGCTCTTCGAACTGGCTGCTGACGGCAGTCTTGCTGGTGTCTTCCGGCATGGTCGACTCCGTCGTCACTTCGGGTGACGCAGACGGGGGTTGGAGAGAATCGAGGCCATGTCCGCAACGAAGATCAGGATGATGTAGACGAAACAGAAGACCATGGCGCAAGCCTGCACCAGCGGAAGGTCACGGGTCTGGACGGCGTCGATCATGAGCTTGGCGAGACCCGGGTAGGCGAAGATGGTCTCCACGATGACCACCCCGCTCACCAGGTACGCGAGGTTGAGCGCGATCACGTTCACGATCGGACCGACCGCGTTGAGAAGCGCGTGACGCAGGATGATTCGCTTGCGCGGTACGCCCTTGAGGATCGCCATTTCGATGTACGGCGAGCTCATGACGTTGAGGACCGTGGCCCGGGTCATCCGCATGATCTGCGACGACGCGACGATGACGAGGGTCAGGGTCGGCATCGCGAGCGCCCGGGCGAGCTTCCATCCAGTCTCGTTGCCGCTCATGTACGCGGTCGCGGGCAGCCACCCGAGCTGCACCGCCACCACCAGCACGAGGAACGTGGCGACGAGGAACTCCGGCACCGAGATGAGGCTCAGGGTGCCGAAGGTCACGACCCGGTCGAGCCGGGTGCCGGGGTACATCGCGGCAAGCAGCCCGAGGGTCATCGAGATGGGGATCGCGATGACCGCCACCACGCTCGCGAGGCGGAACGTGTTCCACATGCGCGGGACGAGCATCTCGGAGATGGGCGTGCCGATGGTCCCGAACCCGGAGCCGGCCTTCGAAATGCCGAGATCCCCGGTCAGCAGGTCCCCGAGCCAAAGGAAATAACGCAGGAACGCCGGCTGGTCCAGGCCGAGCTTGGCGCGCAGGGCGGCCAGGGACTCCGGGGTCGCCATCTGGCCGAGAATGATGTTGGCGACGTCACCGGGGAGCACGCTCGTGCCGACGAAGATGAGGATCGATACCACGAGCAGGGTCGCCGCCCCGGTCGCGGTGCGCCGAAGGATGCTCCTCAGCAGCACCGCCGGACTCCGGTGCCGGATACGGGGCGGATGCCCCGGGCGGGGCCGGCGGCGGCGCGCGGGCGGCTACCGCTGGGTGGCCGCACGGCCGCACCCGACGGGAAAGGCCCGCGCGGCGGACGCCGCGCGGGCCGGGGTGCCGATGCTCAGGCCTCCATCCAGGCGAACTCGACCCATTCGTAGGCGCCCATCGCACCTACCGGGACGTTGGGGATTCCCTGGATCTTGTCGCTGACCCCGTCGAGGATGTTGACGTGGGCGGGGATCACCATGCCGCTCCCGGTGTGCACCAGCTCCTGCATCTCGCACAGCATCGCGTGGCGCTTGTCGGAATCGGTCTCGGCGAGCTGGAGCTTCAGGAGCTCCCCGAAGCGCTCGTTGTTCCAGAAGGTGTCATTCCAATTGCCCCCCGGCTCGAACTGGATCCCCAGCATCGCGTTCGCCGTCGGGCGCATGTTCCACGACACCACGTTGAGCGGTTCCTTCATCCACACCGCACCCCAGTAGCCGTCCGTCGGCACCTTCTTGATCTGGAGATCGAAACCGATCTTCTTGAGGTTCGCCTGCATCAGGAGGCACACCTCCTCGATACCGGCGATCACCGGCGCCACGTAGAGCTCCGCGGAGGTGTAGCCGGACTTGTCGAGATGAAACTTCGCCTTGTCCGGATCGAACTCGCGCTGCGGGAGCTCGCTGCAGTGGTCCGCGCCGTAGGCGGGACCGATCGGGTGGTCGTTGCCCACCGTGCCATGCCCCTTGAGGATGGATCGCACGATGCGCTCGCGGTCCTGGATGTACCGCAGACCCATCACGAAATCGTCGTTCGACCCGGGCTCCGTGTTCTTGAGGCAGCAGATCCCGCCGTAGAGGCCCGAGGGCGTCGAGTTGATGTGGACTCCTTCGGACTGCTCGATCAGGCGAACGCCCTTCGCGTCGACCGTGTAGATGAGGTCCATGTCACCGGCGATGAGCGCGTTCACCCGCGCGATGGGATCGGTGATCGCGGTGACCTCCAGAGCGTCGAAGTTCGGCCCGTCCCGCCAGTAGTTCGGGTTGCGGACGTGGGTCGAACGCACGCCGGGCTCGAAAGACTCGAGCAGGTACGGACCCGTACCGTTGCCCTTCCGGAAGTCCTCGGTGCCCATCTTGACGATTTTGGCCTGCTTCTCGCTCAGCTTCGCGGGCAGGTCGGAGTCGGGCGAGCTCAGGACCGCCTTCACGGTATGGCCGTCCACTTTCTTCCACTCCGTCACTGCCGTGAAAAACGACTTGGCCGTGGAAGGGGAGTCCTCACCGAGATGGCGACTCATGCTCCACACCACGTCGTCCGCGGTGAGGGGCGACCCGTCGTGGAACTCGACTCCCTTGCGGATCTTGAATGTGAATTCGGTGGCGTTGGCGTTGGGGGACCACTCCTCGGCCAGCTCGGGGTGCAGGGCCATGCCGTCGAGCATCTGGATGAGATTGTTGTAGGTGGCACGCCCGCGGGTATAGTCGATGCCCGACGTGAACACGATCGGGTCCATCTGGTCGTCGGGACCGTGCAGGTTGGATGCGGCTCTTGCCAGCCCACCCTTCTTCGGGGTCGCGGCGAGGGCCTTCGAGGACGTGAGGAGGCCGCCCGCGGCGGTGGCCGAGACGCCGAGGGCGCCCATGGCGGCGAGGAACTCGCGACGATCGATCCGCCCGTCGCGGTGCATCTGTTGAAATCTCTTGATGTCTTTCATGCTTTCCTCCTGGAATTCCAATTGATTGTCTTGGGATTTCAAATCCAAGTGTGGCCGGGCTTCCGAGGGGGTGTCAAGTTTGCGCGCGGAGCTGCCCGGTTCCCGACACAACTGTTTGATTTGGAATCCGGATCATCCTTTGATAGACAAATCGACACCGGATCGGGCCGCGGGGTTCGTCGTCGCCCGGCGCTCGTCCCGATTCACGCGAACGAAAGCCCGGCCGGTCGGACCGGCGGCCCGCCGCCGGAGCCGCCCGCGTTCGGGGAGAGCCCGTCCTGAGCGGCGAGCGCTCCGCCCTTCCGGTCCCTTCCGAACCCGGGGCCGCCGGCTCCGCGAGACGACCTTCGTCCCGGCTACGGCGGGCGGCTGCCCCGAAGACCAATGGAGACGAGAGACCGCTACGCGTAGCCGGGCGGCGGGCGGAACCCCCCGATCAGCTCGGCGAGATGACGGGCGATCTCGATCGTCACGTGGTCGCCCCCTTCGGGACCCACGATCTGCACCCCGACGGGCAGTCCCCCGGAGGCGGCCGGGGCGACCGTCGCGGGGAGCAGGGCGACGCAGGTGAGGCCCGCCCAGAAGAGCTGGTCCCAGTACGCGCGCGTCTCCCCGTTGACGGTGATGCGCCGGGCGTCCATGTCGCGCTGCTGATCGTGGGGGAATGCCGGCACGCAGGCGATCGGGCAAAGGAGCGCGTCGAACCCGTCGAAGAACTCCCGCCACGCCCACCGCAGGCGGGTGCGCCGCTCGTGGACGAGGAGCCAGTCACGATGGTGCATGGCCCCGGCGCGAAGGCGCCGCGCGCGCGGAGAGTCGTCGTCGCCGAGACGCGCGATCCGCTCGAGGGAGGTCCGGAACTCCTCTTCCCCGTGCCGCACCGAAAGCGCGCTCTGGAGCAGTCCCATGTACACGTCCTCGGCCTCGGCCGGATCGAACCGCGGGCGTGCCGATCCGTCGACCGTGGATCCGGCGTCCCGGAACGCGTCCGCCGCGCGCACGACCGCGTCCCGGACCGTCCGGTCCACCGGACAGAAATCGTCATCCGCCCACACCGCGATCCGCCAGTCGCCCGGGCCGCGCCCGTTCGGCCGGGCAAGCTCGAGCCGCCAGCCGTTCGCCTCGATGCGGTCCGGCCCCGCCATCACGTCGAGGGCGAGCGCGAGGTCGTCGGCGCTGCGCGCAAGCGGGCCGATGACCGAGATGTCGGTCGGCGCGAGCACGCCAGGCTTGGCGTGGCCCCGCGGCGGCAGCACCCCCCAGGTCGCCTTGTGGCCGTAGACGCCGCAGTAGTGGGCGGGGTTGCGGATGGAGCCGCCGATGTCGCTTCCCGCCTCGAGTCCGGTGAGCCCCGCGGCGAGCGCCGCGGCCGATCCGCCCGAGGACCCGCCGGGGACAAGCTCGAGATCCCAGGGGTTGTTGGTGGTGCCGTAGATCGCGTTGTAGCTCTGGAAGTCGGCCAGGTTGTACGGGACGTTGGTCTTGCCGAAGACGACCGCCCCGGCCGCGAGGAGCCGGTCCACGGCCACCGCGTTCGTCGCCGCGACGTTATCGCGAAGCTCCGGCACACCCCAGGTGGTGGGAAGTCCCTCGACGTCGTAGGAGTCCTTGATGGTCATCGGCACGCCGTGAAGGGGTCCCCAGACCTCTCCGCGGGCGAGCGCGGCGTCCGCCTCGCGGGCGCGGGCACGGGCCCGATCGAAGTCGAACACCACGATGGCGTTGAGATCGGAGTTGAAGCGCTCGACCCGGGCGATGTAGTGGTTCAGCAGCTCGAGGCAGCCGATCCGCCGCTCGCGGAGCTCCGCGGCGAGGGTCGCCGCGCTCTGAAAGGCCGGTTCCATGTTTGAATCTCCTCAGGGTGTGGCCGCTGGCGGGAACGCTCCTCCTCGGTCCGAATCGCGGGCCATTTGGTCGCGAACGTGATCGCGGCTGTCGCATGCCGGCCGGAGTCAGGAAATCAAGAATGTTCCAGGGGCGGCGGTGCGGAAATGGGGCCCCGGAGAACCAACAACCGCGGCCCTCGCTCGGCCCTATCGATCAGACGCACGCCCGGCGTGGGCGTGCGCAAGCCGTGCAAGTGCCCGCAATGCCGCGTTGACCGCGTCCGAGTCCTTGAATACCGCCGCTACGTCCGGATCCAGAAGCACGACGTTTCTGCCTCGACGGTACGCCTCGTGGTGCTTGCCTCTGGTGCCCGACGAGAAGTCGTACTCCGGGCGCAGTGGCGCCTGCTCAGGCTCGTGTTTCATTCTGCCTCCGTTCTCCGCGTGACGCTTCACGCGCGCTGATGATACGAATACGGTCGTCTGACCGTTCGACGTACGACACCACCAGTACCCGGCCCGCCGACGACACGCCTGCGCTCAAGAACCGGTACTCTCCGACGGAATGATCGGGGTCCGGGATGGTGGTCTCGAACGGATCGCCGAACACCGTGGATGCCTCGGCAAAGGCCACGCCGTGCTTCTCGACGTTTGCCAGTTACTTCTCGCCATCCCATTCGAACTCCACGAATCGAGTGCCTCCCCATTGCTCCGCGCGTTTCGCCGACGGCTGATGGCGGGGGCATTTTTTCGTTCCGTTACTTGAAGAATCACTACGCTATCGGAGCGCTCGGGTGCGGTTGACCAGTCGCTATACGCGCCGGGTTCCGTAGTAGAGGGTGACCTTGTGCTCCGCCTCGGCGAAGAAGAGCCAGCGTTCGACGAGCAGGCCGGCGCTTGCGCTCACCGCCGCGACTCCGAGCACCGTGACCCTCCACACCGCGTCGCCGCTCCCCGCACCGAGCCAGGCACCGAGACAGAGCGCGCCCGGGACGACGAAGGCGAGCGTCCAGGTGAACGCCCGCAGCTTGCGTGCGTGGCGGCGGGCGACGCGGTAGCCCATCTCGCGCTGGAGCCAGTTCGGCTGCGTATGGGGCGGGTCGAGAACGTGCACCCGTGCCCCGGGGGCAAGCCGACCGAGCCCGGTCGCGGTCTCGATCGTGCTCGAGGCGGCGAGGTTGCCCACCGCACGCCAGTAGCCGCCCTTGACCGCGCCGGCGAGAACGAGGAGCGCCGCCGCCGCGCCGGCGAACCCGCTCCCCTGGCCGCCGGCGAGCGCCGCGATGAACGCGAGCCATACCGCCCCGCTCGCCGCTCCGAGGACGAGATAGCCGGCCGGAACCCAGCCGGTCGACCAACGGGGAACGGCCGCGAGGCTGCGGTAGATCATCGCGGTCGCGTACACCGTGGCCGCCGCGAAGACCGAAAGGAGAAATCCGAGAAAGCGCCATCCCGTCCCCAGCTCACCCGCCCACCATCCGACTCCGAGGAGGACCGCGGGGACGTACGTGACGGCGGCGAGGCACCCCTCGCGCGAGAGCCAGGACGTTCGCCACTGGGAGAACGCGCGAAGGGCGCGCTCCGGGCGGCCGAGGTGAAAGGCGGACGAGACAAGGCCGGCGCTCACGAGGAGGAGGGAGAGGAGGAGCGCGACGGGGAATCCCGATCCATCACGTTCCACGAAGGGAGTGCCGGCCGCGGCGCCGAGCCCGAGCAGGAACATCAGGCCGTAGCCCGCGCCGGAGGCGACGGTGAAGAAGATGATGGAATACGCGGGATGCAAGGCTCGAACGAGGCTAGCCGCGCCCGACGGTCCGGTGACCTGCGGTTGCGTCGAGTCGGCGAGGCGGCTTCATGGACGAGAATCGGGTGGCGGGGACGGGTCGCGATCGGCGGCGGTCAGGAGGCGGTCGATCCACCCGAGGAATCCCCCTTCGGCCGGCGCGTCTTCGAGAACCGGCGGGGACGCTCCATCCCCTCCGCCGTCGCCGGCATTCCCGGCCGCTGTCGCCGCCGGCTCGCGGGAACGGGGGGGAAGGTAGCGGTTCGTGGGCCGGCAGCCGGTCTCCGACATGAGCTCGTAGCCGCCGCGCTCCGCGACCAGGCGCGAAACCTCGGAATCGGGATCGGCGAGGTCACCGTAGTGCCGCGCCCGGGCCGGGCAGGTCGAAACGCAGGCCGGCACCGGATCGGAGAGATGCTCGTTGTAGATGCGGTCGATGCAAAGGGTGCACTTCTTCATCACCCCGGTCGGCGGGTCGAACTCGCGCGCTCCGTAGGGGCAGGCCCAGGCGCAGAGCTTGCAGCCGATGCAAAGATCCTCGTCCACCAGCACGATTCCGTCCTCTTCGCGCTTGTAGGAGGCCCCGGTCGGGCACACCGTCACGCAGGGAGCGTCCTCGCAGTGAAGGCACGACTTGGGGAAGTGCACGACCCTCGGCGTCCGTCCGGGAGCCTCGACCTCGTACGAGTGCACCCGGTTGAGCCACGTCCCGGTCGGGTCCGCCCCGTAGGGATCGGCGTCGGAGAGCGGCGCCGGGTAGCCGCCCGTGTTCCATTCCTTGCAGTGGACGACGCAGGCATGGCACCCGACGCAGGTGTCGAGATCGATGACGAGCCCGAGGCGCCGCTGCGTCGAATCGGGGAGCGCGGTCACGGTCCCGAACCCGCGGACCGGTTCCGGGCGGGGCCGTTTCCGGCCCCCGCGCGCCGGAACTGCTCACCGAATCGCAGCACGGCGGGACGCGCCGGTGCGCCGGGCGGCGGAGCGAGAGGCGCCGCCCGTTCCCCGGGGCCGTCCGCCGGCCGGATGCGCACCCGGAGGTCGTACCAGGCGGCCTGGCCGGTGATCGGATCGGCATTGGCGTAGCGGTAGCCGCCGTCGCGCTCCGGAAGCAGCTCGGCGATGAGGTCGTTCAGGAGGAATCCGCGGGTCGCCTCGGGGGCGTCCGGCGCGAGGTTCCACGCCCCCCGGCGCTTGCCGATCGCGTTCCAGGTCCAGACCGTGTGCTCGTTGACCGCCCGCATCCGCTTGACCTGCGCCCGCACGCTGCCGTTGCGGCTCTCCACGACCACCCAGTCGTCGTCCTCGATACCGAGGGAGCGGGCAACCGGATCCGGCACGTACAGCCGGTTGCTCGCGTGGAGCTGGCGGAGCCACGCGTTCTGCGAGCCCCACGAGTGGTACATCGCCATCGGCCGCTGGGTCACCGCGTGCAGGGGCCAGCCACCCTCCCCCGCCGGCCCCGATCCCGTCTTCGAGTCGGTCTTCGAGCCTTCGCCCGAACCGCCTTCCGGCTCTCCTGCGGCGTCCCCCTCCGGGGATCCGAACGGCGCGTACCAGAACGGAAGGGGGTCGAAGTACCGTTCGATCCGGCCACGGTGCTCCTCGGGGGGGAGCACCGCCCCGTGCCCGCGCGCGGCGAGCCGGAATCGCTGGAGCGGCTCGCAGTAGAGCTGCAGGAAAATCGGGTCGTCCGAGCCGATGAGACCCATGCGCTTCGCGTAGGCGAGGTAGTCGCGGTTGAAGTGCTTGAAGTAGCGCTGTGACGGCGCGAGTCGATCCTGCCAGAAGCAGCCGTTCGCAACGTAGCGGGCGAGCTGGTCGGGGTTGGGCGCTCCGGTGCCGTGCGTGTCTCCGGCCGGGCCGCGCCACCCCGCGAGCGGACCGACCCCCGGACGGTACTCGTGGTTCACGAGGAAGTCCGGATACCCCCCCGGGTAGCGCGGCGCCCCGTCGTCGCGGACCAGGCCGGGCAGCCCGAGGCGGGCGCCGATCTCGAGGAGCACGTCCTGGAACGGGCGAACGTCCCGGTCGGGGGCGACCACCGGCTGGCGAATGGAGTCCGCCGGCCCGTCCGCCGATCCGATCGGGCGGTCGAGCATGGAGATGCAGTCCCAGCGCTCGAGATAGGTCGTGTCCGGGAGCACGAGGTCGGCGTACGCCACCGTCTCCGACGCGAACGCATCGCTGTAGATGAAGCGCGGGATGCGGTAGTCGCCGGTCTCGGGGTCACGGTCCGTCAGCATGGCGGCCGTCTCGGCGGTGTTCATGGCCGAGTTCCAGGCCATGTTCGCCATGTACATGAAGAGGGTGTCGATTGGATAGGGGTCGCCCGCCCAGGCGTTGCGGATCACCGAGTGCATCATCCCGTGGGCGGCGATCGGCGCTTCCCACGAGAACGCCTTGTCGATCCGCGCCGGACGGCCTTGCGGGTCGACCAGCAGGTCCTCCGGGCCGCGCGGGAAGCCGAGCGGCGGACCGGGCATGGGACGGCCGGCCCCGATCTGTTCCGGGCGGCCGGCCGGGAGCTGGGGCGGCGGCGCGGGCTTCGGGAACGGGGCCTTGTAACGGAACCCGCCCGGCACGTCCACGGTGCCGAGGAGCATCTGCAGCACGTGCAACGCCCGGCAGGTCTGGAACCCGTTGGAGTGGGCGGAGATGCCACGCATCGCGTGGAACGCCACCGGGCGCCCGACCATCTTCTCGTGCCGGCGGCCGTGGACGTCCGTCCACGGAACGTCGAGGGTGACGGTGTGCTCGAAGGCGGCATGCGCGATCTCGGAGGCGAGCCGGCGAATGGTGTCGGCGCAGACGCCCGTCGCCGCCGCGACCGCCTCCGGCGCGTAGCGCGGATCGAGGACCCGCCGGGCCAGGAGCTCGAACACGGGGCGCGCCGCGCGGCCGTCGGGGAGCTCGCGGAGCCCCCGCAGGGCGGGCCGGTTCTCGGGGTCCACGGCGGGACGTGCAACGCGCGCGTCGCGGTCCCATACGAGCGGCCTCCCTTCCGCGTCGCGGGCGAAGAGTCCGTCCTCGGGGTCGCCGGGAGCCTCGAGCACGAGCCATGGGGCGTTCGTGTACGAGGCGAGGTAGTCCGCGTCCACCTTTCCCGAGCGCAGCAGCTCGTGGGCCAGCGCGAGGACGAACAGCCCGTCCGTGCCCGGGGTGATCCCGATCCACTCGTCGGCGATCGCGGAATAGCCGGTTCGCACCGGATTGACCGAGACCACCTTCGCGCCGCGTTCCTTCAGCCTGGCAAGCCCGAGCTTGATGGGATTGCTGTCGTGGTCCTCGGCGACCCCGAGGAGCATGAACCACCGGGCGTGCTCCCAATCCGGCTCGCCGAACTCCCAGAAGGACCCGCCGATGGAATAGAGCCCCGCCGCGGCCATGTTGACCGAGCAGAACCCCCCGTGCGCGGCATGGTTCGGGGTGCCGAACTGGCTCGCCCACCAACCGGTGAGCGCCTGGCTCTGATCCCGTCCGGTGAAGAACGCTAGCTTGCGGGGGTCCGTGTCACGGAGCGGCCGGAGCCACTTGACCGCAAGGTCGACGGCCTCCTTCCACGAGATCTCGCGGAACTCGCCGCTTCCGCGCTCGCCGGTGCGAAGGAGCGGACCGGTGAGACGGGCCGGCGAGTAGTGCTGCATGATGCCGGCGGAGCCCTTCGCGCAGAGCACTCCGCGGTTCACGGGATGGTCCGGGTTGCCCTCGATGTACCGGACCGTTCCGTCCTTGAGGTGCACCCGGATGCCGCACCGGCACGCGCACATGTAACAGGTGGTCGTCCGGACCTCGTCGCCGATCGGGGCAGAGTATTCGATCCCGTGTTTCATCGCAGCGAGTATATTCGAGGACGACGCCCGATCGCCGGATCGCTCGAATGGCCGACACCACGGATCGGGGGGCGAGGGAATCGGGGACGCGGGCTCAATCGGGAGGAACGAAGATGGTGAGGATTACGAGCATCGAGGCGAGCGCGCACTCGCGACCCTTCGACGGGGACGTGATCCGCAACGCCCTCGGCGCCAACGTCAAGCGCGACTTCGTGCTCGTCAAGGTGATCGCCGACGACGGGACGGTCGGCTACGGGGAGGCGCACCACGGCCAGAATCCGACGGCGATGGCGGAGATCATCCAGGGCGGGATCGCGACCCTCGTCACCGGGGCCGATCCCTTCGACACGGAAGGCATCTGGGAGCGCGTGCGCCACCAGCAGGTCCAGACCCACGGGCTCGGCGCCGGCAGCGTCATCGCCCTGTCCGGGATCGACATCGCCCTCTGGGACCTCAAGGGCAAGCTCCTCGGGCAGCCCGTCTACCGGCTGCTCGGCGGAACGCACAAACGGCTTCGGGCCTACGTCGGCGGTCTCACCCTCGGCTTCCAGCCCCCCGACTCGCTCGCCGCGGAGGTCGGCAAGTTCGTCGACCGCGGCTATACCGCGGTCAAGGTCCGGGTCGGGGACACCCCGAAGCGCGATGCGGAGCGGGTCGCCCGGGTGCGGCGCGAGTTCGGCGACGAGCTCGACATCGCGGTGGACGCCCAGACCCGGTACACCGCGCAGGACCTGGTGGAGGTCATCGCCTACTGCGAGGACCATCGCGTCTACTGGCTGGAGGAGCCCTTCGCGCCCGACGCGATCGGGACCTACCGGGACCTTGCGCAGCGGACCCTCGTCCCCCTCGCGGCGGGTGAGAACCACTACACCCGGCAGGAGTTCCGGGGGCTGCTCGAGGCGCGGGCGGTCGCCATCGTGCAGGCCGACTGCACCAAGGCCGGCGGGATCTCGGAGGTGAAGAAGATCGCGGACATGGCGGCCGCGTGGCACGTCGCGGCCGCGCCCCATACCAGCCACTCGATGCTGAGCGCGGCGGCGAACGTGCACCTCCTCTGCGCCCTCGGCAACGGGCTCATCTACGAGGCGGACGAAGCTCCGGTCAACCCCTTTCGCACCCATCTCGCGCGCAACCCGCTCGAGGTCCGCGACGGGTTCATCGAGCCGCACGACGCACCCGGCCTGGGGCTCGACATCGATGAGGCGATGCTTGCCGACTACCCGGCCGTACCGGGACCCTGCTACCTTCCCGGACGTTAGCCCTGCCGTGCCGCCGGCCGTGGCGAGGATGACCGGGTGAACCGGACGAGAGGAGCACCGAAATGAAGCTTGGCATGTTCATGCACCCGATCCACGACTTTCGCCGCGGGTACCACACCCTGCTGAATGAGGACATGGACGTCATCCGCTGCGCCGACGCCGTCGGATTCGACGAGGTCTGGCTCGGGGAGCACTTCGCCCTCCCCTCCGAACCCATCCAGTCGCCGCTCATGCTGATGGCCGCTCTCATTCCCGAGACCGAGCGCATCAAGCTCTGCACGGGAGTCATCTGCCTTCCCTACCAGCACCCCGCGATCGTCGCGGGGCAGGTCGCCCAGTTCGATCACATGTCGAAGGGGCGCTTCATGTTCGGCATCGGTCCGGGCGCGACCCCGCCCGACTTCGAGATGTTCAAGCTCCTCGACAAGGACCGGATGGCGATGATCGAGGAGTCGATCGACATGATCCTCGGCATCTGGTCTTCGGACCCGCCCTACGAGTTCCACGGAAAGTACTGGGACTTCGAGATCAGGGAGCAGGTCATGCCGGACATCGGGGTGGGCGCCATGGGCAAGCCCTACCAGGATCCGCACCCGCCGATCATGCTTCCCGCGATGAGCCGGGGCTCGTCCAGCATCCGGCTGGCCGCGCGGCGCGACTGGCACTCGATCTCCGCGAACTTCGTCCCCCCGGAAGTGCTCAAGGAGCATTGGGGGCACTGGTGCGACGAGAAGCGCAAGAACGGTCTCCCCCTCGCGCAGGACAAGTGGCGGGCCGGACGCACCCTCTTCGTGGCCGAGACGGACGCGGAGGCCGAGGCCTATCTCCGCCATCCCGAGTGCGCGATGCGGTGGTACTTCCACTACATCATCGAGCTGACCACCGCCGGCGGCTTCGTCCACATGCTGAAGACCGATCCCGACATGGCCGACGAGGACGTGACCGTGGACTACTGCCTCGACAACATCGTCATCGCGGGAAGCCCGCAGACGGTGGCGGACCGGCTGGCCGGGTTCCGGGACGAGACCGGGCCGTTCGAGACCCTCGTCATCTCGCACCACGACTGGGTGCACCGGGACGTGTGGACCCGCCACATGGAGCTGATGACCTCCGAGGTAATGCCGCGGCTCCGGGCCAACATCGGCTGGCGCGACGAGGCGGCGGACTGATCGCGCTCCGGCCGCCGGTCGGCCGGACCCGGCCGTGGGTCTTCCACCCGCCCGAGAAATCGTGGAGCGCTGAATGACATTCACAGCAATCGGAGCGTGTCCGGAGAGCGGCCGCCTCGGCGTGGGCATCGCGACGTACTCGATTGGGGTCGGCGGCTACTGCCCGTTCGTGGAGCGTGGTGTCGCGGCGCTCTCCACCCAGGCGTTCGCCAACCCCGCCCTCGGCCCCGAGGCGATGACCGTACTCCGCACGAACGCGGACCCGGAGCGGACGCTCGCCGGGCTCGCGGAGTCGGACACCGGCTTCGCGTGGCGCCAGGTGGTCATCGCAAGCGCGGACGGCCGGATCGCCGCCCATACCGGAGCGCACACCCGGCCCTGGTCGGGGCACGTAACGGGCGACGGATTCGCGGTATTCGGCAACGTCCTCGCCGGCGAGGAGACGGTGCGGGCGATGGCCGAGACATGGCGGAACCGAGGGGGCGACGACCTTCCCGAGCGGCTGCTCGCGGCGCTCGAGGCGGGCCGCGACGCCGGCGGTCAGGCGGCCGCGGACGGGTCGCACCTTGCCGAACGGTCGTCCGCCCTCATCGTGCGGGGCCCCGACATCGTCGAGGACTTCGACCTGCGGGTCGACCTCCACGACGATGCGGTCGGAGAGCTCCGCCGGCTCTACGAGCGCTACCGGACCTACCTGCCGTACTACGCCCTGCGCGCCCGCGCACCGTCGCAAACGCCTCCACAGGACGCATGGGCACGGGAGAACGACCCCGCCGACCGCGCTCCGAAGGGTTGACCCGACGTCTCCGACACGGGACGCATGAACCCGGAACGCCCGAACACGGGCGCGACGCCAAGGGCGACGGGAGGAGACGAACAGTCGTCCGGACCGTGAAAGGCCGTCCGTCTCCGCCCGGAGACGGACGGAAGGCGGACGTGGGCGGCCTCGCGGGCCGGCACGGCCGGGGCGATTCGAGGATCTTGGCGAGAATCGACCGGGCGCGGACCATGCGGCAACAGATGGTGAAACGGACTTGACCGAGCCGACGGAGTCCCTTCGGGCCCGGGACGAGCGGGTCTACTCGCAGCGCTACCTGCCGGCCACGGAGTACCTTCGCCACGCGAGCCGGACGAGTGGACGGTCACCGGTCAGCCTGGCCATGGAGTTTCTCAAGCTCCAGCGCGGTCCCGGCCGGATGACGCTCCGCGAGTACGTCCAGCTCGGGCTCTACGACCCTGCACTGACCGACGAGGAACGCGCGCGCTTCATCACCGACACCATCCATTGGCCGGTCACCCACCAGTGCGGCGACCTGACGTGGCAGGCGGCGACGGAGGACAAATGGCTCTCCACCCGACTGCTGGAGGGAACCGCGGCCCCCATGCCGAGGAGCCTCGCCGTGATCGACCGCTCCTCGCGCAGCTATCCGGGAACCCCCATCCTCCGAACGCCGGCCGGGCTTCGCGACTTCATCCTCGCCCGCGTGCGGGACGGAGCCGCGATCTTCGGCAAGGAGAACCGGGGGGTCGCGGGCTTCGGCACATTCCTCGTCGAAGAGGCCGACCACGAGCGCCTGCACCTCGAGGGGGAAGGCTGGTTCGGCTACGAGCACTTCCTCGAGAAGCTCGCTGGCGACACCGTCTACCTGCTCCAGCCGGTCGTGCGCAACCACCCCTTCTTCGACCGCTACACCGAGCGCCTCGCAACCGTTCGGGTCGGCCTCATGGTCACCGGAGCGGAGCACCCGGACATCCCGTACACCGTTCTCAAGGTCCCGGCGAAGGGGCATACGAGCGATCACTTCTGGCGCGAGGGGAACCTTGCCTGTGAAGTCGACCCGAAGACCGGCGAGATCCTCCGCGCCCGCACCAAGGACCACCTCGGGACCACCGATTACACCGACCAGCCGGAGACCGGGGTACGGATTGTCGGCGAGACCCTTCCCCACTGGGGCGAACTCCTCGATCTCGCCCGCGCCGGCGCGCAGATCTTCGCCCCCGTCCGCTACCAGTCGATGGACGTGGCGATCACTCCGGACGGACCGTCGTTGATCGAAATCAACTCCGGAGGCGCGTTCGATCTGCCGCAGCTCGCGAGCGGACGCGGACTCCTGACCGACGAAGTGCAGGCGTTCTTCGCCGCGTGCGGCGTGCGGCTGCGCGGCTGGAAGTGACGACGGCCGCCGCCGCGCCTGCGGTGTCCGCCCCCGGTCAGGCGGCCCCGGTGGCCCGGTCGATGATCGGGTCGAAATCGGTCCCGGCCGGAAGCGAACCGTAGGCACCGGACCACCGGGACCCGAGACGCGAGGCGCAGAACGCGTCCGCCGTCGCCGCCGGGGCGTGGCGCACCAGCAGCGCACCCTGCAGGGCGACGGCCATCCGTTCCGTGATACCCCGCGCCCGCAGCTCGAGATCCTCCCGGTCGGCGAGATCATCCTTCAGCGCGGCGACCGTCGAATCGAGGGCCCGGTTCGCGCCGCGCGCGGCGTCGAGCTCGGCGAGGAGCGCGGGGACCGCGGCTTCTTCCCGGTGCATGGCGCGGATCACGTCCAGGCACATGACGTTGCCGGAACCCTCCCAGATGCCGTTGAGCGGCGCCTCGCGATAGAGCCGAGGCATGATCGAGTCCTCGATGTACCCGGGGCCTCCGTGGCACTCCAGCGCCTCGAGCGCGTGTCCGGGCGCGCGCTTGCAGACCCAGTACTTGCCGGCGGCGGTTCCGATCCGGGCGAGCGCCGCGGCGCCCGCGTCGCCGTCCTCGGCCTCGTCGATGGCGCGCGCGATGCGCAGGGTGAGGGCGAGAGCCGCCTCCACCTCGACCGCGAGGTCGGCGAGCACGTTGCGCATGAGCGAGTGCTGCACGAGCTTCTTCTGGAACGCGGTGCGGTGCGTGGTGTGGTGCAGGGCCTGGGCGAGCCCCTGGCGCATCAGGGCGGCGGAGCTCGCGGCGCAGTAGAAGCGGTTGTACTGCACCATCTCGATGATCGTGGGCACTCCCCGGCCCTCCTCCCCCACCATGACGCCCCAGGTATCGTGGAGCTCGATCTCCGCCGACGCGTTCGAACGATTTCCCAGCTTGTCCTTGAGGCGCTGCATGAACAGGGGATTGCGCTCGCCGCCCGGGGTCCAGCGGGGGACGAGGAAGCAGGAAAGGCCGCCCGCGGCGTACGCCAGGGTGAGGAAGGCGTCCGACATGGGGGCCGAGCAGAAGAACTTGTGCCCCGTCAGCCGATACTCCGCCCCTTCCCCCGTCGCGGTCCCGGACGGCTCCGCCCGCGTCGAATTGGTGCGAACGTCGGAGCCTCCCTGCTTCTCGGTCATGAACATCCCCATGGTCGCGCCCGCCTTGTCGGACACCGGGATGTCGCGCCGGTCGTACACCGTAGCGAGCAGCCGTGGAATCCACTCTTCCCCCACCCCGGGGGAACGCCGCAGCGGGGGCACCGCCGAGTACGTCATGGCCATGGGGCACATCACCCCGCCCTCGGCCTGGTTGAACAGATAGGTGAGCGCCGCGTGCACGACCTGGGAGCCCGAGCGCGAATTCCGCCACGCGAAGCTCGGCACCTCGTTCTCGATCGCGATGGCCATCAGCTCGTGATAGGACGGGTGGAACGCGACCTGGTCGACGCGCATGCCGTAGCGATCGAAGGTCTCGAGCTCGGGGGGATGGCGGTTCGCGAGGTCGGCCTTCTCGAACGTGTCGACCGCACCGGCAACCCGGCCGAACTCGGCCAGCCGGTCCCGCGCCCAGCCTCCGCCCTCGCGATCGACCCCCTCGCGAAGCGCCGGGTCGTCCTGCCACAGGTCCTGGTCTCCGAGGTGCGGAGGCATGTTCACGACTTCGTGGGTCGGGAGCGCGGCGAGCGGCCGCAAGGGGGTCACGGGGAGGTGTCCTGATCGGACGGTCCCGTTGTGGACTCCAGTCGATACACGCGCGCCGCGGTATCGTGAAAGAGTTGAGCCCGCTCGCTCGTCGACCAGCCCGCGGTCAGGCGCTTGAACGAGTTCCAGAGCACCCGGTAGCTGCAGCTCATCTTGTCCACCGGGAAGTTCGACTCGAACATGCAGCGCTCGACGCCGAAGATCTCGATGGTGTGCTCGTAGTAGCGCCGGGTCGCCTCCATGAGCTCCTTGCTCGCGGGCGGCGCATCGCGCAGGTGCCAGCCGAAGCCGTTGACTTCCATCGCGATCCCTCCGAGCTTGGCGACCACGTTCGGGCACTCGGCAAGCGGTCCGATCGCGCGCCGCCACGCGTCGAACACCTCGTCTTCCTTGCCCGCGTAGGGCCCGACCCCGATCGGACCGCCGAAATGGTCGAGCACGATCGTGGTGTCGGGAAACGCCCGGGCGAGATCGGTCAGCCCCGGAATCTGCGGGTGGTAGCACCAGCCCTCGAACGAGAGCCCGCGCGGCGCGAGGTGCCGGAATCCTTCTCGAAAACGCGAGTCGAGGAACAGGTCCGGGCCGGGCCCCGTCCGATGGACCGGAACCTCCGGACTCGCGTCCCAGGTTCCGCCCTGGCGGATGCCCCGGAAGCGCCCGCCACCCGCCACGATCTGGCGATCGAGCACATCCGCGGCGCCGTCGCCCCGCATCAGGTGGACCGCGCCGACGATTCCGGCCGCGACACGGGTCGGGCCGTAGAGCCCGGACTCGCTCATCGCCGCGATGCCGGCCACGAACTCCGTCTCGCCGATCGGACGAAGCTCCTCCGGCCCGCTCGCCTTGAACATGGCCCCGCACTCGATGAAGACCGTCGAGACGACGTTGTGGCCGCTCCCGAGATCCTCGAGGAGCTCGTCGAGGAAGTAACGCGGCTCGACCCGCTCGGTCTGGAAGTCCCACAGGTGGTGATGGGGATCGCAGATCGGAAGCTCGGGCTCGAGCACCGGTTCGTCGGTGCGGGCCAGCCAATCGTCGTTCGTCGCCATGATGATTCGTCTCTCCTGCTGCTTCGCTTCGCCCGGCGGGGATGCCGCCGCCAACCTAGCCTCGCCGGGCGATCCGGATGGCCGGCCCTGCACCGGTTCCCGACCCCGTGCTTCGGTCCCGCCGTCACCAGCGGTGGCACGCAACGCCGGAGAACGCCCGTCGATCCCTCTCCGTCTCCGGTGGAGCGGCGCCACCGGAGATCCGCGGAGGCAGGCTATCCCGAGCCCCGAATCGCGTCCACCTCGATCTCGACCCGGCAGCCGGGCACCGCGAGCGGCGCGCAGACCGTCGTGTTGGCGGGGCGCGCCGCGCCGCAGCGGGCCTTGAGAACGCCCGAGACGGCGACGACGTCGTCCGGGTCCGGGACGTATACCCGCACCCGGACCACGTCGCGGAGTCCCGAGCCCGCCTCCTCGAGCGCCCGCTCGATGGTGTCGAGCGCGAACTCCGCCTGCTCCTTTGCGGTCTCGGGCATGGCGCCGGTCGCGAAATCGACCCCGACGGTGCCGGACACGAAGATGCGCTCGCCCACCACCACCGCCCGGGCGTAGCCCGCGAGCTCCTCGAACTTCGACCCCGAGAGGACGTGGGTGCGCCGCGCGCTCACGGGACCCCCGCGGTACCGGTGGCCGCCGCGACGGACCCGGCCGTGACCGGGTGAACGGCCGTCACGGTTCCGGGATCCGGGTCAGGTTTCGGAATGCGCATGCAGGTGGCTCGCTCCGCCGGAGACCACGCCGATCGTATCGCGCCTCCCGGGCCGGCGAAATGGGGAAGGTTCCCGTCACCGGACGGCGCCGATTGCGCGTCGAGCTCCCGGAACGGGTCGCCCGGCGCACCGGGTGAGGTGAACACGCCGCCGTCCGGCACGCACTCGACCCGAGCGAGGCGATACAAGTGGCAAGGACTCGGGATCAAGCGGCTTTCGGAGACCCCGACGGCGCTAGTCCGAGGCGAACGTAGGCTTCCGGCGGGGCGTCGTTGGCCCGCATCAGCGCGAGCATCCGCTCCGTCAGGCGGGCCACGACCGCGGGCTCGTCGACGGGGTGACGTTGCTCGGGGTCGCGCAGCGTGTCGTACAGCACGGTTTCGGTGTCCTGGAAGAAGCGCATGCCCTGTCCCCGGTACATCGGCGACTTGGCGTTCCCGGAGACCTTCAGCACCGGCGCGCCCTTGGTGAAGCTGAACGGGGCGGCAAGCGTCGCGGTCGCGAGCTCCTCCGGCGTGAAGAACGAGGTGATGTGGGTCGGCATCAGGGTGTACTGGTAGATCTCCTGGGCGGCCATGTCGTCCGGATAGCGGAAGTAGGTGTAGCGCCCGTCGGTCACGTTGGTGGCGCTGGCCCAGACGCCGTACAGCCCCGCGTCTCGCACCGGGGTGTCGTCCGCGAGCACGGGGAGCAGCGAGCGGCCCTCGACCTCCGCCGGTCGCGCCACCCCGAGCATTTCCAGAATGGTCGGCATGAGGTCAATCGTCTGGCTGAGCGAGCCGCGACGCTGCCCCGCCCGGCTCGCGAAATCGGGATGATGGAGAAACAACGGGATGTGCGCGACCTCGTCGTAGCACGGCATGCGAAGCTTGGCCCACCAGTCATGCTCTCCGAGCAGGAAGCCGTGGTCCGTGGTGACGAGCAGGATGGTGTCGCGCCACAGGTTCAGCTCGTCGAAACGGTCGAGCAGACGTCCCATCTGGGCGTCGCAGAGTGCGACGATCGCGCAGTAGTTCGCCCGCAGCTCGGCGCACTCGTCCGGCGCCTCGGTGACCCTCGCATAGGGCGGCCAGTCCAGGATCGGCCCGCTGTAGTTGGTCGGATAGTCGTCCCGGAAGCGGGCCGGGGCGAAGAACGGCTCGTGGGGGTCGAAGGTCTCGATCTGGAGCAGCCAGTCCTCCGCCGTCCGGTTCGCGTCGAGAAACTCGAGCCCGGCGTCGAAGCATCGCACGGACGGGAACTCCCCTTCCTCGCGGATGGACTCGCGGTTCAGGATGTGATGGTAGTAGAGGCTTCGCCGGCGGGAGTCGAACTGGGTTGCGTGGTACTTCTCGCGCAAGCGCTCCCAGGGCGGCTGCACCATGGCCTTCCAGGGGTCGCGCTCCTGCCCCCGGATGAACTCGTAGGTGTCGTAGCGATTGTGGTACGTGAAGCCGCCGTCCTCCCAATAGTGGTAGTGGTCGGAGACGAGGTGGCTGTAGATGCCCTTCTCGTGCAGCAGCTCGGGGAACGAATTGTCGAAGGGCTCGAGCGGACCCCAGCCGCGGTGCAGGAAATTGAGCCTTCCCGTCTGCATGTCGCGCCGCGCCGGCATGCACGGCAGGCTCCCGACATAGTGGGAGTCGAACGTGACGCACCGTTCGGCGAGGCGGCGAAAGTTCGGGGTCCTGATGGTACGGGCGCCATAGGGTTCGAGCGACCGCCGGTTGAGCGAATCGAACAACACGAAGACGAATTTCATCGAAGCTTCTCTCCCTGCATGCGTTCCGGCTCTTCGGCTTCCGTTTCCGGCGGCGTGACGTCGCCGGCCCCGGCCGGACGCGGGAGGGCGACGCCGGCCCGGTCGAAGAGATGGCAGACCTCCGGAACGACGCGCACCGGAACGCGTTGCCGGTTGCGTACCGTGGCGCCGCCCTGCGTCTTGACGACCAGGGTCCGCGCACCCCCGGCGCGGTCCTCGAGTCGTCCCGCGTCATGCTCCTCGATACGCTCCTCGATCTGGCCCCCGATCTGACCATAGAGGATGGTCTCCCCGCCCAGCGGCTCGATCACGTACACGTCGAGATCGAAGGCCGTTCCCTGCGGGTCCGGGCCGATTGCGAGGTCCTCGGGACGCACCCCGAGGGTCACCGGGTCGCCGGCCGCGATGCCCGTCGCCTCGGCGGGAACGGTGATGCGCAGCCCGCCGGCCACGTCGACCGTGACCGCGCCGTCCGCGGTCGCCCGCACCGTCCCCGGCAGCAGGTTCATGCGCGGAGAACCGATGAATCCGGCGACGAAGACGTTGGCCGGGTGATGGTAGATGGTCATCGGCGAGCCCACTTGCTCGATCCGACCCTCGCGCAGCACGACGATCTTGTCGGCCATGGTCATGGCCTCGGTCTGATCGTGGGTCACGTAGACCATCGTCGCGTCGATGGATCCGTGCAGCCTCGCGAGCTCGACCCGCATGTCCACCCGCAGCGCCGCGTCGAGGTTGCTCAAGGGCTCGTCGAACAGGACCACCTTGGGCTCGCGCACGATGGCCCGGCCGATCGCGACCCGCTGGCGCTGCCCGCCCGAGAGCTGCCGCGGCTTGCGTTCGAGGAGGTCCTCGATCTGCAGGATGCGCGCCGCCTCGATCACCCGGCGCTCGATCTCCGGCCCGGGCACCTTCGCCATCCGGAGCGCGAATCCCATGTTTCCGGCTACCGTCTTGTGCGGGTAGAGCGCGTAGTTCTGGAACACCATGGCGATTCCGCGCTTCGCCGGGGGCGTGCGGTGAACGGGTTCCCCGCCGACGTGGATCTCCCCTGTGGTCAGCTCCTCGAGTCCGGCGATGACGCGGAGCAGGGTCGACTTGCCGCAGCCCGAGGGCCCGACGATGACGACGAACTCGCGGTGGGCAATCTCGAGATCGATTTCCGCCACCGCGGTGACGTCGCCGAAGCGCTTGCTCACGCGGCGAAGGTTTAGGTCAGCCACCGCCCTAGCCCTTCACCGAGCCGGCGGTGAGGCCGGCCGACAGCTTCGTCTGGAGCGGCAGGAACAGCACCAGGGCTGGCAGGGTGGTCACCGCCGAGGCGGCCATGATGGCCCCCCAGTCGATGCTCTGCTCCCCGAAGAACTGGGCCAGCCCGAGCGGCATCGTCTTCAGCGAAGTCCGGGTCAGGAAGGCCAGTGCGAACAGGAACTCCGTCCACATCAACAGGAATGCGTAGGTCGCGGTGGCGACGATGCCGGGCAGCATGACGGGAAAGATGATGGTCCAGATGATCCGGAACTGGGAGCAGCCGTCCATGACCGCCGCCTCGTCCAGCTCGCGCGGCACCGTCTCCAGGTATCCGACGAGGAGGTACACCGAGAACGGTATCGAGATCGCGACGTAGGAGAAGATCATTCCGGCGTGGCTGTTCAGCAGGCCGATGCGGGCGAACATGATGAACAGCGGCGTCACCAGGATGATCCAGGGAAAGAGCTGGCCCAGGATCACCGCGCCGAACAGCAGCCGCTTGCGCCGAAACCGCTTGCGCGAGAACACGTAGGAGGCGATGACGGACACGAAGGTCGAGATGAC
Source organism: Immundisolibacterales bacterium (assembly GCA_026712715.1). Classification (GTDB taxonomy): domain Bacteria; phylum Pseudomonadota; class Gammaproteobacteria; order HK1; family HK1; genus JAJDXW01. Next base: position 93,257 of record JAPOPW010000038.1, on the reverse strand, counting down.
CACCGCGACCAGGCAGATGAACAGGCTGTTGAAGATGAAGCGGCCGAAGCCGACGCGAAAGATGGTCGCGTAGTTCTCCAGGGTGAAGGTGAAGGCAGTCGCGGAGAACATCGTCTCGTTGGTCTTGAACGAGCCGACGAAGATCCACACCGCCGGGAACACGAGGAACGTCCAGACCACGAAGGTCGCGGCCAGGATCACGGCCGTCGTCAGGGGGTTGCGGCGGATGGAGACCGGCTGGGGATCGGGGTTCCCCTCGGGGGTCGCCACCGCCTGGTTCGCGTCCCGGCTCATTGCCCGATCGTCACAGGATCTCGCGGAATTCGCGCAGGGCCACGAAGCGGAAGTAGACGAGGCCGAGCACCGCCATGAGCGCGGCCATGACCATCCCGACCGACGAGCTGTACCCGAGCTCGAAGTCGATGAAACCCTTGATGTAGATCTCCGTCGCGAGAACGTTCGTGAAGAGTCCCGGCCCGGCCCCGGTCGCGAGCCAGACGTAGACGAAGTTGTTGAACGTCCAGAAGACGAGCAGCAGGGCCATGACGACGACGGTCGGCATGAGGTGCGGAAGGGTGACGTGGAAGAAGCGCTGCACCGCGCCGGCGCCGTCCATCTCGGCCGCTTCCTCGAGCTCCGGCGGCACCGACTGGAGGCCGGCGAGGAACGTGAGGGTCACGAGCGGCAGCGTGTTCCAGACGATGATGGTGACGATGGACGGCCAGACCACGTCGACGTTCGCGAGAAACGCGATGGGGCGGTCGATCAGCCCGAGTCCCTGCAGGGCGCCGTTCACGAAACCCTGACGGCCGTCGAGCAGCCAGCGCCAGACGACGACCGCGACGATGGGCGGCGTCGCCCAGGGCACGAGGAGGAGCAGTCGCGAGACGGTCGCGAGACGCCAGCGGCGAAGGGTCATCGAATTCAGCAACAGGGCGAGAGCCAGGCCGAGGACGAGCCTGAGGACCACCGAGACCGCGGTCAGCCAGAACAGGGTGTTCCAGAAGACCCGGTAGAAGTCGCGGCTCGACAACAGCTCCACGTAGTTTCGAAGACCGATGAACTCTCCGCCCCGCTTGAGTCCCAGCAAGCTGAGATCGGTGAAGCTGTTGTAGAGGTTGGAGAGCGTCGGATAGCCGTAGAAGAAGGCCAGGAAGAAGAAGATCGGCGCGAGCATGAGCGCGATGAATGCCCGGTCTCCTCTCACGTCATCAGTGCCGCGGCGGCGCCCGGCCGGCGCCCGGGGGGTGGACCGCGCCCACCCCCCGGAGCCGGAGCCGAGTTACTCGAGCTGGTCCGCGACCGACTTCAGCAGCTCCGCGGCCGCCTCCTCGTAGCTGCGTTCGCCGATGAAGGCGGAGCCGAACGCGCGCCCGGCCGCGTTCCACATCTTGCCGATCTGGGCCGGACCGTCGGAATACGCGCCCCAGCTTCGCGCCAGGGTGAGCTGCTCGGCGAAGCCGCCGAGCGCGGGTCCGAACTCGATGCTCCGCAACAGCGACTTCTGTGCCGGGAACTGATTCTCGTAGTACTTGGTGAGGACGTCCCCACGGGTCATGAACTCGACCAGCTTCCAGGCCGCATCCGGATGCTCGGTATTGGCGTTGATGCCGAGCATGCGGCCGCCGAGGTGGGTCTTCGGCCCCTCGGGTCCCCCCGGGGTCGTGGCCGTGACGAAGGGCGGCTCCACCCCCGGGTTGCGCTCCATGAACGCGGCGAGGATCTGCTTGAACTGCTGCGGCGGCATGATCGCGATTCCCTGCTCGCCGTTCGTCATGCCTTCGAGAATCGCGGGGTCGAACCAGCTCGTGACTCCCAGCATGGACTCGGGGTTGTGGCCTTCCTTCATGAACGAGTCGTAGTACGCCATCGCTTCGGCGATCTGCTCGACGGTGATTCCGGTCTTGAAGCCGTCCCCGTCGGCGACCACGAGTGCGCTGCCGTTCGACCACCAGTAGTAGTTGGCGAGGAACCAGATCGTGTTGCTCGAGCCGCTCCCTCCGGGGAAGCCGAACCCGACCTTGCCGGTCTTCTCGTGGATGGCCCGGCTCGCATCGCGCAACGCCTCCCAGGTACGGGGAATCTCGCTGACGCCGGCGGCCTCCAGCACGTCGGTGCGATAGACCATGGCCCAGGTGTCCGTGGTCCACGGCACGCCATAGATGTTGCCATCCGGACCGACCGAGAGCTCGGTCGCGATGAAGTCTTCGAAGCCCGCCTGGATCGACTGCGTCTCCAGGAGATCGTTGAGCGGCAGGAGCGCCCCGGCCGCGCCCATGTCACGCGGCCAGACGAAGGCGATGTGGACCACATCGGGTCCTTCGCCAACCGCCGCCTCGCGCAGGAACTGCTGGCGCGACTCACCCCAGGCGATCGTCTGGAGCTCGACCTTGACACCGGGATTCTCCTGCTCGAACGCATCGAGCGCGGCGCGCATTTCCTCCGCCTCGGGGTCGTTGAAGCGGAACGTCATCTCGATGTCGGCGGCGGTCGCCGCCAGGGACGTGGTCGCGGCAATCGCCAGGACCGTCAGGGCGGCTGCCCACTTTCTCGGTTGCATCGCTTGCTCCTCGAGTTGTACTCATCGGTTCGATCCCGGCATGTCGGACCGGGCGCGGATGCCGCGTCGCCTGGAGCCCGGTGCGCGCCTTCGCCTCGCCGCAAACGGTGCGCCGCCGGATGGTCACGGTTCTCGCCGGGCGGAACGATACGGTCGGAGCGACCCTTGTACCATACCTTCGAATAATTCTCTTCGTTTGAATTATATGAATTTATTGGTGGAGTACGCTGATTGCGACACCGTCAGATGACGCCCTCGTCGCGAAGCCGCGCGATGCGGGCGGCGGCGTAGCCGATCTCGGCGAGGACCGACTCCGAGTCGGCCCCGAGGGCGGGGGCCGGGCGGGCGGGGTGCGCCTCGACGGCGGGAAGAACCGGATTCGCCATCATCTCCAGCCCGGGCCGGGCCGGATGGTCCACGCAAAGGACCCGCCCCGCCGCTCTCGCTTCCTCGAGGGCCGGTCCGAGCTCGTTGACCGGAGCGGCGGGGACCTCGCCCGCGAAGCGTTCGAGCCAGATCGCGGTGGAGTGCTCCGACAGCACCTCGTCGAGCACTTCGGTGATGAGCTCGCGGTGCTCGAGGCGCGCCGCGAAGGTCTCGAAGCGGGAATCGTGCTCCCATTCCGGCCGCCCCACCGCGCGGGCGAGCTTCCCCCAGAACTTCTCCTTGTTGCACATGATGAATATCCAGCCGTCCGCGGTCCGATAGAGCTGACAGGGGACGATGGAAGCGTGCGCGGAGCGCGGGAGCCGCGCCGGCACGAACCCTTCGTTGAGATACCACGCCGCGTGGTAGCCGAGGTTGTAGCGGGCGACGTCGAGCAGGCTCACGTCGTAGTCGCGCCCCACCCCGCGGGTGCGCGCCTCGAGCACTCCGGTCACGAGCGCGAACGCGGCGGTGAGCCCGGTCATGTAGTCGACGACCGAAATGCCGTAACGCTCCGGCGGGCCGTCCGGGGCCCCGGTGAGATGGAGGTGACCGGCCTCCGCCTGCATGAGGAAGTCGAAGCCGGGCCAGGACGACCGCTCACCCTCGCGTCCGTAGGCCGAGAGGTGGACGCAGACGATGGCCGGGTTGCACTCCTTGAGGTGTTCGTAGGTGAGGCCGAGCTTGTCGGGCTGATCCCCGCGCAGGTTCCCGAACACCGCCTCGCAGGTCGCCGCGAGGTCGCGGAACACCTGCCGCCCCGAATCGGACTTGAGGTCCAGCTTGACGCTGCGCTTGTTGCGGTTGAAGCACTGGTAGAAGTGGCTGTCACCGGGACCGAGAAAGAACGGGCCGACGCGGCGGCCGAGCTCGCCACCCTCGCGCGGGTTCTCGATCTTGATGACCTCGGCGCCGAGATCGGCGAGTTAGGTCGAGCCGAACGGCCCCGCCCCGTACTGCTCGACGGCGAGGACGCGAAGTCCCGCGAGCGGCAGCATCGACTAGCGGCCCGTCACCGCTTCGCGGAGCCCGGAGCGAGCGCTCGGCGCTCCGGCTCGAATTCCGGATGCCCGGCACTCGGCAGCGGAAGGCGGCCGGCGGATGGGAGTGCTCCCCTCACACCGGGTTGCGGGCGATGAGCTGACGCGCGATGAGGATGCGCTGGAGCTCGTTGGTGCCCTCGCCGATCGCGAGGAGGGGAGCGTCCCGGTAGAAGCGCTCGACGTTGAACTCCTTCGAGTATCCGTACCCGCCGTGCACCCGCATCGACTCGAGCGAGCAGAAGATTGCGGCCTCGCTCCCCGCGAGCTTCGCCATCCCCGCCTCCATGTCGCAGCGTTCGCCCCGATCGAACGCGGCCGCCGCGCGCTCGACGAGAAGGCGCGCCGACTCGACCTGGGTCGCCATGTCCGCGAGCTTCATCTGGATTGCCTGGTGCTCGCAGATCGGCTTTCCGAACGACTTCCTGACCTGCGCGTAACGCACTGCTTCGTCGAGCGATGCCTGCGCCACCCCGACCCCGCGGGCGGCGATGTTGATGCGGCCGAGCTCGAGGCCCCCGAGGGCATGCTGGAGCCCCCGGCCCTCCTCGCCGCCGACCAGCCGGTCCGCGGGCACGAAGTAGTCCTCGAAGACGAGCTCCGCGCTGTCGATGCCCTTGTAGCCGAGCTTCTCGAGCTTGCGGCTCACGGTGAAGCCCTCCCCCTTCTCGGCGAGGAAAAGGCTCATGCCGCGATGCCGGGGCAGTGCATCGGGGTCCGTCTTGACCAGGAGGGCGAAGCACTGGCCGTGGATGCCGTTCGAGATCCAGGTCTTGGTGCCGTTGATGACGTAGCCCGCGCCCTCGCGGCGAGCGACGGTGCGGACCGCCGACTGGAGATCGGTGCCTCCGTCGGCCTCGGTGAGGGCCAGTCCGCCCCGGATCTCGCCCGTCGCGAACCGCGGCAGCCACTCGCGCCGCTGCGCTTCGGTGCCGTGGCGCACCAGGGCCGAGGCCATGATGAGATGGGAGTTGTAGATCCCGGTGATCGACATCCATACCCGAGCCATCCGTTCCACGATGCGGGCATAGGTGGCGGCGCCCAGGCCGAGGCCGCCGTACTCCTCGGGAATGATGGCTCCGAAGAGTCCGAGCGCCTTCATTCCTTCCACGATTTCCTCGGGGTAGACGTCGTCCTTCTCGAGGTCGTGCGCGTACGGCGCGACCTCCCGCTCGAGGAACTTCTCGATCGCGTCGAGGATGATGTTCTCTTCTTCGGCCCGCGACGCTTCCGCCGCCCGCGCCATGTCCGATGCCACCGTTGCGCCTCCGTTTCGATGTTGCCCGGGAGTCTTGCGCCCGATCATCCGGGCGTCGCCCGGGCGGTCATGCGGCCCCGTTCGGCCCTGCGCTCCGTCCTGTGCTCGGGGCCGGCGTTGCGTCGACCGCGACCGTTCAGCCGCCCAGCACCTTCGCGACCGCGCGCACGTCCTCGCACCGGTCGAGGCCGAGCACCGCGTCGCGGATCGCGATCGCCTTCGGTCCGTCCACCGTCAGCCGGGCGTTGTCCATGTACTTCCCGGCGACCTCGCCGTTCGTGAGCGGGCGCTCGTCCGCTCCCCGGTTGATCTCCTCGCGATGGCGGAGCTCGCGCCCGTCCCGGGTACGGACCACCACCTCGCCGGAGAAGGCACGGGGGAAGGCGGAGGCCGGATCGGGCCGGTACCGAACCCGCTTCGCGAGATTCAGGATCCCGGCGTCCGTGAGGGCATCCTCCTCGAGCTCCGCGAGGCCGAAGGCGCGGCGCGTGAGGCTCGCGGCCACCGCGTACTGGACGCTGAACTTCGCGTCGTAATCGCTGACCGGGCGAACCTTGTTCGCGGCCGGCTCGCAGATCGTCGCGATGGTCTCCTCCGGCACGAACGCGGTCACCTCCTCCACCGCGCCCGGATCGAGATCGTGCCCCCGCGCGATCGCGATGGCGGCGTCGGCGCATCCGTGCAGGAAGTGGCAGGCGGGGAACGGCTTGACCGCGACCCGGTCGAGCTCCCAGGTCTCGCCGAGCCCGTGCGTCGCGAGCGCGAAGTCGCAGTTGCCCTGCGCCGGGGCGCCGAGGTGGGTCCGGAAGAGCCCGAACCGCCCCTCGTACGGCAGGCCGGGCGCGACGAAGCCGTCGCCCGCGAGGTAGGCGGAGGTGATCCCCGCCACCGCCGCCCAACCGGGGTGGAGGCGCTTGGTCCACGCCCCGTCCTCGAGAAACTCCATGCTGCCGGAAGCGGTGCTGAGAGCGACCCCCTGCGCCATTGCGAGCCGCCCGGCATCGAGCCCGAGCAGGCGGCCCGCCCCGAGGGCGCATCCGAACGCGCCGACGAGCCCGGTCGGGTGGAAGCCCTGACGGTGGAAGCCGCCCCGGGGCACCGAACCGATGCGCGCGCCCGCCTCCACCGCGACGACGTAGGCGGCGAGCACGTCCTCCCCGGAGGCGCCGAGGCGCTCGCCGAGCGCGAGCGTGCACGGGAACGCGCTCGCGGTCGCGTGGATGATGCCGGGCACGTGGGTGTCGTCGTAGTCGAGGCCGTGGACGAGGAGCCCGTTCGCGAGCGCCGCGTCGCGAAGCGGCAGCCGGCGCGGATGTCCGATGACCGTCGCCTCGCCCGCAGCCGCGTCCGCGGGGCCGGCCCCGGCAAGCGCCTCGATTCCCCGCAGGGAGGCCCCGGCGAAGTCGAACCGGTGGGAAGCGAGGGCGATGCCCACCGCATCGAGAATGAGATGGCGGGCCCGGATGCGGATCCGGCCCGGGATGTCCTCGTAGCGAAGCCCCGCCGCGAACGCGGCCAGATCGGCTGCGATGTTCTCGGGGAGGGCCTCGGCTCCGACCGCGTTCGCCACCGCACTGTTCATCGTTTCCTCCCGTCGGGCCGGAATCTCCGCCCCTGTCATACCGTTCGCGCGAGCCGAGCGGCGGTGCCCGCCCTCGCCCGGTCGAGAGCCGGCCCGATACCCGGGCCGGCCGCGCCTAGTCGATCATCCGAAGGTACTGGGCCTCGAAATCGAACCCGCCGAGCACCTCCTTGTACGCATCCATCAGGCGGCGGGTGACCGGCCCCGGAATCGCCTCTTCCGCGAGCGGCCGGTGATCGATGCTGCGCACCGGGCAGACGCAAAGGCTCGTGGAGGAGAGGAACGCTTCGTCCGAGGTGTAGGCGTCGTAGGGGTCGAGGTCCGCCTCCCGGGCGGGGATTCCGAGCTTGTCCGCGAGCTCCAGCACCACGCCGCGGCTCACTCCCTCGAGCACCATCGTGCCGCGCGGGGTCATCAGCGTGCCGTCGCGCACGAGGAACAGGTTCTGCCCGGTACCCTCGTTCAGCCGCCCGTTCGCGTCGAGCAGGCTCGCCCAGGCCTTCGGGTTGCTCGCCTTCACCTCCATGTCGGCGAGGGTGAGGTTGATGTAGCTCGACATCTTCGCCCGCGGGCTCTGCGCGTCGGGGGCGATGCGGCGAATCGAGGAGGTCACGAGCTCGATGCCGTCGCGAAAGAGGGTCGCCCGCTCCCTGAGCGGCAGCGGCATGACGTGCACCACGACGGTCGGCCCGCGCCGCAGGTTCGGCTCGTCGCCTACCCAGTCCGGACCGCGCGAGATGTTCTGGAACACCCAGTAGTCCTCGCCCTCGGGCAGCCGGGACAGGTTCTTCCGCACGACCTCCTCGGTCACCTCCCGCATCTCGCCCGGACTCTCCGGCGGCTCGATGCGCAGGTAGCGAAGCGAGCGGAAGAGCCGGTCGACGTGCTCCTTCAGCCGGAAGATCCTTCCGTCGATCGTCCGGGCGGTGTCGAAGACCCCGTCGCCGTGACGGAAGCCGCGATCCCGGAACGGAATGAGGACGTGGCTCTCGGGCACGAACTCCCCGTTGAAGTAGGCGATCCGTTCGTTGGGACGGTCCATCCGTCACTTCCTCCGATTGAAGATGCGGCTCAGGAAGCGGGGTGGTCCGCGACCCCGGCCCCGCGCTTCGGCACGAGGACCGTGCGCTCGAACGCGAGGAACTCGGTGCCGTCGTCTTTCGTGCCGATCGTGCGCACGGTCACGATGCCCTGGGTCGGACGGGACTTCGATTCCCGCTTGGCGAGCACCTCGGTCTCGGCGTAGATGGTATCGCCCACGAAGACCGGCGCGGTGAGCCGCACCTTGTCCCAGCCGAGGTTGCCGATCGCCCGCTGACTCACGTCGCTCACGCTCATTCCGGTGACGATGGACAGGGTGAGGCAGCTATTGACGATGGGGCGGCCGAACTCGCTCCGCGCGGCGAACGCGCGGTCGAAATGGAGCGGGTGCTGGTTCATGGTCAACAGGGTGAACCAGGTGTTGTCCGACTCGGTCAGCGTACGTCCTGGCCGGTGCTCGTACACGTCCCCGACGGCGAAGTCCTCGTAGCTCCGGCCGTACTCCTCCCGGTAGCGGCCGGGGGCCACCTCGATCCGCTCAACCGACATGCCATCTTCCTCCTCGCGCGCCCGGCACGCACCGAACCGAGCGCGCGGACCGGGAGGGGCCGCGGCTCGGGCACCCGGCGGGGCGTCCGCGCCGCACGCGCCGCCGACCCGGGCCTGCGCCTGAGGCGACGCTCGTCCGCTTCCGCAATACCCCGTCAGTCCGCCGCTTCGGCGGTGGTCCCGGTGCCCGCCGCGCTCGCCGGCGGATCGACGATGACGGTCCGGAAGTCGGCCGGCGCCACGATCTCCAGCACCTCGTAGTCGTCCGAGTACTCGATCTCGCGGTGCTTCACCATCGGGCGCTGGTTGATGCAGTCGCCCTTGCGAAGGGTCCTGACCCCCTCGCCCTCGTACTCGAACCGCGCCCATCCGTTCAGCACGTAGACCATCTGGAAGGTGCACTCGTGCAGGTGCCAGTGCTGCACCTCGTCGTCCTGGCGCTTGCCGTTCGCGCGAATGATCTGGGCGATGTAGTCGCCGCCGGTGGCTTCCATGATGCCGAGATCGCGGTAGTCGAAGATGTTGCGGAGCCCTTCGGTCCAGTCCGCATCGGCTTCGCTGTCGATGTTGAAGCGCCAGTCGGTCTTGGGTTCCATGTCTCTCCCCGGTCCCAGTGTGGATGTGGCCTCACTCTATCTTTGCCGCCGGGTCCCGGTCAAAGCGCGGACCCTCGGGCCGGCCTCACCCGTTATGCTTCGCGCGCCCCGGCCGTGCCGCCGGCCGCCCGGCCGCTTCGCGAGAACCTGAGGATGTCCGCGCCCCGCCCTCCGCAACCCGTGCTCCGCGCCGCCTTCTGGATGCTGGGGGCGGTGGTGTCGCTCATCGCGATCGCGATCGCGGGACGCGAGCTCACCCGGGAGATCTCGGTCTTCGAGGTCATCTTCTTCCGCAACGTGCTCTGCCTGGTCGTTCTGGCCCCCCTCCTCATCTGCTCCGCCGAGAACCGCTGCCGCACCCGCCGGCCGGGCCGGCACGTGCTCCGCAACACGGTCCACTTCGCGGCCCAGGCGGCCTGGTTCTACGGCCTCGTCCACCTCCCCCTCGGGGAGGTCATCGCCCTCGAGTTCACCTCCCCGGTATGGACCGCGCTCCTCGCCGCGGTCCTCCTGCGCGAACGGCTCACCCGGAACCGGGTTCTCGGCGTCCTCCTCGGGTTCGCGGGCGTGCTCGTCATCCTTCGGCCGGGGGCCGCGATCGTCCACCCCGCGGCGTTCGCGGTGCTCCTCGCCGCGGCGGGGTTCGCGCTGATGTTCGTCCTCACCCGGACCCTCGCGGCGAGCGAGCATCCGCTCACCATCCTGTTCTGGATGAACATCGTCCAGCTCCCGCTGTCGCTCGCCCTCTCCCTCCCCGGCTGGACCACTCCTTCCTTCTCGCTCTGGCCCTGGCTGCTCGTGGTCGGACTCGCCGGGCTCTCGAACCACTACTGCTTCGCGCGCGCGTTCGCCCTCGCCGACGCCGGAACGGTCGCGCCCGTCGACTTCGTGCGGCTTCCGCTCTCGATCCTCGTGGGGTATCTCGTCTACGCGGAGGCGATCGACGTCTTCGTCCTCGTCGGAGCGATCGTGATCTTCTACGGCAACCGCCTCAACATGTCGGCGGGCACCGTCGGGGCGCGACGACGTGGACATCCGGATCCGGGAGACGGTTGACGGCCCCCGCCCGCCCGAAATGCGGGATCCGCGCCCGGACCGATTCGAGCGCCGGCACGCCCCCGCCTCGCCGTACCCCCGCCGTACTCCCGCCGTACTCCCGCCGTGCCCGCGCCGTCCTCCGGCGTCCACCGGCGTCCTCCGGCGTTCCTCGCCATCCGTGGCCGGTGACGGCCGGAACGCGGCTCCCGCCCGGCTCAGTTGCCGGAGGGACCGAGTCCCGGAAATCTGTCAATATCGCCCACCGCGCGAACCGGCGGCAGCCGCCGGGGTTCACGGGTCCGGACCGCACCGGCGGATCCGGCCACTGCCGGCGGGTAGCCGCCCCGCGCAGGCCCGGAGCCGACACACGAAGGGGGAGACGATGACGGGAGTGCTGGAAGGAGTACGGGTTCTCGATTTCGGACGCTATATCGCGGGGCCGTGGTGCGCCGCGCTCCTCGGGGACTTCGGTGCGGAAGTCATCCGGGTGGAGAAGGTCGGTGGCGGCGAGGATCGCTTCATCAACCGGGTGAGCGACGAGGACGCGAGCGGCGTCACCTTTCTCCAGGTCAATCGCAACAAGAAGTGCCTGACCCTCGACCCCACCACCGAGGAGGGGCGCGAGGTCCAGCGCCGGCTCGTGGCGACGGCGGACATCGTGGTCGCCAACATGCCGCAGCGGGCCCTCGAGCAGCTCGGACTCGACTACGCCTCGCTCACCGCGATCCGCCCCGACATCATCCTCGTCTCGAACACCTGCTTCGGGACCGCGGGACCGTACGGGAGAAAGCTCGGCTTCGACGGGCTCGCCCAGGCGATGTGCGGCAACATGCACTTGAGCGGCCATCCGGACGAGCCCATCCGCTCCTACGCTCCGTGGGTCGACTTCAGCACCGCCGCCCTGTGCGCCCTCGGGGCGGTCGTCGCCCTCCTCGCCCGCCGCCAGACCGGCCGCGGCCAGGAGGTGCAGGGCGCCCTGCTCGGCACCGCCCTCACCGCCGCGAGCCCCTTGCTCATCGAGCAGGCGGTGCTCGCTCCGAACCGGGAGGCGACCGGAAACCGCGGGCAGCTCAACGCCCCGTCCGACGTGTTCGCGACCCGGGACGGCCACATCATGATCCTCGTCATCGGCGAACCGATGTACCGCCGCTGGGCGAAGCTCCTCGGCGAGACGCACTGGCTCGAGGACGAACGGTTCGGGACGGACGACTCACGCGGGGAGCACGGCGAGCTGTTCAGCGAACGGATGTGCGCGTGGTGCGCGGAGCGGACCACGGACGAGGCGCTCGCCGAGCTGGAAGCGGCGCGAGTCCCCGCCGGGCCGGTCTACACCCCGCAGCAGACCCTGGACGACCCGCACGTCCGGCAGGCGGGGTTCATGCAGGAGATGCAATACCCGGGCGCCCCCGGAGCGATACCGCTCGTGACCACCCCCGTGCGGCTGCTCGGCACCCCGGGAACAATCCGCTCGCGGGCGCCCCTCCTCGGCGAGCATACGGCCGAAGTCCTGGACCGCCTCGGCTACGCCCCGGAGGACGTCGAGCGCCTGAAGGCGGCCGGGGCGGTCTGAGCTGTCCACGGTGGCGAGCCGCCCCGCTGTCGCGCAAGGAACCTCATGATTTCTCGCGCGCGTGGGCGACGCCTATATCTACCCTTTTCTTGCCAAGAAATTCAATAAATCAATCGGGTATCGAAGATTCCGTGCAAGGTGGCGTACCGGACCGATCGCTCGGTCCGCCGGTCCGCTCCGGTTGCCCTCGTTCCCCGTCCGCGGCCCGGGCCGGTCCCGGCACATGCCGGGAGGCGGGTGGCGTCCCGGTGTGCTCAGGCTCCGGCGCGGAGCGCCCGCTCCAGGAACTCGAGCCGATCCTGGCCCCAGAACGGTTCGCCGTCGAGCCGGTAGAACGGCATTCCGAAGACGTCGAGATCGATGGCCCGGCGGGTCGCGGCCTCGTAGGCGTCAGCGGTCTGCGGCCGGGCGGCCGCCTCGAGGAGGGCGTCCCCGTCGAACCCTTCCGCCGCCGCGATGGCGCGCAGCTCGTCCGGGCGGAACGGGAACCGCTCCTCCGCCCACAGCGCCCGGGAGACGGCGTGGGCGAGCCGCAGCGAATCGAGTCCCGTTTCCTTCGCCGCCGTCACCATGAGCGCGGCCTGGCGCTCGTCCGGCTCCTCGGTCTCGCCGCGATAGAAGCGCGGCTCGGGGTTGAGGGGCACCCCGCGAAACCGGCTCCACCGTGCGAGCTCCACGAGGCGGTACGCCTTGCGGACCCTCGGCCGACCGGGAAGCGGAATCGTCCCGGTGGCCGTGAACACCGGGTCGTAGTCGATGATGACGGGGTCGATGCGCGCGTCATGCTCGGCCGCGATGCGGCGCAGCAGGTCGTTGCCGAGGTAGGACCACGGCGAAGCGAGCGCGTAGTAGTACTCGATGACGCGAGCCATCACGGTTCCTTCGTCACGGGTTGGGGACGGGAATTGTAGCGGGCGCTCCACACGGGACCCGGTCCGGGCGGTGCGCGCGCCGCGGCGGCTGGTACCATCGCGGCGGTCGAATGCGAGCCGATGAAGGGTGAGGCCAGTGCGAAGCGATCTGAAGGAATGGCGCGAACCGGGCGCGCTCGTCGAAACGCAGGCGCTCGAAGCCGCGCTCGGTGACCCGGATCTCCGGATCGTCGACTGCACGACCTGGCTCGTGCCGGCCGAGCCGGGCGACGACGCTCCCTACCGGGTCGTTCCCGGAACCGCCGAGTACGCGGCGGGGCACATCCCCGGGGCGGTGTTCCTCGACATTCAGGGAGAGATCTCGGACCCCGGCACCCGGCTCCGGTTCATGGCGCCGTCCGCGGAGCGATTCGCGCACGCGATGGGAAGGCTCGGCATCGGCAACGACTCCCGGGTGGTGCTCTACTCCAACGGGAGCATCATGTGGGCGACCCGGGTGTGGTGGATGTTCCGCGCATTCGGGTTCGACCGGGCAGCGGTGCTCGACGGCGGCTTCGCCAAGTGGCAGGGCGAAGGACGCCCCGTCTCCACCGCGCCCGGCGGCTATCCGCCCACGCGGTTCGACGCGAGCCCGCGCCCCGGTTTCTTCGTGGATCGCGGCCATGTGCTCGCCCGGCTCGAGGACGACGGGACCACGGCCGTGAACGCCCTCGCCCCCGAGTTCTTTCTCGGCTCGGGGCCGAGCCGATACGGCCGCCCGGGCCGCATTCCGGGCAGCGTCAGCGTCCCCGCCGCGAGCCTCCTCGATCCGGCCGACGGCACCTTCGTGTCCCTGGACGAAGCGCGCCGGGCCCACGAGGCGTCCGGCGTCACTCCGGACAAGCACGTCGTCGCCTACTGCGGGGGCGGGATCTCCGCGACCGTAGGTCTCTTCCTGCTGCACCAGCTCGGCTACCCGGACCTCACCCTCTACGACGCGTCGATGGGCGAATGGGCGCACGATCCAGAGCTTCCGATAGAGACCGGGGCGCCCGCGGACACCGGCTGAGCGGCCCGCGGCCCGCGGACATCGACCACCGGGCGCACGGCGCAAGCTGGCCGGCCGCGCCCGGGCGCGGTATCTTGTCGCTCCAACCTTCCTTCCCACGGGACGGATGCATGGAACTCGCGTTCAAACCGTTGCACCCGCACTTCGTCGCCGAGGCGGGCGAAATCGACCTTCGCGAAACGCACGACGACCGGATGCTCGAACGGATCCGGGACGGGATGGACCGGTTCGCGGTGCTCGTGTTCCGCAAGCAGCGCTTCTCGAACGAGGAGCAGATTGCGTTTGCCACCCGGCTCGACGGGGAGCTGCACCGCAAGACCGGCATCAGCGTGCTCCAGAAGAGCCGCTTCGGCGACGAGGCGCTCACCGACGTGTCGAACGTCGGCGCGGACGGGGGTATCCTCGAACCCGAGAGCCGCCGTCGCCTCTACGGCCTCGCCAACCGCCTCTGGCATACCGATGCATCCTTCCAGGACCCCCGGGGGCGCTATTCCATGCTCGCCGCCCTGGTGGTCCCTCCGGTCTCGGCCGACACCGAGTTTGCGGACATGCGGACCGCCTGGGACACCTTGCCGGAGGCGACCAGGGCGAGCCTGGAAGGGCTTCAGGTGCACCACTCGATCGCATACTCGCGCCAGACCCTCGGGTTCGAATTCTCCGAGGGGGAGAACGACCGCCTCAGGGGCGCCGTCCACCCCCTCGTGCTGTCGAATCCGCGCAACGGCCGCCGCTCCCTCTATCTCGCCTCCCATGCGTCACGGATCCTCGGCCGGCCGATCCCGGACGGACGACTTCTCATTCGCGACCTCATGGAGCACGCCACCCGTCCCGAGCTCGTGTACCGGCATGCGTGGAGCACGGGCGACTTCGTCATCTGGGACAACCGGGCCACCATGCACCGCGCCCGCCCGTTCGAGGACACCGTTCATCGCCGCGAGATGCGCCGGGTCACCTCCCTCGACACCGGTGACCCGGCCCGGGTCGCACAGTCCGCGTAGCCGCCTCGCCACTGCGTGCCGCTCGGGCGGTTCCGGCCGGGAACCGTCCCGGGCTTCCGGCACGCCGGCCGGCCGGGGCTACCTTCTCATTCCGGCCGCCGCTTGCCCGGCGATGCTGCCAAGGAGGATCAGGCCTCCCGCAAGGGTCGGGAGACTCGGGACTTCGGCGAATGCGAACCAGACCCAGACCGGCGCGAGAACCACCTCGGTGAGCGACAGCAGGACGAGCTCGGCCGAGGGGACACTCTTCGAGCCGATGGTGAACAGGAAGATGCCGGCACCGATGACGAGCATCCCGTAGGCCGCGGCAAGCCCGACGTCGGGAGCCGGAGCGGTGATCCCGGTTCCGCCGACGAACGCCATTGCGGCGCTGACCGACGCCGTGATCGCGGCCGCGATGAGGATTGTCGGAGTCATGTCGGTGTGCCGTCCGCGCCGGATCCCGACCGAGAAGCCGGCGAATCCCACCGCGGCCGCGAGCGCGGCCAGATCGCCCAGCAGGTCGGCTTCCGCGAGCCCCTCGCCGATCATGATCGCGACGCCGACGACGACCCCCGCCATCGCGAGCCACATCGAGCGGACCACCGGCTCGCGGAGCACCATCCACCCGAGGAGCGCGGCGAAGAGCGGCGCCGCGCTCAGCAGAAACAGGGCATTGGCGACGGTGGAGTGCATTACCCCCCATACGTAGCCGGTGAACGTCACCGAGAGGCACAGGCCCGATATGAACCCGGTCACGCCGACCCCGCGGATCCGGGCCAGCAGGGGACGGCCGGAGATACGGAACCACAGAAGGAGCAGCAGGGCCGCGCCGAGCGATCGATAGAACAGGAACTGCCACTCGGTGATGTCGTCGGCGAGCCGGATGATCGGCCCGCCGAGACTCATGCACAGCCCGGCCGCAAGCACCCAGAGGCGCCCGGTGATCCTCTCCCGGTCGCCCTTGTCCTCAACGCAGACCTTCAAACCGTTCGTCCCGGCGGCATGGCCTCGAGTCCCCGAACGGGAACCTGTTCATCGGGCACCGAAACCGTGCCCGGGGGCTGGCGGAACGAAGTCTGACATCCGGTCGCGTCCACGGCCAACCGGAGAAGCGGCCCCGAACACTCCTCCGTGGCCGGCTCGCCAGCCCGGAGAATTCACCGATTGTTCCGGGCTGCCGCAGTATTTCACCGATGTTCGTCGCTTTCCCGAAAAAGCTGCGAATTTTTTCGGTCTTGGGCGCAAAGATGCCTGTGCGTCGCGGTAGCGGCCGCACGGACCGAAAGAGCGCTTCGCGCTGGCTGAAGGCGAAGCCGACACTACGTTGAAGCGGCTTGGGGGAGTACGGCCTGCACCCGCGAGAAACCCTGATCGTCGCACCGCCGCGACCAGATCGGCGTCCGCAGCAGGACATCGGCCAAATGTTGCGGCTAGGATAGACGCCCTTGCGTATCGGGCCGCAGGAAGCGACCGCGGCTCGGCCGGCTCGACCCGGGATTCGCCTCCCGTCGCAAACAGGACGGACCATCCATGCAGCTCGCAAGGTTTCCGCGCGTGAGCCTGGCTCACCTCCCCACGCGTCTCGAGCGTCTCGACGGCCTTTCGAAGATGCTCGGGGTCGACCTCTGGATCAAGCGCGATGACTGCACCGGCCTGTCCACCGGCGGGAACAAGGCCCGGAAGCTCGAGTTCCTGATCGCCGAAGCGCTCGATCGGAAGGCCGACGTCGTCGTCACCCATGGCGCCACCCAGTCCAACCATGCGCGCCAGACCGCCGCGGCGGCGGCGCGCGCGGGCCTCGACTGCCACATCCTTCTGGAGGATCGGACCGGCAACCCGGAGCCGGAGTACCGGGGCAACGGCAACGTGTTCCTGAACGGGCTGCACGGCGCCTCGATGGAAACGAGACCGGGCGGCTGGTCGAGATCGGGAGCGCGGAGCAGGTGCTGAACGCTCCGCGTCACCCGTACACCCGATCGCTGGTGGCGGCGGTTCCGAGCCTGGTGCCGGCGCGGCGCCGCACCGCGGCGTCGGGGGAGCCCGCCCTCGAGACCCGGCGGCTCAACAAGACGTTTCGCTCCGGCGGCGGGCTGCTGGGTGGGACGGCGCGCCTGGTTCACGCGGTCAAGGACGTCTCCCTTCGCCTGCTGCGCGGCGAGACCCTGGGAGTGGTCGGGGAGTCGGGTTCCGGCAAATCGACGATCGCACGGCTGATCGTACGCATCGTCGCGGCGGACTCCGGCACCGTGCAGCTCGGAGACGTCGACGTCCTGTCGCTCTCCGCCAGCCGGATCCGGCCCTACCGCAAGCGCATCCAGATGGTCTTCCAGGACCCCTACGGATCGCTGAACCCCCGGCACAAGGTGGGGCGTCTGATCGCGGAGGGGATGATCGTGCATGGAGCCGCACGACCGGCCGCGTATGCCCGCGCCGGGGAGCTGCTCGAGCTCGTGGGGCTCGACGCGGGGGTGGCGGAGCGTTTTCCGCACGAGTTCTCCGGCGGCCAGCGCCAGCGAATCGGCATCGCGCGGGCGCTTGCTCTCGACCCCGAAATCCTCGTGGCGGACGAACCGGTTTCGGCGCTCGACGTCTCGGTGCAGGCGCAGGTCCTCGACCTCCTCGCCACGATCCGGGATCGGCTCGGACTGACGATGCTGTTCATCACCCACGATCTGCGGGTGGCCGCGCAGGTCTGCGACCGAATCGCGGTGATGCATCGGGGCGAGCTGGTGGAGTACGGCGATACCGCCGACCTGTTCGCCGATCCCCGCCACGCCTATACCCGGGAGCTGCTGAGCGCGGTGCCGGGACGCGGCTGGGTCGCGCCGGTGTTCTCCGACTGATTGGCACGGGCGCGGGCGCGGTCCGGCGGCGGGACGAAGGGCGCTCGGAACCGGCAAGGCAACAGGTGGACGGGAAACGATGAGCGTCGACTGGACGATTCTGGGCGAGACGGTGGACGAGCTCGGCGGGAGCTGCGACATCGGCGTCAGCGTCATCTCTCCTCGAAGCGAGACCTGGAGCCGGCAGGGCGATGTCCGTTTTCCGTCCGCGAGCACCGCGAAGATCCCGATCATGATCGAGGTCTACCGAATGCTGGACCGTGGCGAGATTGGTCTCGACGACCTGCACCGGCTGCGCGCTTGCGAGAAATCGCGCGGGAGCGGGGTCCTGCGGTTCCTGCACGCCGGGCTGGAGCTCTCGCTTGCGGACCTTCTCCATCTCATGATGTCCATCAGCGACAACACGGCCACCAACATCCTCATCGAGCTGGCGGGAATGGACCGGATCAACGCCACCATGCAATCGCTCGGCATGAACGCATCGATCCTGGGCCGGCCGATGGTCGGACGCCTCGCCATCGAGGGCGAGCAGGAGAACCTCGCGACCCCCGACGACTACACGCGCGCCGTCGCCGCCATCGTCAAGGGCGAAGCCGCGTCGACGGGAGCGTGTCAGGCGATGCTGGCCACCCTCGAGCGCCAGCAGAACGCCCGCCGGATCGGACGCCATGTTCCAACCGGCGGCACGTATCGCTGGGGATCGAAGACCGGAACCAATGCCGGCATCGTCAACGACGTCGGGTTCGTGGCCGGACCGGTGGGGACCATGCTCATCGCGGTCTACTGCAGGGGAACCGAAAGCGAGGTGGCCGGAGAGGAGATCGTCGCGGGAATCGCGCGCACCGCGATGCGGGCGACCGGAATCGTGTAGCGGGGCCCGGTCTCGGCCGATTCCGGAAACAGACCTCACCAGTTGGGCGGGACCCAGTCGGCATCCTCGTCGAGGGGATGGACCGGACGAGGCAGCCCCTTCCACTCGAGGCGCTCGAGCACCGGAGAGGTCAGCCCCGCGGTGTCCACCTCGACGACCCGCTCCGGGGGAAACCACGGCGTGAATCCGGCGCGGAAGTGTCCGCGCGACTTGACGCATACGGTGCGCGCGGCGGCGATGTCGAGCCCCAGGTGCTCGAAGAACATCGGGTCGGCGGTCTGGTAGCGGTTGCTGATTGCAACGACCAGGATCCCCCCTTCGCCACCGATCTCCAGCGCGCACGCGGGCTGGCACCTGACCTCCCGTCCCGCATAGATTCCGAGCCGGCCCACGAACGGCTCGGAGGAGATCTTGGCGACCCTCGCGGGGACCTCCAGCCGTTCGGCGAACGCGGTCTTCGGGTTGCGGTTGAAGACGGCCGAAATCGCGGCCCCCTCGCCCGCGGCCAGGGCGTCGGCGACGAGCGCGGGATCGTGGAACGACCCGAAGAGCACTCCGCGCGCCCCGGAGTCGATCAGGGCCCGGAGCAGCTCGACCGTGTCGCCGCCGCCGCCGCCGCCCGGGTTGTCGCCGGCGTCGGAGAAGATGAGGGCCGGGCGGCGCGGGTTCGCGCCGTTCTCGACCGCCGCGCGAACCGCGTCGTCCAGCGGGGTGAGGGTCTTCCGGAACCGGGCCCGGTCCGCCCAGCAGCGCTCCGCAATCTCGCGAGCGAGGCGTTGCGCGGGCTCGAGCGCCCTGCGTCCGGTGACGACGATGCCGATGCCGTTGAACGGGGTGTCGGAGAACGCGAAGTTGCCGAGGATCGAGACGTTGAGAATCTGGCCCGCAAGCTCGCGCTTGCGCCGCTGACCGAAGTCGATGAGGTCAGCGTACGGCCCTTCGCGGGTCAACAGGGTGACCGACGGCGGAACGATCGGCATGCGGATGAAGACCGGCTGCGGGGCGGCCGCGCCGCCCAGGACGGCCCGCAGTATGTGCGCCGCCTCCTCGCCGCGCTCCAGCATGTCGACGTGCGGGTTCGTCTGGTACGCAACCAGCACGTCGGCCGCTTCCACCATGGCCTCCGAAATGTTGGCGTGCAGATCGAGAGTCGCGACGATCGGCACGTCGGGCCCCACCGCCTCGCGCAGGCGCGAGAGCATGTCGCCGTCGGGATCGGGGCTGCCGGTGGCGACCATGGCACCGTGGTTCGCCACGTAGACCGCGTCCACACTGCCCGCCGCGCGCAGGCGTTCGACGATGTCCTCGAGCACCCGTTCGAAGAACCCCTGTTCCACCGGACCCCATGGGTGCGAGGCGGTGAAGACGATGGGAATCGGATCCCAGGGACCGGTCACGTCCATCGCCGCCACGAAGCCGGTCATCTCCATCGCGGCGGTCGATGCCTCGCCCCCTCGGGCAGCGGCGAGAAGATCTTCCCCCTCCAGGTAGCAGAGCGCGCGGAAGTCCGCTTCGTTCGCGACCGGTGAGAAGGCGTTGCTCTCGAGGCTGATGCCGCAAAGGGCGACGCGGGGACGGCTGTTCGTGGACATGGTGAATCCTTCGGGTCTCACCCGGAAACGGCAGGAGTCCCCGGTCCCGGGGAATCGGAGTCAAAGAGGGATTCGCGCTTCGGGTGAGCGGTCCTCATGAGGATTGTGCGGCTCCACGCCGACTCCCGTTCGCCTGCCGCTCGCAACCAACCGGCCGCCGGTGCGGGCGTACGCGGGTGGCGATGCGAATCCGGACTCACGCGAGGCCGAAGCGGGCCGGGGCGGCGCGTGTGCCGGAGCCGCGCTGGGGCAGGCGCGGCAGGGCAAACCCCTGCTGGTGGCAGGCGCGCGTCACGAGGGTGTGCTTCCACAGGGCGCCGCCCGCAATCACGCAGACGCTGCCCACGACGAACCCGAGGAGCGCGCCCGGTGCTCCGAGCTCGGCGGCGAGCAGGGTAATCGTGCACCTCCAGCCATCTTCGGCATCCATCACGCATTGCGTACCCGGGATTGCGGCCAGCAACGCGATGAGGAGCACGAAGGGGGCCACGGCCAGCAGCACGCCCGGAACGAGGTGGCCCATCCATCTCATTCGTCCCGCAATCGCATCGAGGTCGCGGCGCGAGGCCGGGCCCACTCCTTCACTTGGCGCGCTCCGGCGGAACGCGCGAAAGAGCGCCGCGTTGGCGACCGCCAGCAATGCGCCGGCGCCGGCGAGGCCGGACAGAGCGAAGAGCGTCGGCCACTGCGCAAGCTCGTACCCGCCGGCGAGGGCGAGAGCGCCGACCCCGAGCACGGCAAGGGCCGTCCCTTCGTAGAGCCCGGACGCGACCAGCATCCGCGGAATGAGCCGATGTCGCCACGCCGGAATCCCCTTGCCCGCGTGGAGGATCCGTCCCTGGCAGTACAGAAACGCCGCCGCCGCGACCGCGACGACCGCATGCAGTACGGGCGACGGCCAGAAGAGGTCCGCCGCGACCGCCGGATAGAAGACCGCCACCGCGTACGTCTCGCGCGTCATCCAGGAGCTCTGCGGCCGCCGGAGAACGTAGAGGAAGCGCGCTTGGCGCCCGATCTCGGCAAAGACGAAGAGGAGTCCCACTCCCATCCCGGCCGCGGCGGCGGCGAAGAACCAGGGGAGCGCCGCGCCGGGGATGCCGCCGAGCGCCCACGCCGCGAAAGAAGCCACCGCGAGCCCGCTGCTCATGCCGCCGAGGATGAAGTTCAACGCCGCCCGCACGTCCCAGAACGTCTGGCGCCCGCCGGCCAGCGGATCGTTCGGAACACTCGGGGCGTCGTCGTCCGCCGTCTCCGGGTCGCGCCCCGGGGTGGTCTCCGGGACTTCGTAGAGATAGCGGATCTGGGGGTCGGTGCCGAGCTCCGCGTGCATCTGGAAGTGGGCGTTCTCTTGCGCGAGGCGCGACACGTTGCTGTCGGGGTCGGCGAAGTCGCCGAAGTGCAGCGCCTGGGCGATGCACGACGCCGCGCACGCCGGGGTGTGCTCGAGGTCGAGCCCCGGGACCGCGCCGGACTGCGCCGCATCGTCGATCTTGTCCACGCAGAACGTGCACTTGGTCGCCACCCCCACCCGATCTTCGTGGAAGACGTGCTCCTCCTGGCGGCTCGGCGTACCGTAGTACCACTCGCGTTCGTGGGCGATGGTCCGGGCCTGGTAGGGACACGCCACCGCGCAGTAGCCGCAGCCGATGCAGGTGTCGTAATCCATGGTGACGAGCCCGTCCGCGCGCTGGCGGGTGGCCCCGGTCGGACAGACCGGGACGCACGGCGGCTCCGCGCAGTGCTGGCACCCGGTGACGAGGAACAGGCGCTCGACGTTCGGGTACTCGCCCTGCTCGACGTCGAGGACGCTGCGCCACTGCACCCCGGGCGGGGTGTCGTTGTGGTGCTTGCAGGCGATGGTGCAGGTCTGGCAGCCGACGCAGCGGTTGAGGTCGACCACCATTCCATAGCGGGGGCCTTGGCGGGGCGTCCCCCGCCCCGCCTTGGACTCCGGCGTGCTCACGCCGCGCCCCGCGCGGGGCGCGCGTCCGCCGGCACCGGCGCGGCCGCCTCGGAGGCGGTGTGGCGCTCGAGGTCCGCAGGGCCGGCACGGCGCACCTGCACCCGGATGAGGTCCGCCACGCTCCCCGTCGAGTCGGTGAGGGAGAGGGCGAGCGGGGTCACCGAGTTCAGGCTCGCGACCCCGAGGTCCTTCGCGTACGGGGTCACCCAGTGGTCGAACTGCCCGATCATGACCACCGTGTCCGGACGGACCCCCTCGCGGAGCACCGCCCGCCCCCGCGTCTCGCCGACCACCGATTCGATGATCACCGGGTCGCCATCCTCGATTCCGATCCCGCGCGCGCGCCCCCGGTTCATCAGCACTCCGCGGTGTCCGGCGATGTTGCCGGCGACCTCGTTGATGAGGGGGATGCCGACGTTCGCCCCCCACGAGTACTGCATGCTGCGGGAGGTGAGGGCCCAGAACGGGAACTCGTCCGGGTCGCGCCCCACCTCGCGCGCGTAGTTGATCCAGATCTCGGGGAAGGGCTCGTAGGAGGGAAGCGGCTCGTACTCGAGGAGCTGCCGGTCCCACCACTCGATCCCCGTCTCGTGGAGCCGGTGGGCGAGCTCCGCCCCATGGCGCTTGATGCGCTCCTGGTAGGGCAGCTCGAAACGAAGCCCCCGCTCCTTGACGGTCGGGTAGAGGAACCATTCCATCTCGGAGTACGGCCGGAGCAGGAAGCCGTTCTCGCGGAACCAGTCGATTCCGACGATCTGCTCACCCCCGGTGAGGTCGTGGCTCGCGGCACGGGCCACCGCCTCCCAGATCGCCTCCGAGGGATGGACCTTCGTGTCGTCGAGGGAGTAGTCGAAGTCGTCGGACTCGAGGCGCATGCCCGCCCCGCCCCGGTTGATCGCCTGGTTGTAGGGTTCGAGAAGCCCCGTGCGACGCGCGAGCTCGGTGGCGATGTCGGACATGTCGCGGGCGTCCACCACCGGGTCCACGACCGGCTGGCGCACCGCCCACCCCTGCTGGTTCCAGAACTGCTCGATGAACTTGGTCGAGCCGATGCGGATGAGCTGGAGGCTCTCGAGGTCGGTCGCCTCCGGCAGCAGGTAGTCGGCCATCCAGTTCGTCTCGTCGAGGGTGTACGCGAACGAGACGATGAACGGGAACTCGGCGACCCGTTCCGCCACCTCCGGCGCGTTGAGGGACGAGATGGACGGATTCGTCCGGTAGTTGATCCACATTTCCGGAAGGGACGGCCGCGGCCACTTTTCGGGCGCCTTCTTCTGGAAGAGCCACGGGAGGTGGGCGGGGCCGAGGGCCGGGGACCACGGCGAGTTGGCGGCGAGGGGAACCATCATCCGGAACGCGTTGCGGATCCCCGGATGGCGGCTCCATTCCTGACGGCTCGTCGGGTTGAACGGATAGTCCATGAAGCCGTCGCGCATGGGCCGCACGCTCTTGTGCCGGCTGTCCGCGGGGCGGTTGAGCTTGACCGCGGTTCCGAGCACTCCGCCCGGAACCTCGAGCGCCCCGACGAGAACCGCGAGCATGGTGCGCGCCCAGCAGCACGGATACCCGCCCCAGCCATTGCTCACTCCCTTGCCGAGGAGCACCGCCACGGGCCGGTACGGCAGCTCGCGGCCCTCGATCTCGATGGTCTCGCCGACGCACGCGTGGGCGACGAACTCGTCCGCGATGCGGCGCGTGGTCGCCGCCGGCACGTCGCTCTCGCCTTCCGCCCACTCCGGGGTGTACTCGCGCACGTGGTCGAGGAAGAGCTGGAAGGCGGGACGGGCCTCGGCCGCTTCGTGCCACCACTCCTCCCCGTCCGGCCCTTCCTCGACGCCGGCCGCGATCCGCACTCCCTCGAGGGCGGGCCGCCGCCCCTCGATGGCGGCGAGGGGGACCGCCCGTTCCGCCTCCTCGTCCCACAGGAGGGGCGTCCGGGTTTCGGGGTCGCGGAGGTAGTAGCCGTTCGGGCCGACGAGATAGGGAGCGTTCGTCGAGTCTTCGAGGAACGCGACGTCGCACACGTCGCGCCAGTCGCGTTCGTGCACGATGCGGTGCAGCAGCGCGTACAGGAAGGCCGCGTCGGTCTTCGGCCGGATGGGGACCCATTCCGCCGATACCGCGCCGGTGATGGAAAGGTGCGGCTCGACCTGGACCCGCTTGAGCCCGCGGGCCCGCGCGTCGGCCTGGCGCCATACCCCGGCCACCCCGGCCGACGCCTCCGCGTTGTTGCCGCAACTGATGACGTAGCGGCATCGCGGCGTGTCCGGGGCGACGATGAATGCGCGGTGCCACAGCTCCCCGTAGAGGTGCTCGCTGTGGTAGCACTTGACGCCCTGCCCCGCCCCGAACCCCATGTCGATGGGTCCCCAGGCGGAGAGGAAGGCGGGAAACGTGCCCATGTACTGGGTGGGCGTGCCGCCGCCCCCGAAGCTCACCGCGAGGCGCGGGAACCCCGACTCGTCCACGAGCCCGCGGGAGCGGATCTCGAGCATATGGGCCGCGATCGCGTCGAGCGCCTCGTCCCAGCTCACCGGCTCGAACCCCGGGTCTTCGCCCCGGCCCTTGCGCGGGTTCGTGCGCTTCATGGGCTGGCGGATCCGGTGCGGGTTGTAGGTCTTCTGGATGAGGCCGTAGGCCTTGACGCACACCCGCCCGCCGCCCGGGTGCCGGTCGCTCGCGTCGTAGTTCGAGCGGATGCGGGTCGCGACCCCGTCCTCGACCTGGACCTTCATCAGATCCGGACCGGCGACGCACTGGTAGCAGTAGACCGGCTTCCAGTTCTCGTTCGCACCGTTGCCGGAGCCGCTGCGCGATCCGTTCCCGCTCACTTGCCGCCTCCGCTCCGGAGCCGCTCCGCGAGCCGCTCGAGGCGCCGGCGCTGGCGCTCGACCTCGACGACGAAGCGCCCGTGCTTCGCGCGCCCGACGGTCTCACCGAGCTCGTCGCGCACCTCCACCTCGAGGTCGACCCTGGGTCCTTCGACCGCGGTCACCCGCACCGAGATGTCCACCCATGAATCGAGGAGGGTCGCTCCGAGGTGCTCGAGCTCGACCCGCACCCCGACGGTGTCCTCGCCATCGTCGAGGTGATCGAGGATCACGTCCCGGCAGGTGTGCTCGATGTCGCGCAGCATCGACGGGGTGGAGTAGACGCGAAGCGCCTCCCCCATGAAGTCGATGGTGCGCTCGGTGTCGATTCCGTGGCGCCTCGTGCCGGCGAGTCCCGCCGCAAGCGTTTCCTTCATCGTTCCTCGCTTCCCAAGCATTCCGCGTCCGGGCGGACCCGCTCCGTCTTCGCCATGCAGCCTGGAGCACGAATGATCGGCTACGGGATTCAACGAATTGCGGTCCGGCCCGGTCGCGAACGGTATCACTACGTCGGCTGAATCAGTAGTGGCCGACACCCTTGGAACGCGAAGCCGCACGAATCGGGCCGGTGTTCCGGATCTCGGTACCGGTGCATGGCGACGTATCGCTCAAGCGTGGTTTGCAGCGTCACCTGATGAAGATTGCGGGAATCGAGGAGTCGGAACTCTGATCGACCCCGGATTCCCGAGAATCACCCGCCTCGGTAGCGGCGGCGAAGCTCGGCCTTCAGGATCTTCCCCATCGCGCTCTTCGGCAAGGCGTCGACGAAGCGGTACCGCCGCGGAATCTTGTAGCCGCCGATGCGCTCCCGGCAGTGCGTCATCAGGAGCTCCGCGCCTTCCCCGCCGCCGAGCCCGGACCCCGGCGCGGGCACCACGACGGCGAGGAGCGCCTCGCCCCAGGTCTCGTCCGGCACCCCGATGACCGCGACCTCGACCACCCCGGGGTGCGCGTAGAGGGCCGCTTCGACCTGCGTCGACCAGACGTTCTCCCCGCCGGTGATGATGACGTCCTTCTTGCGGTCGAAGAGATAGAGGTAGCCTTCGTCGTCGAGGCGGCCGACGTCGCCGGTGAAGAACCAGCCGTCGCGGAAGACGGCGGCCGTCTCCTCGGGACGGTCGAGGTAGCCCGCCGAGACGTTCGGGGCGCGAACCGCGACCTCCCCCGCCTCGCCGGCCGGCACGTCGTCGCCGTCATCGTCCACGACGCGCAGCTCGACTCCGACCAGGGGGAGTCCGACCGAGCGCAGCCGGTCGCCGCCCGCGAGCCCCGCGACATGCTGCTCCCACCCGAGGGTGGTGAGGATGGGCGAGGTCTCGGTGAGGCCGTAGGAGTGCACGAGCTCCACCCCCGGAAACGCCTCCGTCGTGCGCCGGATCCAGGCCGCGTCCATCGGCGCGGACCCGTACGTCAAGCGGCGCAGGCTCGAGACGTCGAACGCGTCCATCCGCCCTTCGCGGATGATGCGGATGATGACGGTCGGAGTGAGCATGGAGAACGTGGCCCGGCTCTTCCCCACCGCCGCAAGAAAGGCGTCGGGGGTGAAGTCGGGCAGATAGGCGTGCGCCGCGCCGGTGTGGGAGAACGGCGAGCCGAGGAGGTCCGCGGAATGAAACATCGGCGCGACGTGGAGCATCACGTCGTCTTCCGAGGCGCGGTACGGCCCGACGAGCTGGAGGCCGTTCGCGGCGACGTTCCGGTGGGTGAGCCGCACGCCCTTTCCGCGGCCGGTGGTCCCCCCGGTGTAGAGCAGGAGGGCGTCGTCGCCCTCGACGCTGGTCCGGCCCGCGTCCTCCGGCGACGCATCCCGGAGCGACTCGTAGTCGGGCTCGGCGCCCCCCGTGCCTCCTCCAATCCGGATCCGCGGCTCCGGGCGCGCGGCGAGAGAGGAATCCGACACGAGTCCCGCGAAATGGTCCTCGACCGCGAGGACCCGCGGCGCCGCCCCGTCGAGGATCTCCGCGATCTCGCGCGGCGCGAGCCGGTGGTTGATCGGCACCGCGACCGCGCCCATCCAGTAGCCGGCGTGGATGAGCTCGGCCTGGCGCGGATCGTTGCGGCAGATGATCGCGAACCGGTCGCCCGCCCCGACGCCGAGCGACCGCAGGGCACCCGCCGCACGCCGCACCCGGACCGCGAACTCGGCCCAGGTGAGCGGGCCACCGTGACCGTCCGCCGCCGGAACGATGGCCGGGTTCGCGGGAAAGTGCCGCTCCGCCCGCTCGATGAGCGCCCGCATCGTGATCACGGGAGAGACCCTCGCAGCGCGTTCACGCGGCGGCGCGGAACGTGTCGACGAAATGTCGCCAGTCGGTCTCGGGAGCGCCCTCCGGGACCGGGAAATAGAGCGATGCCCGGTCGAGCAGCCCTTCGCAGCGCCGGCGAAGGGCAGCCGGAATCCCGGCCGGCGGCGCGACCACCGCGACCTCCTCGAGGAGGGCGTCGGGCACGAGGCGCGGCATCTCCTCGAGTTCGCCGTGCCGCATGAGCGCGCTCAGCTCCTTGCCGATGCCGCCGACGCCGTGGTACTCGAGGAGCGCCCGATAGCTCGGTGTCGAGGCGTAGAAGGCGATCTGGCGCCGGACCTCCCTCTCGGCGGCCGCGCGCTCCGCCTCCGTCTCCCCGCTCACCGTGAAGACCGGCGCGTAGAGGACGAGCTTCGTCCCGTCGCGTCCGTTTGCCCGCGCACCCTCCGCGATGGCGGGGCGCACCACGTCCCGGAGGTAGCCGACCGAGTGCATGGGATGGACGTGGAAGCCGTCCGCGACCTCGCCGGCCGCCCGGCACATCCGCTCGTTCACTCCGGCCAGGTAGATGGGGATGTCCGGATGGTCGATGGGTCCCGGGTCGAAGAACGGGTTCATCAGCGCGAAGCGGTAGAACTCGCCTTCGTAGGCGGGGCGGGTTCCGTTCTGGAAGGAGTCCCAGATCGCGCGCACGCACCGGATGTAGTCCGTCACCCGGGCGGCCGGGCGGTCGAAGGGCATCGAGAAGCGGCGCTCCACGTGGGCCCTTACCTGGGTGCCGAGTCCGAGGTGAAAGCGGCCCCGGCTCCCGCGCTGCAGGTCCCAGGCGACCTGGGCCATCGAGAAGGGGCTGCGCGCGAACGCCACTGCGATGTTGGTCCCGATGTGCATTCGCCGGGTCGCGCTCGCCGCGAGGGCGAGGGGCAGGAACGGGTTGTGGTCGGCTTCGAACGTCCACGCGCAGTCGAAGCCCATGCGCTCGAAACGAAGCGCCTCCTCTCCCATCCGCTCGAAGGGGACGTCCCGCATCTGGGTGTCGATCTTCATTCCGTGTCCGCTCTCCTCTCCTTCGCCCCGGCCGCATCCTGCTCCTCGGCGGATCGATTCGGTCCCGTCCGGCCCGGCATGCGGCCGGGGCCGCGCGTGGCCGCCAGGTCCGCGGGGGCGGGCGTCAGACCCGCTCGATCACGTCCCGGGCGAACTGCTCGAGCCCGCGCCGCAGCCCGTCGACGTCCTGGGCCGGCGGGCTCGCCACGAAACGCGAGACCCCGAGGTCCACATAGGGCTCGAGGTCCTCCGGCCCCCGCACCCGACCGCCGCAGATGAATTCGACTTCCGCCGGATCGCGCCCGATGCGATCGCATTCCTCGCGGACGATGTCGAAGAGCCGTCCGAGCTCCTCCGGCGTGCCCCGGGCCGGGAAGAACCCGTCACCGAGGCGGGCGGCCCGCCGGGCCGCGGGCGCGCTGTGTCCGCCGACCACGATGGGCACGCCCCCCGGCTGCACCGGCCGCGGATTCGATTCCACCGCATCCCAGCGGTAGTAGCGGCCCCGGAACGGCTCGGCGCGAGGAGACCAGAGGCTCCGCAGGGCCTGGATGCTCTCGTCGGTCCGGGCGCCGCGTTCCTCGAAAGGCACGCCGACCGAGGCGAACTCCTCGGCGAGCCAGCCAACCCCGACACCCGCGATCGCCCGGCCGCCGGAGAGAACGTCGAGGGTCGCGAACTGCTTGGCGACGTACGCCGGTTGGCGCTGCGGCAGGATGAGAACCCCGGTGGCGAGCTTGAGGGTGGTGGTGACGGCGGCGGCGAAGCCGAGCCAGACGAGCGGGTCCGGGATCGGCATGTCCTCGGTTCCCGGCATGCGCCCCGTCTTCGAGTAGGGATAGCGCGAACGGTATCCCACCGGAACGAGCACGTGCTCGACCGTCCACAGAGACTCGATTCCCGCCGCTTCCGCCGCGCTCGCAAGACCGCGCACTCCTTCCGGATGCACGAACGCACCGGTATTGACGAACAAGAGCCCGAATTTCACCTTCCGTTTCCTTGCATCTTCTTCTCAGGGCTTGCCGAAGGTCGCGATACGGTCGACCCGGCACTCGAACAGCACCCGCCTCTCGTCGATGGCCGGGTCCCGGAGCCCGTAGGGAGGCTCGGCCCCGGTGTACTTGGTCCAGATCTTGTCGAGCTGGGCGGTGACCCTCGCCCCGTCCGGCCCGTCCTCCGGCACCTCGTTCTCCACCGTGCACTTGAT
Source organism: Immundisolibacterales bacterium (assembly GCA_026712715.1). Taxonomy (GTDB): domain Bacteria; phylum Pseudomonadota; class Gammaproteobacteria; order HK1; family HK1; genus JAJDXW01. The sequence goes on along the minus strand of JAPOPW010000038.1, from coordinate 64,058 downwards.
GCTCACCCAGTGGTACGGGTTGTCGGGGTTCACGACGAGAATGGTGAGCTGCGGGTTCTTGCGGATCCATCCGCACTTCGAGCGGTGCGAAGCGGTGTTGACGAGGATCTTCTCCCCGTCGTGATCGAACCACATCGGGGTCAGACCGGGCCGGCCGTCCGGGCCGATGACCGCCATGGTGACCGTGATCGGCCGATCGAGCAGCTCCCGGTAAATGGGGTCCAGGTCGTCGAGACTGGCCGCCCGGCGCCGGTCTCCGACTGCGAACTGCCCCTCCTGGAGCCCATCGGCAACATGCCTGAACGTCGCGATCGTGAATCCTTCGGCCATCGTGCGTATCTCCCTTGGCTGGTGTCGGTAGCTGCCTGGTTCACCCTTCGAACGCGAGCGGTCGGGTCGCCTTCGGGGCGGGGCGCCGCGTGCCCTTTCTCATGATAACGCGCTCTGTTCGGAACGCGGGGCGCGCCGGCGTCGGGCGAGTCCGCACGGGCCGGCGAGCGGCCATGAACGGGAGGTGCGCTTGCCGGCGGGCCCGGCTTGGGCTAGCGTTGCGGGCGGACCCATCGGAGCCGCCCCGGGAGGCGGCGCTCGCGGAGGAAGAATCATGCCCATCAAGGTACTCGAGCTGCACCACCACGGGATTCGGATCGATCCCTCGGACGGGGCGCAGGAAAGCGCCCGCGAGTTCTATTCCGACGTCCTCGGGCTCGAGGCGGACTCCGGCCGCCCGAACATTCCCGGCGTGCCCGGCTTCTGGATGTACGTCGGCGACGACGAGAAGCGCACCCAGATCCATCTCATGGGAGCGACCGGGGAGTCGCCGGTTGCGCGCAGCTCGGAAGAGGATCCGACCCGGCCCCACGTGGCGCTCGCGGTCGAGGACATCCAGGAGGCCCGGCGCGAGCTCGAAACCCGCGGGATCCGCCACTGGACCATCCGGGGCCTCGTCGGCGACAACTCGGACCAGGTGTTCGTTCCCGACCCGTTCAACAACATTATCGAGCTCCACCAGATCGGCACCTGCCGCTGCAATCGGGTCACCCTCGAAGCGCAAGGGTAGCGGCGGACGCTCCCGCCCGGCGTCCCGTTTCCGCCGCGAAACGGGACGACCGCTTCCGGCCCCGACGCAAAGTCCGCCCCAAGCGGGACGGCGGCGGAATTCACACGCATGACACATTCCGGACCCAGGATGCCCGGACGGATGCGGTCGCAAGCTCGAATCCGGGCTTGAATTCCGATTCGGGCCCGGTGAGGGCGCCGCGTCCCGGAAGGAGCCCGTGCCTCCACGGGCGCGCAACGCGGGGTCGTCGCATGGCCGAGAGGCTTCTCAACGTTCTCTTCCTTTGCACCGGCAACTCGGCGCGGAGCATCATGGCGGAGGCGATTCTCAACCGGGAGGGCATCGGCCGGTTCCGTGCATACAGCGCGGGGAGCTTTCCCTCCGGCGCGGTCAACCCGCGGACGGTGGCGCTGCTCGACCGGCTCAACCACCCGGCCCGCGACTTCCGCTCCAAGAGCTGGGACGAGTTCGCGGCCCCGGAAGCACCGCACCTCGACTTCGTGTTCACCGTCTGCGACGACACGGCGCAGGAAGTGTGCCCGGTCTGGCCGGGACAGCCGATGACCGCGCACTGGGGGATTCCCGACCCGGCCGTCGCGACCGGCAACGAGTCCGAGATCGCAGCCACCTTCGCCGCGACCTACCGCATGCTGAACAACCGCATCCGCATCTTCGTGAACCTCCCGTTCGCATCGCTCGACCGCCTCGCCTTGCAGAGGCGTCTCGACGAGATTGGCGAGACCAAGGGCAACGAGCCGACATGAACGGACACAATCTCTCCCGTCGCCTGGCCGCGGAGGCGCTCGGCACCGCGTTCCTCCTCGCCGTCGTCGTCGGGAGCGGGATCATGGGCGAGCGCCTGGCGGGCGGGAACGACGCCATCGCGCTGCTCGGCAACACCATCGCCACGGGGGCGGCGCTGGTCGTGCTCATCCTCATCTTCGGCGCGATCTCGGGCGCGCACTTCAACCCGGCGGTGACCCTCGCGTTCTCGGTGCGGCGCGAGATCGGCCCACGCGACGCGAGCCTCTACGTCGTCGTCCAGATCGCGGGGGGCCTCGTCGGGGTCATGGCCGCCCACTTCATGTTCGGCGAGCCGCTCCTCGTCGAGGGCGTGAAGGCGCGTACGGGAGCCGGGCAGTGGCTCGGCGAGTTCGTGGCGACGTTCGGACTGCTCGCCACCATCCTCGGCTGTCTTCGCACCCGCCCGGAGGCGATTCCCTACGCGGTGGGGCTCTTCATCACGGCCGGCTACTGGTTCACGTCGTCGACCTCGTTCGCGAACCCCGCCGTCACCATCGCCCGGTCGTTCACGGACACCTTCTCGGGCATCGCCCCGGCGGACGCACCGGGGTTCATCGCCGCCGAGGTCGTCGGCGCCCTCGCCGCGACGGCCGTGTTCGGCTGGCTGTGGTCCGGGCGGCGGCGCGGCATCGCCCCATCCGGGGACACGACCCGGGACATCGCCGACTGACCGGGCGTCGCGCCGGGGCGGGCGTTTCCCGTATCCTTCTCAACGAAGCCCGGCTCGGGCGCGACCACCGGCTGCGCCCGGCATCGACCGGAGCGCGCCGCGCGCCGCCCCGGGCGGAACGGGCGAAACCGAACGCCCCCGCCCGTCAGATGAAGCGAAACGTGGCCACCGGACCCCCGCATGAGCCTGTTCGACGTCCAGACTCCCTTCTTCCGTCCGCTCTGGCGCCGGGTGGCGGTCACCGTGGTGTGCCTTGCCTGGGCGGCGATGGAGGTTTCGACCGGAGCGGTGTTCTGGGCGATCCTCTTCGGGGCGGCGGGACTCTACCTGGCCTGGCAATTCTTCGTGGTCTTCGACCCCGCACCCGACGGCGACGAGGACGGGACGGGAAAAGGCTGACGACGACGAGCGCTCGCGCCCGATCCGTCTCCACGTGGCGCCTCGCCGCCGGCAAGACCCACATCGGCGGCCTCGCCCGCGCCGCCCTCCGGCTCGGCGGACTCGATCACCTCCCGTTCGCGAAGGTCCGCGATCTCGTCCCGGTTCATCCCGAGAACGTTCCCGAGCACCTCTTCGGTGTGCTCGCCGAGGCACGGCGCGCGTGATCCGGTGCCGTTCGCGCGCCGGGTCCAGCGCCAGGGGACGCGGAAGTGGGCCTTGATGCCCACTTCCGGATGCTCGAAGGTGTTGAATGCCTCCCGCGCCTCGAGGTGGGGATCGCTTCTGAGGTCTTCGCTCGAAACGCTTGGAAAGGCGGGAACCCCCACCGCCTGAAGCAGCTCCGTCACCTCCCACCGTTCCCGGGATGCGCACCAGTGCGCGAGGATGCGATCGATCTGTTCCTCGTGCGCCTTGCGGGCCGGCGCGCTCGCGAATCGGGGCTCGGACGCGAGCTCCGGGCGGCCGATGGCTCCGCACAGGGCCTCCCACTCCTGCGTCGTGCCGGCCGCGACCGCGACCCATCGGTCGTCCCCGCGGCAGGGATAGACGTTGCACGGCGCGGTCTCCGGGTCGCGGTTGCCCGCCGGCGCGAACGGCTCGCCCCCCAGGGCATGGTTCATCCACCCCTCGAAGGCGGTGCACATCATCGCTTCCCACATCGCGACGTCGATCACCTGTCCGCCCTCGCCGTGGAGATCGCGTGCGAGCAGCGACGCGGCGACCGCGAGCGCCGCGTGAACCCCTCCGTTCGGGTCTCCGTAGGCCATGTTGACGTCGCGCGGGCGGCCGTCCTCTGCGTAGCCGGTCACGGCTGAAACGCCGGAGAGCGGCGCGATGAGGGGGCCGTATCCGGTATAGAGCCGGAGCGGTCCGTCCTGGCCGAAGGCGGACACGAGCGCCACCGTCAGGTCAGGATTGGCGGCCAGCAGGTCGTCGGGGCCGAGCCCCATGCGCTCCAGGACCCCGGTGCCGAAGTTGGCGACGAAGACGTCGCACCGACTCGCGAGGCGCCGCACCAGGGCGCGGCCCTCCGGCCTCGAGAGGTCGATCCCGGCGCTCTTCTTGTGCTGCCCGAGCTGGTTGAAATAGCCGTTCCGGTTCGGGCCGGGGGGGAGATCCCGGGCGTACACCGACGCGCGGCGGGTGAGATCGAGCCGTCGCGACGACTCCACCTTGATCACCTCCGCACCGAGCGCTCCGAGGATCATGGTGCAGTGCGGCCCGGCCCATACCCACGAGAGATCGAGAACCCGTACACCGCGGAGCGGACCGTGGCCCGGCGCGAACGTCTCACCGGAGTCCCCCGCTTCCCCGTCGGACCTCTCGAAGGGGGCGATCGCCCCGCCACCGATCGTGCGGGGCGCGGGCGCAAGGTCGCCCTGGACCGTTACGCGGCCGGCAACGGCTCCATGCCGCCCGTTCGCGCCTTCCGCATCGGAAAGAACACGTGCGCCGCGACCCCCTGGATCATCGGCCGTGGCGGGCCGCGCGGCCGAATCCGACCCCGCGAACAGACTCTCGACCGCAGGGACGGCTTCACCGAGCGCGGGCGCCGGCCGATCAAGGCGCCACCACCGCCGCCGGAGCCGACAGGGCGGCCCGAGCAGCTCCACCCGTCCGCGCCCGGGGTGGTCGAGCGGCACGAAGAAGCTCCGTGCCCGCAGATGCTCCTGGGCGGCGAGTCGGGGATAGTCGAACACCGGTGCCGCGCCGACCCGCACGCCCTGCAGCGCGTGAAACACCTCCTCGGAGGTTCGCGTGCGCGTCCAGGCCGAAACGCGGTCCCGGATCTCGGCCGCGTGCGCGCCCCGATCGTCACGGGACGCGAACATCTCGCTCGACCCCCATTCCGGCGCCCCGATGAGCGACGCCATCCGCTCCCACTGGGCCTGTTCGGGGCAGATGATGAACACCTCGCCGTCGCGGGAGGGGTAGAAGCCCATCGGCTCGTAGATGGAATGGTCGCTTCGGTGGTCGACGCGGCCCGCATATTCGTAGGAGGTGAAATGCCGGCCGAGGAGGAAGGCGACGGTCTCCTGCACGGAGACGTCGAGGTGGTCGCCGACCCCGGTCCGCCGCGCGTCCCGACACGCGGCGAGGGCGGCCGCCGCAGCGTGGAGTCCGGACTGGATGAGCGCATGGTGCCCGAACGGGCGAATCGGCGGCCACGCCCGGGGCGCCCCGCGCCCGGGCATGATGTAGCCCCAGCCGCCCGCGTGCACGAGGGTAAGCTCCGTCCCTCGCCAGTTCCGGCGGGGGCCGGTGAGACCGAAGGGGGTGATGGAGACCACGACGAGCCGGGGGTTGCGTTCGCGCCAGACCTCCGCGTCCTCGAGGTCCGGAGCGTGTCCTTCGCGGATGGCGAGGTCCGCCCGGGCGAGGAGGCCCTCGAACTTCACCCGATCGGATGCCTGCGACCGATCGAGGACGACGCTGCGCTTGTTGGCGTTGAGATGCAGGAACGGGCCGCCGTCCGCCGCCCCGCTCCCCGGAACGAGACCCCGGCGGCGCATCGGATCGCCTTGCGGCGGCTCTACCTTGACGACCTCGGCGCCGAGGTCCGCGAGCGCCTTTCCGGTGCTCGAGGCAGCGAAGCCGCCGCCGATCTCGATGACGGCCAGGCCTTCGAGCCCCATTCCCATTCCCCGACCTCCGGGCGTGAATCCGAGCGCGATCATAGCGGCCGGGCGACCGGCGCTCGCGACCGGGGGCCGGAGCGGAACGACGCCTGCGAATCCCGCGCCGAGGCGGCGCACCTGCGGCCGTGGCACACTTCGCCCGCGAAGCAGGTCGCCGGAGCCCGCCCTTGCGCCAGTTGAAGATACCCGCCGCTTTCATCCGCGGCGGCACGAGCAACGCGGTCGTGTTCGACCGCCGCCACCTTCCCGACGAGGAAGCGGTCCGCGAACGCCTGTTCCTCGCCGCGCTCGGGAGCCCGGACCCCTACGGCCGGCAGCTCGACGGCATGGGGGGCGGCATCTCGTCGCTCTCGAAGGTGTGCATCGTCGGGCCGGCCTCGCGCGCCGACGCGGACGTGGACTACACGTTCGGGCAGGTCGCGGTGGACCGCCCCCAGGTCGACTGGAGCAGCAACTGCGGAAACATGTCGTCGGCCATCGGACCGTTCGCGGTGGACGAAGGCATGGTGGACACATCCGGACCGCAAGGCGTTGTCGTCATCCACAACACCAACACCGGAAAGCTCATCCGTTCCCGCTTCCCGGTGCGCGACGGCGCGGCGGCGGTCGAAGGGGACACCGAGATCCCGGGGGTCTCGGGGACCGGGGCGCCGGTCGATCTCGAGTTCCTGGAACCGGGCGGCGCGGCCACCGGAGCGCTGCTCCCCACCGGCAACCCGATCGACACCCTCGCGGCCGGGGAGGCCGGAACGGTTGCCGTCTCCATGGTCGACGCAGCCAATCCGTTCGTCTTCGTCGCGGCCGGCGACCTGGGAATCACCGCGACGGAGATGCCGGCCGTCCTCGACGACCGGAATGCGCTGATGGAGCGCCTCGAACGGATCCGCGCCGCCGCCGCGGTCGCGATGGGGATCGCCGCGACCCCGGACGAGGCTTCGACCCGCTTCCCGAGCGCTCCCAAGATCGGCATCGTCGCCCCGCCCCGCCCGGCGCAGACCCTGAGCGGCGAGCGGATCGAAGCCGCCGCCGGCGATCTCACCGCGCGCATGGTGTCGATGAGCAACGTGCATCGCGCGCTCCCCCTGACCGGGGTGCTCGGCCTCGCGGTAGCCGCCGCCATCGAGGGCACCCTGGTGGAACGGGCGGCCGGACCGCGGTCCGCGGACCAGCCCGGACGCATCCGGCTCATCACCCCGTCGGGAGTGATCTCGGCCGCCGCCGCGGTCGGCCGGACCGGACCGGACGGAAGCTGGCACGCCGGCCACGCTTCGGTCCGGCGCACCCAGCGCCGGCTCTTCGACGGATTCGTCCACGTGCCGGCCGGACGGGTGCCCGGCCTCGCCGCTTCGCGCGTGCGACCGGCGGCCTGAACGGGTCTTCGTCCCCGGTGCGCGTGGCCCCGGTTCGCGTCGGTACAGCGCAACCGAAGGGAACGCGCCCCGGGAAGACCTCCCCCAGCCACCCGGCCCGAGAGCGCCCGCCGGCAGCCTGTCGAAAGATACCCGGAGCCAGAAGATGAACGCATCGACCCGAATCGGACTCTCGCCGCCCCGCCCCGCCGGCCGACACGGTCCGGCGGCCTTTCGCGCGGCCGTCCTCGTGCTGGCCGGCGCCCTGCTCGCGATGTCCACCGGAATCGCGCACGGACAGTTTCCCACCCGGGAATTCCCGAAGACCGATTTCGACAACCGAATCGTCGACTTCGCCGAGATCATGTCGGGGGGGCCGCCGAAGGACGGCATCCCGGCCGTCGACGATCCCCGCTACGTCACCGTCGAGGAGGCGGGCGGGTGGCTCGATCCGGACGAGCCCGTAATCGCGATCGAGATCGGCGGGGAGGCCCGGGCATACCCGCTCCAGATCCTCATCTGGCACGAGATCGCGAACGACGTGCTTGGCGGCACGCCCATCGCGGTGACGTTCTGCCCCCTGTGCAACTCCGCGATCGCCTTCGATCGGCGCATCGACGGCGACACCCTCGACTTCGGCACGACCGGGCGGCTGCGGCTGAGCGATCTCGTGATGTACGACCGGCAGACGGAGACCTGGTGGCAGCAGCTCACCGGCACCGGCATCATCGGGGCGCACGCCGGGGCGGTGCTCGTCCGGCTGCCGGCCGGCATCGTCGCCTGGAACGAGTTTCGGACCGCGTTCCCCGAGGGATCGGTGCTTTCGCGCGAGACCGGACACTCGCGGGCCTACGGCTCGAACCCCTACGCGGGATACGATTCCTCCACGCAGCCGTTCCTGTTCAGGGAAACCCCGGACCCGCGTCTTCCCGCGATGGAGCGGGTGCTGCACGTCGCGGCCGGCGGAGCCGAACGCATCTATCCGTTCGGCGCATTCGCGGACGAGCCCGTCATCAACGACGAGGTGGGGGGCGCGCCGGTGGTGGTGATGAGCCGCGAAGGGACCCTGTCCGCCCTCGACCAGTCGCGCATCGCGAATTCACGCCGGATCCCGTCCGCCGCCGCCTTCTCGCGCCGGGCCGCGAATCGCGTCCTCGAGTTCGAAGTTCGCGACGGAAGGGTCGCCGACACCGCCACCGGCTCGCTCTGGAACCTCTTCGGCGAGGCGGTGGAAGGTCCGCTCGCGGGTACCCGCCTCGAGCCGCTCTCGCGGGGCGAGCACTTCGCGTTCGCCTGGCTCGCGTTCCACCCCGACGCGGACGTCTACGGCGTTCCCGCGCCGCGGTAGGCCGGCGCCGGGAACGGGTCCGTCGGGAGAGGTATCGGGCCGGACCTGCGGTCAGCCGCTTCCGGCCGCGAACACGAACGCCTTCTCGGGTCGCGTCCGGACTGCGTACACGTCCCCCGCGATGAGCTCCGCGCCACCCGGAACGCGCGCCTCGAGAACCGTTTCCCGCAGCGCCTCGCCCGCTCCGAGCGCTTCGCGGGTGACGTCGCCCGGGGTCATCAGCACGAGCGTCCAGGCGCCTAGCCGGCGAACCGAGCGAACCCGCACGCGAGCGCAATCGGTGGGCACCGAGGCGGTGCTCACGAGCTCGATTCCGTCCGCCCGGACCGCCACGGACACCCGGCTCGAATCCGCGAACCCGACGGCTTCGACCGGGCCGAGGGGCGTCTCGACCAGCCCTCCACGGACGGTTCCTTCAAAGAGGTTGAGGGGGCCGAACAACCGGGCCGTGAAGAGGTTCGAAGGTCGGGCGTAGACCTCGCCCGGCGACGCATCCTGCACGATCCGCCCGGCCTGCATCACCACGATCCGATCGCCGAGCAGCATCGCCTCCTCGGCGTCGTGGGTCACCAGCACGGTCACCGCGCCGCTCCCGGCGAGGAGGTTCATCGTCTCCATTCGCACCTCGTGCCGCAGGTGCTCGTCCAGGGTGGAGAAAGGCTCGTCGAGGAGCATCACCCGCGGCCTGGGAACGAGCGCCCGCAGGAGCGCCACCCGTTGCTGCTGCCCTCCGGACAGGGCGTGCGGATACCGCTCGGCGAGATCGCTCATGCCGAGCTCCGCGAGGGCCCGGCGCGCACGATCCTTGCCGCCCGACCGCCCCCCGGGCAGACCGTAGCGGATGTTCTCGAGGACGGTGAGGTGGGGGAACAGGGCATAGTCCTGGAACACGAGCCCGACACTTCGCTCCTCGGGCGGCACCCTGGACCGCGCTCCGGCCGCCGCCACCGCCCGGCCGCCGATCTCTATCCGCCCGGTCTGGAGCTCTTCGAGCCCCGCGGCGAGCCGCAGCAGCGTGCTCTTGCCGCAGCCGGAAGGGCCGAGAAGGCAGACGGTCTCTCCGGGCCGGACCGCGAGCTCCACCGAATCGACGGCGAGGAGGGAGCCGTAGCGGTGGGATACGCCTTCGAATGCCAGGCCCGACATGGACCGCTACGCCGCCCGCCGGTCCGTCAACCGGGGTGGTGGCCGGGCCGCGAGCGCGCGATGGTGCGGCTGATGACCGCGACGGGAAGAACCCCGGCGGCCACGATGGTGAGCGCTCCGAGCGCGCACTCCTCGAGCAGCTCGTCCGACGCGAGCTGGTAGACGAAGGTCGCGAGGGTCTCGAAATCGAACGGCCGCATGAGCAGGGTGAGCGGCAGCTCCTTCATCGTGTCGACGAACACGAGCAAGGCCGCGACGAGCAGGCTCGGACGGATGAGGGGCGAGTGGATGCGCCGAAGCGTAGCGCCGGGTCCCGCTCCGAGGGTCCGCGAGGCACCTTCGATGCTCGGGGTGACGCGTTCCAGGCCGGCATCGAGGGTCCGGTAGGAGAGCGACATGAACCGGGCCGAGTAACCGAGCACGAGCCCCGCGATCGTCCCGCTCAGCAGGAGACCCGTGGAAATACCGAACAGCTCGCGCGCGACCGCGTCCACCGAATTGTCGAGCGCGCCGAGCGGATAGAGGAGGCCGACCGCCAGCACCGCCCCCGGAACCGCGTAACCGACGGTGGCCGCCTCCGCCATTGCGCGCATCCCGGGGTGCCGCGAGAGCCGTACGCCGTAAGCGAGGACGAGGCCGAGGGCGGTGGTGACGACGGCGGCGGCCGCCGCGAGCCGGAGGCTGTTTCCCGCGAAGGCGAGGTATTCGTGCCCCAACGCCGCGTCGTGGAACTCGATCGCGTAGCCGGCGAGCACCGCGGCCGGGAGCACGAACCCGAGCAGCACGGGAAGGGCGCACCACAGAAGGGCCGCGAGGGCGGCGCCGCGCGCGAGCGGGTATTCCGGAAGTCCCCTCACCCGCGTGGTGGTGGCGTGGACGCGGCCGCGATGGCGGGCCCGGCGTTCGACGGCGAGCAGAACGAGGGTGAAGGCGACGAGGGCGACCGCGAGCTGGGACGCCCCGGCGGGGCTGTCCATGTTGAGCCATACGTCGAAGATCCCGGCCGTAAGGGTCGGAACCGCGAAGAATTCGACGGTGCCGAACTCGTTCAGGGTCTCCATGAGCGCGAGCGCCACCCCGACCGCGATGCCGGGCCGCGCCATCGGGAGGGCGACGCGCAGGAAGCTCGGCAGCGGACCGCGGCCGAGGGTGCGGCTCGCCTCGAAAAGGCAGAAGCACTGTTCGGTGAACGCGGCCCGGGCGAGCAGGTACACGTACGGATAGAGTACGAGCGAGAGCACGACAATCGCGCCGCCGAGGGACCGGATCTCGGGGAAGCGGTAGTCACGGGCGGAAGCCCATCCGAACAGCTCGCGCAGGGCGGCCTGGACCGGACCCGCGTACTCGAGCTGGTCGGTAACCACGAAGGCGAGGACGTAGCTCGGGACCGCGAGCGGAAGGAGAAGCGCCCAGGACAGGATCCGGCGCCCCGGGAAACGGTACATGGTCACGAGCCAGGCGGTGCTGGACCCGATGACCACGGTCCCCAGACCGACCCCCAGCATCAGCCACAGCGTGTTCGAGACGTAGACGGGGAGAACGGTGGCGGCCAGGTGCGAGAGGGTGTCGTCGGACGGATCGAGGGCGCGGTACGCAATCGAGGCGAGCGGCACCGCGACGAGCGCCGCGACGGCAAGGGCCGCCGCCGTCCAGCCGTCGATGGACGGCCACGCGGCCCGGCGAGCGGCAGCGGCGAACACCGTCATGCCGGTCGCCGCCCGGATGGACAAGGCGGGTGCGCCGGTGGGCGCCGCGCCACTCCGGAGGCGCCGGCCCGGCCCGGCGCATGCCCCGGGAACGGCTTCGGTTCAGATTCGATTGGCAACTCGGCCCGCGTCTTCCAGCGCGTTTCGGATACCGCGACCACCACCACCACCGACGGTTGAGCGCGCACGGTGCGCACGGGCGTGCCGGCCGGGAGGTTCGCTTCCCGGAAACAGGGGAAGGCGAGTGTAAACGAGACGAATTCACATTCGCAACGCGATTCCCGACTTGCGCTCGCCCCCCCCCGGTGTCAACCTTTCCGCCGCAACTCGCGTCCCGAGGAGAACGGCTCGTGCAGAGCGCCGACCTCAAGCGCGCAGGGCTGAAGGCGACCTTGCCGCGGCTTCGGATCCTCGAGATTCTCGAAGACAGCAGCGACCTGCACGTCACCGCGGAGGACGTCTACGGGCGGCTTCGCGCGGGTGGAGAGTCGATTGGCCTCGCGACCGTGTACCGGGTGCTGACCCAGTTCGAGCAGGCCGGCCTCGTCATCCGTCACAACTTCGACGGCGGCTCGGCGGTCTTCGAGCTGGCCGCCGGCGAGCATCACGACCACCTCGTGTGCGTCCGCTGCAGCCGGGTGACGGAGTTCGTCGACGAGACGATCGAGCGGCGCCAGCGCAAGATCGCGGCCGACGCCGGCTTCTCGATGACCGACCACAGCCTCATCATCTACGGGGTGTGCACCGACTGTCAGCGCGATTCGGACTGACCGGTTCTCCCTCACCCTGCCCTTCGTCGCCCGGGGCCGTGCGCCCGAGCGGGTCGCACCGTCTCCGAGGGTCCGACCCGATCGGCCCGGGGAGCGTGATGTACGATCCCCGGCTCCCTGAATTGGCAAGGAGATGACGGGTATGGGTCCGCTCGCAGGTTTCCGGATCGTCGAGCTCGCCGGGATCGGCCCCGGGCCGATGTGCGCGATGATGCTCTCGGACATGGGCGCGGACGTCATCCGCGTGGATCGGGTGGCCGATTCCGGCCTCGGAATGAAGCGCGACCCCCGATACGACCTCCTCAATCGGGGCCGTCGCTCGGTCGCCGTCGACATGAAGTCCGACCCGGGACGCGAGTCGGTCCTTCGGCTCGTGGCCGAGGCGGACGGTCTCATCGAGGGCTTTCGCCCCGGGGTGACGGAGCGCCTCGGGGTCGGCCCCGACGAATGCCTCGCCCGCAACCCCCGCCTCGTCTACGGACGGATGACGGGCTGGGGCCAGGATGGCCCCATCGCCCACGCGGCCGGGCACGACATCAACTACATCGCCCTCACCGGAGCGCTGCACGCGGTGGGCACGCGGGGCGGACCGCCCGTCCCCGCCCTCAACCTCGTCGGCGACTTCGGCGGCGGCGGGCTCTATCTCGCGTTCGGGATGGTGTGCGGCCTGCTCGAGGCGCAAAGATCCGGCAAGGGGCAGGTGGTGGACGCGGCCATGACCGACGGCTCGGCCTCTCTCATGACCATGGTGTACGGGATGTTCGCGGCCGGGGCGTGGGAGGACGCGCGCGGGAGCAACGCCGTCGACGGCGGAAGCCACTTCTACACGGTGTACGAGACGAAGGACGGCAAGCACGTGTCCGTCGGCTCAATCGAGGACAAGTTCTACGCCGAGCTGCTCGAGCGGACGGGGGTCGAGCCCGCCTCGCTTCCCGAGCAGTTCGATCGGAACGAATGGCCGAACGCGACGGAGCGCTTCGCGGCCGTGTTCCGGACGAAGACCCGCGACGAGTGGTGCGAGATCATGGAAGGAAGCGACGTCTGCTTTGCGCCGGTGCTCTCGCTCGGCGAGGCGCCGGCCCATCCTCACAACCGGGCGCGGGACACCTTCGTGGAGGTGGACGGGGTCGTCCAGCCCGCTCCGGCACCCCGGTTCAGCCGCACCGTCCCGAACATCCAGCGCCCCCCCGCGAACCGCGGCGAGCACACCGACGAAGCGCTCGCCGACTGGGGGTTCAGCGCGGAAGAGATCGCCCGCCTGCACGCCCAGGGGGCGATCGCGGGCGGGGAGCCGGCTGCCGCCGCGGCCGCCGACTGAGCGCCTGGCGTCGTCTCGACCGCGACCGGTTTCGGACAGGAGATCGCGGCCCGGGCGGCTCGCACCGGACCGACGACTCCCGGTCCTTCCGGGGGGGACGGAGCGGCTCGTCGCACGGATCGGGAACGCAGATCCGAAGGGCACGACAAAGCATTGGAAAATAGCGGAATGTCCACCAATACACCCCTTCCCAGGATCGCGGTCATCGGTACCGGCGGCACCATTTCGTCGGTCGGACGGCACAACCTCGAGCTCGTCGAGTACATCACCCTCAAGCGCAAGTACGACGTGCACGAGCTGCTGGCCCGGGTTCCGGAGGCGGACCGGGTGGCGAACGTGGTCCCGATTCCGTACGCGGCGGTCTCGAGCACCTCGATCGAGCCCGGCAACTGGCTCGAGCTCAACGAACGCATCCACTCGCTCGTCGAGGAGGATCCCGATCTCGACGGCATCGTTCTCACCCACGGCACCGCGACCCTCGAGGAGACCGCGTACTTCCTCGGCCTCACCCTCAAGGTCGACCGGCCGGTGGTCGTGACCGGAGCGCAGCGCCCCGCGAGCGCCCTCAGCACGGACGCCTTTCTCAACATCGTGAACGCGCTTCGCGTCGCGGGGAGCGAGGCGGCGCGCGGGCTCGGGGTGCTCGTGATGCTGAACGACGAGATCCACGCGGCGCGCGAGGTCGCGAAGACCTCGACCCAGCGGTTGCAGACGTTCCGGACCCCGGACTTCGGGGCGCTTGGCCAGGCCGACGCGGACGGGGTCAACATCTACCGCCATCCGGTTCGCCGGCGGGCCCCGGACACCGAGTTCGACGTCCGGGGCACGGCCGCGGACGAGCTTCCACGGGTTGACGTCAGCCTCTCGTACGCGGGAGCGGACGGAACCGACATCGACGCCTACGTCGCGGCCGGGGCGAAGGGAATCGTGGTCGCCGGCTTCGCCCCCGGCCTCAACACGAAGGGCCAGGTCGCGGCCATCGAACGCGCCCACGAGGAGGGGGTGGTACTGGTCCAGTCGAGCCGGGTGGGAAGCGGGCGCGTTCCTCCCCTCGCCGGCGACCAGCAGCTTCCCGACCCCGTCGTCGCGGACAACCTCACCCCATGGAAGGCGCGCATCCTGCTCATGCTGGGGCTGCGCGAGTCGCAGGACCGCGACGAGCTGCGACGGATGTTCGCGACCTACTGACCGGCCGGCGGCAACGTTTCGACCGTCGCCCCGCGGATGTCCGAAAACCGGCCGGCGGGGAGGCGACGACTTCCGGGAGGGCCCGCTCCGGGAACTCAATCCGTTCCGACTCAACGCACTTGCGCCGGAGAGTGGAGAAAATGAGCGAATCGAAGGAACTGCACGGCAACGCGATCATCATCGACGGCCTCGTCATCAGCCGCTGGAGCCGCGCGGTGTTCGAGGCGATGCACCGGGGCGGGCTCACCGCCGTCAACTGCACCTGCTCGGTATGGGAAGGATTCCGGGGGACGATGGAGAACATCGCCGAGTGGCAGGGCTGGTTCCGGGAGCACGCCGACCTCATCACCCAGGTGCACTCGGCGGACGACATCGAGCGGGCCGGGCGCGAGGGCCGGGTGGGGATTATCCTCGGGTGGCAGAACACCTCGGCCCTCGAGGATCGGGTCGACTTCGTCGAGATCTTCGCGGCGCTCGGGGTGCGGGTCATGCAGCTCACCTACAACACCCAGAACCTCGTCGGGAGCGGCTGCTGGGAGTCGCGCGACGGCGGGCTCTCGGACTTCGGACGGGACGTCATCGACGAGATGAACCGGGTCGGGGTGCTTGTGGACCTCTCCCACGTCGGCGCGAAGACCACCGAAGACGCCATCCGCCATTCGGCGAAGCCGGTCGCCTTCACCCACTGCTGCCCCATCGCCTTCCTCGACCATCCCCGCAACAAGACCGACGCCGAGATGCGGCTCATCGCCGAACGGGGCGGCTTCGTCGGGGTCGCGACCTACACCCCCTTCCTGCCCTGGCACGACGACACCACCGTCGAGCAGTGCGTCGACGTGTTCGAGCACGTCATCGACGTGGCGGGCGAGGACAACGTCGGCCTCGGCACCGACTTCACGGAGGGCCAGGACGTCGCGTTCTTCGAGTGGCTCGGGCGGGACAAGGGCGTCGGCCGGAACCTGATGGCGGGAAGGAAGCGGGTCCCGCCGGGGCCGAAGGGCCTCGAGACCCTCGCCGACTATCCGAACCTGACGGACGCGATGCTGCGCAAGGGCTGGAGCCCGAGCCGGGTCGAGAAGGTCATGGGCGGAAACTGGCACCGCCTCTTCCGCGAGGTCTGGGCCGGAACCTGAGCCCCCTGGGCCCCCGGCGCGGAGCGGCTCGCGGCTGCATCGCCGCCCGAGGCCGCCCGGTGACCCGACCGAGGCGGCCGGAAGCGCCGGACCCCGCCCCTGCCCGGCCGCGCCCCGCGAGAAGCCCCGCGGACGCGGTCGAAACGCGGGGGCTCCGGACCACTCGGTCACGGACGGTCGTGGGCGCCCCGCTTGATTCGAATGGGGGAAATTCCCACGCCCGGCTTCCTTCGTGCTCGATGCCGGGACGTGCAGAAGGACGTATCATTCGACCATCGGTTCATGGAAGACGCTACGAACGAATGTCACCCGAACTGAGCGCCATCCTCGGGATTGGTATCGCCCTCGCCGCGTTCGTCTTCCACGTCCTTCGCCGAATGGAGGATCGGCTCCGCCAGGAGATCCACCGCTCGGAGGAGCGGCTCCGGCACGAATCGCAGGGCGCCGAGGAGCGGCTCCGGCAGGACACGCAGGGCTCAGAGGAGCGACTCCGGCAGGACGCGCACGGCTCCGAGGGGCGGCTCCGACAGGAGATCCACGGGTCCGAAGAAAGGATCCGGAACGACCTCCGCCGCTCCGAGGAGCGCACGGACTCGAGATTCGCGTCCCACGACGGGCGGTTCACGGCCCTGGAGGCCCGCGTTGCCGATGTCGGGGAGCGGCTGGCGAGAGTCGAAGAGATCGTCGAAAGCCTCCGCGACGCCATCACCGGCCGCCAGACCGCCTGACGCCTCCCCTCGATTCAATGCGGCGAATCGCGCTCGCCGGAAACCGGCGAACGACGGTAGTCCCGGACGACGCGGGGCCGAACGCATCCGTCGCTGCACCTCCGGCCGCTTCATCGACGCAAGTCTCCCGACGCCGCACGGACGACGCCTGCTCGGGCCTTCGACAGGAGCAATTCAGCGCCAGTTGCGGCTTCCGGCAGCGGACATCCGTGCGGGCCCCGAATCGCATCAATCTTCCCGCGCGTCGGGGAAACGGGTCCGGATGTACTCGTTCGCGTCATCGGGCGAGAGCTTCACGGTGCCCGGGCCGCTCCGCACGAAGAAGTCGCCACCCTCCTCCGCCGTGACCCCCTTCCAGGTCAAGCGCACCGGCTCCGGGCTCCGCCGGCAGCTCACCACGCACACGCTCCTGCCGCCGACGATCTGCACGGTCGGATCGATGCACGTCCCGGCTCGATCGCCAAGGCCGTTCCGCACCGCCTGGGTGAGATGCAGCATGAACTTGTCATCGTCTTCGAACCGATCCCGTTCGATACCGACGACTCCGCCGTCGTCGGCGACGCCGAGGAGGAGGTCTCCTCCTTCCGTGTTGAGGAATGCCGCGATGGACTTGAGCGCGGTGTGGGTCACCCCCTTCCGGTCCTTGCGGTCCTCCTTCAAGTTCCAGCGCAGCGTCGACTTGAACTCCAGGGTCATCGACTCGCCCTGCCCGATCAGCTCTTCGGCGCTCCGGTGGCCGCGGACGTACTGGTCGAAGAGGTGGTTCTTGATCACGTCCCCGAAGGCCCGGTCGTCCGTAATCCGCCGGTAGAGATCGAAGTTGGAATCGACGATCTCCTGGATCACCTGTTCGACCTTCTGGTCGAAGGTGAGCCGCACGTTCTCGCGGGTGTTGACCCGGGTCGCGACCCCGAGGGCCTCGTCGCCGTCCAGCCGTTCCATCATCTGGCCGAGGGTCACCCGATGCTCCGGCCCGAGCTCGAGACCGAAGCGCTCGTTCAGCTCGGCGATGATCCGCGAGAGCGTCTCGATCTCGTCCGGCGCGCTCCCCTGCGCACCCTTCGGGCCGACCGGGTCGAGCACCCCGGCCGTCCGCTCGAGCTCGATCCGGCCGCTTCTCGTCTCCTGAAGGCGATACGACTCCATGTCGATGTTCTGCTGCACCTCGCGCGGCAGCTCCTCCCGATCGACGGGCAGCAGCCGCCGGAGGTGTCGCGCGAAGAGGTAGAGCTTCTCGAGGTCGGCGTCGGCGAAGGTCAGCACCTGCGCGAGGAATGCGTAGAGCCGCACGTAGTCGGTGATCTGTCCACGGAAGTCCTGCCGCTCTTCCGGCTGGAGCTCCCCGAACCGCTCGACGACCGGGGCGAGCGCGGCGTACAGGCGATCCTGCGTCGCACCCGAGTCGAACCAGACCCTCGCGAAGCCGTCGACATCCGCCGGTGAGTAGACCGGATATGCCTCGAGACGCGTCTGCGCCTCGTAGAGCAGGTTCGGGTCGGTCGCCTCGGACAGCAGGGTCGTCTCGAAGTAGGGATCGAAGGCCGCCTTGATGCCGTCCGCCTCGTTTGCGAAGTCGAGGACCAGGGTGCCCTGCTTCTGTGGATGCGTTCGGTTGAGCCGCGAGAGGGTCTGCACCGCGTTCACGCCGCCCAGCTTCTTGTCGACGTACATGGTGTGGAGGAGCGGCTGGTCGAAGCCGGTCTGGAACTTGTTCGCGACGACGAGGAACCGGTGCTCCGGCCCCTCGAAGGTCCTCGCGGTCTGCGCCTCCGGAACCCCGTTCATGTTGGCCTCGGTAAAGCCACGGCCGCCGTCCTGCACTGTGCCGGAGAACGCCACCAGCGCCTTGAACGGATGACCCTGCGCCACAAGGTACGCGTCCACCGCGAGCTTGTAGCGGACCGCGTGGAGGCGCGACCGAGTGACGATCATCGCCTTCGCCCGACCGCCGATCTCGCTCTGCACCTGCCCGGCGAAGTGGTCGACCATGATCCGCACCTTCGCGTCGATCGCGTGCGGATGAAGCCCGACGAAGGATGTCAGGAGGTAGGCGGCCTTGCGCTTGTCGTAGCGCGGATCGTCCTCGACCGTCTTCCAGAGCCGCCAGTACGCCTTCCAGGTCGTGTAGCTCGCGAGCACGTCGAGGATGAACCCCTCCTCGATGGCCTGCCGCATGCTGTAAAGATGGAACGGCGCGAACGAGCCGTCGCGGCGTCGGGTGCCGAAGAGCTCCAGGGTCTTCGGCTTCGGGGTCGCGGTGAAGGCGAAGGTCGAAAGGTTGGGGAGCCGCCCGCGCAGCTCCAACTCGGCGAGGATCGCGTTCTCGAGCTCCTCCTCGGGCGTCGCGGCCTCGGACTCCTCCTCCTCAGCATCCTCGAGGGAGGGGGACGCGAGCACCGCCTTGAGGCTCTTGGTGCTCTCGCCCGACTGCGAGGAATGCGCCTCGTCGACGATGAGGGCGAACCGCTGGCCCGGCAACCGGCCGATCTCCGCCGCGATGACCGGAAACTTCTGGAGGGTGGTGACGATGATCGTCTTCCCCCCTTCGAGCGCGTCCTTGAGCTGGCGCGAAGTGGTGTCGATGTTCTCCACCACCCCCAGGGTCTGCTCGAACTGGCGGATCGTGCTCTGGAGCTGGCGGTCGAGGATCCGGCGGTCGGTGACGACGACGATGGAATCGAAGACCCGGCGGTCGTCCGCGTCGTGCAGGGTGGAGAGCTGGTGGGCGAGCCAGGCGATGGTGAAGCTCTTGCCGCTCCCCGCCGAGTGCTGGACGAGGTAGCGCTGCCCCGCTCCCCTCCTCCGCGCATCGACGACGAGCCGGCGCACGCAGTCGAGCTGCTGGTAACGGGGAAAGATGAGGAAGCGCCGGCCGGTCTTGCGCCCGTTCTCGTCCTCTTCCTCGACCTCGTGAATGAACTGGCGAACGAGGTCGAGCACGCTGTTTCGCGCCCACGTCTCCTCCCAGAGATAGCCCGTCGGGTAGCCGAACCGGGTCGGGGGCACCGGCGGATTGCCGGCCCCGCCGAACCGCCCCCGGTTGAAGGGAAGGAAGCGGGTCTTGCGCCCGGCGAGGTGAGTGGTGACGTACACCAGCTCCGGGTCGACGGCAAAGTGGGCGAGACACCGGCCGTAGGCGAAGAGCGGCTCGTGCGGATCGCGGTCGGTCTTGTACTGCCGGATCGCGTCCTCGACGGTCTGACCCGTGAGCGGGTTCTTGAGCTCCGCGGTGAAGATGGGTATGCCGTTCAGGAACAGCACCAGATCGAGGCTCTTCTCGTTCCTGGTGCTGTAGCGGACCTGGCGGGCGACGGCGAAGAAGTTCGCCCCGTGGAGACGCCGGACCTCCTCGTTGAGTCCGCTCGCGGGGCGAAAGTACGCGAGCCGGAACGAGCAGCCCATGTCCTTCAAGCCGCGCCGGAGGACTTCAAGCGCACCGCGCCGCTCGATCTCGGACGAAAGGCGCTTCAGGAACCGCTCCCTCACCTCGGCACCGTGGTGCTGCGAGAGCCGCTGCCACTCCTTCGGCTGGGTGGCCTGCACGAAGTCGAGGACATCGCGCGGCAGGAGGCAGAGCGCGCGGTCGTATTCCTCCGCCCGGCGCTTCCGATACCCGCCCGGCCGCATGTCCGGGTCGCCGTAGGGCGGAGGCGTCTCGGCGACCGCGCCCGGAACGGCCGGGACCTCGTCCGGCCCGTAGCGCAGCAACGCCGCCTCGATGGCATCCTCGAAGGCGCGCTCGGAGACCTTGGCGCTCATGCGACCTCTCCCCTGGAAGCCCCAATCACGGCCCTCCCCCGCCCCACCGCGTTCGGTGCTTGAAGGACTTCGAGCATTCCTCGCGCGCAGTACACCCGATTGCGCCTGCCTGAACCGACAAGCGAGACGATGTCGGCCTCTTCCAGCCGGTCGATCGCCCGTCGCGCCGTCGTGTACGCGACGTCGAGCTCGCTCGCGACCCCGCGCACGGTCCGGAACGGGTTTCCGACGAAGAGGCGCAGCACCTGCTCCGGCCGACCAGACCGTGCTCCGGCCAGCGCTACCTGCCAGCGCTCGTACAGATTGTCGATGTCCTGGATGCGGGCGAGCGCGTCCTCGGCCTGGGCGCGGACCCCGTCCAGGAAATAGACGAGCCAGGATTCCCATGCCCCTTCCCGAGTGACCGCAAGCAGGCGCGCGTAGTACTCCTCGCGCGTGGACTCGAACCAGGCGCTGAGATAGAGAAGGGGCGAAGGCAGCACATCGCGTTCGACGAGCAGGAGGGTGATGAGAAGCCGCCCGACGCGTCCGTTGCCGTCGAGAAACGGATGGATTGCCTCGAATTGGGAATGCGCGAGCGCGGCGTGCACGAGCGGAGGAAGTGTCTCGTCGTGTAGAAACCGCTCCAGCGCATCCAGGCATCCCATCAGCTCGTCGACCGGTGGCGGCACGTACGTCGCGTCGTTCAACCTGCACCCCGGCGGCCCGATCCAGTTCTGACTTCGCCGGAACTCCCCTGGTGTCGCGACATCGCCGCGCACGCCCCGCATGAGCCGTTCATGGATCTCCCGGATGAGACGGAGCGACAGGGGAAGGGAGTTCAGGCGCTCCAGCCCGTACTCGAGCGCCGCGACGTAGTTGCCGACCTCGCGCAGGTCCGCGGGGTCCGACACGTCCAGCATGCCGGCCCCGGCCGCGAGCAGTTCCTCCAGAGTTGTTCGTGTCCCTTCGATGCGACTCGAGAGCACCGCTTCCCGGTGCAGGAACGGGCTGATGAAGAGGTGCGGATTCGGAATGCGCCAGCCCTCGCCCGCAAGCCGGCCGATCGCCTGGTCCGCCCGAGAGAGCGCGCCGACGACCTCCACGTCCCAGGCGATTGCCGGTGGCAGAGGCGCAGGAACGTAGGCGCGGAAGCCCCCCGCACCGCGAACCGTGCGCCCATGCGGCCGACGCCCCTGCCGACTTCCGTCCATGGTCCGCCCCTCCCCCTTATTTCGGAAATGAAAATAACGAGGACGCATATTATCGAAAGTCGCACAATTCGAAAACAGCGCGCCGGAGCGCGGGATGCGTCCGGTGCCCGACGGACTCGGCCACCGCCCGGGTCAGCCGGCCGCCCCCCGCACGTCGATCTTCCCGGTCACCGCCGCCGAGATGAGGGCCGCGCGCAACTCCTTGAGGCGCTCGATCGCCTCCCGAACCTTGGCCACGAGCGCATCGATCTTCCCCGTTTCTCGGTCCAAGTAGTCGGCAATCTCTTGTTGCTCGGTCCAGTTCGGCAAAGCGGTATGGTCCGCATGTATATCGTTTCGGTCCACACCAGGTACGGCCGACTTGACCGCGTGCAACAAGAAAAGGGGCCCCATATGCATCAACATATAGCGGAGAAAGCGAGGTTCATTTCCGTGGAGATCGATACTGTAGAGTGTAGTATTAAGGGGCCAATACGGTTGATTCATAAGATGGAATTGCCCAATTGTTCCATAGCGGCCAGTAACGATTCCTGGCGCCACCGCAACTGCTTTGGAATGTTTGGATGAAATTCCCGATGATGACACGATTGGCACGTCTCCTTCCTCGCGAATATCGGACGGGAGATCGTGTCCGCGCTGGAAAGTAATCGCCCACCGAAGTTGCTTTACGTTCCAATGCACCGGAGTCTCCGCCAACCAGTCGACGCCAGAGTTCTTCATCGGAACGTTGGGATCGAGTCCCTTGGTGACGACGCGCGTGATGAGGGCGGTGCGCTTCTCCTGCAACAGCTCGATCAGCCGTTCCTTCTTCGCAACCAGCGCATCGATCTTCGCCGTCTCGCGATCGAGGAACGCTGCAATGGCACGTTGTTCCAATACTGGCGGCAGTAACAATCGGATGGTACGCCACTGGTCCATCCGTACAGCACGAGTTCCGTGGCCCGCTTTTTCGATTGTCGTCGATAGGATTTGCTGAGACATGCCGTCCAGCAACCAACCAAAGAATCCCGCCTCGATACCATGTCCAAGTTTCAGAGCCTTCACGTCCTGATTGATGGTCAATGGAACTGTCGATAGTCCGACTGGGAAACTGTGCGCAAGAATCATTCCTCGCACCACAACCAGAATAGCGGGAGGTTCAATCAGTTTGAGCCTAGACTCATGTAGACCGGACTCCGTAATCTTTTCCTCCGTGTCACAAATCATCCTTTGTTTCATGTCCTTGGGCGATACCCACAGAATCGGACCACCCCAGAAACTCGGATCTTCCCTTGACGGAGTGCCCCCACTAAACGCTTCGCTTATCTGCCACATGGGCGCGTTTGTCCAGTTCGACGGGATTTGTCCCAGCCACTCGACTCCGGAGTCCTTGTACGCCGGATAGGGGCGGAACTTACCTGTCGCCGTGAAGGACGCGGTTTCGCGAGACCCGCGCGTCACAGTGGGAGCGCTTCCAGGTACGTCTGCAGGACGGTACGCGCCCGGCAGGCCTCGGCCGCGCGCATGATCTCGCTCACCGTGGCGATGCGCCGGCGAAGTATGTCCTCAAGCGCCTCGAGCGCGAAATCGAGTCCGAACTTGTTGCGATAGCGGAAGCAGTCCACCACGGTGCGGGCCGGTGAGGTGATGCGATACGGAACTCCGAGCGCCGAGCAGTGAAGTACGCCGTAGGTCAGCATCGGCCCGGAGAAACGGACGATGCGCACCCGGGAAGGAGGATGTGCAGGCTTGCGGGCCTTGCGGTCGAGGGCGATCCAGACATCGCGCGGCGACTGGGTGCCGATTTCGTGGACACGAAGCGCCGTCAGCAGGCAAACGACGGCGTTCGGGATGGCCGCCGCGACCATTGCGATCGTCTCCAGCTCCGTGGCGGGGACTTCGGTGAGCCGATAGAGTCCGTTTCCGAAGTTCTCGGCGATCCCACGGGAGACGAGACCCTGGAGTCTGCGGTGGGAGATGCCGAGCGGGGCGAGGTCGCGCGGCCGGAAGAAGGCGCCGATGCCCGCTTCCTGCAGATCTGCCGCTTCCGGTGAACTGACCATGCGTGGATGATAGTGAATGTCGGCACTTGCATGCAAATGCCGACATTTGATGTCAGCCTACCTGCCCGATCGACATGTCCTTCAGCATGTCGAGGATGTCCTTCTCGACGGCCCGGATGTCGGCCTCGATCTCGGCGAGGGGCCTCGGCGGGGTGTAGCGGTAGAAGTAGCGATTGAAGTTGATCTCGTAGCCGACCAGGCCGACCTGACCGTCCCGCTGGTCGCGGCGGGTGGTGTCGATCCAGGCGTCGGGGACATGGGGCAGGACCTCGCGTGCGACGTACGCGCGGACGCTCGCCGGTACCCCGTCGTTGTCGATTGGGTCCTCCCCTTCCGGGAGCGGGACGCGTTCGGTGTCGCGGAGATTGGGGTCGGGTTCCGGGGCACCGACCTCGCTCCGGCAGATCTCGGCCTTTTCGTCGCGCTCGCCGAGCGCGGTGAGGATCGCGTTCCGGATCGCCGCCGCGAGCCTGATTCCAGCTTCCCCGGCCGCGCTCGTCAGATCGGCGAGGAACGACGTCCGGTCCATGTGCAGGGTGTCGGGCATTCCCGCAAGGAAGGCCAGGATGGCCTGCTGCCGCGCGCGGCCCTCCGCTTCCTCGCGGACGCCGGCGTCGCCTCGCGTTCTCGACTTCGCGAGGTTCTGGAATGCCCGCTTCTCCTTGAGCCGGGCGATGCGTTCGGGATTCGCCTGGAAGTTCAGCCGGAGCGGCCGCTCCACGGTGATGCGGCGGTAGCCGAACCGGGTGGTGGGGTAGACGCGGCTGACGACGCGCTCTTCTTCGTTGCCGTCCTTGGTGACCGTCCGGGTCGCGCCGTCCTCGAACTCGACGAGGAGCTTCAGCACGTCCGCCGTCCGCTCGGGAGGGATTTCGCGGCGCTTGTCGCCGAGGCTCCGGCGCATCGGCGTCCAGAAGGAGGTGGCGTCGATGAGCTGCACCCTGCCCTGCCGCGCCGGCGCCTTGCGGTTGCTGAGAAGCCACACGTAGGTGGCGATGCCGGTGTTGTAGAAGAGCTGCTCGGGGAGCGCGATCAGCGCCTCCAGGAGGTCGTTCTCCAGAATGTAGCGGCGGATCTCGCTCTCCCCGCTCCCCGAGTCGCCGGTGAAGAGCGGCGAGCCGTTCATGATGATCGCGATGCGCGCGCCGCCCTCTTTCGGCGCCTTGGCCCGCGCGAGCATGTGGAGGAGGAACAGGGTCTGGCCGTCGCTGATGCGGGGGAGCCCGGGAGCGAAGCGTCCGGCCGGCCCACGGTCGTGCTCGTCGCGGACGGTGCTCTGATCCCGTTTCCAATCCTTGCCGTAGGGCGGATTCGCGATGAGGTAGTCGAAGGACTGGGCGGCGTGCCGGTCGCGGGAGAGGGTGCTGCCGAACGCGATGTTGTGCGCGTCCCGGCCGGTCGGGTCCTTCATGAAGAAGTCCGACTTGGAGAGCGCCCACGTCTCGGGGTTCACCTCCTGGCCGAAGAGGTGGATGTCCGCCGCCGGGTTGATCGGCGGCCGGAGCCGTTCGCCGTTCCGGCTCGGCCCCTCGGTGATGTGCTCCTTCGCGATCATCAGCATGCCCCCGGAGCCGCAGCAGGGGTCGTAGACGGTCCGCACCACCCCCGGGCGGGCGATCTCCGGCTCGTCGCCCGCGAGCATGAGCCCCACCATAAGGTGGACCACGTCGCGGGGCGTGAAGTGCTCGCCCGGGTTCTCGTCGAGAGCCTCGTTGAACCGCCGGATCAGCTCTTCGAAGATCGTTCCCATCGTGGGGTTGTCGACCTTGTCGGGGTGGAGATCGACGGTCCGAATCCGCTCCAGCACCTGGAAGAGAAGTCCCGCCTCGTCGAGCTTGCTGATCGTGTTGTCGAAATCGAATCGCTCCAGCACCTCGCGCATGTTCGGGCTGAAGCCGACGATGTAGTTCCGGAGGTTCGCGGCGAGCTGCGGCGCGTCGGCGAGGAGCTTCTCGAAGTCGTAGCGCGAAGTGTTGTAGAAGGCGAAGCCGGACGCCCGTCGGAGCTGCGCATCCAGGTCCTCGAGCCCTCGCTCCCGCAGTTCCGCCTGCCGCGCGAGCACCCGCTCCTTGGTCGGTGCCAGCACGCAGTCGAGCCGGCGGAGCACGGTCAGGGGCAGGATGACGTCCTGGTACTTGCCGCGCTTGAAGCTGTCCCGGATGAGGTCCGCGACCCCCCAGAGGAAGCTCACGATCTCGCCGTGGTTCATCGACGGTCTCGGCCGGAAGCAGCTCTCTCGGCCTGCATTGGCTTCAGGGCGTCGTCTCGATCCAGGGGTCCGGCGGCGCGGACGTCACCCGACCAGGTCGAGTGCGAGCAGGGTGACGATGACGACGGTCGCGAGCACCGCGCCGTGGAAGATGACCAGCGTCTTCGACCCGCATGCGGAGGCCCAGGAAGTCGTCTCGGCGACCCAGGGCGAGGTGTCCATCGAGAAGTCGATCTCTTCCTCTTCAAGCGATCGCACATGGTCGTAGAGCCTCCGGAACAGCCGCTCCTGCCAAAGGAAGTAGCCGTCCAGGATCCAGAACGCGACGGCCGGGAAGTACGCGAGGTGGATGAAGTAGCGACTGAAATCGGCGGCCGCGAGGGCGAACAGGGCCGACACCAGCACCACGCTCCAGCCCTTGAGCAGGAACGAGTTCGTCGACAGCCGGTTGACCGTGCCCTGGATGAACTCGAGGTGCTTCCCCTTGCGTTCCATGGTGGCGGTCGATTCCCCGGGGACGAAGCCGGTCAGGCGGCGCGCGCCTCGTCGGCCGCCTCGACGCCGCCCGTCCGCCAGCGCTCGAGAAGCGCGGCGCGCTCCGCCTCCGCCTCCGCGACGTTGCGGGCCTTGACGTGGCCGTAGCCGCGGATCCGGTCGGGGACGGAGGCGATGTCGACCGCGAGGGCGAGGTTCTCGGGGCGGAGGCCGGCAACCAGCTCGTCGACGGTCTCGAAGTACTCCTCGATGAGCCGGCGCTCGGTGCGCCGCTCCTCGGTGCGGCCGAAGATGTCGAAGGGGGTCCCGCGAAGGCCCCGCATCTTCGCGACGAGCCCGAGCACCCGCCACATCCAGGGGCCGTAGGTGCGCTTGCGCGCTTCTCCGGTGGCCGGATCGGGCCGCGCGAGGAGGGGCGGAGCCAGGTGGAAGGTGACTCGCAGATCCCCCTCGAAGCGGGCCGCGAGCCGTTCCCGGAAGGCTCCGTCCGTATAGAGGCGCGCCACCTCGTACTCGTCCTTGTACGCCATCAGCTTGTAGGCGAAGCGGGCGACCGCCGCGGTGAGCGCTTCGCCGCCGGTCCCGAGCGCCCCCTCCGCCTCGCGTACTCGCTCGACGAGGCTCCGGTAGCGCGCGGCCCAGGCCGCGTTCTGCCACCCGGTGAGGTCCTCCGCCCGCCGCTCGATGAATTCGCCGAGGGTCTTCGGCGCGGACGGCTCGAGGCCCTCGTCGCCCCGGGCGGCGAGGCTCTCCACCGCCGCGAGGTCGCGACCCGCCCGCCGTCCCCAGCGGAACGCCTCGCGGTTCATCTCGACCGCGACGCCGTTGAGCTCGATGGCCCGCTCGATGGCGACCCCGGACACCGGGACGAGCCCCCGCTGGTACGCGAACCCGAGCAGGAACAGGTTGCTCGCGATCGCGTCGCCGAGGAGCCGGGTCGCGATGCGGGTCGCGTCGAGGAGCTGGACGTTGCCCTCGCCCGCCGCGGCGCGGATGCGCCCGACGATGGACTCGGTCGGAAACGTGAGGTCCGGATCGCGGGCGAACTGGCCGGTGATCTGCTCGTGGGTGTTGACGATGACCCGGGTCCGTTCCGGGTTCATGACGTTGAGGGCGAGGTCACCGGAGGCGACGAGGCTGTCGCAGCCGAGCACGAGGTCCGCCGCCCCCGCGTTCAGCCGGATTGCCCGCATGTCCTCCGGGCGGGCCGCGATCCGCAGGTGGCTCGTCACCGCCCCGCCCTTCTGGGCCATCCCGAACTGGTCGACGGTGGAGAACGCGATGCCCTCCAGATGCGCGGCCATGGTGACCAGCGCCCCGATGGTGACCACCCCGGTGCCGCCGACCCCGGCGACGAGGATGCTGAACGGGCGGCCGCCCTCGACGAGGCGCGGGCGGTCCGGCTCCGGCAGCGCGGCGAGCCCCGCCGGCACCTCGACCCGCGCCCCGCCCCGCCGTGGGGTCGCCCCCTGCACGGAGACGAAGCTCGGGCAGAATCCCTCGACGCACGAGAAGTCCTTGTTGCACGCCGACTGGTCGATCTGGCGCTTGCGCCCGTATTCGGTGTCGAGGGGCAGCACCGAGAGGCAGTTCGACTTCTCGTTGCAGTCCCCGCACCCCTCGCACACCCGGTGGTTGATGAAGGTGCGCCGGTCGGGGTCCACCATCGCGCCGCGCTTGCGGCGCCGGCGCTTCTCGGCCGCGCAGGTCTGGTCGTAGATGAGGACGCTCACCCCCGGCACCTCGCGCAGCTCGCGCTGGATGCGATCGAGGTCCCGGCGGTGGGCGAGCTTCGTCCCCCGCGCGAACATCGCGTCCGAGCCGTACTTCTCCGGCTCGTCCGACACGAGCCAGATGGTCTCCACCCCCTCGCCCCGCACCTGGTGGCTGATCGCGGGCGGATCGATGGGCCCGTCGTGGGGCTGCCCGCCGGTCATCGCCACCGCGTCGTTGAAGAGGATCTTGTAGGTGATGTTGATCCCGGACGCGACGCACGCCCGGATCGCGAGGAGCCCGGAGTGGTAGTACGTGCCGTCGCCGAGGTTCTGGAACACGTGCCCGGTCTCGACGAAGGGCGCCTGCCCCATCCAGTTCGCGCCCTCCCCGCCCATGTGGGTGTGGGTGACGTTGGCGCGGTCCATGTAGGTGGCCATGAAGTGACAGCCGACCCCGCCCTGGGCGCGGCTTCCCTCCGGCACCCGGGTCGAGGTGTTGTGCGGGCAGCCGGAGCAGAAGTACGGGGTGCGCGCCACCGAGAGCACCTCGCGGGCGCGGGCCTGGCGCGCCTTCGCGTCGATGAACGCGATGCGCTCGTCGACCGCGCTCGACGTGTGGAAGGGCGCGATGCGGGCCGCGAGGGCGCGCGCGACGTCGTCCGGCGAGACCTCCGGGTATCCGGGAAGGAGCACCCTCCCCGTCTCGTCCTTCTGTCCGATGACCCGCGGGCGGCGCCCGTCCGGGAGCGGGTAGAGGGCGTTTCGGACCTGGATTTCCGAGAGGGTCACCTTCTCCTCGACGACGAAGACCTCTTCGAGGCCATCCGCAAAGCCGCGCACGGTCTCCGCGTCGAACGGGTACGGCATCGCGAGCTTGAGGACCGTGATGCCGAGCTCGTCCGCCGTCCGGTCGTCGATGCCGAGATCGAAGAGGGCCTGGCGGACGTCGTTGAAGGCCTTGCCGGTCGCGACGATCCCGTACCGGGGTCGCCGGCTCGCGATTGTCACCCGGTTCAGCCGGTTCGCCCGCGCATACGCCACCGCCGCGTCGAGCTTGAAGTCCCGGTGGCGGGGTTCCATCTGGTACCAGAAGTCGGGGATCCGGAGGTTGAGCCCGTCCGGGGGCAGCTCGAAGTCGGCGGGGAGCACGATCTCGGGGTCCATCGGGTCGGCGACGAGCGGCGCGCTCGCGTCCACCGTGTCCGGAACCGCCTTGAAGCCCACCCACGTCCCCGCGAACCGCGCGAGCGCGATGCCGTGCAGGCCGTAGGCCAGCACCTCGTGCACGGTGGAGGGATAGAGGAAGGGCATCATCATCTCGACGAAGGCGAACTCGTGCGCCGCCGGCGCATCCGTCGACGTCAGGGCGTGGTCGTCTCCGACCATGACCAGCACCCCCCCGTGGCGCGAGCTCCCCGCCATGTGGCCGTGGCGGATCGCGTCCATGCTCCGGTCGAGCCCCGGCCCCTTCCCGTACCAGAAGGAGAAGACGCCGTCGTGCCGGCAGTCGCCGAACTCCGTCGCCTGCTGGCTGCCCCAGATCGCGGTCGCGGCGAGGTCCTCGTTGACGGCCGGCTGGAAGTGGATGTGCGAGCCAGCGAGGAAGCGCTTCGCGGACCACAGCTCCTTGTCGATGTTGTGCATCGGGGAGCCCCGGTAGCCGGTGATGTAGCAGGCGGTGTCGAGTCCGGCCGCCCGGTCGCGGATGAACTGCATCATCGCGAGACGCACGATCGCCTGGCTGCCGGTGATGTGGATCCGTCCTTCCCGGCTCTCGTACTTGTCGTCCAGGGAAACCGCGGCAAGCTGCATGGTCACTCTCCGGTTGCGGCAGGGGGCAAGGGAAGCGCGCGGTGCTCGTCGCCGCGGCCGCCGGGTCACGCCCGACTCGCGCTTACTCCCGCACGGCCAAGTTTAGCTCGCATCCGGCGCCGGCACCTGCGGCCGCGCGACGCGCCCGCCGGCCCGCATGCGTGATGTACCCTCGCCGGAGCGTCGCAATTCCGCGATCGGATGGAGAACAGCCCATTGAACGGCAGGAAATCGTCCCGTCTGCGCATCGGCTACCTTCTGCCGACCCGGGAACGGGTGATGGCCGGCGTGCCGGAAACGGCAGGGCTCCTCGCGCTCGCGGAACGGGCCGAGACGCTCGGATACGACTCGGTGTGGGTCGGGGACAGCCTCCTCGCCCGGCCACGGCACGAGCCGCTCACCTTGCTCGCCGGGGTCGCGGCCCGCACCCGGCGCGTCCGCCTCGGCACTGCGGTGCTGTTGCCGGCGCTGCGCAACCCCGTGCTCCTCGCCCACCAGGCGGCCACCCTCGACCGGATGTCGGAAGGGCGGCTGATCCTCGGCGTTGGTGTCGCCACGGACGTCCCGAGCGTTCGGGACGAGTTCGAGGCGGCGGGCGTGCCCTTCGAGAAGCGCGGGGCGCGCATGCTCGAGGGGCTGCGCCTGTGCCGCGCCCTGTGGTCCGGAGAGCCCGTGGACTGGGACGGGCGCTGGCGCGTGAAGCAGGGAAGCCTCGGGCCCACCCCCCACCGTCCCGGCGGCCCTCCCATCTGGGGGGGCGGCTCCGCGGGCGCCGCCCTTCAGCGCGCCGGACGGCATTTCGACGGCTGGTTTCCGACCGGACCCGATGCCGCAACCTGGGGCGAGCAGTGGCGGGAAGTGCGCGCCGTCGCGGCCGCGGCCGGCCGCGATCCGGACGACGTCACCGGCGCGGTCTACCTCACCCTCGCGATCGACGACGACGAGGCGGCCGGGAA
The DNA here is from genome assembly GCA_026712715.1 of Immundisolibacterales bacterium. Lineage (GTDB taxonomy): Bacteria > Pseudomonadota > Gammaproteobacteria > HK1 > HK1 > JAJDXW01. The sequence goes on along the minus strand of JAPOPW010000038.1, from coordinate 33,577 downwards.
CGCGAGGATCGATGCGTACCTCGAGCGGTACTACGGCGCGCCGGCGACCATGCTCCGCCGGCGACAGGCTTGCCTGGCGGGCTCGGCGAGCGCGGCGCGGGACTGGATCGAGAGCTATGCGGAAGCGGGCGCGGGCCACATCGTGCTCCGTCTCGTAGGGGACCATCACGCCCTTCTCGACACGGTGGCGCAGCTGCGCCCGGGGCTCGGCGAGGAGTGACTCCCGCACACTCGGCACGCCGGAGCGTCGTCGTCGCGCCGAGGCGGCCACGTTCGGCCGGAGGCCGTGTCAGCCGAGTGGAACGTCCAGAAACGCGACGAACGAGACGAGCCCGATCAGGGTCACGAAGGTCGCTCCCGCGTAATTCAGGGTATTGCGCAGCGCGTTAACGCCCCTGCTGCCGCCGGAGCGCTCCAACACTCGCATCGCGGTCCGGCGCGCGAGTATCGCCCCGACCCCGAGCGCGCAGATGCTGAGCCCGATCCCGAGCGACATCGCCGCGACGAGCAGGAAGCCGGGGACGATCATGTCGTTGGCCACCGCGTAGAGCATGATGAGAACCGCCCCCGGGCAGGGAACCATGCCGGCGGCGAGGGCGAGGAAGCCGCCTTCCACCCGGCCCCCGTGGTGGTGGCGTTGGCCATGGGAATGAGCGTGCCCGAAGGCGTGGGAATGGCCGTGGTCGTGGACGTGATCGTGGGCGTGGGCGTGGGGATGACCAAGTCCTTCGCCATGACCGTGACCGTGGCCATCGTCCTGGCCATGACCGTGCCCGTGCCCGTGCCCGTGCCCGTGCGCATGACCGTGCCCGTGGCCGGCCGTCGCCTCGTGGTCGGCGCTTCGCGACGTCCGGACCGCCCGGAACAGCATGTACACGCCGATGCCGACGATGATGAGGAAGCTCGCCGCCCGGACCCCCGGCACCTCGGCGAGCCCGATGCCGAATCCGGTCCGCAGGACCGTGTCCGCGAGCCACACCACGAGGACGGCGGCAATGACGTGGACGACCGCGATCTGGGCGGCCATCGCGACGCCGCGGACAACCCGCACCTCCCGGCCGAGGAAGTACGAGACGATCACGAACTTCCCGTGACCCGGCCCGAACGCGTGCACGACCCCGTACGCGAACGCGATCGCGAGACCGAGCAGGAACGCGCCGAGATCGTCCCCCCGCTCGATCGCGCTCATGTGGGTCGCGACCTCCGCGTTCGCGCGCCGCTGGATGTCGAGCACCAGCCGGGTGAGCCCGAGGAGCCCGCCGCCCTCCGGTGGTGTGACGAGCGGCGTCTGCGACGCCTCGTGGGCCGCCGCCGGGAGGCTCGCGAGCAGGCCGGCTCCGCCGATGAACGCCGGCGCGCACGAGAACGGGCCTTCGCCCCTGGTGGTTGGTGCGCCGGTCACCGTCGACCCTCCGTCGCGGAGCCCGTCCGGTCGCCGGGAGTCGCACGTCGATCGGGGACCCGGTCGATGCGGAAACCATCCGCCGGCAAGCCCCGTGTCCCCGGTGGCCGGGGGTCCGCCTTCCCCGGCCGCAGACCGCGACGCGGACCCTGCGTTGAACCACGCGAGCGACACGACCCCTCCCTTCACCCCCGGCCCCGTTGCCGAAAGCGGGTCACCGCGAACAGCACCAGGGCGGCCACCACGATGGAGGGGCCCGAAGGGGTGTCGAACTCGGCCGACGCGAACAGCCCGCCGGCGACCGCGGCAACCCCGGCCAGGGCCGCTCCCACCGCCATCCGCTCGGGAGTCGACGAGAAGCGCCGCACCGTCGCGGCCGGGACCACGAGCAGGGCGACGATCAGCAGCACCCCGACAATCTTGATGGCGACCGCGATGATCGCCGCGACGAGAAACCCGAAGGCAAGGCGCGTGCGCTCGGGCCGAAGTCCGGCCACGGCCGCGAGGTCGACACTGACGGTGGCGGCCAGCAGCGGGCGCCACAGCCAGCAGAACACCCCCAGGGCGACCGCGCCACCCACCCAGACCATTGCGAGATCGACGCGCGACACGCCGAGAATGTCTCCGAAGAGCAGGCCGTGCAGATTGAGCCGCATGTCGGGAAAGAAGGCGAGCACGACGAGACCGACGGCGAGCCCGCCATGCGCGAGAAGGCCGAGCACGGTGTCGGCGGGAAGGGTGTCGCGCCGCTCGAGGTAGAACCTCAGCAGGACCACCGCGCAGGCGCTCGCCAGTACGCCGACGACGAGATGGAACTCGAAGATGATGGCGATCGCGACCCCGAGCAAGGCGGAGTGCGCGATCGTCTCGCCGAAATAGGCGAGACGCCGCCACACGACGAAACATCCGGCGGGCCCGGTGACGAGCGCGAGGCCGATGCCGGCGAGCAGGGCGCGGGTGAAGAAGTCGTCCAGCATCGTTCAGCCTCGTGGTCCGCCGCCCGGCCCCGGGGCGGCGGGGCCCACCCCGGCGGTCCGGTCCACCGGCGCATCGTGTTCATGCGGGACGAGGACCACCATGTCGTCACCGGTTTCCATGGCACGCTTGAGGTCGTGCGAGACGAGCAGCACCCCGCACCCGAGATCGCGCCGGATCTCCTCGATGAGCTCGTGGAACCGTTCCGCCCCGGCAAGGTCGACGCCCTGGTCCGGCTCGTCGAGGACCAGCAGGCCGGGACGGTGGATGAGCGCCCGGGCGAGCAGCAGGCGCTGGAGCTCGCCGCCCGACAGGGTCGTGACCGGCGGGTCTCCGAGCCGCTGCAGTCCGACGGCCGCAAGGGCCGCGTCGATATCGCGTTCGGCGAAGCGGCCGGTGAGGGTCACGAGCCGCCGCAGGGTCAATGGGAGGGTTGGAGAGACCGGGAGCCGTTGCGGGACGTAGCCCATCTCCAGCAAGGGAGCGCGCTCGACCGCGCCCTCGTCGATCTCGATGAGACCGAGGAGCGCCTTCGCGAACGTGGACTTGCCGGCACCATTGGCGCCGATCAGGTAAACGAGCGCCCCGCGCTGCACCTCGAGATCGACGTGCCGGACGATCCAGCGCTCGCCGCGGCGCACGCCGACGTCACGGGCGACGACGAGCGGACCCGAATCTCCTGATTGCGCGTTCTCCATGCTCCGGGCGCCTCGCAAGATGGGGCCGTGCGCGTTCCGGAAATCGTATCCGAGAAAACCGGAACAGGGACCGGATGCCGCTCGCCGGGTCTCGATTCCCCGGATCGGCACCGAGGCGAAGAGCCACGGCGCACCGGTCCCGAACGCCCGTCGAACGTCTGTCGGGTTCGCTTACTTTTTCGAAAACACGAAGTGTACATTTCGTAATTCTGCATGAGAGCTGTCCCCCTGAAATTCCGTACGGGAGTCTCGGAAATGAACGGACGCGCTTCAGTGACGCACCGCACTCCGCCCGCCCTGGCCGCCGCCGTATTCGCCTGCGCCGTCTCGATCCCGGCGTCGGCGGACGCCGGGGTGAGGGTCGCCGCATCCATCAAGCCGGTGCATTCGCTCGTCAGCGCGGTGATGGCCGGGGTGGGCGAGCCGCACCTCATCGTTCGCGGTGCAAGCTCGCCCCACGACTTCAGCCTGCGTCCGTCCGACGCGGCGGTGCTGGAGGAAACGGCGGTCGTGTTCCTGGTGGACGAGCACCTGGAGGCATCCCTCGCCGCATCCATCGAGGTGCTCGCGGGTCAGGCCCGGGTGGTGGAGCTCGCCCTCGCCAAGGGGCTTATCCGCCGGCCGCTTCGCGACGGCGGAGCGTTCGAGGAGGACGCGCACCGCCATCACGACGACGATAACGACGACCGCGGACACGGCCGCGGGGACGAAGGAAAGGACGACCACCGGGCTCACGGCGAGGATCACGATGACGAAGGCATGGAGCACGAGCCCTACGATCTCCACGTCTGGCTCGATCCGGTCAACGCCTGGGCCATGGCCCGGATGATCGCCGCGACCCTTGCCGAGGCCGACCCCGCGAACGCCGGCACGTATGAAGACAACGCGCATGCGCTCCTGCACCGGCTGGACGAGCTGACCGAAGCGATCGACGCGATGGTGGCTCCGGCCCGCGGCGAGCCGTTCATCGTGTTCCACGACGGATACCGGTACTTCGAGGACCGCTTCGGACTGACCGTGGTCGGCTCGGCCGTCGTCAATCCGGAGCGTCCGCCCGGGGTGAGGCGCATCCGCGAGCTCCGCGACAAGATCCGCGCGCTCGACGTGACGTGCGTGTTCGACGAGCCGCAGTTCGACCAGCGCCTGATTGCCACGATCGTCGAGGGCACCCCGGTGCGGACCGGCACCCTGGATCCCCTGGGCGCCGGGGTCGAGAACGGACCCGACCTCTACTTCACGGTGCTCCGGGACATGGCGGCGTCGTTCCGGGACTGCCTGGCCCCCGGGGAGCGGGAGTAGGCCCCCAACTTCCGTCCGGCGTCGATGAGGGACGCGCCGGCGCCCCCGGCGCAAGCGCGTTCCGACCCACCCCCCCTCCCCCGCCTACGCGCAAATTCACGACGGAGCGATGCCGTAATCTCGCTCGCACCCGCAATTGATCTACCCTTCCCTCCCTGGGTTTCGTTCGTGAGGAACAGCGTGTGAGCTGGTGGGGGATGCTTCTCGGCGGTACGTTCGGCTTTCTCGTCGGAGGGCCGATCGGGGCGGTGCTGGGGGCGGCCCTCGGGCGCTCGTTCGGCCGGGCGGTCCGGTCCATCGAGGCCGGAGGCCCGAGCGTCTCCGGGCGCGAGCGCGCCCAGCTCGCCTTCTTCACGGCGACCTTCGGGGTCATGGGGCAGGTCGCCAAGGCGGACGGCAAGATCAGCCCGGAGGAGATCCGCCTCGCGAACCAGCTCATGGACGAGCTCGGCCTCGACCCGGATCAGAGACGCGCGGCGCGGGCGATATTCAACGAGGGCAAGTCCTCTCGCTTCCCTCTCGACGACGTGCTCGACCAGCTCCGGACGGAGTGCGGCCGCGCCACGAACGTCCTTCGGATGTTCCTCGAGGTCCAGGTCCAGGCCGCCTGGGCGGATGGCGGGGTGCATCCCGAGGAACGGCGCCTTCTGAAGCATATCGCGGAACGCCTCGGGTTTTCCGAGGCGGTCTACCTCGAGATCGAACGCCTGGTGGGCGCCGGAGTGGGCGCGCGGTCGCGCGAGGCGCACGGCCCCACCCTCGAGGCTGCGTACGCGACCCTCGGGGTGGCTCCGGACGCATCCGACGCAGAGGTGAAGCGTGCCTACCGGCGTCTCATGAGCCGGCATCACCCCGACAAGCTGGCGTCCAAGGGATTGCCGGAGGAGATGATGCGGGCGGCCACCGAACGCACGCAGCAGATCAGGGCCGCCTGGGAACGCGTTCAGTCCGCGCGTGCCGAGCGAAGCGCCTCCGGGCCCCGGGCCGCGGCATGAGCGCGGCCGGCTTCGCCTGCTGGCGCTGCGCCGCCCCCCTTGGCGAATTGCCGCGCCCGCTTCCGCGGGCGGAGACCTGTCCGGCGTGCGGAGCGGACCTGCACGTGTGCCGCATGTGCCGGTTCCACGACCCGGGACGGAGCCACGGGTGCCGCGAACCGGTCGCGGAACACGTGCGCGATCGCGAACGGGCCAACTTCTGCGGCTACCTCGAGCTGTCGCCGGATGCCGGGGACGGGAGCCGCGAGGCCGAAGCGCAGTCGGCCCGCGCCGCGCTCGACGCCCTCTTCGGCCTGGACGGCGACAAGCCGGTGGACTGACCCCCGGCCGCATCCGGGACGCTCGAGCGCCGTTTCGCCGGCGGACCCTGCGCGGGCCCTCGAGCGCGGCGTCGGCGGGCGATGCAGGGATCCCCGGCGGTCCGGTCGCGGTCCGTGGCGCCGCATTCCGCGATTCGCACGGGCAGTCTTTGCGCGCGCGGCCTTCACCGGCACGCGCAGGTCGAATCGGCTCGGCCGTGGTACGCGCTACACTGGACGAAAGACGCACTCCTCGGAGACCGAACTTGAGCACCCCGGTAGCGCTTCGCAAGACGTTCGGGCTGGACGATCACCAGTCGGGGATCTCCACCGGCGACATCCCGGCCCTCATGCGGGTCCGCCAGACCTTCGACCGGCCCCGAGAGTCGGACGTCGCCGCCGCCACCCGCCGCGAAGTCGCTCCCTTCCTCGCCGGTGTCCGTCCCGGCCAGCGCATTGCGATCACCGGCAGCAGCCGCGGCATCCCGAACCTCGCGGTGGCGGTGCGCGAGGTCGCCGCCGCGGTCCGCGAAGCCGGCGGGGAGCCTTTCGTGGTGCCCGGGATGGGGAGCCACGGCGGCGCCACCGCGGCCGGCCAGATCGAGGTGCTGGCCAACAACGGCATCACCGAGGAAACGGTGCGCGCGCCCATCCGCTCCTCCATGGAAGTCATCCGCGTCGGCACCACCTCCACCGGATTCCCGGTCTACCTCGACCGCAACGCGAGCGACGCCGACGGCGTGGTGGTCGTCAACCGGGTGAAGCCGCATACCGGCTTCACGGGGAAGGTGGAGAGCGGGATCTGCAAGATGATGGTGATCGGCCTCGGCAAGCAGGCCGGCGCCCAGAAGATCCACCAGCAGGGACTCAAGGTCGAGATGCGGCGAATGATCCTGGAGGCGTCGGACATCATCCTCGCGCACTCCCCCGCCCCGTTTCTCGGCGGCATCGCGCTCGTCGACAATGCGTTCAAGGAGACGGCGCTCGTGCGCGGGGTGTCGATGGACTCGCACGACGCGCTCGTCGACGAGGAGGCCGCCCTCCTCGAGACCGCCTACGGACACCTCCCCCGCATTCCCTTCGAGGACGTGGACACCCTCATCGTCGAGGAGATGGGGAAGAACGTCAGCGGATCGGGGATGGACACGAACGTCATCGGCACCAAGCCGGGGCTCGAGCGCCCCCGCATCGGCGCGATCTACGTGCGCTCTCTCACGGCCGAGACGCACGGCAACGCGACCGGGATCGGGCAGGCGGACGTGATGCCGCGGCGCCTGCTCGAGGAGATCGACCTCCATTCGACGTACATGAACACGTTCACCGCAAAGCGGCTCGCCGGATCGAAGATGCCCCTCATGGCCGAGAACGACCTCCAGGCGATGCAGGTGTGCCTCACCGTGCGAGCGGAAGAAGATCCCGCCACCGCCCGGGTGGTGCGCATCCGCAACACGAACTTGCTCGCCGAGTTCGACGCATCGCCGGGACTGCACGAAGAGATCGAGGCGAACCCGTCGCTGGAGGTGCTGGACGAAGCGAAGCCGCTGCGCTTCGACGAGCGCGGCAACTTTGCCTGAGCCGAGCGCTCCGGCGCGCGCGGACGGTGCGCGCGCCGGAGCGGCCGATCCCTTGACCGAGCCCTCCCCGCCCCCGGCGAGCGTGGCGGCCTGGCTCGCCGCCCGCCTTCCCTTCTACTACGGCTGGCTGCTGCTCGGGGTGGCGATCGTCACCATCGGGATCGGGGCCAACAGCCGCACCGCGTTCTCCCTCCTGTTTCCGCCAATCCTCGACGAGACGGGCTGGTCGCGGGGGCTCACCGCGGGCATCTTCTCCTTCGGCTTCCTCGCCTCGATCCCCCTCTCGGCCGGGATCGGGTGGTTGATCGATCGCCTTGGACCCGGATTCGTGATGCCCATCGGGGCGTGGACGGTGGCCGTGGGTCTCATCCTCGCCACGTTCGCCACCGAGCCGTGGCATCTCTACGTGACCCTGGGCGGCCTTGCCGTCGGGGCCAGCATCAGCCTCGCGTTCATCGGCCACGGCGCGTTCATCCCGAACTGGTTCACCCGCCGGCGCGGCCTCGCGATGGGCATCGCCGCGTCGGGGGTCGGCTTCGGCGCCCTCGCCCTGTTCCCCTGGATGCAGTGGATCCTGGACACGTTCGGCTGGCGGGAAGCCTGCTGGCTCCTCGCCCTCTTTCTGCTCGCCATCGTCCTCCCCGTCAACCTGCTCCTCCCCCGCAGACATCCCGAGGAGCTCGGCCTGCACGCAGAGGGCGACGAGTCGCCGCACGGCGACCGGCCCGACGGCCCGAACGACGGGGAGTCGGCCGGTGCGGCCCGGGTGGAAGTCGAATGGACCCTCGCCGGCGCGCTCCGCTCGGCCCGGTACTGGTACCTCTGGGCCGGAATCTTCTGCGCCCTCTTTGCGTGGTACCTCATCCAGGTACACCAGACGAAGTTCCTGATCGACATCGGGTTCCCGGCCACCACGGCGGCGTGGGCGCTCACCCTGGTGGGGGTCACGGGGATCGCGGGCCTCATCCTGATCGGACACCTCTCCGACCGCATCGGCCGCGAGTGGGGCTGGACCGCATCGTGCGGCGGCTATGTCCTTTGCTACGCCCTGCTTCTCGTCATCGAGCACGTCCCGAGCACGGTGCTGATGTACGTCATGGTCACCGCCCAGGGGTTCCTCGGCTACGGCATCGCCGCGCTCTACGGCTCGGTGGCGGCCGACATCTTCCAGGGTCCTCGCTTCGGGACGATCTTCGGGACCTTGAGCCTCGGCGCGGGCCTCGGAGCGGCCGCCGGCCCCTGGATTGGCGGAATCGTGTTCGACCACGACGGCAGCTATGCCCCCGCCTTCATGCTCGCGATCCTCCTGTCGGTAGCGTCCGCCGTATGCGTATGGCTCGCCGCCCCGCGCAAGGTACGACCCGTGGGGTAGTCGGAACGGGCGCCGCACGCATGTTTTCGGTTCTTGGCCGGTCCCGCGGCCCCATGCTAGATTCCTCCGCGAAGGCCGAACATGGAGAGACCGGAATCACTCCTTTCGTCGGCGAAGCCGGCGTCGAAGCGACCGGCCGTCGACCGCAACACGACGGCACGACGGACAGCAAACTGGAGAGCACGAACATGAACAACATTGCAAGAAAGACATCGATCGGCCTGGCGCTATTGCTCGGCACCAGCGTGGCCATGGCCGAATGCGGCAACATCCAGGTCGCCAACATGAACTGGGCCTCCGCCCAGCTCATGGCGGAAGTGGACAAGATCATCCTTGAACAGGGGTACGGGTGCACCGTGGAGCTCGTGCCGGGCGCCACCATGCCCACGTTCACCTCCCAGAACGAGAAGGGCGAGCCGGACGTCGCGCCCGAGCTCTGGGTCAACGCGGTGCGCGATCCTTTGAAGGTCGCAATCGACGACGGCAGGCTGCACTCCGCCAACGGCGGTCCCATCACCGGACTCGGCGAGGGCTGGTGGATTCCCCCGTACGTCGCCGAGAAGCACCCGGAGCTGAAGACCGTGCTGGACGTTCTCGAGCGTCCCGACCTGTTCCCGGACGCCGAAGATCCGTCCAAGGGCGCCTTTGTCGGGTGCCCGGCCGGCTGGGGCTGCCAGCTCACCAACGCCAACCTCTTCCGTGCGTTCAAGATGGCCGAGAAGGGCTGGAAGCTGGTCGATCCGGGCTCGGCAGCGGGTCTGGACGGCTCCATGAGCAAGGCCGTCAACCGCGGCGAGTTCTGGTTCGGCTACTACTGGTCGCCGACCGCCCTCATCGGCCGGCACAAGATGGTGAAGCTCGACTTCGGCGTGCCGTTCATCGGCAGCGAACACTGGGACGGTTGCATCGTCAAGCCGGAGCAGGAGTGCGCGGACCCGCAGCCGTCCTCGTGGACGGTGTCGGAAGTGCACACCGTGGTCACCGACGAGTTCGCGACGAACGCCGGAAGCGACGTGATGGACTACCTCAAGAACCGTGTCTTCCCCGGTGACGTGATGAACGGCATGCTGGTCTACATGGACGAGAACCAGGCCGAGGGGTCGGACGCGGCGGCTGAATTCCTGAGCGCGCACGCCGACGTGTGGAAGGCATGGGTGCCGGCGGAAATCGCCGAGAAGATCAAGGCGATGTAACGCGGCGCGTACAGCCGTCCCGATACTCTTTCCAGCATGGACGAGCCCGCCTGGATTGTTCAGGCGGGCTCTTTTTTCTGATATCGCAGAATCGGGTTCCGAGTCCGGACTTTTCGCACCCGACAGGAGGCGTGCATGGACTTCCTGACCGAATTTCCAGGCATGGAGCGGCAGGCGCTTCGTGACCTCAAGAAGGCCATCGACGGGGGATTTCGCGACTTCTCGCGCGAGTTCGGCGAAGCGCTCGAGAACTTCTTCGAGCCCCTGCTCTGGTTTCTCGTCTGGTTCGAGAAGCTCCTGCGCGCGACCCCATGGCCGCTCATCATCCTGGTAATCGCGCTTTTCGCCTGGCTGGGTTCACGCAGCAAGGCGGTAGTGGCGGGGAGCGTCCTGTCGTTCCTCGCGATCGGCTACTTCGGGATGTGGAACGACACCATGTCGACCCTCGCGATCATCTCGGTCGCGACTCTCCTTTGCATCACGGTGGGGATCCCGTTCGGGGTGCTGATGGCACGGTCGGACCGGACTCAGACCGCCATCACCCCGATCCTGGACATCATGCAGACGATTCCCGCGTTCGTGTATCTGATCCCGGTCGTGATGCTGCTCGGCATCGGCAAGGTGCCGGGTCTCATCGCGGTGTGCATCTACGCGATCCCGCCCATCGTGCGGCTGACCAACCTCGGCATCCGGCTGGTCGAGAAGGAGGCGCTGGAGGCGGCCGATGCGTTCGGCGCGGACTACCGGCAGAAGCTGTTCGGCGTGCAGATCCCGCTCGCGTTGCCGAACATCTTCGCGGGCGTGAACCAGACGATCATGATGGCGCTTTCGATGGTGGTCATCGCGTCCATGATCGGGGTCGCCGGCCTGGGGGTGCCGGTCCTGCGTTCGATCTCCAACCAGTACCTCGCCCTCGGGCTGATGAACGGCCTCGCGATCGTGGCCCTCGCAATCATTTTCGATCGGGTCTCGCAGCGGTTCGGCGAGCGCCTCCAGCGGCATCGCAAGGGGATCGATCATGGATGAGGTCAAGATCCGCATCGAAAACCTGTACAAGATCTTCGGTCCGCGCGCGCAGTCGGTGCTGGCGCAGGTACAGCAGGGAATGTCCAAGCAGGAGCTGCTCGAGAAGCACAATCACGTGCTGGGGCTGAAGGACATCAATGTCGCGGTGACCCCCCGCGAGATATCCGTCATCATGGGGTTGTCCGGATCGGGCAAATCCACCCTGATCCGCCATGTCAACCGGCTGATCGAGCCCACCTCCGGCCGGATCGTGGTCGACGGGCAGGATGTCCTGACGATGACCAAGGAGGAGCTGATCGATTTTCGGCGCCACAAGGTCTCGATGGTATTCCAGCGTTTCGGACTGCACGTGCACAAGACCGTGGCGGAGAACGCCGCGTACGGCCTCGCGATCCAGGGAACGCCCATCCGGCAGGCCAAGGAGCGAAGCCGGAAGTGGCTGGAGCGGGTCGGTCTTTCCGGATTCGAGGACCACTACCCGTCACAGCTCTCGGGAGGCATGCAGCAGCGGGTCGGGCTGGCCCGGGCCCTCGCCACCGACGCGGAAATCCTGCTGATGGACGAGCCATTCTCGGCGCTCGATCCGCTCATCCGCACGGACATGCAGGACGTCCTGCTGGGCCTCCAGGAGGAGCTGCACAAGACGATCGTCTTCATCACCCACGATCTCGACGAGGCGCTCCGGCTGGGGGACCGCATCGCCATCCTGCGCGACGGGGCGGTGATCCAGCAGGGCGATCCGCAGGAAATCATCCTGCACCCCGCGGACGACTACATCTTCGACTTCATCAAGGACATCAATCGAAGCCGGGTGATCGAGGCGAAATCCGTCATGACGCCGGGCGCGTCGGTCGACGGACCCGAGCTGCCGCACGACCTCGTCCTCGAGGAAGCCCTGCAGGTCGTGTCCGCCTCGAAGCGAAAGATGGCCAACGTCGTCGATGCCGACGGAACGGCCGTCGGCAGCATCGAGCTGCAGCAGATCATCGATGCGGTCGCCCGGCCGGCCGAGGACTCCGACGAAGACCCGACGTATCGATAGGCCGCCCGGCGAGGGGCGGTCGCGAAGGAGGACGCGGACCCGGCGCACGGCCACCCCGGCGCCCGCAACCGGACCCGGTCCCGGCAGTCGCCGGGGCTTCGGCGTCCCCCGTCCGTCGCCGTCGGTTGCGCAGTGCGCGGTTCGCGCGGGTGCTGCCGGGGCTTGTCCCGGCAGGCGGGAACCCTTGCGATATCATTCGCATCCGGTGGAATTTCGTGCAATCGAAGGCCGGCGACGATCATTCCCCGAGACGGAGTCGCCGCCCATGAAGGAGTCGTTTGATCGTGAGCCAGCCTGATCGCCCTACCTCGCTCCACGAACCGTCCGTCGACTGGATCCGCTATCACGCGGGGTACTCCCCCGGGCGCGAAGCCGTGCACGACCTCGCTTCCGGGCGCCGCTTCACCTACGCGCAGCTCGACGAACGGATCAGCCGGGCGGCGCTGTGGATGCGCGACCGGCTCGGCGTCGTTCGGGGCGACCGGGTCGCGGTGCTCTCGCACAATGACTCCGACGTGTTCGAGGTCCAGTTCGCGTGCCGGCGCCTCGGTGCAATCTTCCTGCCGCTCAACTGGCGGCTCGCGACTCCCGAGCTCGAGTTCATCTGCGGGGACGCGGGGCCCCGCGCGCTCCTGTACGGGAAGGAGTTCGAGGACGCCGCGGCACAGGTCCGCCGAAGCTGTGACCTCGAACATGCGGCGTCCCTCGCCAACGGGGGGCCGTGCGACTACGAGGCGGGACTTGCCGGAGCCCGCGGGACCCTCGCCGATCCACGGGTCACGGCGGACGACACCTGGACCATCATGTACACCTCCGGCACGACCGGACGGCCCAAGGGCGCTCGAAACACATACCGGATGGGGCTCTACAACGCCGTCAATTCGGTGGCCGCCTGCGCGGTGGGCCCCGCCTCCCGCAACCTCGTCTTTCTCCCCACGTTCCACACCGGCGGGCTCAACGTCTACGCGAACCCCGTCTTTCACGCCGGCGGCACCAACGTCGTGGTGCGGACCTTCGACCCGGGGCACTTTCTGCGCGTCCTCTCGGATCGCGATTCCCCCATCACCCATGCGCTCGGGGTTCCCACGAACTTCCTCATGACCGCCGAAGAGCCGGGTTTCGACGAAGCCGATCTGGACCACCTCGTCCTCCTCGGAGTCGGGGGCGCGCCGGCTCCCCTAGCCCTCCTCGAGCGCTACGCAAGGAAGGGGACGCCGCTGCAGCAGCTCTGGGGAATGACCGAGACCGGCCCGCTCGGTCTCGTCCTCGACGCCGAGCATACCCTCGAGAAGGCGGGGTCTTCCGGCCTCCCGGTGATGTACTCGGAGCTAAAGGTGGTCGACGAGGAAGGCCGCACGGTCGGCCCGGAGGTGACCGGAGAGCTCATGATCCGGGGGCCGAACGTGACCCCCGGCTACTGGAACCGGCCGGAGGCGAACCGCGACTCGTTCACCGAGGACGGCTGGTTCCATACCGGCGACGCCGCGCGAGTGGACGAGGACGGCTACTTCTACATCGTGGACCGCTGGAAGGACATGTTCATCTCCGGCGGCGAGAACGTGTATCCGGTCGAGGTCGAGAACTCGATATACGAGCTCGACGGGGTGCTCGAGAACGCGGTGGTCGGGATTGCGGACGAGAAGTGGGGCGAGGTGGGGCGCGCATACGTCGTCCTGAAGGACGGTTCGAACCTCGACGGAGGCGCGATCATCGAGCATTGCCGGGAACGCATCGCGCGCTTCAAGGTCCCCAAGGAAGTCCGATTCCTCGAGGAGCTGCCGCACAACGCGACGGGCAAGGTCCTCAAGCACGAGCTCCCGCGCGACTGAGGTCGTGCGGGAAGGAGGGTGGAAAGGGCTCCGACAACGGACGGGGATGCGGGCGCCCGGGCCCGCGGGCGGCTACCGGGAAGAACGGGCGGCGGGCCAGGCCGCGAAGCTCGCGAGGAAGAGAATCGCCGCGGCGACCACGATCGACGGTCCGGACGGGGTATCGAGCCAGAGCGAGCCGAAGAGCCCGAGCACCCCCGCCGCGACCCCGACCCCGGCGGCGAGGAGCGCCATCTGCTCGGGGGTGCGGGAGAACGCACGGGCGGCGGCGGCCGGAATGATCGCGAGCGCGACGACGAGCAGGACCCCGACGACCTTCATGCCCGCCGCGACGATTGCGGCCATCAGCACCACGTACACGATCTGGAGCCGAAGGACCGGCACGCCTTCCGCGCGCGCCAGGTCCGCATGCAGGATGGCCGCCACGAGCGATCGCCACACCATCGCGAGCACGACGAGGCAGGCCGCCCCGCCCCCCCAGATGACCACCAGCTCGCGCGCAGTGACGGCGAGCACGTCGCCGAAGAGGTAGCCCAGGAGGTCGTGGCGGTGGCCGTTCCCCGACAACGCCAGGGTGACGACCCCGAGGGCCAGGGTCGAGTGGGACAGGATGCCGAGCAGGGTGTCGCTCGCGACCGGAGCGAACCGCTCGAGCACGACGAGGAGTATCGCGACGGCGACCGCGACGATGAACACGCCGTAGCTCGGGCCGAGGCCGATCAATACCCCGAGCGCGATGCCGAGAAGGGCCGAATGGGCCATCGTGTCGCCGAAGTACGCCATCCGGCGCCACAGCAGAATGCAGCCCACCGGAGACGCTACGCAGGCCACCCCCGCCGCGGCGAGGAGCGCGCGCACGAAGAAGTCATCCAGCACCGGCGTGCGTTCCCCGGTCGTCGCCGTCGGCCACGTCGCCGGCGAGGTCGTGCACGTGGTCGTGGACGTGCCGGTACACCGCGGCCCCGGCCGCCGTCCGCGGGCCGAACAGGCGCCGGAACTCGTCGTGGCCGACGACCTCCGCCGGCGCTCCCGTGCAGCACACGTGGTGGTTGAGGCACACCACCCGATCGGTCGCCGCCATCACGATGTGGAGATCGTGGCTCACCATGAGGACCCCGCAGCCCCGCCGGTCCACGATGGCGGCGATGAGATCGTAGAGCTCGGTTTCGCCGGTGTAGTCCACCCCCTGCAGGGGTTCGTCCAGCACCAGCAGGTTCGGCAGGCGCATGAGCGCCCGGGCGAGGAGCACCCGCTGGAGCTCGCCGCTCGAGAGATCCGAGACGCGCGCGCCGAGAAGGTGTCCGACCCCGGTCTCGTCGAGCGCCTCGGTCACCGCGTCGATGGGACGGCGCGACGTCAGGGTCATCAGGCGGGCGACGGTGAGGGGGAGCGTCGGATCGAACTGGACTCTCTGCGGGACGTAGCCGACGGTCACCCCCTCTTCGCGCCGCACCTCGCCCGTATCGGCGCCGAGCAGACCGAGCAGCACCCGCACGAGGGTGGTCTTGCCCGCCCCGTTCGGACCGATGAGGGTGACGACCTCGCGCCTCGCCACCTTGATGTCGACATCGCGGAGCAGCCAGCGCCCGCCGCGCCGCACCCCGACCCCGCGGGCCTCGACCAGCGGCAGTTCCGCCGGCACCGGTTCAGGCGCCGTCGTCGCGCGAGCACTCCGGACACCTTCCCGTGGCTTCGAGGAAGTGGGTGCGAAGCTCGAACCCCGTGGCGCCTGCGAGGTCGTGGACGGTTCGTCCAAGGTCGGCCCCGTCCGGCTCGGCGACCACCCCGCACTGCTCGCAGACGAGAAACACGGTGCCGTGCCCCTCGCCCGGTCCGCTGCACGCGACGTATGCGTTGCGGCTCGCGATGCGGTGGACGAGCCCGAGGGCCTCGAGGAACGCGAGCGCCCGGTAGATCTGCGTCGGGGCCGGCCGCCGGCCCTTCCAGTCGAACCGTTCGAGGATATCGTAGGCCCCGACCGGCCGGTGTTCGGCGAGCAGAAGCTCGAGAACCGCACGCCGGTTCTCGGTGAGACGCTCGTGCCGGTCGCGGCAGGCGGCCTCCGCCCGGGCGAGCCCCTCGGCGATGCACCGGGCGTGATCGTGCCGGGGAGCGGGGAACGGTGAAAGGTCGGACGGCATCGCAGTCTTCAGGCCCGACCGGACGCCGGACACACTCGTGTTGAAACCGGTGCTTGCAACATCATATCATTCCATTCATCCCAGCCGCGCGGCGGCCCTTCGTCGCGATACCTGCAACCGCAACCGGAGAACAACACCATGACACGCCTTCACAGCCTTCTGCCGGGACTCGCCGGGGCCGCTCTCGCGGGGACCACGACTATAGCAGTCGCGGCCGAAGCGCCGGCCGCAGTGGCCAGCATCAAGCCGATCCACTCGCTGCTCGCGGGGGTCATGGACGGGGTCGGCGAGCCCTCCCTCCTCGTCCCGGGAGGCGCTTCGCCCCATGCCTGGTCCTTGCGGCCTTCCGACGCGCATGCCATCGAGCACGCGGATCTCGTGGTCTGGGTCGGCGAAGGGCTCGAGTCGTTCCTCGTCGGGCCGATCGAGGCCCTCGCCGCGGACGCATACGTCCTCGAGCTCTCGCGGGCCGAAGGCATCACCCTGCTTCGCATGCGCGAAGGAGGGGCCTGGGACGAGCACGGCCACGACGATGAGGAGGACCACGGGGAAGACGAGCACGTCGACGACCACGAGGAACACGACGACGACGAGCATGCTGACGAGCACCGCGACGACCATGATGGGGACCACGACGAAGACGAGCACGCGGACACCCGCGAGGACGAAGACGACCATGCCCACGTGCACCGCGAGGACGGGCACGAGCACGGCATGGGCGAGTTCAACATGCACTTGTGGCTGGACCCCGCGAATGCGGAAGTGATTGTTCAGGCGATGGCCGACGCCCTCGTGCGGCTGGATCCGGAGCACGAGAGCGTCTACCGGGCGAACGAGGCGGCGCTCGAGGCCCGCCTTCGCGCCCTGGACGGCGAGCTCGAGGACGCGTTCGCCCCCGTCCGGGACCGGGGGTTCATCGTTTTCCACGATGCCTGGCAGTACCTCGACACGCGCTACGGGCTGCGGGCGGTGGGCTCCGTGACGGTCAGTCCGGACCAGGCGCCGGGCGCGGCGCGGCTCGCCGAGGTCCGCGAGAAGATCGTCGGGGCCGAGGCGACGTGCGTGTTCGCCGAGCCCCAGTTCGAGCCCCGGCTGGTCCGGACCCTCGTCGAGGGCACCGGCGCGCGGACGGGCACCCTCGACCCGCTCGGGGCCGCGCTCGAGGGCGGGCCGGATCTCTACTTCGACCTCATGCGGGCGAACGCCGCCGCATTCCGGGCCTGCTACGGCATCTAGCCTCGGAGAACCGTCGACTCCGCCTCGGCTCCCCGATGGAGCCGAGTCGCCCGCCCAGCCGGAGACTCCGAACCCCGGCCCGGCCCTACCGTCGCCCGGGAGCGATTGCGCTTCTCCACCCGCCGCCGCTCCCGGGCGGGGCCGGGGCCGGGCTTCCCGGCGCCGTCCCGGTCGCCGTTTCGCTCCCCTTCGAACGACGGCCACCAGCGCAAACGCGACCCGACGGCTCGCCGCGCCGCCCTCGCGGGGGTTACCATTCGGGCTACGGCGGGGGGCTCGTGCGGACAGTGCCGCAAGCGGTCCGCACCGCACCCCGCGCGAGGGCCGAGGACCTTGGACTACGAACGCTTCTTCGCCGGCCGCATCGAGGACCTCAAGGTGGAGGGCCGGTACCGGATCTTTGCGGATCTGGAACGGCGGGCCGGCGGGTTTCCCCGCGCCATCCACCACGCGCCGTCGGGCGTGGCGGAAGTCACGGTCTGGTGCTCGAACGACTACCTCGGCATGAGTCAGCACGAGATCGTGCGCACCGCGATGAAGGATGCGATCGATCGATACGGCGCGAGCGCCGGCGGCACGCGCAACATCTCCGGCACCTCGCACCATCACGTGCTGCTGGAGCGAGAGCTCGCCGATCTCCACGGGAAGGAAGCGGCCCTCCTCTTCTCCTCCGGATATGCGGCGAACGAGGCAGCCCTGGCCACCCTCGGAGCGGAGCTTCCGGGTTGCGTCCTCGTCTCCGACGCCTGGAACCATGCCTCCATGATCGCGGGGATCCGGCACGGAATGTCGGACAAGGTCATCTTCGCGCACAACGACGCCGGAGACCTCGAACGAAAGCTGGCCGCCATCGAATCGGACCGTCCCAAGGTGGTTGCGTTCGAATCGATCTACTCGATGGACGGCGACCTGGCCCCCGTCGAGACCTTCTGCGACCTCGCCGAACGGTACGGAGCGATGACCTACATCGACGAGGTTCACGCGGTCGGGATGTACGGCCCGCGAGGAGCCGGGCTCGCGGCGCGCGAAGGGGTCATGGACCGGCTGACGGTGATTCAGGGCACCCTGGCAAAGGCGTTCGGCGTGGTCGGCGGTTACCTGGCGGGCTCGGCCGCGTTCATCGACTTCATACGCTCGTACGCGGCGGGCTTCATCTTCACCTCCGCGTTCCCGCCGGCCGTCGCCGCCGCGGCGCTCGCGAGCGTGCGCCATCTCAAGAAGAGCGACGCCGAGCGCGATCGCCACCGGGAAGTCTCCTCGGCGCTCAAGCGCATGCTGCGGGCGGCCGGCCTCCCGGTGATGCCCTCCGATTCGCACATCGTGCCGGTGCTCGTCGGCGACCCCGTGCTGTGCAAGCGCGTGACCGACGACCTGCTGGAGCGTCATCGCATCTACGTTCAGCCCATCAACTTTCCGACCGTGCCCCGGGGAACGGAGCGGCTGCGCCTGACCCCGACCCCGCTCCATGGCGACGAGGATCTCGTGCACCTGGTCGCGGCCCTGCGGGACGTCTGGAGCCGATTGCCGGTTCGCGCCGCCGCCTGAGAGGAGTCCCCGTCCGGACACGTCCGGCGAGAGCCGCCCCGGGACGCGAAGGGACTTCCGGGCGGACGCGGCGGCGCCCGCCGGCGGCTCAATAGGGTCCGGGGACGATGGGGCTGCCGTCGCTGAAGCGCTCGAACCGGAAGCGGGCGAGGTCGTGACCGTGGGGCCGGCCCTGGACCAGGTCCGCGAGCACCCGGCCCGCACCGGGGCCGATTCCGAAACCGTGCCCGCTCATTCCGGTACCGATGAAGAGTCCCCGCGGCGACGGCACCTCGCACAGATACGGAACCGCGTCCGGGGTCACGTCGATCATCCCCGCCCAGTACTCCGCCATCCCGGCCTCGGCGAGGCGTGGCGCCTGCACCGGCAGCCGGGCGGTGATGCGACGCATGGCGATCTCCGAGGGCGGTGGATTCAGCACCCGCGTCGCCTCGAACGGACTGGTCTCTTCCGCGGTCCAGCGCCGCCGGCCGGTCCAGCTTCCGGGGTATCCCCGCGGCGGTCCGACGCTGAGTCGAAGGTCGCGGGCGCTGCCGCGAAGCAGGGCCCGGAACTTGGTGAGGTGCCGGAACGACCGCGGGCCCACATAGTGCTCGACGAGGTCCCCGGTCGCGACCGTGTAGCCCCCGTCCGCCCGGCGCCGGATGCACAGCGGCTGGGTGTAGACGGCCGGCATCTCGGGCCGGTCGACCGGATTCGTCCGACCCACCGTGGACCGGACCGTGAGCTGCGGCAGGTCGAGACCGAGATTCGTGGCGAAGAAGGTGCTCCACGCCCCGCCCGCAAGGACCACCGCCTGCGCGCCCACCCGGCCGCGCTCGGTGTGCACGGCCCGAACCCTCCCCGCCTCCGACTCCACGGTGCGCACCGCGCACCCCTCGATGACCGCCGCGCCGAGCCGGCGCGCGGCGCGGGCAAGGGCCGGAACCGCGACGAAGGGCTCCGCCCGGCCGTCGCTCGGGGTGTGGATGCCGCCCGCCCACCGGCCGTTCAGTTCCGGGACCAGGGCCTCGACCTGCGCTCCGGTCAGCATGCGCGATTCGAGCTGGTGCCGCGAGGCGGACTCGCGCCACTCCTCCCAGCGGGCCATGCGCGCCGGTTCGCTCGTGACGTAGAGGCATCCACACGCGGTGAAGGCGAGGTCCCGTTCCCCGGTCTCCTCGGCGAGACCGCGCCAGATCCGGTTCGCTTCCATGGCGATCGGCAGCTCGGCGGGATCGCGACCCTGCTGCCGCACCCATCCCCAGTTCCGGCTGGACTGCTCGCCGGCCACCCGTCCCTTCTCGCAGACGAGGACCCTCACGCCATTCTTCGCGAGGAAGTAGGCGGTGGAGACCCCCATTACCCCGGCCCCGATCACCACGACGTCCACCGCCTCGGGCAGCGGATCGGAGAACGCGATCGGCGTCGCCTCGGAGATCATCGGCATCCTGGACCCTCCATTGGCAACGCGAGCGCCGCCGTCGCCACGCGGTGAATATCGACCCCGCAAGTTTCGCAGGGTCGGCGCCGGGGCGCACTACAATTGACGCCGGACACCCCCCCGGAGACGAGGATGACCGATTCGCTGCCCTACGACTTCAGCTCCGGCAACACCAATCCGGAGACCTATCCGGGCGAGGAGCTGGCGGCCGCGGCGGCGCGCGTCATTCCGGGCCTCGCCGCCTCCCTCAACACTTACCCCGGCAAGCTCGGCCACGAGGGGCTCCGGCGCCTCCTCGCCGCGCGCGAGTCGGCCCGGGAAGGGATCGAGGTCGATCCGGACCACATCGTCCTCACCAACGGGTCGATGCAGGGGGTGACCCTGGTCGCGGAAACGTTCTGCGAGGGACGCGGCGATCGGGTGCTGCTCGAAGAGCTCACCTACAACGGCACGATCGAGGCGTACCGGTCACTCGGCATCGAGATGGTCGGCGTCCCCGTGGACGGCAACGGCATGCGCACCGACCGCCTCGCCGAGATCCTGGACGAGATGGTCCGCGAAGGCCGGCCGCCGCGGTTCATCTACACCCTGGCGACGTACCAGAACCCGACCGGAGCGATGATGCCGCGCGCCCGCCGGGCCGAGCTTCTCGCCTGCGCGAAGCGTCACGGTTGCCTCGTGGTGGAGGACAACTGCTACGGGGACGTCCACTACGACGGCGAGAAGCCGCCCGCGCTCTACGCCATGGACGACTGGCCGGACCAGGTCTACATCTGCTCGCTCTCCAAGATCTTCGCCCCCGGGGTGCGCCTCGGCTACGTCGTGGCCCGCCCGCCACTCCTCGAGCGGATCCTCGCCCGCCGCCACGACGCGGGGCCGAACACCCTCTCGGCCGCGATCACCACCGAGTACCTCGGGCCGGACCTCTGGGGGCACGTCGAGCGCGCCAACGCCGCCCTCAAGGAGAAGCGCGACACCATGCTCGCCGCGCTCGAGAGCCACCTCGGCAACTACTGCTCGTGGTCGCGACCGGTGGGCGGTCTCTTCATCTGGGTGCGGCTCCCGGACGGCCTCGACCGGGATGCGCTCGCCGCCGCGGCCGCGGACCGCGGGGTCGCGTTCAAGCCCGGGTCGGAGTATCACGTGGCCGGCAGCGACGTCCCGTTCATCCGGCTCGCGTTCGGCTATCCCGACCTCGAGGCCATCCGGACCGGCGTGGCCCTCCTCGGAGAGAGCATCCGCGAGGCGTTGGTCCCCGCCTGACGGCGCGGAGCGCCTCCGGCCGCGACCGGAGGCGAAAACCCCGACGGCCCGAATTTCGTACGAACGGAGATCCACCATGACCGCGTCGGACCGTGCCGCGCCGCGCCAGATGAAGCTGGTCGCCTTCCTCCAGGCCGCGAACTGCTCGAACTACCCCGCGTCGTGGCGCCATCCGCATACCACCCCCGACTTCCTCACCCCCGAGTACTTCCAGCGGATCGCCCGCACCCTCGAGGCCGGCAAGTTCCACCTCGCGTTCTTCGACGACCGACTCGCGATGCCCGACCGCTACGGTGCCGACATGACGGAGGCGCTGCGCCAGGGGATCCGGGTGGTCAAGATGGACCTCATCCCGCTGATGACCGCGATGGGGCTCGCGACGAGCCGCCTCGGGCTCGGGGGCACCTACTCGACCACCTACTACGAGCCGTTCCATGTCGCGCGGGTCTTCTCCACCCTCGACCACATGATCGGCGGGCGGGCGGCCTGGAACGTGGTCACCTCGCTCAACGACTCGGAGGCCGCGAACTTCGGACGGACGGAACACCCGCCGCACGATCGGCGCTACGACCGCGCGGACGAGTTCATGGAGGTGGTCCTCGGCAACTGGGACGCCTGGGAGGAAGGCGCGGTGCTCTACGACCGTGACCGCCTTGCGTTCGCCGATCCGGACAAGGTGCACCGCCTCGAATACGAGGGGGAGTGGTTCCGGACCCGCGGCACGTTCACCGTGCCCCGCACCCCGCAGGGACGTCCGGTCGTGATCCAGGCCGGTCAGAGCGGGCGCGGGCGCGCGTTCGCGGCGCGCTGGGGCGAGATCCTGTTCGTGATCTATCCGAACCTCGAATTCGGGCGCCCGGTGTACCGGGAAGTGAAGGAGGCGATCGCGGCGGCGGGCCGGAACCCGGACGAGGTCTCGATCTGCCCCGCCGTCTATTGCATCACCGGCGAAACGCGCACCATCGCCGAGGAGAAGGCGGCCTACATCGAGGGCCTCGCGACCGAGCTCGACACCCTGGTCCTTCTTGCCGAGGCGCTCAACTTCGACTTCGCGACGCATTCCCCGGACGAGCCGCTCGGGACCGGCGACCTCGAATCGATGACGGGGCTCCAGGCCATCCGCGACCGGGTCGTCCGGCAGGCGGGGGACCGTCCGACCTCGCGCGACTTCGTGAACGTGAGCCGGCGCGGGACGGTGCGCGAGATGCCGCTCTTCGTCGGCACCCCGAGCGAGGTGGCGGACGGCCTCGAGGAATGGTTCGAAGCGGCGTGCGACGGGTTCGTCGTCGCGGCGACCCACATCCCCGGCGCGTACGAGGACTTCGTGCGGCTCGTGGTGCCCGAGCTCCAGCGCCGCGGTATCTTCCACCGCGACTACGCCGGAACCACCCTGCGCGAGAACCTCGGCCTCCCCTTCCCCACCCGCGGCGACTGGAAGCGGGGCGGAGGAAACACCGGGCGGTAGCGCCTCGCGAGGCTTGCGCTCGCGCCCGGACGACGCAAAGGACAAGGAAGTCAGGCGGCGGCGAGGACCGCGGCGCGGGTCGCTTCGTACTCCGTCTCGTCCTGGGACGCGGCCCAGATGACCGCCGTGTCGAGCCCCGCCTTCGCGTACTCGTCGAGGCGGGAGCGGACCTCGGCCGCGGAGCCGACGAGTCCGAGCCGGCGCACGAAATCGTCCGCGAGCGCGGCGTTGGTCTTCGCGCGGTCCCGCTCGGCGAAGCCTTCCTGGATCTGCTGCGCCTCGCGGGGGCGGCCGAGCCAGGAGAGATAGCTCGCGTAGACCCCGGTCGAGTAGTAGCCGAGGGCGATCCTGCGCATCGCCTGCGTCCCCGCCTCCACGTCGTCGGTGACGAAGGTGTTGAGCAGGGAGACGACCTCGAGGTCCTCGACCCGCCGTCCGGAACGCTTCGCCCCGGTATCCACGTGCTCGAGGACGCGGGGAAGCAGCTCCGCGGGAGTGAGATTGAGGACCACCCCGTCCCCGATCTCCCCCGCGAGCTCGAGCATGCCGGGCCGAAGCGCCGCGACATGGATCGGGAGGCGTCCCTTGACGGAGGAGGTGAGCCGGAACCCATGGGAGCGGACCGTCTCGCCGTCGTAGGCGGTGCGCTCGCCGCTGAAGATCTTGCGCATGAGCTCCACCGTCTCGCGCACCCGGGTGAGCGGCTTCCTGAACTCCATGCCGTACCACCGTTCGATCATGGTCTGGCTGGAGGAGCCGACCCCGAGCACCACCCGGTCCGGCGCGATGTGCGACAGCGCCGCCGCGGTGGCGGCGAGCACCGGGGGCGGGCGGTTGAACACCGGAACGATTCCGAGCCCGATGCGCACGCGCGTGGTGCGGGCGCCGATCGCGGCCGCCGCGGTGAGCGCGTCCATCCGCCCGTTTCCGTCCGTCATCCAGATGCTCTCGAATCTTTCCGCTTCGGCGAGGACGGCGTTGTCGATGGGATTCCGATCGCCCGGATAACCCATCACGTTGATTCCGATCTTCATGGATACCTCTCGGTGTCGGTCGCAAGGAGCTCGTGGGGGACGCCGGCGGCGTTCACCGTCGCGAGGAACCCGAGCACGAGCGCGAGGAGGAGCGCGAGGAGGACGTTGCGCACCATCGTGCCGATGGCCGGAGCGGCGGCCAGGATCCCGTGCGGACCGAACGGATGGAGCACGGCGTCCAACGCCCGCATCGCCCGCGCGTGTGCCCCGGCGCGACCGGCCGCGAAGGGAGCCACGAGGCGGCCGGCGAGTCCCGCCGCGGTGGGTCCGCTCCCGCCCGTGCGCCAGATCCGGTCCACGTCGAGGGTGATGGTCAGGGTGCGCTGCATCAGCGGCAGCAGCAGGAAGAACGCGAGCCCGGAGAAGAGGAGGAGCTGGAGCGCGTTCACGACGTGGGCCGCGGTGTACGGAGCGTAGTCCACCGGGAACGGCAGCATCCGGTAGAGCGGGTCCGGCCAGATCCCGATGCCGACGCAGAGCGCGGCGAAAAGCACCATGGCGGCCCGCATGTTCCAGGGCGGGTCCGGCGGGCGGAGCCCGGAGTCCTTCTGGAAGAAGACGAACCACGGAAACTTGATGCCGGCGTGGAGGAACACTCCGGCGGAAGCGGCCATGAGGAGAAACCACGCAATGGCGAGTGTTTCGTCGCTTGCCGCTTGGGAAATCATCGACTTGCTGACGAACCCGGATGTCAGCGGGAAGGACGAGATGGCAAGCGCCCCCACCGTGCCGCAGAGGGTGGTGAGGGGCATCGTCCGAAAGAGCCCCCCGAGATCGGTGCACTTGCGCCGCCCGGTCATGTAGAGGACCGAGCCGGCCGACATGAGGAGGAGCGCCTTGTAGATGATGTGGGTGAAGGCGTGGGCGGCCGCCCCGTTCAACGCCATCTCGGTGCCGATCCCGACCCCGGCGACCATGAACCCGACCTGGTTCACGATGCTGTAGGCGAGGATCCGGCGCATGTCGTTCTCGAGGAGCGCGAAGATGATCCCGTAGAAGATCATGAAGAGTCCGACCCAGACGAGGACCTCGGTCCCGGGGAAGCCGCGGATGAGCACGTAGACCGCCGCCTTGGTGGTGAACGCGGACAGGAACACCATGCCGCTCCACGACGCCTCGGGATAGGCGTCCGCGAGCCAGGCCGAGAGCGGGGGCGCCGCCGCGTTGACCAGCACTCCGGCGAGAATCAGCCAGGTTCCGAAGGAATCGGCCGGCAGGGCGGTGAATTCGAGTGAGCCGGTCGCGGCGACGTGGAGCAGCACCCCGGCCATCAGGAACGCTCCGCCCAGCATGTGGACGACGAAGTAGCGGCCGGCCGCGCGCAGCGCTCCCTCCCCGCCCGCGGCGATGAGCACTCCGGTCGAGGCGAGAGCCATCAGCTCCCAGAACACGAAGAGGGTGAGCAGGTCGCCGGCGAGGGCGACCCCGATCGCGCTCCCCGCGTAGATGAAGGCGCTCGCGAGCTCGAGGGTGCGGGCCTGGTTGAGGGCGAAGAGCGCCCCCGCGAATCCCATGATCGCGAATATGGTGGCGAAGAGCCGCCCGAGCGGGTCCACCTTGACGGGCGTGAGCGCGTAGCCGTGCACCGGCCAGGCCGCCGCCGCGCCCTCGGGAAGGCTCCACACCAGGGCCAGGGCCACGAGCGGGAGGCCGAGGAGGAGCACGGGGCGAAGGCGGAGCGGGACGAGGGGCAGCGCGAACCCGCCGAGGACGAGCACGAGGGCGGGCGGGAAGTCAATCATCGCCTGCGCCGCCCTTCCCTTCGCCGTCCCCTTCGTAGTAGTCGTCGCGGCGCTTCAGGAAGACCCCGAGCCCCTTCGCGAAGAGGACCATGGCGACGCAGGTGCCGAGCCCGTACCAGGCGTAGAACCCGAACGTTCCGTCGATTCCGAAGCCGGGATGCCCGTGAATGAGGAGATCGCCGAGAACGAGGCCGGCGAGGACCACCCCGAACCCGATCCAGAGCCCCCGCACGGTGCGGGGCCGCACCAGCCAGTGCACCGGCTCGCCCGGCGGAGCGACCGGTGGCGGGGTGCCGCTTTCGGGGGTGGAGTGCATCATCGATGCCGGTCTCCTACCAGGTGTCGATGCACGGGCGCTTCTTGCCCGCCCGCGGCTCGGGCGGAGGGCACGCCCGCAGGCCCTCCACGATCCACCGGCGCGTGTCCGCGGGGTCGATGACGTCGTCGATCTCGAACACGGTGGCGGTGTTGAGGGCCTTCCCCTGCTCGTACATGGCGGCGACCATCTCTTCGTAGCGGGCCATTCGCTCCGCGGAATCCTCGATGGCGGCGAGCTCCTTCCGATACCCGAGCTTGACCGCTCCTTCGAGACCCATCCCCCCGAACTCTCCCGTCGGCCACGAGACCGCGAAAAAAGGAGCGTGGAAGCTTCCCGCGGCCATCGCCTGAGCCCCGAGCCCGTACGACTTTCGAAGGACGACGGTGAACATCGGCACGGTGACGCTCGCCCCCGTCACGTAGAGCCGGCAGCAGTGGCGCACGAGCGCGGTCTTCTCCGCCTCCGGTCCGACCATGTTGCCGGGAGTATCGCAGAGGCAGAGGATCGGGATGTCGAACGCGTCGCAGATCTGCATGAAGCGCGCCGCCTTGTCCGCCCCGTCGCTGTCGACCGCGCCGGCGAGATGGACGGGATTGTTGGCGACGAGCCCGATCGGGCGCCCTTCGATGCGAATGAGGGCGGTCACCATGCCGGGTCCGAACTCCGCCCTGAGCTCGAGGACCGATCCCTCGTCCGCGAGGACCTCGATGACCCGATGCACGTCGTAAATCCGCAGCCGGTCCTCGGGAACCGCGTGACGCAGGCGCCGCTGGTCCGCGCAGCCCCAGTCGTCGACCGCGCCCTGGAAGTAGGAGAGATACCGCTTCGCGGCGGCCACCGCCTCCGCCTCGTCCTCGACCGGGATGTCCACGACCCCGTTCGGCACCTGCACCTCCATCGGCCCCACCTCCTCGGGTCGGAAGACGCCGAGCCCTCCGCCCTCGATCATCGCGGGGCCCCCCATTCCGATATTTGCGTTCCGGGTGGCGATCACCACGTCGCAGCAGCCGAGCACGACCGCGTTCCCGGCGAAGCACCGCCCGGAGGCAATGCCCACGAGGGGGACGAGGCCGCTGAGTCGGCCCAGCAGGTGGAACGCGGGGATGTGGAGGTCGGCCGCAAAGACGATGTCGGTGTCGCCCGGCCGCCCTCCTCCGCCCTCGGTGAAGAACACCATCGGCAAACGCCACTTCTCCGCGAGGGCGAACATCCGATCCTTCTTCTGGTGGTTGAACTTGCCCTGGGTGCCCGCGAGCACGGTGTAGTCGTAGGCCATCACCAGGCAGCGCGCCCGCTCGTCGCCGAAGAGGTGACCGTTGACCCGGCCGATCCCCGCCACCAGCCCGTCCGCGGGGGTGCGCCGGACCAGCTCGTCCATCGAGTGCCGCTGGCGGCGAGCCGCCACCACGAGGGCGCCGTACTCGATGAGGGAGCCGGGGTCCACCAGGTCTTCCACGTTCTCGCGGGCTGTTCTCTGACCGGTCCGCCGGCGGCGCGCCACTGCATCGGGGCGACGTTCGTCACGGGTCAGGTCCTGGCGCTCCAGTACCTCCGCGAGGTCCGGGCGGATCGCGTCGAGGTCGAGATCCTGGCCTTCTCCGGCGGCCGGAGGCTCGATCGCGGCCTCGTCGAGCACGAGGAGCGGACTCCCCTCGGCCACCGTATCGCCCCCGCGCGTGACGAGGCGCCGGACCCGGCCGGTCCGGTCCGCCGCGATCACGTGCTGCATCTTCATCGCTTCCATGACGAGCAGCTCGCGCCCGACGTGGATCGGATCCCCCTCCGCGACGAAGAGCTCGATGACGGTGCCCTGCATGGGCGCCAGGATTGCCCCCGGCTCCGGAGCGGCAGTTTCCGGCGCGACCGCTCCCTGCGCCGGCGACGCCCCTTGCGGCATGGACGCTCCCCCTCCGCCATCCTTGCCGTGCGCGAGAACCGCGAGCGGGTCCGCGGCGTCCACCCGAGTCCCGGCGAGCACCGCGGTCGACGCGCCCGGCGGTCCCCCGTTCGACAGGGGCGCAGCGTCCGTACGCGCTCGTCCCGCCGCTGCCTCCTCCGCCACCGGTACCTCCGGCTCCTCCTCGATCGCGGCGAGCAGCCCGCCAAGATTCCCCTCGACGAGCTCCGTGTGGAGCCGGCCGGCCAGGACCTCGGGGTGCTCGAGCAGGCTCCGCAGAAAGCCGAGGTTTGACGCGACCCCGGCCAGGCGGAACTCCCCGAGCGCGCGGCGAAGCTTTCCCGCCGCCGCCGCGAAGGCGTCGGCCCCGGCCGCACCGTCGGTCCGCACCACGACCTTGGCGATGAGGGAATCGAATCCCGGATTCGGGGAATACCCCGCGTATCCGCTCGTGTCGACCCGCACCCCGGGCCCGCCCGGCGGCTCGAACCCGTCGATGACACCGCCGGCCGGCCGCACCGTTCCGTCCGGCTGGAGGGATTCGAGGTTCACCCGCGCCTGTACCGCACAGCCGCGGCCGAGGATGCCGTTCCGCTCCCCGGGGAGCGGCCCGCCCCCTGCGAGCTCGAGCTGGAGCCGGACGAGATCGACGCCGGCAAGCTCTTCGGTCACCGTATGCTCGACCTGAAGCCTCGGGTTCGTCTCGATGAAGTACGGGCGGCCGGCCTCGTCGACGAGGAACTCGAACGTCCCGAGATTGGCGAAGCGTGCCGCCTTCGCGAGCGCAAGGGCGGCATCGACGATGCGGCCGCGAAGAGCCGGATCCAGGTTCGGAGCGGGCGCGATCTCGACGATCTTCTGGCGGCGGCGCTGCAGGCTGCACTCGCGTTCGCCGAAATCGACGACCCGGCCGGTCCCGTCGCCAGCCACCTGGACTTCGATATGCCGCGCGCGTGGCACGAGCTGCTCGGCGTAGAGCTCGTCGCGTCCAAACGCACGGCGCGCCTCGTCACGGCAGCGCGGCCACGCGTTCTCGAGCTCGGCGACGCTCCGCACGGCCGCCATCCCGCGCCCGCCCCCGCCGCCCGCGGCCTTGAGCATCGCGCCTCCGGAATCGCCGCCCAGGGCGGCCAGGAACTCACGAGCCCCCTCGATTCCCCCCTCGACCGTGGTGCCGGGAAGGACCGCGACCCCACGCTCCGTCGCGAAGGCGCGGGCCCGGGCCTTGTCCCCGAAGAGGTCGAGGGTCTCCGGATCCGGTCCGACGAAGGTGAGACCGCGCTCCGCGCAACGTCGCGCGAACCCCGCGTTCTCGCTCAGGAAGCCGTAACCGGGGTGCAGCGCGTCGCATTCCGCCCGTTCCGCCGCGTCGAGGATCGCCTCCTGGTCGAGATATGCGGCAACTCCGCGCCCCGGCACGAGCTCGGCCCGATCCGCACGGGCCGCGTGCAGTGACCGTGCGTCGTCCTCGGAGTAGACGGCAACCGTGGCGAGGCCGAGATCCGTCGCGCTCCGCGCAATGCGGATCGCGATCTCCCCCCGATTGGCGACGAGGACACGCGCGAGTCCCATATCCGACGTTCTCCGGTGGCCGGGCACAACTTCCGATCTTCGACTCTCCGGCCGAGCGGAAGCAACCACCGTGTAGTACCCTTTTGCGAACCGACCGGACGGGGACACAGGCTAGCCGCTGCACATGGCCAGCGATCCGAAGAGCGAGCTCCGCGCCTTCGTCGGCGCGTGGAAGGTGGCCTCGGAGAGGCTCGAGGCCCTGCGCCGCGACCGCCTCCGCCACATCGACGTGACTCGACAGATCATGGCTCTGAACGGCGCGTTCGACGCCGCGCTCGTCGACGCGCCCCCCAGGATCACCTCCGGGCTCGTGGAACAGCAGGCGGTCTTTGCCAGGCTGAAGAATGCAGGACCTGTTCCACCTGGCGGATGAGATTCAGTCATTTTGCCGGAATCGGAGCTGGCGGTTCTGCTTCATCGGCGGAATCGCGCTCCAGCGCTGGGGGGAGCCCCGCCTGACCGGAGATGTCGACCTCACCATCCTGGCCGGCTTCGGCGGGGAGGCCGCCTGTATCGAAGAGCTTTGCGGCAGGTTCGACGGTCGTGTCCCGGACGCCGCCGGGTTCGCAGTGCGGAGCCGGGTGCTCCTCCTCCAGTCGAAGAGAGGCATACCAATCGACATTTCGCTCGGCGCATTGCCCTTCGAGGAGCGCGTCGTCGACCGTGCGAGCGACTTCGCGTACCTCCCCGACGTAAGCCTCCACACCTGTTCTGCCGAAGACCTCATCGTCCTCAAGGCGTTCGCGGACCGTCCCCGCGACTGGAGCGACATCGAGGGGGTATTGCTCCGTGGCGGCCGCCAGCTCGTCTGGGACACGATAGCGACCGAGCTCCAGCCGCTCTGTGAAGCCAAGGAGGCACCGCACATCCTGCCCCGGCTTCAGACGCTCCGTAACTCGACCGCAACGTGAATCATGACGAGCAGCCCCACCATGCCAATGCCGAACGGAAGCGGCCTTCGCGTTCGTCGACGCCATCGAACCCCGGCGGCTACCCCGATTGCTCCGCTATAATCGCGGGCTCCCGGGATCGAAGTACGACGCCAACGGGACGCAACGAAGAAGCGGAGAAAGACGAAGTTCCATGTTGACCCGACTGGAAGTGGACGGATTCAAGAATCTCGTGGATTTTTCCGTTGACTTTGGCCCCTACACGTGCGTTGCAGGACCAAACGGGGCAGGGAAATCAAACATCTTTGATGCGATACATTTCCTGTCCCTTCTCGCCGACTATTCGATTCTCGAAGCCGCTGTTCGCGTGCGAGCCAGAACGGAAGACACGGCCCGGCTGGATGATCTGTTCTTTCGAAGTGAATCAATACGCAAGGATTCCTTCAAGCTTGCGGCGGAGATGTTGGTGGCGCAAGATGTGGTTGATGATTTCGGACGCCCGGGCAAAGCGAGCTCGACTTTTCTTCGCTACGAATTGGAGATTGCAAGAAGGGACGGATCTTCATCCGATTCCGTCCGTTCAATCTTCGACATGGAACTACGTTCCGAGAAATTGCATCACATCACCCAAGGTGATGCCAACAAGAAGCTTCGGTTTCCCCACTCGAAGCCGGCATTCAGAGATGCAGCGGTAATCAATCGGCGATTTGCCAGGACCGGATATATTTCAACGGCGGAAAGTGACGATGGGCATACGGAGATCATTGTACATCAGGATGGTGGTTCGAGAGGACCAGGGCAAAGAGCGCCCGCTCGTTTGGCACCAAGGACCATTGTCGGCACGACGAGTACGATAGCGACGCCGACGGTTCTCGCAGCACGAAGGGAAATGCAAGGATGGAGGCTGCTCTCGCTGGAACCCAGCGCCATGCGTCGTCCCGATCGGCTCCGCCGTGATCCCGATGTAGTATCCGACAACGGCGCCCATCTTGCCGCCACCCTCAATCGGCTGAAGGAGCGGGAGGGCTCGAACGGCGATGTTGTTGCAAGAGTCTCGTCACGGCTGGCGGAGCTCGTTTCCGTGTCGAACGTCGACGTGGTTCGCGATGACGTCCGTGAGCTCCTGACGCTCTCGGTCACGGAAGATGACGGAACGGAATTCGCGGCGAGTGCGATTTCCGACGGTACGTTACGGTTTCTCGCGCTTTCGGTTCTGGCCGAAGACCCTGAAGCAAAGGGACTGATCTGCGTTGAAGAACCCGAGAACGGCATTCATCCGGAAAAACTTCCGGCCATGGCGACTCTGATTCGTGATCTGGCGGTTGACGCCGAGTTGCCCATCGACTCCGAAAACGTAATGCGGCAGGTCATTCTCGCCACCCATTCTCCGTACTACCTCCAGCTCCAGGACAAGAACGATGTGCTGCTCGCCCGGGAAACCACGATGCGATATGCAGATTCACCTGTTCGCGGGTTCCAATGCTATCCTCTGAAGGGGACTTGGCGGACGGATTTCGATGGCACGAGACCGGCTCTCGGAATATCGACGATGCGGGATTACCTGCAGCCACCCGAAGGGGTACAGCTTCGTCTTCCATTCGAATCGATCTGATCGACGTGCACGGTCAATTCATTCGATTCATCCTTCTTTGCGAAGGGAATTCCGACCGGGCGCTGGTTCCGCATCTCGAGCGGCTTCTGGTGGTCCTTGGCGCATCCGCGGCGGTCGGTTCCGCCATCCCGCTTGCGACAGTACGAGGCCCCGGAGAAGGACATGGCTCGATGTTGCAAAGGAAAATGGTAGCGGTGCTGTCGGCGGAATCCGAATTCGATTTGCTCTTCGTGCACCGCGACGCGGACGCAGCGGGCCATGAAGCGAGAACGATTGAAATCAGCGACGCGACGAACGGAGCGGGCCTGGCCGTGCATCACGTTCCGATCGTTCCCGTGCGGACCACGGAAGCCTGGGTACTGCTCGACGAAGCGGCCATCAGGCGAGTCGCCGGCAATCCGAGAGGACGCGAACCACTCAATCTTCCAAGACCTGCACGAGTCGAGGACCTGCATGCTCCCAAGGATACGCTCGAGAGCGCACTGGCCGCAGCGAGCGGGTTTCGTGGAAGCCGACTCCGAAAGTTCAGACGGAGGTTTGGACGACAACGGCAGATTCTGCTGGCGCAACTTCCCGTAGGCGGCGCACTGGAACAGGTACCTGCCTGGCGGCAGCTGAAGGACTCGGTGTCCAGGCTTGTCGCCCGGAACGAGGATTCGTAGGTACCGGCACGAAACCTCACGGCCGTCCTCGGGCCCTGCCTGGCGAGTCCGTCCGGATACACTTGCTCACCGACCTCCACTTGACTTCTTGAGGGGCGCCGATCTTGGCAGACGAGTCAAGTTTGCAAATTGGTTTCAGAAACGAAACGTACGAGGCTGCTGCCAAGATGGGTGGCTTCGAACCGGTCTCGTCGGTTCTGGGCGCAGCGTCGCAAGCATTGCCCCGCGAAGCTCCTTGCCGCTCGAGCTGACTGGATGGCTCGAGAAGCAGGCCTGACGATTCCGAGCGCAACAAGAAGCGGTTTCCTTCCTTCGGGGCGCGGCACGTCGTGGCGGTCGGCAACGGGCGGATTCAGGTGTAGCCGAGGTCCCGGTCCCGGGCGGTAGAGGCGGGACCGCGCTCGGTGGGTGGGCCGTGGCCGCCCCCGCCCGGCGTTCGCAGGGTGACGATGTCGCCGGGTCGGAGCAGGTGCTGGACCTTCGGATCGACCGGCTGACCGTTGATCTCGACCGCACCCGTCGCGCCAGGTCCGCCGCCGCCGAGGCCCCGGGCGGGGACCCTCGTCCGCTCGGCCGAGAGAAAGGCCACCGTCGGGGTCGCAGACGTGTTGAGCATCCGGATCTCCTGGCCGAGGCCGCCTCGATGGCGTCCCGCCCCGCCGCTTCCCGGGACGAGCCCTCGATGCAGCACCCGCAGCGGACTCAGCATCTCGATGACCTCGGTCGGAGTCGAGGAAATGTTGCTCGGCCAGCTCATGCAGCTCTCGCCGTCGCCGGACGCCGTCGCGCCCATCCCGCCGTTGAAGAAGAAGAGGTTCGAGAACGGCTTTTCCCTCTCGTCCCCCCCCCCCCGGGGGGTGGGCCAAAACGGCGGGCCGGCCCTCGCCATCACCCCCTCCCGGATCGCCTCGGCGCGCGCGGCCAGGGCGAGGGGCGGGGTGCAGTTGTCGAGCGGGGCGTTCCTTGTTAGGAGAATGAGAGAGATGAGGGGTAAAAAAATTTACAAGCCGTTCTCGATCCTCTTCTTCTTCAACGGCGGGATGGGCGCGACGGCGTCCGGCGACGGCGAGAG